>JALEJP010000083.1 GCA_022769625.1 Lachnospiraceae bacterium | reverse complement strand
CTTGCGGCATCTCAGCCGAAGGTACATCTGGGCGTAAAGGAGCAGGAAGCTTTTTATGTGAAAGATCTGCTGTACTCTCTGATGCTGGAAAGCCACAATGATACAGCTGTGATACTGGCGGAGAAGACGGCAGGCAGCGTGGGGGCATTTGCGCGCATGATGAATGAAAAGGCAGAAGAAATCGGCTGCCGGAATACACATTTTGTTACGCCAAACGGTCTGGATGCGGAGGATGAGGGGGGCTGGCATACCACCACGGCAGCCGATCTTGCCAGGATTCTGTGCTATTGCATCAAAGAGTCGCCAAAGCGGGAGACGTTTCTTGAGATAACCAGAACAGAGTCCCATGTTTTTTCAGATGTGTCCGGCAGCCGGAGCTTTTCCTGCGTCAATCATAACGCATTTCTTGGAATGATGGAGGGGGCACTCACCGGAAAAACCGGATTTACCGGAAAAGCAGGTTATTGTTATGTGGGTGCACTTGAGAGTGAAGGACGGACCTTTGTGGTGGCATTGCTTGGGTGCGGCTGGCCGAATAATCGCAGCTACAAGTGGAGTGATACGAAAAAACTGATGCTCTATGGGATGGAACAGTACCATTTTCAGACGGTGGATTTTACAGTGAATACGGAGGATATTCTGGTGGAAAATGGTGTACCTCTAAGCGGAAGGCGTCTGGATGAATGCAAAATCCAGACCGGAGTGGATCCCGGCGCGGGAGCATGTATGCGGATACTGGCATCGGAGGAAGACTCGATCGAGGTACGGTGCCGGATGAAGGAGAAGCTTTACGCTCCTGTGAAGGAGGGCTGCACCGTGGGAGAGGTGGAGATCCTGCTGAATGGCGAAACGGTTGGAACGCGCAGAATCGTCACCCGGCAGAAGGCGGAGAGGATATCTTTGCCCTGGTGTGCCGGAAAGGTATGGAAACAGTTCCTGGGCACGTGCTGATAATCTTCCAAAATCCACCAAAATTTTTTCGAAATTGAGAAAAAGCTTGCCAATTCCTTCAAAAACATTTACAATTAAAATCGGCAGAAAATGTTATTTCTTTTAATAAATCATTAATGGAGGGCTGAAGAATGAGCAATACAGCACAAAACTTGGCAAGTACAAGAATTTCTTCTTTACTTGATGAGAACAGCTTTGTTGAAATCGGAGGGTGTATCACTGCCAGAAGCACTGATTTCAATCTGAAGCAGACAGAGACGCCGTCAGACGGTGTTATTACCGGATACGGTGTGATAGATGGCAGTCTGGTTTATGTTTACAGCCAGGATGCATCTGTACTGGGTGGTACCATCGGAGAAATGCATGCAAAAAAGATCGCGCGCATTTATGATATGGCACTGAAAATGGGTGCACCGGTCATCGGACTGATTGACTGTGCAGGTATCCGTCTGCAGGAGGCAACGGATGCACTGAATGCACTGGGTGAGATTTATGCAAAACAGGTTCTGGCATCCGGCATTATTCCGCAGATCACAGCAGTGTTCGGAACCTGCGGCGGCGGACTGGCACTGGTACCGGCACTGACAGATTTTACCTTTATGGAGAGCAAAAAGGCAAAATTATTCGTAAATTCTCCCAATGCACTGGATGGCAATGAGATTTCCAAATGTGATACCTCATCTGCAAAATTCCAGAGCGAGAGTGCAGGTCTTGTGGATTTCACAGGTACCGAAGAGGAGATTCTTGCAGGTATCCGCGAACTGGTAACCATGCTTCCGGCAAACAACGAGGATGATATGTCCTATGAGGAGTGCACAGATGACCTGAACCGCGTATGCGCAGATCTGGCAAATGCGGCAGGAGATACGGCAATTCTTCTTTCCAACATTGCGGATGATCAGGTATTTGTTGAGACAAAGGCTGATTATGCAAAGGAAATGGTAACCGGTTTCCTGAGATTAAACGGGACAACCGTAGGTGCTGTTGCAAACCGTACTGAGGTTTACGGCGAGGACGGCGAAAAGAGTGCAGAGTTTGCTCCGGTTCTGACGGCAAAGGGTGCAAAGAAGGCTGCAAAGTTTGTCAGATTCTGTGACGCGTTCAATATTCCGGTTCTGACGCTGACCAATACAACCGGTTTCAAGGCTGATATGCATTCTGAGAGAACAATCGCACAGGCAGTTGCAGAGCTGACTCATACTTTTGCGGACGCAACGGTTCCGAAGGTAAATGTTATCATCGGAAAAGCCTATGGAAGCGCTTATGTAGCCATGAACAGCAAGGCAATCGGTGCAGATCTTACATATGCATGGGATGATGCGGAAATCGGCATGATGGATGCAAAACTGGCAGCAAAGATCATGTATGCGGATGCAGACGCAGCTACGATCAATGACAAAGCAGCAGAGTATGCGAAACTGCAGAGCAGTGTAGAGTCTGCAGCAAGACGTGGCTATGTTGATACGATTATCAAAGCAGAAGATACCAGAAAATACGTAATTGGTGCTTTTGAGATGTTATTCACAAAGAGAGAAGACCGCCCGATGAAAAAACATGGCACGGTTTAAGCGAGGTGAATAATATGAAACGAAAATTAAAAAGTTTATTAGTGGTAATTTGTGCGCTGGCAATGACGCTTGCCATGTCGGTAAGTGTATTTGCAGCGGAGACTGAGGTGACAGAAGAGGAAGCGGCGAATTATAAAGCAGCAGCCGAGAGCCTGATCGCCCAGATTGCCGGCTTCACAGACGAAGAGATCGATATGTATCTGCAGCAGGATGATGCGTTTACAACCACCGTTCTGGGGTCCTGGAAGAGTGTACGTGATGAGCTGGGTAGCTATTCCTCCATCGTTTCACAGGAAGTGGAGCGCGAGGATGATATCGTGACCGTCAACACGGTGGCACAGTTTGAAAAGGCAAAAGCAGATGTGACCCTTGTTCTGGATCTTGGTCAGCAGGTTTATACCAGCATGAGCTATAATGTGGACTATCCGATGAGTGTGACCATGCAGAGAGCAGGTATGAATACCCTGATGGGTATCGGCATCGTATTCCTGATGCTTGTGTTCCTGAGCTTTGTCATCGGACTGTTTAAATACATTTCAAAGATTCAGGATAATCTGACAAAGAAAAAAGCACAGGAAGAGGCACCTGCGGCCGCACCGGCAGCAGCAGTCGTACCTGCAGCGGAAGCAGCAGATGAAGATTTTGCAGATGATCTGGAGCTGGTAGCAGTGATTTCCGCAGCGATTGCGGCTTATGAAAATACTTCAGGCGACAGTTTTGTTGTCCGTTCCATTAAAAAATCAAAGAATTGGCGCAGAGCCTAAGAGGAGGATCCGAGATGAAAACATATACAATTACAGTAAACGGCACCGCATATGATGTAACAGTAGAAGAGGGTACAGGAAGTGCTGCACCGGCAGCAGCAGCTTCAAAGGCAGCACCGAAGGCTGCTCCAAAGGCAGCTCCGAAAGCAGCACCGAAGGCTGCAGGCGCAGGCGCTGTGAAAGTAACAGCATCCGTACCGGGCAAGGTACTGAAAATTGAAGCTTCTGTTGGACAGAGCGTAAAAGCAGGCGATAATATTATCATTCTGGAAGCTATGAAGATGGAGATTCCGGTTGTTGCACCGCAGGACGGAACGGTAGCAAGTATCGATGTGGCTGCAGGCGATGCAGTGGAATCCGGTGATGCACTGGCAACCATGAACTAATATATTGGAGGTTGAATTATGTCATACGTAATAGATACGTTGTCCAACCTGCTTCACCAGACGGCGTTTTTCAATCTGACCTGGGGCAATTATCTGATGATCGCAGTTGCCTGCGTCTTTCTTTTCCTGGCAATTGCAAAAGGATTTGAGCCGCTTCTTCTGGTTCCGATTGCGTTTGGTATGCTTCTGGTAAATATCTATCCGGACATCATGGCGACACCGGAAGAGACCTCAAACGGCGTAGGTGGACTTTTACATTACTTTTATTTGCTGGATGAGTGGAGTATTCTGCCGTCCCTGATCTTTATGGGTGTGGGTGCGATGACGGACTTCGGTCCTCTGATTGCCAATCCAAAGAGTTTCCTTTTAGGTGCTGCGGCACAGCTTGGTATTTATGTTGCCTACTTCTTGGCTATTTTCCTGGGATTCAACGGCAAGGCAGCAGCAGCGATCTCCATCATCGGTGGAGCAGATGGCCCGACTTCTATCTTCCTGGCAGGTAAACTTGGCCAGACAGATCTGATGGGACCGATCGCAGTGGCTGCGTATTCTTATATGTCTCTGGTGCCGATCATTCAGCCGCCAATCATGAAGCTGCTGACCACGGAGAAAGAGCGTAAAATTAAAATGGAACAGCTTCGTCCGGTATCAAAGCTGGAGAAGATCCTGTTCCCGATCATTATTACCATTGTTGTATGTATGATTCTGCCGACCACAGCTCCTCTGGTAGGTATGCTGATGCTTGGTAACCTGTTCCGCGAGTGCGGCGTTGTAAAACAGCTGACTGAGACAGCTTCCAACGCCCTGATGTATATCGTCGTTATCCTGCTTGGTACTTCAGTAGGTGCTTCCACCAGCGCTGAGGCATTCCTGAATCTGGATACGCTGAAAATTGTAGCACTTGGTCTGGCTGCCTTTGCTTTTGGTACAGCCGGCGGTGTGCTGCTTGGCAAGCTGATGTGCAAGCTTTCCGGCGGAAAGATCAACCCGCTGATTGGTTCTGCAGGTGTATCTGCGGTACCTATGGCAGCGCGTGTAGCGCAGAAGGTCGGTGCGGAGGCGGATCCCACCAACTTCCTTCTGATGCATGCAATGGGTCCGAACGTGGCAGGCGTTATCGGTACCGCGGTTGCGGCCGGTACCTTCATGGCTATTTTCGGTGTATAAAGTCAAAACCCTGCGCGGCGGGTGCCAATCGGCTCCTGCACGCAGGACAAAACAGGATATCGGTCAGACGTTTCTGGTCAGCCGGTATCACAGGGGAAGGATACCGTCAGTCCCTTGCATCATAAATATAGGAGGAATATAGGATCATGGCAGATAATGCAAAAAATCAGAATAAAGCAAAAAAACCGATCAAGATTACTGAAACGATTCTGCGTGACGCGCATCAGTCCCTGATTGCCACCCGTATGACAACAGAGCAGATGCTTCCAATCGTGGAAAAAATGGATAAAGTTGGATACCATTCCGTAGAGTGCTGGGGTGGTGCCACCTTTGATGCTTCCTTACGTTTCCTGAAAGAGGATCCGTGGGAGAGACTTCGTAAATTCCGTGATGGTTTCAAAAATACAAAGCTGCAGATGCTGTTCCGCGGACAGAACATCCTGGGTTACCGTCCGTATGCAGATGATGTGGTAGAATATTTCGTACAGAAATCCATTGCAAATGGTATTGATATCATCCGTATTTTTGACTGTCTGAATGATTTGAGAAACCTTGAAACAGCAGTTAAGGCAGCAAACAAGGAAAAAGGTCATGCACAGGTTGCACTGTCCTACACGCTGGGAGATGCCTACACACTGGATTACTGGACAAAGACAGCAAAACAGATCGAGAGCATGGGTGCAGATTCCATCTGTATCAAGGATATGGCAGGTCTTCTGCTTCCGTATACTGCTACCGAGCTGGTAACTGCACTGAAAAAAGCAGTTAAGATCCCGATTCAGCTTCATACCCATTACACCTCCGGTGTTGCTTCCATGACATACCTGAAAGCAGTTGAGGCAGGTGTTGATGTTATTGATACCGCTATGTCACCGTTTGCACTTGGTACTTCCCAGCCGGCAACCGAGGTTATGGTGGAGACCTTCAAGGGTACACCGTACGACACCGGTTTCGATCAGGCGCTGCTTGCAGAGATCGCAGATCACTTCCGTCCGATTCGTGACGAGGCTCTGGAGAGCGGTCTGCTGAATCCGAAGAATATGGGCGTAAACATCAAGACATTGCTGTATCAGGTACCGGGCGGTATGCTGTCCAACCTGACTTCTCAGCTGAAAGAGCAGCATGCAGAAGACAAGTTCTATGATGTTCTGGAAGAGGTTCCGCGTGTTCGTAAGGATCTGGGTGAGTGCCCGCTGGTAACTCCGTCTTCTCAGATCGTTGGTACGCAGGCTGTATTTAACGTAATTATGGGTGAACGTTATAAGATGGTAACCAAAGAAACGAAGGATGTACTTTCCGGAAAATATGGTGCTACCGTAAAACCGTTCAACAAAGAGGTACAGAAGAAATGCATCGGTGACGCAAAGGTAATCACCTGCCGTCCGGCAGACCTTCTGGAGCCGGAGCTTGATAAGCTGGAAAAAGAGATGGCACAGTGGAAGCAGCAGGATGAGGATGTCCTCACCTATGCACTGTTCCCACAGGTAGCAGTTGATTTCTTTAAATACAGAGAAGCGCAGCAGACAAAGGTAGACCCGACAGCGGCAGATACCAAAAATGGTGCTTATCCGGTATAAAAGAATGACAGAAGAAAAAAGAAAGCAGGGTGTCGGATTTACGGCACCCTTTTTCTTGTTACAGATCTGGATTAAAAAAATAGAAGACTGAGTTTATGGGGGCTTTTATGGAAAATATTATTAAAAAAGAACTTTTTGGCATGCAGGATTTAAAATACAGGGACTTTCACAAAAAACTGATTCCAGGTGTAGATCCGGATCGGATCATCGGAATACGTACACCCGACCTGCGTAAGTTTGCCAAAAAGATAAAAAACGAAGCCTGTGCACAATCTTTTCTGACAGAGCTTCCGCACACATTTTATGAAGAGAATAACCTGCATGGTTTTCTGATCGAGCAAATCCGGGATTATGACCGGTGCATCGATGAACTGAACCGTTTTCTGCCCTATATTGACAACTGGGCTACCTGTGACGGGATCCGTCCCAAATGTTTTGGAAAAAATACGGACCGGCTGTACATGGAAATTGAAAAATGGTTGTCGGATTCTCATACCTACACCGTCCGTTTCGGGATCGAGATGTTGATGACCTTCTATCTGGATGAGAAATATGACAGAAAGTATCCCGAACGGGTTTCCCGTATCATAAGTAGTGAATATTACGTCAATATGATGATTGCCTGGTATTTTGCCACTGCTCTGGCGAAACAGTGGGAGTCCATCATCCCTTTTCTCGAAGAAAATCAGCTGCCGGTCTGGGTACATAATAAGACGATACAGAAGGCAGTGGAGAGTTATCGGATCACAGAAGAGCAGAAGCTGTATCTGCGAAGTCTGAAAAGAAAATAATGAACAGCTATTTTACAAAGGATTCCATGGCTTTCTGTATTTTTTCCAGGCTTTCCGGATCGTTGTTTTCAATACTTTCCATCAGGCACATCTGAAGATATTCTTTTAGTATCTCTTTGCCGGTATTATTGATTGCGGCTTTGATGGCAGACATCTGGATCAGGACTTCGCTGCAGTCCCGACCATTTTCTACCATACGCCTGGTTGATTTTGTATGACCGATGATTTTCGCAATGCGGTTCAGAATCGCTTTTTTCTTTTTTTCGCTCAAGACATGAGTTTCTGTTGAATTATGATTCATTTGAATTCCCCGTTCTTTCCATGTCAATATTTCCAAGTACATCAGAAGCACTATAGTATTTCCCGTCATCAATCCATTTTCTGTCAGATATCCAGTTAACACCGCTGGATACCCACCGACTCCAGTTTTTTTCGGGCTTTCGCAATACGGCATTGCGGTGGAAAAGCAGCCCTGTCTTAGCGAGCAGCACAGAACCGGATCCCACGGATAAACAAAAAGATGCACGATCAACAGCCTGACGCAGTGCTTTCAGTACTTCAGGCTGCTGTTTACAATATCTCCAAGTAAGGACAGATAGTTAACATGAAAAATGTCCGGTGCAAATCCAAAGATTTCTGCAAGGCTAAGTGCATCCATTGTCTCGAAATCGTCATATAAGAAAAGATTGACCTGCATAGCAACCTCCTTTTTGTTCTGTTTATATCATGAGCTAAGGGAAAAAACGATGTTAGGCTCATTTCTTGGGCAACGCCTATCATGTTCAGATGAAAAACTGCAGTTAAAAAGACATTACTTGACGCTTCCTCTAAAACCGATGATAAGCAAACTTTTTTCATTTTTCAAGCTACCAGGGGGGTTATTTTTTTAAAAAGAAGAAGGATAAAAGAAACAGGAAAAATCAGGCTTGTTTCAGGAAAAGATGAGAGGTGCGGGGGGATAGATCATGAAAGAAAAGAGAAAAAATATCTGAGAATGCTGAAAAAAAGGACGAAAAACCACCATGGGGGCTTGTATGGTATATCCTGAGACTGTTAGTATTTTCCTTATAAAAAATCAATGGCGTACTGATTGTACGGAAAAGGAGGAAAAAATGAAAAGAAAATGGATAAGCATGTTGTGCTGCGGTGTGATGGCAGCTTCGATGCTGGCAGGATGTGGGAATGGACAAAAAGCAGCTTCTGGTACGGAAGCACTGGGACAGTCAGAGGAAGTTTCGAATGCAGATGCTGCAGCGGAAGCAGCTACAGGAAGAGAGGCAAGAAAACAAGCTGATCCGGACGGTTAAAATATGGGACGATGCCGTGTTTACAAATGGTGAAAAAGTGACGGCGGAAGATGTGGCATTCACCTATACGACGGCCAAAGAATCCGGATCGGATATTGACATTACCATGATTGAGGACATCTCTGCACAGCGGAGTGTAAAACAAAGCGGCCGGATTACAGAATAATCAGAGGCGGAAAGGTGAGGTGCATCCATGCGACTTAAAGCAGATAACATTAAATTTGGTTATACAGGAAATCACCGGGTGTTGAATCATGTAGATTTTACGGTGGAAGAAGGGGAAGTTACCGGCCTGATTGCCCCCAGTGGATATGGTAAAACAACACTTGCCAAGATCCTGGCAGGATACATAAAACCGGAGCAGGCGTTAAATCCGAAGTGGAAAATGAAAAAGGTGCTTGAGGAAATTGGTATGCCGCCCAAGGCCATGCTGGATGCGATTACACAGGCACAGATCTGGAATCTGGTGCTGGATTATGCAAAAACACATCAGATGGGTATTGTGGTGATCAGTCATGAAAAAGAACTGATCCATCGACTCTGTTCCAGAATCGTATCTGTGAAGGTACTGAACAGATACGAAAAATAATACAAAATGGGAAATTTTATCCCCCAGGGTGGCTTGTTAACGTTTCACAAATGTAATATAGTAAAAGAACCACAGATACAACAAAAGAATTAGTTTTGTTACTGAATACATACCTCCGCTTGTATTGGTACAATTTTTATCTGAGGAGTATAGAAATGGTACAGTTCGTATCTTTCTTGAAAGGAATCCCATGATGATAAAGGGCATCTTTGATGCCCTTTATCTGTATGATGAGGATACAGTGAGAATGGAGATAATCGTATTTACATTCACAATTGGCTCATTTGTCGGGCAACTCATTACAGATGATGTTGGGGTCAAAAGTTTTTGCTCCCTGATACCTACAGATTTTATTATAAGAAAAGGAAAGAATATGGGGAATCAGACACTATCAGAAGAGATCAGAAGTTATTGGACGGACCGCGCAGGCGGCTATTCCCGAGTGAACCAGGAGGAACTGCAGAGTGTACAGAAGGATAGATGGAAACAGGTGATTCTGGAACAGCTTCCTGGACAGAGAAAAGAAGAGGTCAGGATCCTGGATATCGGTACCGGACCAGGTTTTTTCGCTATTCTTCTGGCAGAAGAGGGATATCGGGTCACTGCTGTTGACTGTACGGAAGAAATGCTTTGTGAAGCAAAAAAGAATGCAGGAAAGGTTGCCGGGCGTATTCAGTGGTACAGAATGGATGCACAGAATCTTCTGTTTGAGGATGAAAGCTTTGACTATATTGTGACACGAAATGTAACCTGGAATTTAGAGCACCCAAAGGAGGCTTATGCCGAATGGCACAGAGTTCTGAAACCGAAAGGAAGGATTCTGAATTTTGACGCAAACTGGTATGCGTACCTCTACGATGAAAAGAAAAAAAGAGGATATGAGCGGGATCGACAGAACGCAAAGGTTAATCAGGTGGAAGACTATTATGAAGGTACGGATATTAACCGTATGGAGCAGATTGCCAGACAGGTTCCTTTAAGTCCGGTGAAGCGTCCGGAGTGGGATTTGAGAATCATGAAAAAAATCGGATTTCTTTCCTGTTGGGCAGACAGACACATCGGAGAAAGAGTTTTGAGTGAAGCAGAAAAAATAAATTACAGTTCTACTCCCGTATTCATGATCTGCGGGGAGAAATAGGTATATTTAAGGAGATACAGGTGGAAACAAAAGACAGAATTGTCCGTTACTGGACAGAGCGAAGTGAAGACTTTGAAAAGCTGCGACATGCAGAGCTTGACAGTTATATGGCACGCCTCTGGATGAAAGAGATGGGGCAGCATCTGAGTAAAAAAAAGAGCTGCAGGATCCTGGATGTGGGTACCGGCTGCGGTTTTTTTGCTATTCTTCTGGCAAAGGAAGGATATGATGTGGAAGGGATTGATCTGACGGCGGCAATGATCAAACGTGCAGAAGAACTGGCTTTTGAGGAAGGAGTATCCGTTCCGTTCCATGTCATGGATGCGGAAAGCCTGGAGTATCCGGATGAAAGTTTTGATATTGTTATCGCGCGAAATCTGACCTGGACCCTGACGAATCCGGAAAAAGCATACTGTGAATGGCTTCGTGTATTGAAAAAAGGTGGTATGCTGTTAAATTATGACGGAGACTACGGAAAGGAAACTTTTGAAGAAGATCGGAAACATCTTTCGAAATCTCATGTGCACAATCGAGTCAACAGGTCACTGCTTGCAGAATGTGATGCCATTAAGCGAGAACTGGATATCAGCAGAAGAATACGTCCGCTCTGGGATATGGAATTTCTGAGGGCATGCGGCTGTGAATCAGTGTCTGAAGATACCGGAATATCGGATCGGATCTACTTAAAACAGGATGAGTTTTATAATCCGACACCTATGTTTTTGATTCGCGTAATCAAATGAGCCAAACATAGTATGGGGAGCGTAAGGAAATATGAAAGAAGTCATAGAAGCAAAAGATATCAGATATTTACCGGAAGGAAACAGGTTTGATGGATTTGTAAGCCTGAATGGCGGAGAATTTAAACTTCCTGTCTCAGTCCTCAGAGGTAAAAAGGAAGGAAAAACGGTTCTTATAACAGCTGGTATCCATGCGGCAGAGTATGTTGGGATACAGGCTGCCATAGAACTCTCAGACAGGTTGGATCCGCAGAAGATTTCCGGTACGGTGATTCTGGTAAAGGTGGTCAATCGGAGCGCTTTTGAGTGCAGAAATGGCAGTTTTTGTGTAGAGGATGGCAAAAATCTCAATCGCGTCTTTCCGGGAAGCCTGAATGGAACGGAAGCTGACAGGCTTGCTTTTGGTATTTCATCCCAGCTGCAGGCGGTTGCGGACTATTATATTGATCTGCACAGTGGAGATGCCTATGAAAAGCTCACACCTTATGTATATTATCCTGGAAAGGCAGAAAAAAGTGTTGTGGAGCTTTCAAAAAAAATGGCAATGCAGACAGATGTTCCTTATATGGTGCGATCCGATGTGTCGGGCGGCGGTGCTTATAATTATGCGGCGGCATCCGGTATTCCAAGCATCTTGATTGAGCGGGGGGACATGGGAGACTGGAATATGGAAGAAGTATTTTCCGATGTGCGCGATGTCTGGAACATTTTGGTAAGTCTTGGGATATATGAAGGAGTGAAGGATGAGCGGAATTATCATCCGATAGAAATCGGCAGAGTATGTTATCTGTCTGCAGCAGATACGGGATTGTGGTATCCGGAAAAGAAGCCGGGTGATATTGTAAAAACAGGGGATATCCTTGGATGTGTAAAGGATTACCAGGGGAGAATTCTTGAGGTATTTGAAGCAGAATTTAACGGTGTCGTTTTGTATGAGACAGCAAGCCTTCAGGTGGTTGCAGACGGACCTGCAATTACTTATGGAGAATGGTCAGAAATGCTGTAAATCGAAGACATAAACAGGAGGATAATGGAGTGATCGATCTGAAACAGCTTCAGTGTTTTATTGTTTGTACAGATGTGGGATCCTTCAGTGAGGCGGCAAAGGTTTTGTATACAACCCAATCTAACGTAAGTAAGATGATAAGAGCTTTGGAAAAGGCGGTGGGAGCAAGATTGTTTGTGCGTGAATCGAGAGGCATTCATCTGACTGCACAGGGGAAACACGTTTATAAATATGCATGCAAGATTATTGAGGAGGTGGGAATGCTTGGAGATTTTTCAAAAGGCGGTGCGGAGGAATGGCTGAATGTATCCAGCAACCCAAGTTCCTGGTTCGCCACCAGATTTACTGAGTTTTATAATCAGCATTATGGGGAAAATCTGCACTGTCAGGTTTATACAGCGAGCGTACGGAGTATTATTTCGAGAGTCCAGGAATGTAAAGATGATCTGGGCTTTGTTTATGTGATGGGCAGTCAGGAAGCTTCGTTTCAGTACAGTCTGGCTAAAAACCATCTGGAGTTTGTGGAACTGGTAAAACTGGAAGCCATGTTGTATCTGGGGGAGAAACATCCGCTTTATGGGGAGAGTAAAATTGATCAGGCGGAACTTGGAAAGCTGCGTTTTATCCAGTGTTATCAGGACGAATTTACTGAAAATAATTATTGGATGGTAAAAAACGGTGAGGGAAACTATCTGACAGAGATGGATGTAGCGGTGGTTACAAACAGTGATTATATTATGGAACGGATGTTGAAAGAGAGTACACTGGCAAACATCAGTGGAAGCTACCTCTCTCCGAATGAGAAACAGACGATTGAACACGGAATCCCATTGGAACAGGAAAGCAGTCAGCTTATGTTCGGCTATCTGAAAAGAGAAGGAGAGACGTTGGGAAAAACGGCACAGTCTTTTGTTGATTTTCTGAAAAACTCTCTGGCTGTGGGGTGAGAGAAGTATTATTATTACGGAAATAGAGGCTGCACTATTTGGATTGTTGCTAAAAACTATTCCAAATTGGAATAAATTGACAGTAAATTAGAATGGCTGTATAACCCCGTGGTAGGGTTGTACAGCTGTTTTTCTTTTGTTATAATGTAGCAGATTAAAATAGGAGATTACAAAAGGGAATGATAAGATGAAAAAATACGTTGTGAAAAGATTGCTGCAGCTGATTCCCATTCTGCTTGGCATTACATTTCTTTCCTTTGTCCTGATGCATACGGCTTCGGCGGATGCCATCGACGTGATGGAGACCAATACAGGCGGAGTCATGTCAGAGGAGGCAAAGGCGCAGGCCAGAGCAGAGCTGGGGCTTGACAAACCGCTGCTTGTACAGTATGCAGTCTGGCTGAAAGGCATAGTCACAGGTGATATGGGAAAATCCTATGTTTCCGGAAAACCGGTATTTTCCAGTTTTGTATCCAGGCTGCCGGCCACCATTTATCTTACGATCACATCTATTTTACTGACAGTTCTGGTTTCCGTGCCTCTTGGCATATTAGCAGCTGTGAAACAGAATCGGTTTACGGATTATCTGATTCGTTTTCTGAGTTTTATAGGAAATTCCATGCCGGGCTTTTTCGTGTCATTGCTGCTGATTTATGTGTTTGCGTTGAAACTGGGCTGGTTCCCTGTTATGGGAAATAAACAGGGCTGGAAGAGTGTGATTTTGCCGACCCTGACTCTTGCGCTTGCCATGGCATCCAAATATACCAGGCAGGTTCGTGCGACTGTACTGGAGGAGATGAATAAGGATTATGTATCCGGAGCGCGGGCAAGAGGGGTTCAGGAGAGAAAAATTTTGTATTTCAGTGTCCTGAAAGCGTCCATGCTGACCATCGTGACACTGCTTGCATTGTCGATCGGTTCTCTGCTTGGCGGGACAGCCATTGTAGAATCCATTTTTATGTGGGACGGTGTTGGGAAAATGGCGGTGGATGCCATCACAATGCGTGATTATCCGGTGATTCAGGCATATGTGATCTGGATGGCAATTATCTATGTACTGGTAAACCTGATTACGGATCTGATTTATCACTATCTGGATCCGCGGATCCGGATTGGGCAGGAGGAAGTGTGATGACAGAAAAAAAGGTTACAGTACGAAAGCAGAAGCTGGTCAGAGGTTACACAAAGCAGAAGCTGATGGTTCTATCGGTGCTGGTTCTGCTGCTTCTTCTGATTTCGGCTTTTGCATCTTATCTGGTTCCATATGATCCTTATGCTCAGGATTTAAACAATGCACTTCAGGCACCAAATGCAGCGCATATTCTAGGTACAGACCGCTATGGAAGGGATATGCTTTCCAGAGTCATCATGGGTTCCAGGACAACGATTTATTCTTCGCTGCTCCTGGTAGTTATCATAACAGTGACCGGTACGGCGGTTGGTATTTTCTGTGGATATCACGGAGGGAAAGCAGATGCTTTTGTTATGAGGATTTCCGATATTTTTCTTGCTTTCCCTGGTATGGTATTTGCCATAGCGGTTGCCGGTGTAACAGGCGGAGGGATTATGAATGCGGTGGCAGCACTGGCCTGCATTTCCTGGCCCAAGTTTGCCAGAATTGCCAGAAGCCAGGTGATGACCATAAAAGGTGCACCGTATATTGCAGCAGCAAAGCTTTCAGGATGTGGATCGTTTCAGATCGTAGTTCGCCATATTCTGCCAAACATTGCAGGACCGATTATCGTGACGGCTGTGCTGGACATCGGAACCATGATGATGGAAATTGCCGGACTTTCTTTTCTGGGGCTTGGCGCAAAGCCTCCGATTGCCGAGTGGGGATCTATGATGAGCAATGGAAGGAGTATGCTTCAGACCTCACCTTGGGTGATTCTTGCCCCTGGTTTTGCAATTTTTATCACAGTCATGCTTTTTAATCTGCTGGGGGATACCGTGCGCGATGTGCTGGATCCAAGGCAGAGCGTAAGATAAGAAAAAGGATCTGCGGAGGCCAAAAACGGACAAAAGAGAGGAGAAAAACGGATATGAGAAAAAAGAATTCAGGAAAAAAGCTGACTGCCATATTACTTATGGCAGCAATGATTACCGGCTGCCTTGCCGGATGTAGGAATAAAGCAACCACAGCAGGTACAGACTCTGCTGAAAAAACGGAGTCAAAGGTAACCGGTCAGACAACAGGTGAGAAAGTTTTTAATTATGGAACGACAGCCTATGGGGTTGAGATGGGAAACACAGGTTTGAATCCTCATTCAGATTATTCCGGCTGGTCGACGGTTCGTTACGGTGTTGGTGAGACATTGTTTAAGTTTAATGAGAATATGGAGCTGGAACCATGGCTTGCAGAAAGCTATGAACAGGTTGATGAATACACGGTAAGGATTACACTGAAGGATAATATCACATTTTCAAGTGGCAGAAAGCTGGACGGACAGGCAGTCAAGGAATGTCTGGAGGATCTGATCGCCGTACATGACCGTGCACCTGGTGATCTGAAGATCAGGGAGATCACAGCAGATGGACAGGATGTCACCATTACATCCGATGAGAAGGTTCCGGCGCTGTTAAACTATCTGAGTGACCCGTATGGTGCGATCATTGACATGGAGTATGGTGTGACAGAGGATCGCAATGTGGCGGGAACCGGCCCGTTTATTGCAGTTAATATTACAGATACCGAGATCAACCTGGAAAAGAACCCCGATTACTGGGACGGTGAGGTCAAGATGGACAAGGTAAATGTAAAAGAGATCGTGGATGGTGATACGCTGACTATGGCAATGCAGTCCGGTGAGATTGATGCCACCCAGGGACTTCCTTATGCAAGTCTTGCTCTTTTTGAAAACAATGATGCATATAAGATCAGTTCCACGGAGACATCCCGGGATTTCTTTGCACAGATGAATTATGATACACCGGCACTGCAGGAGTATCATGTGAGAAAAGCCATTGCCATGGGAATTGACAAGGAAGGATTTACTAATAATCTTTTAAGCGGAAACGGGACACCAGCGGTGGGAGCGTTCCCGGCAAGCTTTTCTTTTGGTGACGATGCAGTGACAGCACCGGAGTATAATCCGGAAGAGGCGAAAAAGCTTCTGGCAGAGGCAGGATGGGAAGATACGGATGGAGACGGATATGTAGATAAAGATGGCGAGAATCTGAAGATTCGATGGCTGACCTATCCGGGGCGTCAGGAGCTTCCTTTGCTTGCAGAGTCTGTTCAGGCAACTCTGAAGGAGATCGGGATCCAGGTTGAAGTGAATAATACGGAGAATACGAAGGATTTTCTGGAAAAGGGTGACTGGGATATTTTTGCCAGTGCATTTGTGGCCGCACCGACTGGTGATCCGGAGTATTTCTTTACCACACATTGTCTGAAAGATTCTGCCAAGAACAGAGGCAAATATTATAACGAAGAGTTGGAAAATCTGGAAAAACAGCTGCATGAGGAATTTGACAAAGAAAAACGCGGGGAACTGGCAGTGAAGATGCAGCAGATCATACTGGACGACTGTGGTTTTGTATTTGCTTCACATCTGAAGATGTCTTTTGTTATGAAATCGAACGTGGTGGGATTTGAGGCACATCCGTCCGATTATTATGAGATCACAGCAGACCTGGATTATGAGGAATGATAGAATGAAACATCCATTACTCGAATTACAGCACGTGGAGATCAGCTATAACGGTCAGGCAGTGGTACAGGATGTATCGCTTAAGATGCAGCCGGGTGAAATTCTGGGGATTGTCGGAGAGTCCGGAAGCGGAAAAAGCACGGTGATTAAAGCCTGCATGGGTCTGCTTGGCAAAAGTGGTGCAGTCACCAGGGGAGATATTTATTATAAGGGAAAGAATGTGGTGGATGCTAAGGGTGAGGAGCTGCGCACCATGCGCGGTCCGCAGATGGGGATGGTATTCCAGAATACGCAGGCTTCCCTTTGTCCGATACGCAGTATTGAAGACCAACTGTATGAGAGTGTTCTGGAACATGAAAAAACAGATCGAACGGACATCAGAGAGCGTGCGCTTACGCTTTTTGATAAAATGAATCTGAAGGATGGAGAACGAATTCTCAAAAGCTATCCTTTTGAGTTATCTGGCGGTATGAATCAGCGTGTGGGTATCATGCTGGCGATGATTCTGAATCCGGATCTGCTGTTTGCAGATGAGCCGACCAGTGCGCTGGATGTAACCGTACAGGCGCAGGTGGTGCGTGAGATGATGAAAATGCGGGAGCTGTTTGGAACATCGATTGCCGTTGTTACTCACAATATCGGCCTGGTGGAGTTCATGGCAGACCGTGTGGCTGTCATGTACCAGGGAAGGCTTGTGGAGTATGGCACGAAAGAAGATGTTATTTATCACCCGCAGGAAGAATATACGAAAAAACTGATCGGATCGGTTCTGAGAATACGGAGACAGTGATATGGAAAAGATTCTTGAAATAAAAAATCTGAAAAAAGTATTCTATAAGAATAAGATACCTTTCACAGCGGTGAATGATATCAGTTTTGAGATGAAAAAAGGAGAATGTCTCGGGCTGGTAGGTGAGAGTGGATGCGGCAAAAGTACGACAGCAAAGCTGATTACGCATCTGATCAAGCCGGATGGCGGGAGTATTCTTATAAATGGAAAGGAAATCCTCGATGTGAAAGGAAAAAGTTTAAAAGAGCTTTATCAGGACGTACAGATGGTCTTTCAGATGCCGCAGGATTCCTTTGATCCGCGCAGGAGTCTTGGCGACGGTATTATGGAAAGCATGAGGAACCGGGGGATGAAAAAGGCGGAAGCCAGAGAACGGATGATGGAATTACTTCGCATGGTGGAGCTTGAACCGGAATATGCGAAAAGATATCCCCATGAAGTCAGCGGCGGACAGTGCCAGAGAGCGGCGATTGCCAGAGCTCTGTCTGTTGAACCAAAGCTCATTATCTGTGATGAGGCAACCAGTGCACTGGATGTGACGGTTCAGGCACAGATCGTGGAACTGCTTGGCAGGCTGCAGAGGGAGATGGGGCTGTCCATTTTGCTGATCTGTCATGATCTCGCTCTGGTGCAGGCACTCTGTGACCGGGTGCTTGTGATGTATAAAGGAAGTATTGTGGAGGAAGGGATACCGGATGAAGTGATCGGCAGTCCTAAGAAAGCATATACAAAAGTACTCATTGAGTCAGTCTTTTAAAAAGCTGTCCGTTCTGGAAAAAATGAAAGAACGGACAGCTCTTTTGCTTTGCCTAAATGATGCGTATGAGAAACACATGGGAAAATAAACGAAAAATATTGGATTATCCACATAAAAATTTACATATTTGGATAATCCAACAAGGGAAAAATTGACTTATATAGATAGAAATGCTAAAATTTATTTAATATGTTGGGGGTTATGGACATATTGCATAAAACAACAAAAGGAGGAGATTTTGTGAAACGGAGAGGAAAGTGTTTGGCAGCCCTTGCTTTGACGGGCGCGCTGATCATCACAAGTATCCCGGTGTCCCCTGGGGGAAGGAATCCGGGAGTTGCTTATGCGGCTGATACCGAGGCAAAAGCAGACATTCAGAACGGTAATGTAACGGTTGGCAATGTCTATCTGGAGCGTGTCTTTGATACCAGCGGCGGAAAGCTTGCCACAGAGAAAATGGATAACAAGAGAGCAGATTTGGATTTTGTTCCGGCCAGTGGATCGGAGGAGTTTATCATTCAGCTTCGGCAGGATACGATCCAGATCGAGGGAGAAATCGACCGGAGCGGCTGGAGCGCGGAGGCCAGCGACCAGTATAACAACACGCCCGGTGCATCGGATGGGCCAGGGTCCAATACCATCGATAACAATGAAAGTACCATCTGGCACAGCAAATACAGTCCGGATACACCGTATCCTCATCACCTGATCTTTGATATGCAGAAGGAAGAGACGATTGCTGCATTTTCCTATCTGCCGCGTCAGGACAGTTCCACAAACGGTGACATCGGTGAATATGAACTGTACGTGGGAAATGACAAAGCTACATTGGAAAGTGCGGAGAATCTGGCCGCAAAAGGTACCTTTACTTACAACGGAAGAGAGTGCATCTATGTCAATCTCAGTGAGGCGAAAAAGGGAAGATATGTGGAGCTGAAAGCAGTTTCACCCAAAACCGCCGGACAGGCCTGGACAACCGCTGCCGAAGTCAAGATGTACAGCAAAGCGATTGACACAGAGGAAGGCAAACAGGAAATGAGAATCAAAGCCAGTGATATGACGCTGGATACCTCAAATATCCGTGCTGTGGATACCAAAGCAGGCATTATGGTGGAATTTCCGTTTGAAACCTTCTATAAAAATGGTGTCAACTGGGATGTCACCATGAAGGTTGTCATGGAAGACGGCGATCATTTCATGCGTAAGTTCCTGGAAATTCAGGTGGATGATCCGGAACATGCGGTTCTGGACTATATTGATCTGGAATCCATGAATGTCAATGAGACGGATGCCGTGTGGACACATCCGGTTATGGGAGCCGGCGTGGGCGGCATGAGCGGTGACATCATCTCCCTGGGACAGCCGGTTTATATTCAGGGGATGTTTTTCGGATGCGAATTCCCGATGACAGAGACGGAGATTGATTCCAGTCAGAATGCACATATGCGTTATTATTCCGGCAAAAGTTTCAGGCAGCTGGAAGAAGATCATCAGATGACGGTGGACGGCAAATATGTGACATGGCAGACCGTGGCAGGTGCGGCGCGAAGCACAGACATGGATGTCATCCAGTCTGATTTCTATGAGTACATTGACAGCATTGCAACGAAGACCGATTTCCGTACCCAGTACAACTCCTGGTATGACAACATGATGACCATCAATGATTCCAATATTGATTCGGCCTTTACCAGAATGGAAAAAGGTCTGTCAGAATCCGGCGTAATTCCGATGGATTCTTACGTTGTGGATGACGGATGGAATAACTACAACACTACAAAATACGGCGTACATGACGTGGCACGCTGCGGTACCACGAACAATGAGACCGGTTTCTGGGAGTTCAACAACAAGTTCCCAAGTGGCTTCAGACCGGCACAGCAGCTGGCTGAGAGCTTTGGTTCCAGTTTTGGCGTGTGGCTTGGGCCAAGAGGCGGTTATAATTTCAATGGTGCCATGGGACGTATCATTGAGGATGCCGGTTATGGCGCTTACAATGCACAGTCCGGCGATATTGATGTGGGAGACAGACGTTATGTTTCCAAACTGACGGAGTTCTTCACACAGATGCAGGATGCATACAAGATCAATTACTGGAAACTGGATGGTTTTGCAACGAAAGCATGTACCAACACCAGTCATAAGCATATGACAGGCGGCAAAAATGGCATGTATTATTTCACGGATACCTGGGAGGCGTGGATTGATCTGATCGAGGCACTCAGAGCCAATGCAGAAAAGAACGGCATTGACAATCTGTGGTTCAATCTGACTTGTTATGTAAATCCCAGTCCATGGTATCTGCAGTGGGCAAATTCCATCTGGATTCAGAACAGCAACGATATCGGACGCATCAGTGTGGGACAGACCAGACAGGTGGATCAGCTTTTGTCCTACCGTGACGGCAGATATTTTGATTTTGTAAAGGAAAGACAGTTCCAGTTCCCGTTGGCCAATGTCTATAATCATGATCCGATTTATGGAAAAACAGATACCGGTCTGGCAAATACCATGACAAATGAAGAGTTTAAGACCTATCTGTATATGATGGCCACCAGAGGAACGGCTTTCTGGGAGCTGTACTACAGTCCGGAAATGATTGATGAGGGAGAAAAATGGGCAGTTAATGCAGAATTCCTTGACTGGGCAAGAAAGAATTATCACATTCTGAAGAATGCCAAGCTTCTTGGTGCCACACCGGATGGCGGAAATACCTACGGTTATTCCTGCTGGGATAAGGAAGAAGGTATCATTTCCATGCGAAATCCAAGTGCAAGTGTAAAGACACTGACCTTTACGCTGGACCGCAACATCGGTGTTTCTGAAGAACTGGAAGGAAAGACTTTGATCCGCACAACGATTCTGGATTATAAGACCACAGATGCCCAGACGGAATATACCACACTCCGATACGGTGATACCATAAGCATTACACTGCAGCCGGGTGAGGCAAGAATCTGGTCTCTTTCCACTGAGGCGGATGAGACAGCAGCTTCCGTTACCCGTGCGAAAACAGGTTCATCCACAACAATTGAGCTTACTTTTGATGAGCGTGTCAGTGTGGAGGCAGCATCGGCACAGGTAACTGGCAATTCTGTGACAGACATTTATCTGGCAGCAGATGAAAAGAAAGTGACGCTGACCCTTGGCAGCCCGCTGGCTGTGGGAGATACGGCTTCTGTCAGACTTACAGGCATTCAGGATCTGAGCGGCAATACAAAGACTTACGATCTTGAGGTTCCATATTATGAGAATGATCTGGTGGCGAAGGCTTACACAGCTTCGGAGCTGAAAAATGCATCCGGCGTGACAGAGAGTACAGACGCGCAGCTGGAGGGCAAAAACACGATCGCATTGACGAAAGCTTATGATCTGGCTTCTTCCGACAGTATTACAGGCGATGCGGACTTCAGTGTGTCTGCTTATATCCGTACAACGGGAAAAGATGCAGATCTGCTGAAACAGGGCGATGAATACAGCCTGTCCATCGATGCGGACGGCAATCTGGTATTTACAGTTGGTGATGTATCTGTAACATCAAAAGAAGCGGTGGATGACGGTACATGGAAACATGTTGCAGGAATCCGTGAGAGAAATGGTGTCATTAAGGTTTATATCAACGGAACACTCAGCAACAGCAAATATGATATTTCAGGTGGAATCCGGGATATCGATGCAGCAGCAGTGACACTTGGAAGTGCCGGACTTTCCATGCAGGTAAGCGAAGCAGAGGTAAAGAACAGTACACTGATGCTGGCAGATCTGGAGGAAAAGAAATCGGCAGTGGGTGAAGAATCCGGCGGTACCGGCTCCGGTATTGTTCCGGATGAGAATGGTAAGATTCCTCTGGAAGCTTCCCGTATATCCGTGAAACGTGCAGATACGGACGAAGATATTTCCAACTCTCAGAGTCCTGCAGGAAAGATGATCGACGGTGACACGGGTACAAATTCCTACACCTGTACTGCGGACAGCTTTGAGAGCGCTGCACTTGCCGGAACGAGCGCATATTTCCAGATTGATCTGGGCGATGTGTTTAAGCTGGACAAGGTGAAAATGTGGAGATATTATGCAGATGGGCGTACTTATCAGGATACCATTGTGATCGCTTCGAAAGATGCAGTTTTTGATCAGAAGGATACGGTACTGTTCAGCTCTGTGTCCAGAGCAGATCAGGCATACGGATTGCTTTCCGATGCAAAACTGGCAGATCCGGATGAGGCTTACGCTGAGACATCTGCAGGCAAAATTTTTGAAGCAGATGGGGAAGAAGTACGTTATATCCGTATTTATATGCGCGGAAGTGTCCTGACTACCGGCGGCAGCCATGGCGGAAACCATGTGTGCGAGGTGGAAGTATACGGTGAAAGCTTAGGCGGCGGTGAAGAGACAAAACCGGACAGCTTTACGATCACCTTTGACACCAAAGGCGGCAATACCATATCCTCTCTGAAAGTGAAAGCAGGAGAGAGCTGGGAGCTTCCGGAAACACCGGTAAGAGAAGGTTATGTATTTAAAGGCTGGTACAGCAATGTGAACTGCACTGTTCCTTACACCGAGGCAGCACCGGTGAATGCAGATCTGCATCTGTTTGCAGACTGGACAAAGCAGTACAAAGTAAGCTTCCAGACAGCAGGAGGTACAGAGATCGCAGATGCCAGTGTTGTGGACGGGGAAACCGTTTCCATGCCGGAGGATCCGGTCAGAGGTATCGATACGTTCGAAGGCTGGTATACGGATTATGCGTGCACGAAGGCGTTTGATCCTGCCGCTGCCATTACAAAGGATACCATCTTATACGCAAAATGGACGAAGAACGTGGATCCGGAATATGAGCAGGCAAAAGAACAGCTGAATGCGCAGGTGGCAGAAGCCAGAGAAATGAAGCAGGGCAATTATACGGATGCAAGCTGGAAAGCATTCCAGGAGGCAATTCTTGCAGCAGAAAAAGCGATAGAGGAAGGCACTTCAGCCGAAGTACTCAAGGCAGCGCTTCAGGATCTGGAACGTGCAAAGGCAAATCTGCAGACCCTCCAGACGGAGACCGAAACGCCATCCACGGAGACAGAGGCACCGCAGAAAGTGCAGCTGGCTGCACCGAAAATCAGCAGTGCGAAGAGCAGTTATAAAGGGGTAACCGTAAAATGGGCAAAGGTTTCCGGTGCGGTTTCCTATACGATCAAGAGAAATGGCAAGACGATCGGAACGACAGCCGGAGCCTCCTTCCTGGATAAGACGCCGAAGGGCGGAGCAGTGAACCGTTATGAGGTTTGTGCAAATGGTGATAATGTTAAGACGATCACGAGCGCGTCTGCTGTTATTTCCACAAAGAAGCTTCCAAAGGCGGTAACCGGTCTGAAGGCGAAGAAATCCGGAAGCAAGATCACGGTAAGCTGGAAAAAGCAAAAAGATGCAGCCGGATATGTTGTACTGAAAGCAACCTCGGCAAACGGTACCTATAAAAAAGTGAAGGAGCTGAAAAAGACTTCCTTTACAGACAGTAAGGTAAAAGGAAAGGTTGTATATTACAAAGTAGTTGCAAAGAATAAAAAGTTATATGGACCGGCTTCCAAAAGCAAAAAAGTAAAAAAATAATACGCTGATTCTGCTTTGGGCAGCGGGATTTATGTGCCGGTGGAGCCGCAGGAGCTTTCCTGCGGCTTTCTGCTGCTTCCATATGCAGGGAATCTGAAGGGGAAGCAGCACAGATGGGAGACAGGGAATATCGGCTGACTGTTTCCCATACAGAGGAGGAGTGAAATGGAACGGATATCCAATTATGAGAAACTTTGTGACCAATGGGCTGTGAAATTTTTAAACATGGACCATAAGGTGCTTTTGGAGAAGCTTCCGGAGTTGAAAAATGAGGGAAATTGTTTTACCCTGTATCATTTTGACCGGAAATACGCGATCTCTCTGTGTACCGGAGAAATCTGTGCCATGGAGGATGATGAACCGGTCACAAGCACGGAAAAACTGAACATCTATACGCTGCTCTGGTATGCAAAGCCAAAAGCAGCTCTTACCGGTCAATGGGTGCCCTTTTCCGGGCTTCCGGATGCAAGACCCTTTGTGCCGGCCTTTCAGAAGGGTGTGATCGAGGATTTTGCGGCAGCTTTTTCCGGACATGGGGATGCACTGGCGTTTGCGGCGGAAAAGATGGGCGGTATCCGTCTGCCACACGGTGATGTGGGAATACAGCTGTCCGGATTTGCCTGTATTCCGGTACAGTATCTTTTCTGGGAGGGGGATGAGGAGTTCAAAGCCCAGGCAAATATTCTGTTTGATGCAGGCAGCACCGGATTTATTCATGTGGAAAGCATGGTGAGCATTGCCACGGAGGGAATGATCCGTCTGATGAAGCACGCAGGCGTCACGTCAGAAAAACGCGGATTTTCCGTAAATTGAGAAAAGAAATGAGAAACAGGAGGAGATAACATGCGTCTGAAGAAAATCAGAAATTATCTGGATAAACAGGGATGGAAATACAGCTATACGGAGGAAGAGGGACTTGGAAGCATCGACTTTGAGCACAGAGGACTGAGTTATCATATCTGGGAATTTGAAGATGGAGGCTATGGGGCGGAAACAAATGTGCGCACGGTGGGACGTCAGGAGGATATTCTGGGCGATTACGAGGAAGAGATCATAGAAATCCTGAAAACATGGTAAAAGGAAGGGCTGCTGTAAATTTTTATGTTTGCAACAGCCCTCTTTCTGTGCTATCCTATAGTGTAATAATGTTCCGGGCATTTGGCCCTGACTGATTTATGGAGGTATGTGCCATGAAATTAACAAAACTATTGGAACGACTGGATTATGAATGCATAAATGGTTCTCTGGATGTGGATGTGACAGACATTGTCAACGATTCCAGAAAGGCCGGGGAAGGTTCCCTGTTTTTCTGTATCAGGGGAGCAGTCTCAGACGGGCACAGGTATGCGGCGGATGTTATCGCAAAAGGAGCAAAGGTTCTGGTGGCAGAGGAAGCACTGGAGGTACCGGAGGATGTGACGGTGATCCGTGTAAAAGACAGCCGCTATGCGATGGCCCTGATTTCCGCGGCATATTTTGATTATCCCGCAGAAAAGCTGAAAGTGATCGGTATTACCGGCACAAAGGGCAAGACTACCACTACTTATATGGTGAAATCCATTCTGGAGTCTGCCGGTCATAAGGTGGGGCTGATCGGTACCATCGAGGCGATTATCGGGGAGGCGAGGATACCGGCAGCCAATACCACGCCGGAATCCTATACCATACAGAACTATTTTCATCAGATGGTGGAGGCGGGCTGTGACTGTGTCGTCATGGAGGTTTCTTCCCAGGGGCTGATGCTGCACCGTACCGCAGGGATACCTTTTGAAATCGGTATCTTTACCAATATTGAGCCGGATCACATCGGACCGGCAGAGCATGCAAGCTTTGAGGATTACATGCACTGTAAGGGACTTTTGTTTCAGCAGTGCAGGCTTGGCATTGTGAATGCGGATGACAGACATTTGGAACAGGTGCTTGCAGGACATACCTGCCAGATTGAGACTTTCGGGTTCTCTGAGAATGCAGATCTGAGAGCGGAGAACACAAAGCTGGTATCGCGTCCAGGATATCTTGGCATCGACTACACGGTGAAAGGCAGCGATTTTTCACTGGATGTGGAAATCGATATACCGGGCAAATTCAGTGTGTATAATTCGCTGACGGCCATTGCAATCTGCCGTCATTTCGGTGTGGCAAAGGAGGATATCGTGGATGCGCTTGCAAAGGCAAAGGTAAAAGGACGCATTGAGATGATAAAGGTGTCGGATGAATTCACACTGATGATCGACTATGCCCACAATGCCATGAGTCTGGAAAGCCTGCTGACCACCCTGAAGGAATACAATCCAAAACGTCTGGTCTGTCTTTTTGGATGCGGCGGAAACAGGGCAAAATCCAGAAGGTTTGAGATGGGTGAGGTGTCGGGCCGATTGGCTGATCTGACGATCATTACCTCAGATAATCCAAGATTTGAGGAGCCATTGGATATCATCGCAGATATCCGTACCGGCATCGAGAAAACAGACGGTAAATATGTGGAGATTCCGGACCGGAAGGAGGCCATTGCCTGGGCGATCCATCACGGACAGCCGGGAGATGTGATCGTGCTTGCCGGAAAAGGACATGAAGATTATCAGGAAATCAAAGGGAAGAAATATCCAATGGATGAGCGTGTGCTGATTCAGGAGATTCTTGCCGAAGATGCGGCAAAAGCCGCAGAACAGTAATAAAGGGAACTGACAGAGTGTGCAGAGGAAATGGAGCAGAGCTGCGAAGAAATGTATGCAAATATTATCGTGGATATCAGTCACGAAAAGCTGGATAAGACCTTTCAGTACCATGTGCCGGATACTCTGTGCGGAAAGATTCATGCGGGCACTGCGGTGGAGATCCCATTTGGACGTGGCAACCGGCGTGTGTCCGGTTATGTTTTGGAACTGACAAAGCAGCCGGAATATCCCGTTGACAGGATAAAGGACATCTGCGGAGTCTGTGAAAAACAGACGGATGTGGAGGGCAGACTGATTGCGCTTGCAGCCTGGATGCGTGAATATTACGGATCCACGATGATTCAGGCGCTGAAGGCGGTTCTGCCGGTAAAGAAAAAGACAAAGGAAAAACAGAAAGAACAGGTACGGCTGTTGCTTTCCCTGGAAGAGGGGGAAGAGAGACTGGCATTTTTTGAAAAGAAACACCAGAAAGCCAGAGCGAGACTGCTTTCCTCTCTGCTTGACCGTCAGAGACTGCAGAATGACAGGCAGGCCGTACTCCCTGTGGGGTTTGTGACAGGGGAGCTTGGCATACCGAAAACGGTGATCCGGGCACTGGAGGAACAAAAAATCGTATGCCTGGAAAGCAGCCGCATTTACCGGGATCCAACGGAATGGGTACAGGAGGGCAGTGCGTTTGCAAAGAACTTTGAAAAGAACGGGGAAGCGATCGTTTTAAATGAGGAACAGCAGAAGATTGTAGATGCGATTTCAGAAAGATGGGAGGAGTCAGGCGGCGAAACCTTTCTGATTCACGGTGTGACAGGCAGTGGAAAGACGGAAGTATACATGGAATTGATTGCCTGTGCGCTGGAAAGGGGGGAGCAGGCAATCGTGCTGATTCCGGAAATCGCTCTGACCTATCAGACGGTGATGCGTTTTTGCCGTCGGTTTGGTGAGAGGGTATCGATTTTGCATTCCAGACTTTCAGCGGGAGAACGGTATGACCAGTATGAGAAGGCAAAAAACGGACTGATTGATATTATGATCGGTCCCAGATCGGCATTGTTCACACCGTTTTCAAATCTGGGTATTATCATTATGGACGAAGAGCATGAGGAATCCTACAAAAGTGAGAGTGCCCCGCGTTACCATGCCAGGGAAGCGGCCATCCGGCGGGCATCTATGGAGGGTGCCAGAGTTGTACTTGGATCGGCAACACCGTCTGTGGAATCCTATTATCGGGCCAGGGTTGGGGAGTATACACTGTTTGAACTGAAAAACCGTGTCAATCGGCGGGAACTGCCAAAAGTATCGGTTGAGGATATGCGTCTGGAATTAAAAGAGGGCAATCGGGGTATCCTAAGCGGCAGACTTATGGAGTGGATGCAGGAGTGCCTGGATGGAAATCAGCAGGTGATGCTGTTTCTGAACCGGAGAGGGTATGCCGGTTTTGTGGCATGTCGGTCCTGCGGATATGTGGCCGGCTGTCCCCACTGTAATGTATCTCTTGCCCTCCACGGAAAGGGAACGCAGGCAGAGCGGCTTGTCTGCCATTACTGTGGTTATACGGCTCCCAATCCATCGGTATGTCCCCAATGTGGTTCTCCTTTTATCGGGAGTTTTCAGGTTGGCACCCAGCAGGTGAGCGAGCAGGTTCAGCGCATTTTTCCGAAAGCGCGTATTTTGCGGATGGATATGGATACCACCAGAGAGAAGGACGGGCATGTGAAGATTCTCACAGCCTTTGCCAATCAGGAGGCGGACATCCTGGTGGGAACACAGATGATTGTAAAAGGGCATGATTTTCCAAATGTAACACTGGTGGGGGTACTGGCAGCTGATCTGTCCCTCCATATGAACGATTACACGGCGGCTGAGCGTACTTTTCAGCTTCTTGCCCAGGCGGCCGGGAGAGCCGGAAGAGGAGAGCAGGAGGGAAGAGTGGTGATTCAGACTTATGAGCCGGATAATTACAGTATTCAGGCTGCGGCGAAACAGGATTATCGGGCATTTTACAGCCAGGAGATTCTGTACCGGAAGCTGATGGGATATCCGCCGGTGCAAGGACTGTTTACCATCCATGGCATTGGGGAGGATGAGGCTTACCTGCAGATGGCTATGGAGTATTTGAAAAAATACCTGGACAGACTGACCGCAAATGGCGCGGTGAAGGTGGTGGGACCGGCAGATGAGACCGTATCCAAAGTGAACGATCTGTACCGGAAGGTGATCTATGTCCGCCATGAAAATGACCGGATATTGCTTCGGATCAAACAGAAAGTGGAAGAATATATTGAAATAAACAAGGGATTTGATAAAATTACCATACAGTATGACAGAACATGAGTTTAGCCGGGAAATGACAGAAAACGGAGGATGAGAAAATGGCAATTCGTAAAGTAAGGATTATGGGTGATGAGGTACTGACAAAGGTGTGCAGAGAGGTCACGGAGATGACACCAAGGCTCAGGCAGCTTGTCAATGATATGTTCGACACCATGTATGATTCCATGGGCGTGGGACTTGCGGCAAACCAGGTGGGGATTCTGCGCCGTATCGTGGTCATCGACTGCGGAGATGATCCCCATGTACTGATCAATCCGGTGATCATCGAGACGGCCGGAGAGCAGACCGGGCCGGAAGGCTGCTTAAGTCTGCCGGGACAGTCCGGCATTGTGACACGTCCCGATTATGTAAAAGTAAAAGCCTGTGACGAAGATATGGAAGAATTTGTGCTGGAGGGAGAAGGTCTTCTGGCGCGCGCCATCTGTCATGAGTGTGAGCATCTGGACGGCCATATGTTTGTGGAGAAAGTGGAAGGGCCGCTTGAGGATGTAGATTACGAAGAATAGGAGGAATCATCATACGATGAGGGTTATTTATATGGGAACACCCGATTTTGCGGTGGATGCCTTAAAAGCACTGATTGATTCCGGACATGAGGTGGCTGCTGTGTTTACCCAGCCGGACAAACCGAAAGGAAGAGGAAAGGCGATGCAGTTTCCGCCGGTTAAGGAAGTGGCAGTGGAAGCAGGGATCCCGGTGTATCAGCCAAGGCGTATCCGGGAACCGGAGGTCGTGGAACAGATCCGGAACCTGAAACCGGATGTTCTGGTGGTGGTGGCTTTCGGGCAGATTATCCCACAGGAAATTCTGGATATTGCCCCCTACGGCTGTGTGAACGTTCACGGTTCCCTTCTGCCGAAATACCGGGGAGCCGCACCCATTCAGTGGGCCGTGATTGATGGGGAGAGAGAATCCGGCGTAACTACCATGCAGATGGATGCCGGTCTGGATACCGGTGACATGCTTTTAAAAACGGTGGTTCCACTGGAGAAAAAAGAGACAGGCGGAAGTCTGTTTGATAAACTCAGTGCGGCAGGTGCGAAGCTTCTGCTTGAGACGCTGGAAGGACTGGAAGCGAGAACCATTATACCACAGGAGCAGGGAGAATCTCCCACACCTTATGCGAAAATGCTGACAAAGGATATGGGCCTGATCGACTGGAACAAAACAGCAGTGGAAATCGAACGGCTGATTCGTGGTTTAAATCCCTGGCCAAGTGCTTTTACAAAACTGAACGGCAAAACGTTAAAGATCTGGGAGGCCGATGTGCTGACAGAGGAAGAGGCGGGAGAAAAAGTGCTGCCCGGCATGATTCTGAAAGCCGAAAAGGACCGGCTTTTTGTGGGAACAGGTGAGGGAGTCCTTGCTGTGCGCATGCTTCAGCTTGAGGGGAAAAAACGTATGGATACGGCAGCCTTTCTTCGGGGCTGTCATTTAGAGAAGGGAATGATTTTATGACAGGTATGTTACTTGGCAGTACACTTGGATATTACGGAAGAGGAATGGGATATGGCTGGTACTGGGATCCTACTGTGATTCTGGTATTTTTCGGCCTGATTCTGACGATGATCGCTTCTGCCGGAGTCAACCGCACGTTTGCAAAGTATTCGCAGGTGCGCTGTATGGCAGGATTTACCGGCGCACAGGCGGCAGCGGAGGTGCTTCGCCGCAGCGGAATTTATGATGTGCGTATTGAGCATGTATCCGGTAATCTGACGGATCACTATGATCCGCGCTCAAAAGTTCTACGGCTTTCGGACAGTACGTACTCTTCCAATTCCGTGGCTGCAGTATGTGTGGCAGCCCATGAGTGCGGTCATGCCATTCAGCATCAGAAAAATTATGGTCCTCTGGTTCTGCGCAGTACACTGGTCCCGGCGGCAAACATTGGATCCAGCCTTTCCTGGCCGATCTTTCTGTTGGGTCTTGTGATGGGACTGGAAAAACTGACGATGATCGGCATTGTTCTGTTTGGCCTGGCGGTGCTGTTCCAGCTTGTGACGCTTCCGGTGGAATTTAACGCATCCAGCCGTGCTGTCCGTATTCTGGAGGGAACCGGGATGCTGGGCGGAGAAGAGATTTCCGGAGCAAAGAAAGTACTTCGTGCGGCGGCTATGACTTATGTGGCAAGTCTTGCATCCTCCATTCTGCAGCTGCTGCGTCTGATCATTCTGGCCGGAGGACGCAGAAGAGATGATTAATCTGAGAGAAATTATACTGGGAGCTCTGATGGACATCGTGGAGGAGGAGCAATACAGCCACATTGTGATGAAGGATGTTCTGGAAAAATACCAGTATCTGGAAAAGAGGGATCGTGCATTTATTACCCGGGTCACGGAGGGGACGCTGGAAAACATGATTCAGCTGGATTATATCATCGAACGTTTTTCCAAAGTGAAGGTTCGTCAGATGAAGCCGGTGATCCGCAATATTTTAAGAATGTCGGTCTATCAGCTGAAATACATGGACAGTGTACCGGATTCAGCCATCTGCAATGAAGGAGTGCGTCTGGCTCAGAAAAGGGGCTTTTATCAGCTGAAAGGTTTTGTAAATGGCGTACTGCGCAGTGTGGCGCGCAATCTGGATAAAGTGGAGTATCCTTCCAGGGAGAAACAGCCGATACTTTATTTGTCTGTGACCTACTCCATGCCGGAGTGGATTTTGAAAAACTGGATCGAGCTTTATGGATTTGATGCAGTGGAAGAGATCTGTGCCGACATGCACAAAGAAAAGCTGACGTCGGTGCGCTGTAATCTGGGAAAAGCCTCCATGGATGAGATCGTGGAGAGCCTGAAAGCCCAGGACATCTGTGTGGAGCGTGTGCCTTATCTGGACTACGCGCTGAATATTGGTAATTATAATTACATGAAAGCAGTGGATGCGTTCAAAAAAGGCTGGTTTCAGGTGCAGGATGTCAGTTCCATGCTGGTGTCGGAGATCGCGGCACCCAAATGGGGTGATTTCTGCATTGATGTGTGCGCGGCACCGGGAGGAAAGAGCTTGCATCTGGCAGATATGCTCCAGGGAAGCGGACATGTGGAGGCAAGGGATGTCACCGATTACAAGGTATCCCTGATGCAGGACAATATTGAGCGCATCGGCGTCATCAATATGTCTGCCGTACGGATGGATGCCACGGTGTTTGATCCCGAGTCCGTGGAAAAAGCAGATATACTGCTTGCGGATGTACCCTGTTCCGGTCTTGGCGTGATCGGCAAAAAGGCAGATATCCGATATAAGATGACACCTGCAAAACAGGCGGAGATCGTGAAACTGCAGCGAAAGATTCTGGACACGGTCTGGCCTTACGTAAAAAAGGGCGGTACCCTCATATACAGTACCTGTACCATTGGCGCGGAGGAAAATCAGTACAATGTAAAATGGTTTCTGGAAAATTATCCGTTCCGGCTGGAGAGCATTGATCCGTATATCTGTGATGAGCTGAAAAGCAAGACAACACAGGCGGGGTATCTGCAGCTTCTTCCGGGGGTACATAAAACAGATGGATTTTTTATGGCAAGGTTTAAAAGAATCCAGTAGAGGAAAGCGTATAACATGGAAATGATGGATAACAGCAACAGAGACAAGGAAAATACGGACGGTATCCGGAAGACGGATATCAAGTCCCTGGATTACGGGGAGGTGCAGGCACTGCTTGCCGGTATGGGGGAAAAACCTTTTCATGCCGGACAGCTTTATCAGTGGATGCACCAGAAGCTTGCAGATAGTTTTGATGAGATGACAAATCTTTCCAAAAGCCTGCGCCGGAAACTTTCTGAAAGCTGCAGCTATACCTGTCTGACACCGGTACAGGTACTGACTTCACAGATCGACGGCACGCAGAAATATCTGTTCCGTCTTGCGGACGGATATGTGATCGAGAGCGTTCTGATGAAATATCAGCATGGCAATTCCGTCTGTATTTCCACCCAGGTTGGATGCAGGATGGGATGCCGGTTCTGCGCTTCCACGATCGGGGGACGCACCAGAGATCTGACCCCGGGAGAAATGCTGGATCAGGTGTACCGGATCCAGAAAATGACTGGTGAGAGGATTTCCAATCTGGTTATGATGGGAACCGGGGAGCCTCTGGACAATTATGACAATGCGGTAAAATTCATTCATATGCTCAGTGACGGGCATGGACTGAATATCAGTCAGAGAAATATCACACTGTCCACCTGTGGGATCGTGCCGCGCATGCGCCAGCTGGCAGAGGAAGGACTTCAGATCACACTGGCTCTTTCTCTGCATGCGTCCAGCCAGCAGAAGCGGGAAGAGCTGCTTCCGGTTGCAAAGAAATACGAAATCCATGATGCCGTGGAGGCATGCCGTTATTATTATGAAAAGACGGGAAGACGGATCACCTTTGAGTACAGCCTGGTGGGAGGTAAAAATGACACGGCAGAGGATGCAAAAGAGCTGGCATCTCTGATTCATGGAATGAACTGTCATGTGAATCTGATTCCGGTTAACCCTATCAAGGAACGTTCTTACGTGCAGTCGGGCAAAAAAGTGATCGCTGATTTTAAAAATAAACTTGAAAATTGCGGAATTAATGTTACTATAAGGAGAGAAATGGGACGGGATATAGGCGGTGCATGTGGACAACTTAGGAAAAGCTATCTGGACAAAGAGAAAAAGGAGTAAGAGCATGAGATCATGCTGCATTACGGATGTAGGACGAAAGAGAACGATGAACCAGGATTTTGTGTACGCCTCAGACACTCCGGTGGGGCGTCTGCCCAATCTTTTGATTGTGGCAGATGGTATGGGCGGACATCAGGCCGGTGATACGGCCTCCCGTTATACGGTAGAGGTTATCGTTGACAATGTAAAGAGAAACAAAGAGCGCAATCCGATTCGCGTACTGCGTACTGCGATCGAGACAGCAAACGAAAAGGTGCTGGATAAGGCATCCAGCGATGAGAGGCTAAGCGGGATGGGAACGACAGTGGTAGCAGCCACAGTCGTAGACGAATATCTGTACGTGGCAAATGTAGGGGACAGCAGATTGTATTTGATCCGTGATCACATAAAACAGATAACCAGAGATCATTCTCTTGTGGAGGAGATGGTCCGGCTTGGTGAGATTACCCGCGAACAGGCCAGAAATCATCCGGATAAAAATATTATTACCAGGGCAATCGGCGCACGCCGCACGGTTGCGGTGGATTTCTTTGATCTGAGCCTGGAAAAGGGAGACATCATCCTGATGTGCTCAGACGGGCTGAGTAATATGGTAGAGGATGCGGAAATTGAGCAGATTATCAAAAGCGGTAAGGAACTTCCGAAGACGGCGATGGATCTGATCGCAAAGGCAAATCAAAACGGAGGAAAGGACAATATCGCGGTGGTGCTTGCAGAACCGCTGACAGGTGAGGTGGAACAATGTTAAAAGAAGGAATGTTTATCCAGGAACGGTACGAGATCATCAGCAAAATCGGTTCCGGAGGTATGGCAGATGTCTATAAGGCAAAGGATCATAAACTAAACCGGTTTGTAGCGGTAAAAGTACTGAAGGCTGAATTTCGAAAAGATAAGGCATTTATATCAAAATTCCGTGCGGAGGCGCAGTCTGCGGCCGGCCTTGCGCATCCGAATATTGTGAATGTCTATGATGTGGGTGAAGAAAATGACATCAGTTTCATCGTGATGGAGCTGGTGGAAGGAATCACACTGAAAGAATATATTGAGAAAAAAGGAAGACTGGCTGTGCGGGAGGCCATCAGCATCGCCATCCAGGTGTCCATGGGGCTGCAGGCTGCGCACAACAATGGGATTGTCCACAGAGATGTGAAGCCGCAGAATATTATAATTTCCACAGACGGAAAAGTTAAGGTGACGGATTTTGGAATTGCAAGGGCGGCCACCTCAAACACCATCAGTTCCAATGTGATGGGATCGGTACATTACAGCTCACCGGAACAGGCCAGAGGAGGATACAGTGATTACAAGAGCGATATTTATTCCCTTGGTATCACCATGTATGAGATGCTTACCGGCCATGTGCCCTTCGACGGAGATACTACGGTGGCGATTGCGATCAAGCATTTACAGGAAGAGATGCAGTCTCCGCGCAAATATGTACCGGATCTTCCCAAAAGCACCGTTCAGATCATTTACAAATGTACACAGAAAAGTCCTGACAGACGTTACAATGATATGGAAGAACTGATCGGTGATCTGAAGGAATCTCTGGTGAACCCGGAAGGTGATTTTGTAAAGATTGCTCCCATTGACAATCATGCGCATACCGTTGTCGTTTCCAAAGAGGAACTGAACAAGATAAAAGAAGGGCGCAGCGAAGTCCAGCCGCCGGAGGAGACTTATCAGCAGAATATCGGGACAGGAAACCAGGGGATGCAAGCGCAGGGTACACCGTATGGGCAGGGAGGCTATCAGAATTACGGCGGCCGGTATCAGGAGCCGGAGGACGACGATGATGAGGATTCCGGAGTAAGCCCGAAGCTTGAAAAGTTTATGACCATTGGCAGTATCGTTCTGGGTGCACTGATCCTCTGTATTTTCCTGGCACTGGTTGGAAGTGCGGCAGGTCTTTTTGATCTTGGATTTTTAGCCGGCGGTAAAATCGGGCAGACGGAGCAGACCTCTGAGACCACGGCGGAGACGGTGGGACAGATCGAGGTTCCAAGCCTGTTAGGCAGAACAGAGGCAGAGGCAAAGGAGCTGTTAAAGGATTCCGGACTGGGGCTGGAGCTTGCAGGGGAAGAACCCTCCAATGATTATGAGGAGGGACAGATCATGGCGCAGCAGCCGAATGCAGGTGAAATGGCACCGCGTAATACAACGGTTTACTATACACTCAGTACAGGCAGTGACATGGTGGAAATTCCACCGCTGGAAAATGAACCGGCGGCAGATGCGGAAAAGGAACTGGAGAATCTGGGACTGAAATGTGAGCAGCAGTATGTCTATGATATTTCCGTTGATGAGGGAAGAGTCAGCTCCACAAGTCCGGGTGCGGGCACAGAAGTGGAAAAAGGCTCCATGGTCACACTGTATATCAGTAAAAGCAGTGAAAATGGAGGCGAAGAAGGGCAGGAAGGCACGGCAGAGCCGGTAAGCATGCCGGATGTGCGTGGGCAGTCTGCCGATACGGCGCAGACCACGCTTGAAAATATGGGACTGGCCGTCAAGATCGAGACGACATCAGATGAAAGCTATGATGACGGAGAGGTTATTGATCAGGATGTGTCGGAAGGTGAGAGCGTGGATAAGGGCACGGTAATCACACTGACGGTGAATCGCCTTTCCGACAGCGGAACCGCTGCTCAGAGTGAATCACAGGCGAAGGAGAAAAAGTATTCGACCGATGTGAAACTTTATGCACCGAAGGACTACGACGGGGAAGATGTGCGGATCGAACTGGTGCAGGATGGAAAGACCACTACACTGGTGGATGGGGAAGCCGTTGAGTTTCCATATCGTCTGAAGCTGTCGTCGGATTCGGACAGTGATGGTGTCGCATACGTTTATGTGCTGGATGATGCCGGAGAGGTAACGAAAAAAGTGGAATACGAAGGCGTACCATTTAAATAATCCTGGAACGATAATCATGAGATTCGGACGGTTGCAGAGAGAACGGAGTTTTCATGCAGGGAAAAATAATAAAAGGAATTGCCGGATTCTACTATGTTCACATAGCAGGATCCGGAATTTATGAGTGCAAGGCAAAAGGAATTTTCCGGAAGGACAAGATAAAGCCTCTGGTAGGGGATAATGTGGAGATTGACATTCTGGATGAGACGGAAAGAACCGGCAGCATCCGCGCAATCCTTCCGCGGGAAAATGCGCTGATACGGCCGGCAGTGGCAAACGTGGATCAGGCGCTTGTGATCTTTGCGGTGACAAAGCCATCCCCAAACCTGAATCTGCTGGATCGTTTTCTGATTTCTATGGAATATCAGAAGGTTCACACGACGATCTGTTTCAATAAAAGTGACCTGGCAGAAGAACAGGAAAAAGAGCGGCTTCGTGCAATCTACGAGAAATGTGGCTGTCGTGCATTCTTTACCAGTGTCAGAGAAGAAGAGGGCACGGAAGAGATCCGAAAGCTTCTGGAAGGGAAAACCACGGTAGTTGCCGGTCCCTCAGGAGTGGGTAAATCTTCCCTGATCAACCTGATGTATCCCGATGCAGAGATGACGGTGGGGGAGATCAGCAGCAAAATTGACAGAGGAAAGCATACAACCAGACATTCCGAGCTGTTTTCCATTGGGGGGGATACCTATCTTCTGGATACACCGGGATTCAGTTCTCTGTATCTGACGGAGATTACCGGGGATGAGTTAAAGGATTATTTTGCGGAATTTCGCGAATATGAGCCCTATTGCCGGTTTCAGGGCTGTATGCACATAAACGAGCCGGATTGCCAGGTGAAAAAGGCACTGGAGGAAGGAAAGATCAGTCCGGTGCGTTATGAGAACTATAAGTTGCTGTACGGGGAACTGAAACAGAAAAGGAGGTATTGAAGATGCATTATGAGCTGGCACCGTCGATTCTTTCGGCGGATTTTGCGAAACTGGGAGAAGAGATTCAGGCAGTGGAGGCAGCTGGAGCCAGATACCTGCACATTGATGTGATGGATGGTATGTTTGTGCCAAGCATATCCTTCGGATTTCCGGTAATCAAATCCATACGCAGGAACAGCAGCAGTATTTTTGATGTACATCTGATGGTGGAACAACCGGAGCGCTATATTGAGGAGACAGCAAAAAGCGGAGCGGATATTATTACGATCCATGCGGAGGCATGTACGCACCTGGACCGTGCCATTGAGTGGATTCATCAGACTGGGAAAAAAGCAGGAATTGCTTTAAATCCATCCACTTCTCTGCATGTGCTGGACTACATTCTGGATAAAGTGGATATGGTATTGCTTATGACGGTAAATCCAGGATTTGGAAATCAGAAATACATTGACTACTGTACGGAAAAGATCAGCAGCCTTCGCCATATGATTGAGGAGCGGGGGCTTGATGTGGATATCGAAGTGGACGGCGGTATCAAAGAAGAAACGATACATGCAGCTCTGGATGCCGGAGCGAATATTCTGGTGGCAGGTTCTGCTGTGTTCGGCGCAGCGACCGGAGAAAATGCCGGAAAATATATCAAACTCCTGAAGGATTATCAGGAGAAAAACAGTTGAAAACAGCAGTGATCTTAAGCGGGGGCAAAATTCAATCCGAGTTTGCCCTTGCTTTTTTGGAAAAACATCCCTGTGATTTTCGAATCGGAGCAGACAGAGGCATCCTGTTCTGTAAAGAATACGGAATCACACCCACTCATATCGTGGGGGATTTTGACTCTGCGGGGGAGGAAGTACTGGACTGGTTTTTAAGCCGCTATGAGATACCGGTGCAAAGATTCAATCCGGTGAAAGATTATACGGATACGGATATAGCCCTGCGTCTGGCTTTGGATCTTGGCGCATCTCGCATCTATATTTTTGGAGGAACAGGCACCAGGCTGGATCATGTGGCAGCCAATATCCGCACCCTGGCTCTTGCCCTTGAAAAGGGTGCAGAAGCCTTTCTTCTGGATGCGAATAACCGCATTCGTCTGGTGAAAAGCCCGGTATCTCTGTCAAAAACGGAACAGTTTGGACAGTATGTTTCTCTTTTTGCAGTGGGTGGTACAGTAAAAGGACTGACCCTGGAAGGCTTTTTTTATTCTCTTTCTGATTATGTGCTGGAGGGTCTGGATCCGCTGTGTGTGAGCAATGAGATCACCGAACCGGAGGGCAGGATTTCCTTTTCGGAAGGGATTTTGATGATCATGGAGTCGAAAGACTGAGAAACAGGACGAAATATGACGAAACCACAGACGAGATGACGGATTGTGTCGATGAGTTCCTGGCGCTGGGGGTTGCATTTGTGTCGTTTTGTGTGTTAAACTGTTTGTGGCTGGGAGATAACAGAAAAAATTGTCGTCTCTGAGGTTGACACAGCAGAGAAAATGAGAGATAGAAAGGAAAATACAAATGAAGCTTGGTATAGTAGGTCTGCCAAATGTGGGCAAAAGTACGCTGTTTAATTCTTTGACGAAAGCAGGAGCAGAATCCGCAAACTATCCTTTTTGTACGATAGATCCCAATGTGGGTGTGGTTGCAGTGCCGGATGAACGTCTGAATCTGCTGGCGAATCTGTATCATTCCGCAAAAGTGACACCGGCGGTGATCGAATTTGTAGATATCGCAGGACTGGTAAAAGGTGCCTCAAAGGGAGAAGGACTGGGCAATCAGTTCCTTGCCAACATCCGTGAGGTGGATGCCATCGTGCATGTCGTACGCTGTTTTGAGGATACCAATGTCATCCATGTAGACGGCAGTGTGGATCCGGCAAGAGATATCGAGACGATCAATCTGGAACTGATCTTTTCTGACATTGAGATTTTGGAGCGCAGGATCGCCAAGAGCATCCGCGGTGCAAAAAATGATAAAAAGCTGGCAAAGGAAGTGGATTTTCTTCAGAGACTGAAAGAATATCTGGAGAATGGAAAGCTTGCCATCGGATTTGAGCTTCAGGATGAGGATGAAGAGGCATGGTTCCCCACATACAATCTTCTGACAGCGAAGCCGGTTATTTATGCGGCCAATGTGGCAGAGGATGATCTTGCAGATGACGGTGCTTCCAACACGTATGTACAGTCGGTGAGAGAGATGGCTGCTGAGAGCGGAAGTGAAGTGTTTGTGATCTGCGCACAGATTGAGCAGGAGATTTCCGAGCTGGATGAGGACGAAAGAAAAATGTTCCTGGAGGATCTGGGATTAAAAGAATCCGGATTGGAGAAACTGATTAAGGCAAGTTACAGTCTGCTGGGGCTGATCAGTTATCTGACTGCCGGTGAGACGGAGACCAGGGCCTGGACAATCAAAAAAGGTACGAAAGCACCGCAGGCGGCAGGTAAGATCCACTCTGATTTTGAGCGCGGATTTATCCGGGCAGAAGTGGTGAATTACCAGGATCTTCTGGACTGTGGAACCTACGCGGCTGCCAAAGAAAAAGGTCTGGTAGGACTGGAAGGTAAGGACTATGTGGTAAAGGATGGGGACGTGATCCTGTTCCGTTTTAATGTATAAGCAATCGAGGTGAATGGTATGGATAAGTCGATTCGTTTTCCGCATCTGGGGATTTATCTGTCCAATGTGGGAAAAAGCATTCACATAGGAGGATTTGAGATTGCTTATTACGGGATCGTGATTGCCTGTGCCATGGTTCTTGGACTCTGTCTGGCCATGTGGGTGGCCAAAAAGACAAAGCAGGATCCGGATCTGTATTTTGATGTGGCACTTTATGCAATACCGATAGCCCTGGTCGGTGCCAGACTATATTATGTTATTTTCTCCTGGGATCAGTATAAGGATAATCTGATTCATATCCTGTATATCAGGGAGGGAGGACTGGCCATTTACGGCGGTGTGATCGCTGCGGTAATAACGTTTTACGTTTATGTGAAGATTAAAAAAGAAAATTTCTGGCTTATGGTGGATACCGGATGTGTGGGGCTTGTGCTGGGACAGATTATCGGACGTTGGGGAAACTTCTTTAACCGGGAGGTTTTCGGAGGTTATACAGACAGCCTGTTTGCCATGCAGCTGCCGCTGAATGCAGTGCGTGCCTCGGATGTGACTCAGGAGATGATGGATCATCTTCAGACGATCGACGGTGTTTCCTATATTCAGGTGCATCCTACTTTTCTGTATGAAAGTCTGTGGAATGTTGGAGTGTTGCTGATCCTTTTATTCTTTACGAAACGTAAAAAGTTTGACGGTGAAATCTTCCTGATGTATCTGGCAGGATATGGAATCGGTCGCTTCTGGATTGAAGGGGTGCGAACAGATCAGCTTCTTATTCCGGGGATTGGACTTCCGGTATCGCAGGTGCTTTCCGCAATTCTGGCAGTGGGCGCTGTTTTATTGATTTTCATTCGGAGAAAAAAAGCTTTGACCGTTAACAGAACGTCAGAATAAAGCACAGAAAGACAGAGGAATACACATGGAAAGAACAGGGAAATACAGCGAAATGGAAAAGGTGAAAGAAACGATTGAGTATGAGCGCAGAAAACTGGATGAGCTTATGCTTACCGGAGATGTGGAGAAAATATACATCCAGAGTGTAAAGGTAGACGGGCTGATTGAACAATACATGGATCTTGCATAGCCCGAATACTGCGGTTTCAGAAAGTGTGCCGCAGGATGGAGCAGACATTTGGCATCTGCTTTATCCTGCGGTATTTTTTGTTACATGGGAAATTCCTTCGAATTTCCTGTGTAACAAAAGCACTTCCAAATTTCAGGCTGATTTCACATGACAAATACAACCGTATGTGATAGAATATTTGTGACAATTACCTGACAATAAGGTGTGATATGGGAGGTTACTATGCAAAAAACACAAAAATTATGGAGGAAGAGAATGGCAGCCGGACTTGCATTTGTGATGTGCATATCCGGAGCTTCTGTCATGCCGATGACAGCAGATGGTGTGCAGGCGGCGGAAAAGATCACGATTTCCAGCGCGGATGAGCTTGCAAAGATAGGGGTGGACGCTGCTTATCCTATGGACGGCGATTATGTACTTACGGATGATATTGATCTTGGGACAGTGGACTGGACACCGATCGGTGGATGCGGTGGAGACCAGTACGGACTGGTAAGCGGAGATCGGGTATTCAATGGCACGTTTGACGGAGCCGGCCATGTGATTTCCAGTCTGAACATTGACTTTGACGGAAGCAAAAGCGGCTACAGCCGGAATCAGTCCGGTCTGTTTGCTATGATCGGCAGTGATTCTGCTCAGGATTATGCCGAAGTGAAAAATATTGTGTTTACAGATGTAAGCATCAGACACAATCTGGGCGGAGGTGACAGTGTCGGCGCACTGTCAGGTGATGCCAACGGCTATGTGAAAATTGACAATATTGCGGTACTTGGCGGGAGCATTGAAGTGACGGCAGACAATGGAGGCGATCTGATCGGCGTAGGTGGCATTATGGGTCAGGTGCGTACCAATAATTCTGCCGTGCAGATGACAAATCTGTATAATGCGGCAGATATTACCGTATCCACTTCCGTGGGAACCTCTCCGGTGCGTTGCGGAGGTATTCTGGGCAGGATTCATCAGGATGCGGTGATCGGAGCTTTAAGTTCCTGTCTGAATGTGGGAAACGTTGTATTTAAGGGTACAAGCGGTTATGGAATTAACGGCTACAGCAGCAATGCAAATGCTGCTTCCAATACGACAAATGTAAAAAACTGCTATTATCTGGCAGGCACGGGAAGGGGTTATACTGCGGAGAGCGAGATCAGCGAAGAGCAGTTAAAGAGTGAAACCATTCTGGCAGCTCTCGGGACAGACTACTGGTTCCTTTCCAAAGCAACCGGGGAAATCATGCCCCTGGTCAGTGACGGAAAAGTGACGATTCCGATCCCGTCACCGGTTTTTGCAGAGGGCGATAAGGCATCCTCCGTGACGAAGAATTTTACACTTCCGCTTACCTACGAAGGGGAGGAAGGAACAGAGAGCATTGTATGGTCAAGCAGCGATTCCGATGTCATCGAAATCAAAGGTTCCATTGCAGAAGTCAAAGGCGTACTTGCCGATACAGAGGTGACACTGACGGCGGTTACCTCCGTTACCGGAAAAGAGAAAAAGGTTTCCGTGACGGTTCGCTCCAATTTGACTCTGGAATTTGACCAGGAATATGCAAAAGTGGGAAGAGAGATGAGAGCCTCCGTAGCCGGTGCGCCGGAAGGTACGGAGTTTTCCTACACCTGGACCGTAAACGGCAAACAGGTTTCCGATACCGATCTTTATACACCGGTACAGAGCGATCTGAATCAGTTTATCACCGTAACGGCGAAGATCCGTGAGACCGGTGCCAGTGTAGATCAGACTAAAATTTACTGCAGCAAGCTTCCGGTGGTGTACATTGACACAGCAGACGGATATGGCATTACCAGCAAAACGGTATATAAAGATGCAACGATGCATATTCAGGGGAATGACCGGTTCAACAGCAGCAACACAAACCTTTATGACGGCGGGATCTCTATTCGCGGGCGCGGAAACAGTACCTGGAATACCGGCTACAGCAAACTGCCGTACAAGATCAAGCTGGATACCAAGACCGATCTGATGGGATTTGGAAACAGCAAACACTGGGCACTGCTTGCCAATTATATGGATGAATCACTGCTGAGGAATACCACAGCCTATGATCTGTCAGGTGTCATGGGAATGGTATATCTGAAATCCACTCATGTGGATGTGATATTAAATGGTGTTTATGCCGGTAACTATCAGCTGGTTGGAAATGTCCGCATCGAAGAATCAAGAGCTAATATTTATGACTGGGAAGACTGTGCGGGAGATGTTGCCAAAGCAATCGGAAAGGCAGAAGGTATCAGCGGTGATGCCAGAGATGCCCTTGAGGATTATCTGGTGGAAAATATGGGCTGGATTACCAGTGACAGTGTGACCTACAACGGAAAAACTTATAAAATTTCGGATTATTACAAGGATATTCCGAAGAATGAAGATGGAGAGGTGGATGTTTCGGGCGGCTTTCTCTTTGAGCTGGATGCCTACTACGATGAGGTTTCCAAATTCCAAACTCAAAATAAGCAGCCGATCATGTTCAAAAACCCGGAGTTTGCAAACAGCAACACGACCCTGTTCAATTCGGCAAAGAATTATATGCAGGCTGTGGAAAACAGCTTTACTTCTTCTGATTATTATACCACTTATGACGGAGAGAAAAAGCATTATACGGATCTGGTGGACATGGATTCCCTGGTGCGTTATCTGGTTCTGAATGAGTTTTACTGGAATACGGAAACGATGAAAAAGAGTACTTACATGTACAAAGATCTGGGAGATAAGCTTTACATCGGACCGGTATGGGATATGGACTGGACGTCCAACAGCATCGTGAGTCAGGGAGAAACCGGAAATTATCATGTATGGATGGTAAGACAGGCATCAGCTGGTGCGCAGGCAAATTCCTGGTACAAGACTCTGATCGGGGATCCCTATTTTGTGACTCAGGTGTATGAGTGCTACAAAGAAAACAGACAGAATTTTGAGGATATCGTAAAGACAGGCGGTATCATCGACCAGGAAAAGGAATATCTGGCGGAATCCGCACAGGCAAACTATGAGGCGGGGTATCTGATGCATCATTCCGATTTTGAAACAGAGACGGAAAGACTGCGCACCTTCCTGAAAAACAGGCTGAACTGGCTGGATGCACAGTTTACCTCTGTGGATGCGCTTCTGTCCTCCCTGGGCAAATTCAGTGCTTCTTCCGCCATCAGCGTAACAGCAGATACTTCTGCGGAAAAAATGACGGTGTTTACCGCAAAAATACAAAACAACAGCAGTGTGAAAAAAGTCGGCTTTTATGTAAACGGGATTTTGCAGGGAATCTCCGGGGTGTCTGACGGACAGGCAGTGCTTGCGGTAAATGACAGTGTGCTGACGAAAAAGAAAAATGGTCTGAATACCATTCAGGTTCGCGGTATGGATGCTTCAGAGAATCTGTTGTCCTCCGGAAATATCACCAATTATGCCACATTTACAAAGGAGCTTGCGGTCGATGCACTGAGCGGAACAGTAACTATAAACGGCGATGCGGTGGAAGGCTCTGTTCTGACGGCACAGGTGAGCGATACCAATAACACGGGAATACTTTCCTGGCAGTGGAAGGCAGATGACCAGACAATAGAGGGAGCAAATACAGAAAGCTATAAGCTTACCGAAAAGGAAATCGGAAAGGTTATCACAGTGGTGGTGACAAGTTCTGTGGAAAGCGGAAGCATAGTAAGTGCAGCCACGGAAAAAGTCCGTGAAAGAGAAGAGCTGAAAAATGACCACATCATTATCAATCAGATCTATGGTGGCGGAGATAACACAGATGTACCGGTATCCCATGGATTTATCGAGCTTTATAACCCGACGGATGCTGCGATCAGTCTGGATGGATGTACAGTTGGATATTTTTCAAGCCGAAGCGGCATGACGGAGGAGAGCAGACTTGATCTCTCCGGAACGGTTCCGGCACATGCCTCATATCTGGTGCGCTGTGCATCCCAGAACGCGGATGCAGAGACATTGAAGTATACGGTAAGCAATGCGGATCAGGAATGGGCACAGGTCATCGATAATAAGCAGTACCGTGTGATTCTGTATCGCGGCGATGACGTGGAGGATGGTGTTTCACAGGGAGAGACTCCGGTGGAAGGAGCAGCACTGAAGGTGGAAACGACCAGCAAACAGAAATCACTCCGCCGTAAGGATTTTGCGGATACCAATGACAATGAGGCAGATTTTACAACGGTAAGTTACCGCGATGATCCTCTGGCATTGACAGAGTATTATCCCAGAAGTCTTGCAGACGGAGTGTGGGGAAGTGAGGATCCCAATCCGCCGGTTACCGACAATGATCTGAAAGGAATCATCACGATTCGCGGAAATGCAGTGGTCGGTGCAAATCTCTATGCGGATGATGCGTTCATTGAGAATAACACAGGAGAACTGAGTTGCCAGTGGATGGCAGACGGCAAAGCGATTGCAGGTGAGACGGGGCTGTTCCTGACTCTGGATGAGGCATATGTGGGAAAAAGGATTTCAGTCAAAGTGACCAGTACGGTTCAGACAGGCAGCCTTGTCAGTGAGCAGACAGAAGCAGTACGTCTTATCGAGGCGCAGAGGGAACATTTGATCATCAACCAGGTATACGGTGGAGGAGGGAAAGGCAGTACGCCTATTTCCCACAGCTTTATTGAGCTGTACAATCCTGCGGAAGAACCGGTGGATCTGGCTGGATATGATGTAATTTATTCTTCCAAAGGTGAGGAACAGACACTTCAGCTGTCCGGCACGATTCCGGCAAGAGGCTCCTGGCTGATCCGCTGTGCGGCGGAAGAGACCTCAGAGAATGATCTGGTTTATGCCATCGATCAGGCAGATGCAGACTGGGAGCTTGTCATCAGCAACAAACAGTATCGCGTCCTGCTTCAGAAGGATGGTGCACTGGCAGATGGCGTAGCAGTAAACGAAGAACCGGTAGAAGGCGATGCACTGGTGAATCCGGAGGGCGATGAGATTATTTCCAAGAAAAAATCCATCCGGAGAATCCGTTTTATTGATACCGATGACAATGCGGCGGATTTCGAGGTTTTAAACTATACAAAGATAACCGAAGAAATTCTGAAAAACTCTGAGCCAAAGAGCTCTGCAGACGGCAGCTGGGGACTGGAAGAAAGTGAGGTTCCGGTCAGAAGATATACCGTTACCTTTGACAACAATGGTATCGTCAGCTATCTTTCTGTGAAAGAAGGAGAAAAAGCAACAGAGCCGGAAGAACCGGAACGGGAAGGATATCGTTTCCTTGGCTGGTATCTGAACGGCAGCCGATATGATTTTGACAGTGCAGTCACCGAAAATCTGGTTCTGACTGCAAAGTGGGAAAAGACCGATGTGACTGTGGTTACTTATCAGGTGACTTTTGCGTATGACGGCATCGCAAAGACGGTAACAGTAAAAGAGGGCGAAAAAGTAACACCGATTGAGGATCCGGTGAAGCCTGCTTTTGAATTTACCGGCTGGTATCTTGGAGAGGCGAAGTTTGATTTTGATACGCCGATCACAGAAAATCTGACGCTGACGGCCGGGTGGAAAGAAAAGGATATGCCGGTCATCGACAAAGAGTATTATGAAGTAATCTTTGATGTGGACGGCAGCAGGACTTCCCTGAAGGTAAAGGCAGGGGAAAAGGCAGCATGTCCGGAAACTCCGATAAAGAGCGGATATACCTTCCTTGGCTGGTATCTGAAGGATGCGGTTTATACGTTTGATACACCGGTTCAGGCGGATCTGGTGCTCATTGCAAAATGGAAACAGAATCCGGTTTGGGCCCTTGCGGCACCGTCTGTGACAGCAGTGAAGAGTATGGCAAATACTAAAACAGTAAAAGTACAGGTGAAGGTCACCATGCCGGAAGGCGCAGCTGCATGCCAGATTTACCGGAAGAAAGGAACATCGACCGTTCTTCTTGGAAAAACCACCACAGGCATCTTCTATGATGAAAATCCGGTGAGCGGAAAGGTTTCCTATTTTGCCAGAGCGGTGGATTCCACCCGGACAAGCGAGGCCGGTGCGGCAAAGAGTGTGACACTTCCAAAGAGCACGAAGAAAGTGACGGCGACGGCTGTCAAAGGACAGAAGGCAGTAACGATTAAATGGAAAAAGGTAAAAGGCGCCACCGGTTACGTGGTATACCGCTCTGCGAAAAAGAGCAGCGGTTACCGGCGGATCGCGGTCATTAAGAAAGGTACAAAGCTGACCTATACAGATAAAAAGGGATTGAAAAAGAACAGCAAGTACTATTACCGTATCGTAACCGTAAAGAATAAAACGTACAGTCCTGCTAAAACATCGAAAGCAGTGAAAGTAAAGTAAAAGTGAAGGAAAAAAAGATAGCTCCCCCTGAAAAAGGAGGGGCTATTTTTTTACCCTTCGGCAGAAAAATTAAAATTACCGAAAGAAATACTTGCCTTTTTATCTCCTTTGAGATATTATTAACACATAAGTGGTGAAAAGTGGTGTATGGTGGTTCCAAATGGAGTGAAATGCCAGCACTGTGGCACGAAAGAAGGTGCGTCATATGTTTATGGGTGAATACAATCATACGGTTGATACCAAAGGCAGACTGATCATCCCTTCCAGATTCAGAGAGGAACTCGGTGAAGAATTTGTAGTTACGAGGGGATTGGATGGATGTCTATTTGTGTTTCCCAACAATGAATGGCAGACTTTCGAGGAAAAATTAAAAGCGTTACCACTTACAAATAAAAGCGCACGACAGTTCTCGCGTTTTTTTGTGGCAGGAGCCACACCATGTGAATTGGACAAGCAGGGGAGAGTTCTCTTACCGGCAACGTTGAGAGAATTTGCAGGTCTTGAAAAGGACGTGGTACTGACCGGCATGCTGAACAGGATCGAAATCTGGAGTAAAGAAAAATGGATGGAGAACAATTCCTGTGATGACATGGATGATATCGCGGAGCAGATGTCAGATTTGGGATTGTGCATATAGCCTGGGGAGGACGATATGGAATTTAAACACAAATCTGTACTGTTGAAGGAGAGTATTGAGGCTCTGCAGATAAAGCCGGATGGTATTTACGTGGACGGCACGCTTGGCGGCGGCGGACATTCTTATGAAATATGCAGACATCTTTCTGAGAAAGGAAGGCTGATCGGAATCGATCAGGACGCAGCGGCAATTGAAGCGGCGAAAGAGCGCTTAGGGGAGTTTGGAGATAAAGTTACCATTATTCGCAGCAATTACTGCAATATGGTGAAAGAGCTTGACAACATAGGCATCACATCAGTGGATGGAATCATTTTGGATCTCGGGGTATCCTCCTACCAATTGGATACGGCAGAACGGGGCTTTACGTACCGTGAAGACGCTCCACTTGACATGAGGATGGATCAGCGTCAGGTTATGACGGCAAAGGATATTGTAAACGGATACAGTGAAATGGAACTGTATCGCATCATTCGTGATTACGGTGAAGAAAAGTTTGCAAAGAATATTGCGAAGCATATTGTAAATGCAAGGCAGCAGAAAGAAATTGAAACAACTGGGGAGTTAATTCAAATAATAAAAGCAGCCATACCTATGAAAGTCCGAGCAGTAGGCGGACACCCGGCCAAAAAGACATTTCAGGCGATACGCATTGAGCTGAATCGTGAACTGGAGGTGCTGAGGGATTCTCTGGACAGCATGATTGATCTTCTGAATGAGGAAGGAAGAATCTGTGTGATTACATTCCATTCCCTGGAAGACAGGATCGTGAAAAATAATTTTCGTAAAAATGAGAATCCGTGCATCTGTCCAAAAGAATTTCCGGTATGCGTATGTGGAAGAAAATCAAAAGGAATAGTGATTACCCGTAAACCAATTGTACCGGACGGGGAAGAATTAGAGTATAATAAGAGAGCAAAAAGTTCGAAGCTCCGTGTTTTCGAGCGTAAAATACAATAAAGACAGGAGGGGTCAGTATGGCAGACAGAAATAATTACAGCAGGAAAAACAGAAGGACAAGCCAGTATGGCTATATTGACGGCAACACCGTCAGAAAACCGCAGACTCGTCCTGTGCCTGACAGAACGGTCAGACAGAGACCGGCAGAGCCGGAAAACAAACAGGTTACGAGCACCAGGACACGCAGAAACAGAGCACGCGCGCTGCAGATGAATCTGGGATATGTGGCATTTCTCACAGCAGCGAGTCTTGCAACCCTGTTTGTGTGTGTGAATTACCTGAAGCTGCAGGCACAGAATACAACCTATCGCAATCAGGTGGCATCCATGGAAAGTCAGCTGGCAGATCTGAAGCTGGAAAATGATACGGAATATGAGAATGCGCTGGCATCCGTTGACATGGATCAGATTCGTGATACTGCCATTAACAAGCTCGGGATGGTGTATGCAGGCGAGGAACAGGTGAAAACGTATGACAGTCAGAACAATGATTATGTACGCCAGTATTCAGATGTTCCCACCGAGTAAGCAAAGAGAGACAAATTTGTCAGATAGGTGGTAAAATTGGCAGAAAAGCGAAAACGAAAAAGGAAAAAACGATATTTTTCAAAACTAATGCAAAAAAAACTGATGGGGATTTTTGCATTAGTTTTGTTTGTGTTACTGGTATTGAATCTGAGGATCGTTTACATTACGGCAAAAAACGGTGACAGTTATGCAAAACAGGTTTTGTCCCAGAAGCAGTATGACAGTAAGACCATCCCCTACAAGCGGGGGGAGATACAGGATCGAAACGGAAATGTCCTTGCGAAAAGTGAAAAGGTATACAATCTGATTCTTGACTGTAAGGTTGTGAACAGTGGATCTGAGATCGATCTGGATTATGTGGAGCCTACGGTGGATGCCCTGGTAAAAACAATGGGGATAGAGGAAACAAAGCTTCGCAGCCTGATCACACAGGATGAGACGAAGGACAGTCAGTATCAGGTACTGAAAAAAAGAGTGACGCTGGAACAGAAGAAAGCTTTTGAAGAATATACCGAGATCAATGAGGATGAGGAATATACAAAAAAAGATCTGGAAAGGCGGCAGTGTGTCAAGGGTGTCTGGTTTGAGGATGTATATATCCGAAAATATCCCCTGAAAACCCTGGCAAGCAATGTGATCGGATTTGCCAATGATCTGGGAGACGGTATCTGCGGACTGGAATCCTATTATACGGATGTGTTAAGCGGGACAGATGGAAGATCCTTTGGTTATCTGGATGAGAATTCGGATCTTCAGCGCACGATCGTGGAGCCGAAAAACGGGAATACCATTGTCACTACTATTGATATGAACATTCAGCAGGTGGTGGAAAAATACATTGCAGAGTTCGATGCCCAGTACAGTCAGGGCAATGCAGATGCGAACGGAAAGGGAGCCAAAAATGTCGGAGTGATTGTGGCAAATCCCCAGAATGGGGAGATTTACGCAATGGCTTCGAATCATGGCTTTGATCTGACAGATCCTACGGATTTAAGTGATTCTTATACGGAAGCGGAGCTTAGGGATATGACAGAGGAGGAACACTCGGAAGCGCTGAACGAAAAATGGTATAATTACTGTATTTCGGAAAGCTTTGAGCCGGGATCCACCTTTAAGCCGGTTACCATCTCAGCGGCACTGGAGACCGGTGCAGTGACAGAAAAGGATAACTTTGTCTGTGACGGCGGTGAGTTTGTGACGGATACCCTGATCAAGTGTGACAATGTAAACGGACACGGACAGGAGACGCTCAGTGATGTACTGAAAAATTCCTGTAACGACGGTTTAATGCAGATCGGTATGAAGATGGGAATCACCACGTTCCTGAAATATCAGAAGCTGTTTAATTTTGGAAGTCCCACAGGGATCGATCTTCCAAATGAAAGCTCAGGTGTGCTTTATGACAGAGACAGTATGCATGAAGTAGAGTTAGCTACCAATACCTTTGGACAGACATTTACGTGTACGATGATCCAGGAGCTGGCGGCGTTCTGTACTGTGGTAAACGGCGGATATTATTATAAGCCCCATGTGGTAAAGCAGATATTGGACAGCAATGGGGGCGTTGTGAAAAATATGGATTCCGTTTTGCTGCGGCAGCCCATTTCGGAAAAGACTTCACAGATCGTTCTGGAAGCACTGGAGAAAGGTGTCAGCGAAGGAACCGGTAAAAAAGCAAGAGTTCCGGGATACCGTGTTGCAGGAAAAACAGGTACGGCGGAAAAAATCAATCCGGAAACCGGGCAGCGCTGGGAAGGAAAATATCTGGTTTCTTTCATTGGATGTGCACCGGCGGACGATCCGCAGGTTGTTGTATATGTGGTCATCGATGAGCCGAATGTAGCAGATCAGTCCACCGGTGGATATTCCATGGTGATCTCACGGAAGATTATGATGGAAATCCTGCCTTATCTGAACATCAACATGACAGAGGAGATTACGGATGAATTGCTGATGGAGCTGGAACTCACCTGGGATGATGTGCAGGGAGGCAGAAATGCAGTCCTGAAGAAAGAGAAAGAGCAGGTTCAGAGTGAAGCGGTTGAAAACGGAACGTTGGAGACGGATGCCTATGGCAATCCCATCGGAGGCACCACGGAAACGGACAGTTACGGCAATCCGACTGACAGCACTGCGGAAACAGATATTTATGGCAATCCGATTGACAGTACCGCGGAAACAGATATTTATGGCAATCCCATCAGTAGTACATCAGAGACAGATATCTATGGCAATCCCATCAGCACCGTTGAAACGGATGCCTATGGCAATCCGGTAAACGAACAGGGAGGAGTGTCGAATCCGAATGTTCCGGCACCGCCGGAAGACAACGGAGAGAATACCGTGGGAACCGGGCAGAACAGTGTCACCAATGAACAGCTTGGGATTGAAGGCTATGACGAAAGTCAGTGGTAAACAGTGATAACCTCACAGAAGCATTTATATAATAATAGAAAGCTTCTGTGGGGTTTTCTTATTGAATATAAAAACATTTCATCGAAAGAAAATCGTAGTGGTATTTGCAGTCTGTGCCCTTGCGATGACAGGGCTGATCGGGCGGCTTGGGTATCTGATGCTGGAAAAATCGGAGTATTACAGCCAGAAAGCACAAAGTCTTCATGAAAGGGAACGCGATATCAAGGCTGCCAGAGGAAAGATTCTGGACTGTAATGGGAAGGTACTGGCAGATAACCGGACGGTGTGTACGATATCTGTGATACACAGTCAGATCGAAGAGCCGGAGCGGGTAATTGAAGTTCTCGCCGCAGAGCTTGGAATATCAGAGGAAAAAATCAGGAAGAGTGTGGAAAAAAACAGTTCCATTGAACGAATTAAAACAAATGTGGACAAAGAAACGGGAGACAGGATACGGGAATATGATCTTGCTGGGGTGAAAGTGGATGAGGATTATAAACGGTATTATCCTTATGGGAGTCTGGCATCCAAAGTGCTGGGATTTACCGGAAGTGATAACCAGGGAATTGTAGGACTTGAGGTTCAGTATGAGGAAATCTTAAAGGGGACGGACGGTCAGATCCTGACGATGACAGATGCAAGAGGGGTGGAACTGCCGGATGAGGGAGAAGGTAGAAAAGAGCCTATTCCTGGTAAAAATCTGGTGCTCAGTATCGATGTAAATCTGCAGGAGTATGCAGAGCAGGCAGCGTACCGGGCACTGGAACAAAAACAGGCGGACAGTGTTTCTGTGATTCTGATGCGTCCAAAGACGGGCGAGATTCTTGCCATGGTAAATGTTCCCGAGTTTGATCTAAATGATCCTTTTACCATCTCAGGGAGTACAGACGGGATGATGGAACAGGAGATTTTGGATGCCAGAAATCAGATGTGGCGCAATGGCTGTATCAATGATACGTATGAACCAGGTTCAACCTTTAAGATTATCACAGCCTCAGCCGCGCTGGAAGAAGGTGTTGTGACCACAGCGGACACCTTTCAGTGTCCGGGATTTAAAATTGTGGACGACAGAAGGATACGCTGCCATAAAACCACAGGACATGGAACAGAAACATTCGTACAGGGAGTTATGAATTCCTGTAATCCGGTGTTTATTGAGGTGGGGCTTCGCCTTGGTGTGGACAATTTTTATAAATATTTTGAACAGTTTGGACTTCTGGAAAAGACAGGAATCGATCTTCCAGGGGAGGCGGCCACGATTATGCATAAAAAGGAAAATATGGGGCAGGTGGAGCTTGCAACGGTATCCTTTGGGCAGTCTTTTCAGATTACGCCCATTCAGCTTGCGGCCACGGTCAGTTCCCTGATCAATGGCGGCCACAGGGTTACACCGCATTTCGGCGTGGAGATACGGGAGGATGACGGGACGCTTCTTGGCACGTTTTCGTATGGGGAAGGAAGACAGATTGTCTCCGCAGAAGTATCGGAAACAATGCGGATGATTCTGGAAAAGGTAGTATCGGAAGGAGGAGGGAAGAAAGCATATATTGAAGGGTATCACATCGGAGGAAAGACAGCCACTTCTGAGACCCTGCCAAGAAGTGCAAATCAGTATATATCTTCCTTCCTTGGATTTGCTCCGGCAGAAGATCCACAGGTACTCGGGCTTTGCATCATCAATCATCCTCAGGGGGTTTATTACGGGGGAACGATATGTGCGCCAGTCATGCGTGATATTTTTGAAAACATTCTGCCCTATCTTGGAATCGAAGAAGAAGAAACACAAAATGACAGCGGGTTATAAAATAGTTGCGAAAAAAGTGGAAACGTTTTATACTAGCATAGAGTTATGTGCCGCAGGGAGGCGGCTCAATTAGGAGGTTAAGATGATTATAAGTACAGAAGTGATTATTTCGTTGCTGGCAGCATTTGCAATCAGTGTTTTGCTGAGTCCCGTTGTGATTCCGTTTCTTCGGAAACTGAAAATCGGACAGACAGAGAGAAAGGAAGGTGTGAAGTCCCATCTGGAAAAGGCGGGAACACCTACGATGGGAGGTCTGATCATTCTGATCAGCGTTCTTGTGACCTCTCTTTTCTATATAAAGGATTATCCCAATATTCTTCCGGTGCTGTTTCTGACTCTTGGGTTTGGTATCATCGGATTTCTGGATGACTATCTGAAGGTTGTACTGAGACGTTCGGATGGTCTGCTTCCGAAACAGAAAATGCTTGGACAGATTCTGGTAACCAGCGTTTTTCTTGCCTATATTCTGTTAGTGGACAAGAGCTTCCTGACCATGCGGATTCCCTTCAGTGACCAGTATTTTGATTGTAAATGGATCACCATTCCGCTGGTTTATCTTGCAGTGATCGGTACCGTTAACGGTGTGAATTTTACGGATGGTCTGGATGGCCTTGCAACGGGCGTGACGACCATGGTAGCGGTGTTTTTTACGGTGGTTTCCATGGGACTGGGAGGCGGCATTGAGCCTATCACGGCGGCCGTTACCGGTGCACTTCTGGGATTCTTACTGTTTAATGTATATCCGGCTCAGGTTTTTATGGGAGATACCGGTTCTCTGGCGCTTGGAGGATTTGTGGCAGGATCGGCTTATGTGCTGAAAATGCCCTGGATGATTCTGATCGTTGGTCTGGTGTATCTGGTAGAAGTTCTTTCCGTTATGATTCAGGTGACTTATTTTAAAAAGACTGGCGGAAAACGTTTCTTTAAAATGGCTCCGATACACCACCATTTTGAGCTCTGCGGGTGGTCTGAGACACGGGTGGTGGCTGTGTTTACCGTTGTGACGGCACTTCTGTGTCTGCTTGGTCTGGTACTGGTGTCATAAAGAAGTGTCCTTTGATGGTGACACGAAAGAAAATCTGATGTTGGGGAGGAAATCACAGATGAATTGGAAAGATAAAACGGTTCTGGTTTTTGGAACCGGGATCAGCGGAATCGGAGCCTGTGAGCTTCTGGAGAGCAGAGGTGCAAAGGTGATTCTGTTTGACGGTAACCGAAAGATTGGAGAGGATGAGGTGCGTATGAAACTGCCTTCATCCAGCAGAGCGGAAATTGTGATCGGTGACATTTCAGACGAAATGCTGCAGACAGTGGCACTAGCCGTTCTGAGTCCGGGTGTTCCAACAGACTTGCCGGTGGTGGAGCGGATGCGCACAGCCGGTATCCGGATCTGGGGCGAGGTGGAGCTTGCCTATGAAAATGGAAAAGGAGACGTACTTGCCATCACAGGTACAAATGGTAAGACGACGACCACCAGCCTGCTGGGAGAAATCATGAAACACCACCAGGAAAGTGTGTTTGTGGTGGGCAATATCGGGAATCCCTACACGGAGGCGGTATCCCGCATGCAGGATGACAGTGTGACGGTGGCGGAGATCAGCAGTTTTCAGCTGGAGACGATCGATCAGTTTCATCCGAAGGTTAGTGCGATTTTGAATATTACGCCGGATCATCTGAACCGTCATCATACGATGGAAGAGTACATAAGAGTCAAAGAGCTGATTACCTCGAATCAGACAGCGGAAGATACCTGTGTGCTCAATTACGAGGACAGTGTTCTGCGCGAATTTGGAGGTACGCTGCAGACAAAGGTATTATTTTTCAGCAGTGTGCGTAAACTGGATAGGGGACTGTATCTGGACGGAAGTTCCATTGTCTTCCGGGATGAGGAAGGCGTGCAGGAAATCTGCCGGACAGATGAGCTTCATATTGTAGGAGCACATAATTATGAAAACGTTATGGCAGCTGCAGCGATGGCACTTGCCTATGGCGTTCCGGTAGAAGAGATCCGCGCGGCTGTGAAGCGTTTTCAGGCGGTGGAACACCGCATTGAGTTTGTGACAGAGAAAAATGGTGTGGTATATTACAATGATTCCAAAGGAACCAATCCGGATGCTGCCATCAAGGGCATTCAGGCCATGGATCGTCCCACGCTTCTGATCGGCGGGGGCTACGACAAGGGGTCTGATTTTACGGAGTGGATCCAGGCATTTGAGGGACGGGTGAAATACCTGGTCCTGCTTGGACAGACGAAGGAGAAGATTGCAGAGACAGCTCGCCGCTGCGGTTTTGACCGAATCATTCTGACAGAGAGTCTGGAGGAGGCAGTTGCCGTCTGTGCGCAGAATGCAGAAAGCGGAGATGCGGTTCTTTTGTCACCGGCCTGCGCAAGCTGGGATATGTTCAAGAGTTATGAAGTCAGAGGAAGAAGGTTTAAAGAACTTGTGAGAAATCTGTAGGGCAGAGACAAAGATGGCAGGAGCAGGGGGAATTGCATGAGCCGAACGTCCGGCAGACCGGATCCTGTACTAATGATACTGGTGCTGTTTCTTACAGCATTCGGACTTGTTACATTATACAGCACGGGCTCCTATAACGGAGAAGTACGTTTCGGAGATGCGTTTTATTATGTAAAAAAGCAGTTTTTTGCTGCAGCGCTGGGGCTTCTGGCCATGTATCTGATCGGAAGGATGGATTACCATATTTTTGAAAAGTATGCAGCGGCAGGATATGTACTGTCGCTTGTGCTTTCCGGTCTGGTCTTGCTGGTGGGAGATTCCTACAATGGATCAAAACGCTGGCTTTCTATCGGACCGCTTTCTTTTCAGCCTTCCGAGTTTGCGAAGCTTGCTGTGATCCTTTTTCTGGCCAGGATGGTTAGCAGGCAGAAAAAGAAAAGAAACAGCTTTTTCAATCTGATTCTGGTGGTTGGTATGGTACTTCCCATTGTAGCACTGGTTGGCACCAATAATCTGAGTACAGCCGTGATTATTCTTGGAATAGCCGTGATCGTTGTCTTTGTGTCAGACAGACGTTATATGCAGTTTGTATGGATGGGTGCTGCCGGTGTGGGCTTTCTTGCAGTCTTTCTCGGGATGGAATCCTATCGTCTGGAGCGTCTGGCGATCTGGAAGAATCCGGAGGCCTATGAAAAAGGCTATCAGACGATACAGGGGCTTTATGCCATCGGATCCGGCGGGCTTTTCGGAAAAGGACTGGGCGAGAGCATACAGAAGCTTGGATTTGTACCGGAGGCGCAGAATGACATGATTTTTTCCATCATCTGCGAGGAACTGGGATATGTGGGTGCGTCGCTTCTGGTTCTGATATTTTTGATTTTAATCTGGCGTTTCATGGTGATCGCTGTTCACGCCGCCGATCTGTTCGGTGCGCTGATTGCGGCAGGTGCCATGGGGCATATTGCCATACAGGTGATACTGAATATTGCAGTTGTGACCAACACGATTCCCAATACCGGGATTACTCTGCCGTTTATCAGTTACGGTGGAACCTCCGTCTTGTTTCTGCTCTCCGAAATGGGTATTGTACTTTCGGTCAGCAGGTGTCAAACCGGAAAAAAATACATATGATAGGATAACAGTAGAATCCAGGTATATATTGGGCGGAGGTTTTTGGGTGGAATGGTTTGAGCTGTCGGGCGGGATGCCTCTGCATGGGAGTATTACACTTCAGGGGTCAAAAAATGCGGCACTGCCTCTGCTGGCGGGTGCCATACTGCACAGAGGGAAGACAACGCTGTACCATGTACCGGATATCCGGGATATTTCCGTGATGATCCAGATCCTGCAGAAGATGGGGTGCCGGGTGCACAAGGAAGGCAGTACTTTGCAGATTGATGCTGCCTGTGCGGATACCCCCTGTGTGGATGCTTTTCTTGGGGAACAGATGCGCTCTTCCATCATTTTAATGGGAGCTCTGCTCGGACGGTTTCAGAAGGCGGTGCTTCCGTTTCCGGGAGGCTGCGTGATCGGTGTCCGTCCCATAGATCTTCATGTGACATCCATGCAAAAGCTGGGAGCTGTTTTGCGCGAAGAGGACGGCATGCTTTGTGCAAAAACGGAAGGCCTTTGCGGAAACAGGATTCATCTGCGTTTTCCAAGTGTGGGCGCTACGGAAAACATTATTCTGGCAGCTGTCTGTGCCAAAGGGGTCACCGAGCTGGAAAATGGTGCGAAAGAGCCGGAAATCGTAGAGCTGTGCCGTTTCCTGCGGGGAAAGGGAGCAAAGATTTCCGGAATTGGAACTTCCTGCCTTCGGATTGAAGGAGTGGAGCGATTAAGAGACAGTTCCTATACCTTGATGCCGGACAGGATTGTGGCAGGCACCTATCTGTTTGCTGCTGCGGCAACCAGAGGACAGATTTGTCTGTGCGGAGCGAGACCTCAGGATATGATGGAAGTGCTGCATATTTTGAAGAAAATGGGAGCAGAATTTCGTTATATAGATGAAAAGCTCTGGATGGATGGAAGAAATGCGTATTACCCGGTGGATTATGTGTGCACCGATACGTACCCGGGTTTTCCCACGGATCTGCAGTCACAGCTTTTGGCTGCATTGTGTGTGGCAGAAGGAAAAAGCAGGGTTCGGGAGAGTATTTTTGAGGAACGCTTCCGGATTGCACCCCAGCTGAATCGTATGGGTGCCCATGTGACGGTTGATGGCCGGGAGGCAATTGTGGAGGGATGCGGACATCTGAAAGGAGCAGATGTCCGGGCAGAAGAGCTGCGCGGCGGTGCGGCACTTGTAGTAGCCGGTCTCGCCGCAAAAGGAACAACACGCGTATACGGCAGAACATTCATCGAACGCGGCTATGAGGATATTGCGGGAGACCTTGGAAAACTCGGAGCTGTGATTTCGAAAGGATAAACAGAAAGGTAAAACAGTGAGAGAGATAACAAATCGCAAAAAAAACAAAAAAAAGATTGCAGCGGTATTTTTCTTTATCGTGCTGGTGATGAGTCTGGCGATCGTTTTTGGACTGTTCCGGGTACGCAAGCTGGTGATTCAGGGAAACAGCTATTATTCGGCGCAGAAGATTCAGGAATCCATTATGCAGGACGGACTTTGCAAGAATTCGCTCTATTTGATGTGGAAATTAAACGACCCGGATAAAGTAAAGGAATCGCTTCCCTTTCTGAACGGAGCCAGGGCGGAGATGATAAAGCCCTACGAGATCCGGGTGACCGTTCAGGAAAAGCCGCAGATCGGATATTTTCTGAATCAGGGAAGCTATGTATATTTTGATAAAGACGGTATGGTCGTGGAGGTATCCGGTGAGGTCAGAGAGGATGTTCCGTTGATCACCGGGCTGGATGTGGAAAAAGCAGAGCTTTATGAAAAGCTTCCGGTGACGGATGAAGGGTTGTATGACACCATCGTCACACTTACGAAGACGCTGAATAAAAACGGAATCGTGCCGCAGGAGATACGGTTTGGAACAAGAAATACCATCACCCTGATTTTTGATTCCGTCAAAGTCAATCTGGGGGATGACTCAGCACTGGAGGACAAAATCTCAGCACTGGATTCCATTCTGGATCAGTTGGAAGGAAAAAGCGGCATACTCTATATGGAAAGCTATACAGAAAACGATGGAACCGTAACCTTTAAAAGTGACGGGGAGGATATCGTGAATCTGGAAGGCGACAGCGGTGAGGCTGAAACAAATCCGGAAGAGGCGGATGGCAGCGGGGATGGCGAAGAGAAAAACGGCCAGTCCACACAGGCCGAGACACAGCCCCAGGGCGGGCGGATGTATTCGGAGTCAGACGGTACATTCTCAACGGATGAGCAGGGAAATAAAATCTATACGGATGCGGCCGGTGTTACCACCACACAGTGCGATCACTACAATTACACGGACGAGAATGGAAATATCATCATGGATGGTTACGGTTATATTGATCCCTATACCGGTTCCTACATTAATTAACGGGAAAAGGATGGGAATTTTGCACATTTGCGGGCGTGTATGGGGCACAGATTATGTATTTTTATAAGAAATTGCAAAATTGACTTGATTAATTGGAAAAATAACTATATTATAGAAGAATAGATATGCTTATGCGAAGGAGGAAATACCCTTGTTAGAAATTATGACAAACGAAGCTGAGTCTGCTGCTAAGATTATAGTAATCGGTGTGGGTGGAGCAGGTAATAATGCTGTTAATAGAATGGTTGATGAAGCAATTGCAGGAGTAGAGTTTATTGGTGTGAATACCGATAAACAGGCACTGCAGCTCTGCAAAGCACCAAACACGATTCAGATCGGTGAGAAAGTTACGAAAGGACTGGGAGCAGGCGCACAGCCGGAGGTTGGACGTCAGGCTGCCGAGGAGAGCTCAGAAGAATTAAGACAGGCCATGCAGGGAGCAGATATGGTGTTTGTGACCTGTGGTATGGGCGGCGGTACCGGTACCGGTGCAGCACCTGTTGTTGCTGGCATCGCAAAAGAGATGGGCATTCTGACCGTCGGCGTTGTCACAAAGCCGTTCCGTTTTGAGGCAAAGACACGTATGAACAATGCACTCATGGGCATTGAGAATCTCAAGAAAAATGTGGACACTCTGATTGTCATTCCAAATGACAAGCTGCTGGAAATCGTGGACAGGCGTACGACTATGCCGGAGGCACTGAAGAAAGCAGACGAAGTTCTTCAGCAGGCAGTACAGGGTATTACAGACCTGATCAATCTGCCGGCTCTGATCAACCTGGATTTTGCCGATGTACAGACAGTAATGACAGACAAGGGTATTGCACACATTGGTATTGGACAGGCAAAGGGCGACGACAAGGCACTGGAAGCAGTCAAACAGGCCGTGGCCAGCCCGCTTCTGGAAACTACCATCGAGGGTGCTTCCCACGTTATCATCAATATTTCCGGAGATATCTCTCTTATGGATGCAAACGATGCAGCAAGCTATGTTCAGGAACTGGCAGGAGATAATGCAAACATCATCTTTGGTGCGATGTATGATGACACTTACACCGATGAGGCAAGCATTACCGTCATCGCTACCGGTCTGGACAGCGCTACCGCTACACAGCCATCCGTCAATGGCAGAAAAGCAGCTTCCGATTTTAAGAGGGCAGAGACACCGGGCAGCAGTATTTTCCAGAGAAGCAGTGCAGCTCCTCAGAGCAGACCGCAGTCTGCAAACACAGGAAAGCTGCGCACCCCATCCAGCAATGTGCAGGAAAGGGATATTCAGATTCCGGATTTCCTCAAGAGAAGATAAAAGGCATAATACATTTGGACACTGTCTTGGCAGTGTCCTTTTTTTATTACAGAGGAAATTCGAAGGAATTTCCTCTGTAATAAAAGCATTTCGTGAAAAGGATGCGCAGCTTCGCGCGCTCTGACAGGTGTTTGATACGATTCGTGTCATTCGTGTTACACAAATAACGTTTCAGAATCTCAGTGAATGAGTTTTCAAGTGAAACAGACAATGGAAAATGAAAGAAATTCTCAAGTCAATGAACGAAGCAGAACAGCATGAGGAGAAGGAGCGCGAAGAACAGAAAAGACTAACGTCGTGGGATTATATTCGTCGCGGCAATCGCGCTTATAGTAAGGAAAACTATAAGAAAGCATATCTTAACTGTGCCAGATCGTATCGCGCCATCGGGGGAACATCCCTTGCCGAGCAGGACGAAGAATATGCAGCTGGTATTGAAACAAAGTGAAATCCGGATGGAGCCTGCTGGAAATCATGCCTTTACCTTCCTACTCCTCTCAGATGAAAGCAATATGGGAAAAGGAAAAACACATCCTCCTTGCATGATTATGCGTATTATGCAAATCTAACAAAGTATTGTATAAAGACGAGAGAGAATTTGTGTACTATACTGAAAGAAAAGATGGAAAAATACATGTATTAGGAGGTTTGAGATGAAAGAGGAACATTTGAGAAGTATTATGCAGAATTATCCGATCACTGGCGATCTTACAGAGGCGATTCCGTACGGAAGCGGACATATCAATGATACCTATCGCCTTACATACCAGGAGGATGGCCGGGAGAGACGTTACATTCTGCAGAGAATGAACAAAAGCATTTTCACAAAACCGGTGGAGCTGATGGAGAACATCGTAGGTGTAACGGAGTGGCTGAAAAAGAAAATCATAGAGCAGGGCGGAGACCCGGAGAGAGAGACACTGAATGTAATCAGTGCCAACGATGGAAAGCCATATTTTGTAGATGAGGCCGGCGATTACTGGCGCGTATACACCTTCATCGAGAAAGCCTGCTGCTATGATGCAGTGGAAAATGAAAATGATTTTTACCAGAGTGCGGTTGCATTTGGACACTTCCAGCGTATGTTGGCTGATTATCCGGCAGAGACCCTGCATGAGACCATCGAGGGATTCCACGATACAAAGGCCAGATTTGCAGTGTTCAAAAAAGCCGTTGCCGATGATATCTGCGGACGTGCTGCAAGCGTACAGAAAGAGATTCAGTTTGTACTGGATCACGAAGAAACTGCCAATATTCTGGGTCAGATGCAGGCAGAGGGCAAGCTTCCGCTTCGTGTTACACACAACGATACCAAACTGAACAACATCATGCTGGATGAAAAGACGGGCAAGGCAATCTGTGTCATCGACCTGGATACCGTTATGCCGGGACTTGCCATCAATGATTTTGGTGATTCCATCCGTTTTGGTGCCAGCACAGGCGCAGAGGATGAGGTGGATCTGTCAAAGATCGAGTGTGATATGCATCTGTTTGAGGTGTACACCAAAGGATTTATCGAGGGCTGTGCAGGCAGTCTTACCGATACGGAGATTGAGATGCTGCCGATGGGAGCAAAGGTTATGACCTATGAGTGCGGTATGCGTTTCCTGACCGATTATCTGGTAGGCGATACCTATTTCAAGATTCACAGAGAAGGCCATAACCTGGATCGCTGCCGTACACAGTTCAAGCTTGTCAGCGATATGGAGAAAAAGTGGGATACCATGGCTGAGATCGTGCGCAAATACAAATAACAGAGAATATATAGCGCATTTCTCTTCAGAGAAAATAAAAAAGCTGCCGCATGGCGGGCGGATATGACACTGGGGTGTAGGTCATACCGTCCTGATGCGGCAGCTTTCTTATGCGTGAAAGTACTTTTCTTTTATGGGAGCAACGGGCATATCCTGTCCTGTCCAGAGACGAAAGGCCTCTGCCCCCTGGAAAAGCAGCATATAGAGTCCGTTAAATGTCTGGCAGCCCTGTCTTTCGGCAGCCAGGAGCAGCCTGGTCTTCCGGGGATTGTAGATGATGTCGGAGACGATCAGTCCGGGATGGAGGAGTTTCTCATTTGCAATCGGGCAGGCATCTTCCTTTGGCGCCATTCCAAGAGAAGTGGCGTTTGTCAGGATGGCACTGTCTGCAAGGGATTGTTTCAGTGCGCTTTCGTCTGCAAGGTCAAACACGGAAACTTTGCAGCAGGTATGAGCCTGGATCCGGGCCGCAAGCTGTACCGCACGGTCAAAGGAACGTCCTTTCCGGTTGAAGATATGGAGACTGGAGACACCGTCCAGAGCCGCCTGTACGGCAATGGCCGTTGCGGCACCTCCGCCGCCAAGCAGTGTCATCTGTTTGCCGATGATATCATGGCCGGCTTCTTTTACGGCCTGCATATAGCCGATCCCGTCTGTGTTGTGGCCAATGAAGCGTCCGTTTTCGTTTACCACGGTGTTAACGGCACCGATCATCTGAGCTGCCGGTGAGAGAGCATCGGCAAGCTCGCACATTTTTGTCTTGTCCGGCATGGTGCAGTTAAAACCTGCGATATTCATACAGCGCAGCCCTTTCAGCGTATCCGCAAGGCAGTCTTCTTTCACGTCAAAACAGAGATAAACGTAGTTGAGTCCAAGGAGGCGGAAGGCCTCGTTGTGCATCAGTGGGGAAATACTGTGTGCCACCGGACTGCCCAGGAGTCCGGTCAGTTTTGTGTGCCCGTCTATCACAGGCAGTGCAAGTCTGTTGTCCATCAATTGTCACCTCTTACATAATATGTGTTGGCCGGGAAGACGAATTCTTCCCATTTCTTAAACTTATCTTAGAAGATGTGAACAAATCTGTCAAGAGGTGGACTTTCTTGTGAGAATATAGTATACTGAACTACAAAAAGAGGCATAATTTGATACAGGAGGTAGAAATGAGCAGTACAGTTCAGGTCAGAAACCTTGTGATCGGCAGCGGACGACCAAAGATTTGTGTGCCCATTATGGGAAAAACAGTACAGGAGCTGGAGCATGATGCGGCATTGGCCGCAGAGAAGCAGCCGGATCTGGTGGAGTGGCGTGCCGATTATTTTGAAGAAATCCAAAATACGGAAAAAATCCGGGAGGCAGGCGAAACAATCAGGAGTATTCTGGAGGATATTCCGGTTATCTTTACCATACGCACCAGAAAGGAAGGCGGAATGGCAGATTTTTCGGCGGAAACCTACCTCAGGACCGTTTCGGATGCCATAAAGACGAATGTCATGGATCTGGTGGATGTGGAAATATCCCACGGGGATGATATCTCTTATATGCTGATTACACTTGCGCATGAAAGTGGGATAAAGGTGATTGCTTCCAGCCACGATTTCCAGAAGACACCAAAAAAAGAAGAGATCATCCTTCGCCTTTGCAAAATGCAGGAGCTGGAGGCAGATATTCCAAAGATGGCCGTTATGCCAAAGAATGAGAGGGATGTTCTGGTGCTGCTTGATGCGACACTCAGCATGAAAGAATTGCATGGGGAGACACCGGTCATCACGATGTCCATGGGCAGGATGGGCGTGGTTTCCAGAATTGCAGGCGAGGTATTTGGATCTGCGGTTACATTTGGAACGGCAGGAGAAGCGTCTGCCCCGGGGCAGATTGATGCAGAAAGGCTTCGCGGGATGCTGGATCTCTTTGAGGTCGAGCACTGTCGATAAAAAATTAAATACAGGGGTCTGCTTTTGACAAATTTCGCACCCTCTGTCACCTATAATGGTAAGTGCTTCAGCAAGCGCTCCATGATAGGGACAGGGGGTGTTTTGTGTACTATGAGGTTTATCTGGATTTTTACTTTTTAGAAAATCTGTTTACAGACTGTGTGCTGTTATATCTGACAGCCATGGTGCTGCGGTGTACCGTGAGAGGAATCTTCCTTTTTCTGGCGGGCTTTTTCGGGAGTGTGATGTCGTGTCTGCTTCTTATCCTGCCCTGCAGGAATCCGGCTTTTATCGGCATTTTTCAGGTTTTGACAGCCTGTGGGATGGTAAGGTGGAGCTTTGGGAAAAGTGGGAAGGAACTGCTGTACGGAATGATCGTGTTTATACTGAATTCTTTTTTTATGGGCGGAGCGATACAGGCGGCAAAACAGATCCTGCATCTGCCGATGGCTGTGACGCAGGCGGCGGTACTTTTGATTCTTGCCATGCTGATGTGGATGTATGCAGGTATCCGGCATTCCATATCGGTACTGCAGAATGTAACGGTAAAACTGCATGGAAAGAGCAGGGAAGTGAAGGCACTGTACGATACCGGAAACCGTCTCAGGGAGCCATATAAAAAACGTCCGGTGAACATCATAGAATATGAGGCAGTACGGGAATTGCTCAGTGGAGAGGAGAAACTCTTTCTGATTCCCTGCCGTACGGTAAGTGGAGACGGTCAGATGCTGGAGGGAATGGTTTTTGACAGTCTGTCGGTGGAAAAAGGCAGCAAATCAGAAAGCTATGAGCATCCGGTAATCGCTTTTACAAAAGAAAAACTGAGCAGTGACGGCAGTTATCAGATGATACTGCATCCGGACAACAGGAAGAATTAGGAGGAAAGTAAAATGTTAAAAATAGCAGCCCCACAGAAATTTCAGTTCAGAATGACAACAGGATGGCAGAATATATGGTTCCAGAAAACGAATGAGGTTCATTATATCGGGGGAAGTGACGTGCTGCCGCCCCCTCTGGAGGCAACAGAGGAAGCGCGGATTCTGGAAAGCCTGGAAAGTGGAGAGGAAGAACAGGCAAAGAAACTTTTAATCGAGCATAATCTGCGTCTGGTGGTTTACATAGCGAAAAAATTTGATAATACTGGTGTTGGAGTGGAGGATTTGATCTCAATCGGGACAATCGGACTGATTAAGGCGATCAACACATTCAATCCGGATAAAAATATTAAACTGGCGACTTACGCATCCAGATGTATCGAAAATGAGATTCTGATGTATCTGCGAAGAAACAGCAAAACGAAGATGGAGGTTTCCATTGATGAGCCGTTAAATGTGGACTGGGATGGAAATGAGCTGCTGCTGTCGGATATTCTGGGAACGGATGAGGATGTGATTTACCGGGACATGGAGACGGAGGTGGAACACAAGCTTTTGTTCCGCGCGATCGGAAAGCTTTCTGACAGGGAGCAGACGATCGTTAATCTGCGGTTTGGTTTAAATACCAGGGACGGAAAAGAAAAAACCCAGAAGGAAGTGGCGGATCTGCTTGGTATTTCTCAGTCCTATATCTCAAGACTGGAAAAAAAGATTATGAAACGGCTGAAAAGAGAAATGGTGCGGTATGAAAATTAAAAAACGGGGAGGAGCATCATGCAGATAAAAGTAGTAAACTACAAGGACACAGTAGATGGTATTGCAGCACAGTATGGAATTCCGGTGGAGCGGCTGATTTACGACAATCAGATCCCTTACCCATACCGGCTTGCAATCGGTCAGGCATTGCTGATTTCAGAGGAGGAAAGAGCTGTACGTCCTGAAAATATCCGTGTGAACGGATATGCTTATACCTATATCAGTCCGTGGGTGCTTGAGCAGACCCTGCCATTTCTGACGGAGCTTTCTGTTTTCTCCTATGGTTTTACTGCGGAAGGGGCGCTTGTGGAACCGCCTCTTCCGGCGGACTGGATGATTGGCGGCGCAAAGGCGGCAGGAGTGATGCCTTTGCTGACTCTGACTCCATTCGGAGCAGATGGAAAGTTTAATAATTATCTCATCCATGCTGTGGTTTCGAACCCGGAAGCAGGGGAGACACTGATAAATAATCTGCTCCGTGTGATGAAAGAGTATGGTTATCAGGGGCTGGATATTGATTTTGAGTATATTATGGCAGAGGACCGGGATTTATTTACAGAGTTTGTGCGTGAAGTGACGGATGCACTCCATGCGGAAGGATATCGTGTCAGTATTGCGCTTGCCCCGAAAACATCGGCCAACCAGCCGGGGCTTTTGTATGAGGGGAAGGATTACAGGGCACTGGGGGAAATTGTGGATGCTGCCCTGCTGATGACTTATGAATGGGGTTATAAATACGGGCCTCCGATGGCAGTCGCGCCCCTTAATATGGTACGGCGCGTAGTGGAGTATGCGGTCACGGAGATTCCGCCGGAGAAACTGTATCTTGGGATTCCAAATTACGGATATGACTGGTCTCTGCCCTTTGTGCGCGGTGAGACAGCTGCCAAAACCATAGGAAATGTGGAGGCAGTACAGATTGCCGTTGCACATGGGGCGGTGATACAGTTCGATGAGACAGCACGTTCTCCGTATTTCTATTACTGGGAAAACGGGGTCACCCATGAGGTGTGGTTTGAGGATGTGCGAAGCCTTACGGCGAAATTTGATCTGATTCGTGAATATCATCTGGCGGGTGCGGGTTACTGGAATATCATGCAGTATTTCCGGGCCAACTGGCTGCTTCTGTCCGGAACATTCTAAAAAAAGAGATAAAAGAGCAAACCTTTTCAGTAAAAATGACAAAATGGAAAAAAATGCGGAGTGCAAACTTGCTTTATCGAAAATCATAGATTATAATGTCAACGAAAGAAAACAAACAGGTACAAAAAAAGCGGCAGATTGATTCTGACGCTTGTTGTGCGTAAAGCATAAGAACGCTTACATTGCGGAAAGGAAATCAGATGAACGAGAATTTGCATATTCAGACCGAAATGAATGACAAACCTGGAGAGGAATGTGGTGTATTCGGCATCTATGATTTTGACGGAAATGATATCGCACAGACGATTTATTATGGTCTGTTTGCTCTGCAGCACAGAGGGCAGGAAAGCTGTGGTATCGCTGTCAGTGACACAGAGGGTCCAAAGGGCAAGGTGGATTCCTGTAAGGGGATGGGGCTTGTAAACGAAGTATTTAACGCAGAGAATCTTGAAAAAATGCATGGAAACATCGGAGTAGGCCATGTGCGTTATTCCACGGCGGGGGCCAGCACGAGAGAAAATGCACAGCCCCTGGTACTGAACTATATCAAAGGAACCCTTGCACTGGCGCACAACGGCAATCTGATCAATGCGCCGCAGCTTCGCCAGGAGCTGGCTTACGACGGTGCGATTTTTCAGACTACCATTGATTCGGAGGTCATTGCTTATCACATTGCCAGAGAGCGTGTAAAGTCGAAAACGGCCGAGGAAGCAGTGGGGAGGGCGATGAAAAAAATCAAAGGTGCCTATTCTCTGGTTTTGATGTCTCCGAGAAAGCTGATGGGAGCGCGAGATCCCTTTGGATTCCGCCCGCTCTGTATCGGAAAACGAGGCAACGCCTATATTCTGGCCAGTGAAAGCTGTGCCCTTGACACCATCGGTGCGGAGTTTGTGCGGGATGTACTGCCGGGTGAGATCGTAACGATTACAAAACAGGGTATTTTTTCGGATACAAGCATGTGTCAGAAGGAGAAAATGGCACACTGTGTATTTGAGTACATTTATTTTGCTAGACCGGACAGCGTGCTTGATGGTGTCAGCGTATATCATTCCCGTATTATGGCGGGGAAATATCTGGCCATGGATTCACCGGTGGATGCAGACATTGTGGTTGGTGTTCCGGAATCCGGAAATGCAGCTGCGCTGGGGTATTCTCTCCAGTCAGGTATCCCTTATGGAACAGCGTTTGTAAAAAACAGTTATGTGGGCCGTACCTTTATTAAGCCCAAGCAGAGCAGCCGTGAATCCAGTGTGCGCGTCAAACTGAATGTGCTGCGCGAGGCGGTGGAAGGAAAGCGCGTTATCATGATCGACGATTCCATTGTAAGAGGTACCACAAGTGACCGGATTGTCCGTATGCTGCGCGATGCAGGTGCAAAGGAAGTTCATATGCGCGTCAGCTCACCGCCGTTTCTGTGGCCATGCTATTTTGGCACAGATGTGCCGGCCAGAGAACAGCTGATCGCGTACAGCCGGACCATAGAAGAGATTCGGCAGGTGATCGGGGCAGATTCCCTGGGGTATCTGAGTATTGACCGGTTGAGCGAGATGGCAGGCGGTTTGCCCATCTGTACCGGATGCTTCAGCGGAAAGTATCCGATGGATCCTCCGGTGGAGGATATTCGAGGCGAATTTGAAGAATAATCTGTGGAAGAATTCGTTTCAGAAACGAAGAAGTAAGGAAAAAAATACATTTGACCGCAAATGCGGCAGCAGGAGGAAAAAATGAGCAGAGACAGATACACAAGCCCATTATCAGAACGTTATGCTAGTAAAGAGATGCAGTATATTTTTTCACAGGATATGAAGTTCCGTACCTGGAGAAAACTCTGGATCGCCCTTGCAGAGACAGAAAAAGAACTTGGACTGAACATTACAGATGAGCAGATCGAGGAACTGAAAGCGCATGCGGAGGATATCAATTATGAGGTAGCACAGGAGAGAGAGCGTATTGTCCGCCACGATGTGATGTCTCATGTGTATGCATATGGTGTACAGTGCCCGAAGGCAAAAGGCATCATCCATCTGGGAGCCACTTCCTGTTATGTGGGCGATAATACCGATATCATTGTCATGACAGAAGCTTTGAAGCTGGTAAAGAAAAAACTGGTGAATGTTCTGGCGGAGCTGGCAAAATTTGCAGATCAGTACAAGGCACAGCCCACCCTTGCATTTACACATTTCCAACCGGCACAGCCTACCACAGTGGGAAAACGAGCAACACTGTGGATGCAGGAGTTTTCACTTGATCTGGAGGATCTGGATCATGTGCTTGATACCATGAAGCTTCTTGGCTCCAAGGGAACCACCGGTACACAGGCAAGCTTTCTGGAGTTGTTTGACGGCGATCAGGAGACCATCGACAAGATCGATCCCATGATTGCAGAAAAGATGGGCTTTAAAGAGTGTTATCCGGTGTCCGGTCAGACCTACTCCCGTAAGGTGGATACCAGAGTGATCAATGTACTGGCAGGCATCGCAGCCAGTGCCCACAAATTCTCCAATGATATCCGACTGCTGCAGCATCTGAAAGAGGTGGAGGAGCCTTTTGAGAAGACGCAGATCGGTTCTTCTGCCATGGCATATAAGCGTAACCCCATGCGCAGCGAACGTATCGCTTCCCTGTCCAGATATGTAATGGTGGATGCACTGAATCCGGCGATCACTTCTGCTACACAGTGGTTTGAGAGAACGCTGGATGATTCTGCAAACAAGAGACTGTCCATTCCGGAAGGATTTCTGGCTATTGACGGTATCCTGGATTTGTGCCTGAATGTGGTAGATGGACTTGTGGTATATCCGAAAGTCATTGAGAAGCATATGATGGCTGAGCTGCCGTTTATGGCAACGGAAAATATCATGATGGATGCGGTGAAGGCCGGCGGCGACAGACAGGAGCTCCATGAGCGTATCCGTGTGCTTTCCATGGAGGCAGGCCGTACCGTCAAGGAAGAGGGCAAGGATAATAACCTGCTGGAGCTGATCGCAGCGGATCCTGCCTTTAATATGAGTCTGGAAGAGCTGCAGAAGACTATGGATCCATCCAGATATGTGGGACGTGCCCCGAGACAGGTGGAGATTTTCCTGAAAAATGTCATCGCACCGATTCTGGAGGAAAACAAAGAACTGCTGGGTGTGAAAGCTGAGATTCATGTATAAAAGTTCAGGTATGGTTTTTGAATACGAATAGGTGAACAGATAAGATGCTGTTCCGGAAGGGATATCCGGACGGCATCTTTTTTTTGACACCGGCATAAAAGGAGGAGTTGCCCGACAAATGAGCCTGACATCGCTTTTTCCGTGCTTTGTACTCCCTGAATCGACAAAAATGATATTAAAATTGACAATAAAATGCGGGAAATATATAATGATTTTATCAGAAATTTACAAATGATAAGGAGGGAATGTATGAAGAGAGAATGGAAAGCGGTGATAGCCGGTTTTCTGACCCTTTGTATGGTCGTTCCGTCCGGATTGTCAGAAATTCCGGCGGTTCAGGCAAAAGAAACCGGTAAAGTGGTGGTCATAGATGCATCCGATTACGGTGCAGACCCGACAGGAGGCAGCGACAGTACGGTTGCGATCCAGGACGCACTGGCGGCAGCGAAGCGTGCCAGGGAGGATGGTGCAGCCAGTGTAACCGTAAGTTTCCCGAAAGGGGAATATCACATTTACAAAGATTTTGCAGAAAAAAGAGAATATCACACGTCCAATACGAACAGTATACAAAGTCCGGAAAAGACCATCGGTATCCTGATCGAGGATCAGGAGGATCTCACACTGGACGGAAATGGATCCCTGTTTCTGATGCACGGTAATATGATGGCACTTGCCGTTGTCCGCTCCGGAAATGTGACACTGGAGGACTTTTCCTGGGATTTCGCAGTGCCTACCGTATCGGAGATGACGATTACAGATATGGGAGAGGAAGACGGAAAACCATATACGGATTTTTACATTCCCGATTGCTGCCCCTATCAGATACAGGGCAATACCATTCTCTGGACCAGTGAAAAAAGCCCCTATACCGGAAACTATTACTGGACAGAAACAGGTATTCACAATGCCTATTCCATCGTGGCCACGCATCCGGATGAAGAGATGACCAGAGCCTATTTTACCTATGATTCTCCGTTTAACGGCGTGTCCTCTATCCGTTCCCTTGGAGATACGGAACGAGAAGATGGTGTAACGGGGAGTGTGATCCGGATCACCTACAGTCAGACAAGGCCGTCCATGCAGAAAAAAGGCATGATTCTTGAGTTTGCCAGCAGTGCCTATCGGGAAACGGCAGGGGCCTTTACCTGGGAAAGCGAGCATGTGACGGCGCGGAAAGTGAACGTACATTTTATGCATGGCTTTGGATGGCTGATTCAGATGAGCAGAGATGTCTATTATTATGAATGTAATCTGACGCCAAGAGAGGGTTCCGGTCATGTGACGGTGAGCTATGCTGACGGGATCCATGCCTCCGGTGCGGCAGGTGATCTGGTCATCGAGAACTGTAATTTTTCCAACACACATGATGACCCCATCAATCTGCACGGAACCTTTACCAGAGTGGAAAACAGGATGGATGATCATACACTGCAGCTGAAATACATTCATACACAGCAGGGAGGTTTTCCTCAGTACCATGTGGGTGATCAGGTTGCGTTTTTTACCAGAGATACACTGGAATCCACAGACGGTGAGACATTGTATACGGTATCGGAGGTTGTGTCGAATCCGGGGGAGGATGGAACCGACCTGCGCACTATGGTGATTCGTTTTGAGGAGACGCTTCCGTCTGATCTGAGCGATAAACTGGGTTACGAGCCGAAATATGTGGCTGAAAATGTAACGTATGCACCAAAGGTTACCATTCGTGGATGTACCTTCCGGGATGTGCCTACCAGAGGCATTCTGTGTACCACAAGAAATCCGGTGCTGATTGAGAACAATACGTTTTTAAACATGTCCATGGCAACGATTTATCTGTCCAATGATTCGGATGAATGGTATGAGTCCGGTCCGATCCGTGATATGACGATCCGCGGCAATACCTTTTACATTAAGAGTATTGGAAGAACGTCATGGGAATATGCACCGGCTGTCTATATCCATCCGGTGACAAAAGGCGGCGGACTGCCGGATGAGGATAATCCGATCCACAAAAACATAACGATTGAGGATAATCGGTTCTGTATGGATGTGGATACGGTGGTCAAGGCAGAGAGCGTTGAAAATCTGACAATCCGGAACAATACCATTCTGCGCACCAATCCGGATATTTCCATTGAGATTTCCGCAGTTTCTGACCGTATCCTGGCAGGGGATAAGATGACACTGAAAACAGTGACAGATGGTGACACCCATGAGCGGGATCAGGATAATGTATTTGAATTTACCCGGTGTAAAAATGTTGTCCTGGAAGGAAATACTTATGATGACGGGCTGAAGCGTTATGCCGTTCTCTCCGGTATGTCAGATGGCAATCTGGTGAATCTGGATCCGGACATTCAGGTGGCATATGACAGAAGTCAGCCGGTGACACCTCCGGTAAACAACGTTCGGTATACAAGCAGTGATCCGGATATCTTATCGGTGGAAGTCAACGGACGTATGACAGCAAAGAAGGCCGGCACAGCAGTTGTATCTGCATACTACATATGGAATGGGGAGACCATCACATCAAATCAGCTGGAAATGACAGTGGTTGATTCTGCTTTGCCGGAAGATCAGGTTACGATTCAGGGTGAGGATCTGGTGGTACTGACGAAAAAGGATGAGACGCATGCCTTTCTGGCACAGGTGGAGTCCGGAAAATCCATTCACTGGTCTGTGGAAGATTTTGTGACAGGTGGTGCAACGGATGCAGCCGTAATCGATGAAGCGGGTATTCTCACTGCGAAGAAGAATGGTGTTGTGTGGGTAAAGGCGACCTGTGGCGTAAGCAACGACCGAAAAGCAGTGATCTTAAGCCTTGCAGATACCGGTGAACGAAACCCGGATTTTTCTGTTACCAGGGAGGATCCGGCGAATTATACGCTGACAGGAGAACGAATCGAAATTGATCTGCAGAGCGGAGATCTTTATCAGGAGACCAATAACGTAAAAAATCTGTTTTTATATCAGATTCCGGAGCAGATCGATAAAGACAATCTGCGTACGGTGATCAAAATGGAGAATCTGCCCGTGCGTGAAAACGGACAGTGGGATACGGCATCCTTCCTGTTATATCAGAATGATGATAACTATCTTACCGTAGGCAAGAAGTCACATTATAACGGAATTGCAACAGTTACCGAAACGAATGGAGCCGCTGTAGAGACAGGAGGAAGCACTTCAGAGGACGATGTGACCACGGCATGGCTTGGATTCTGCAAGATTGGAAATATGGTATCTGTGGACTTCAAGACGGAGGGAGGATCATGGCAGCATGTCAGAGATCTTTCTGCAGATATGCTGGGAGAGGATTATAAGATTGGTTTTACCGGATGGGAATCCAATGACAGAGGAAAGAAAATCGTCTGTTCCGAATTCCGCGCAGGTTCTGGCGATATGACCTATGAAGAGTTGTGTGAACAGGAAGCCATCTCCTTTCTGGCTCCGGAAAATCAGGCACCGCAGATCCTGGATGCGTCATTTGACAGAGAAATCTATGAGGTTGGCGAAAAGGCGCTGGTAACCAGTACATACAGCGATGCAGATGATGATGCACAGGGGCGTACGCTGTACAGTTTTACCTTTGAAAACGGTCAGTATGAGGTGACGGAGGAACCAGAGCTTGTGCTTGAATATGCCGGAAAAGTAATCTGTCAGATTTATCCGGTGGATGAGAAAGGAATGCCAGGTCTGCCTGCGACGGTGGAGGCTGTGGTCCGTGAAAAAGAGATACCGGCAGATGTCGGGCCGGTGGCAAAACCGGTTCCGGGAAAAGGAAGTACCTTTGAAGCGGGTGGTATCCGTTATAAGGTTACCAGATCAGCAGCAGTGAATGGAACGGTATCTGCTGTGAAGCCTGTGGGCAAAAAGAAGAGCTCATTGACGATTCCGGCTTCGGTTGCCTGCAATGGATATAGCTTTAAAGTGACGGCCATCGGAGCAGGTGCTTTTGCAAAAAATACAAACCTGAAGAAGCTTGTGATCGGAAGTAATGTGGCAAGCATCGGGTCGAAGGCTTTTTATCGTTGTACAAAGCTTACCGGTATTACGTTTAAGAGTACCAGGGTGCCGAAAATTTCATCCGGAGCATTTCGGGGAATTCGTGAGAAATGCCGGATCACGGTGCCAAAAAAGATGTCTGCAAAATCGTTTGCGGCGCTGAAAACCCGTATGAAAAAAGCCGGAGCAGGGAAAAAAGTGGTTTATAAGAAAAAAGGATAAGGACAGAAAAAACGGGCTGCCATCGGCAGCCCGTAAATACTGGGAATGCAGGGATCACATGGTATCCCGTTGTTCTTAATTGTCTTCCAGAGTACCCTCTGTGGTATAGACCTGACGCTTTTTTGCCATCTCATCGCTTGCCAGATATTCGTCGTAGGTGGTGATCTTGTCAATCATCCTGCCATTTGGAAGGATTTCCATGATGCGGTTTGCCGTAGTCTGCACAATCTGATGGTCATGTGAGGCAAAGAGGATTACTCCCGGGAATTTGATCATGCCGTTGTTCAGAGCGGTGATGGATTCCATGTCCAGATGGTTGGTAGGTTCATCAAAAATCAGAATATTTGCGCCGGAAATCATCATCTTGGACAAAAGACATCTCACCTTTTCCCCACCGGAGAGGACGCGTACCTGTTTTACACCGTCATCCCCCGCAAATAACATACGTCCCAGGAAACCTCTCACATAGGTGGCATCCTTGATTTCCGAGAACTGTGTCAGCCAGTCGGCGATGGTGAGGTCGTTGTCAAACTCCTGTGTGCTGTCCTTGGGGAAATAAGCCTGTGAGGTGGTGACGCCCCATTTGAAGGTTCCTTCATCCGGCTCCATCTCGCCCATCAGGATTTTGAAAAATACGGTTTTGGCCTGTTCGTTTCCGCCCACAAAAGCAACCTTGTCATTATGGCCCAGTGTGAATGAAATGTCATCCAGTACCTTTACGCCGTCAATGGTCTTGGAAAGATTCTCCACCATAAGCACCTCGTTGCCGATTTCACGTTCCGGACGGAAATCAATGTAAGGATACTTGCGGCTGGATGGACGGATTTCATCCAGCTGGATCTTCTCAAGTGCACGTTTTCTGGAAGTTGCCTGCTTGGACTTGGAAGCATTGGCGCTGAAACGGGAGATGAACTCCTGCAGTTCTTTAATCTTTTCCTCTTTTTTCTTGTTGGCTTCTTTCATCTGGCGGATCATCAGCTGACTGGATTCATACCAGAAGTCATAGTTGCCGGCGTAGAGCTGGATTTTTCCGTAATCGATGTCTGCGATGTGTGTGCAGACCTTATTCAGGAAATAACGGTCATGAGATACGACGATAACCGTGTTGTCAAAATTGATCAGAAATTCCTCCAGCCACTCGATGGCACCAAGATCCAGGTGGTTGGTGGGCTCGTCCAGGAGCAGGATATCCGGATTTCCGAACAATGCCCGTGCAAGCAGAACCTTGACCTTTTCGTTACCGTTCAGATCACCCATCTGTGTGTAGTGAAGCTCCGGCTCGATGCCAAGACCGTTCAGCAAAGTAGCGGCATCGGATTCTGCCTCCCAGCCGTTCATCTCGGCAAACTCACCCTCCAGTTCACTGGCGCGGATACCGTCCTCCTCGGAAAAATCTTCCTTTGCATAAATTGCATCTTTTTCTTTCATAATATCATACAGGCGCTGATTGCCCATGATAACCGTATCCAGGACAGGGTACTGGTCATATTTAAAATGATCCTGCTCCAGCACGGAAAGACGCTGTCCCGGTGTGATGCTGATGGTACCGTTTGTGGTATCCAGCTCACCGGAGAGGATTTTCAGGAAGGTGGACTTCCCGGCACCGTTGGCACCGATGAGGCCATAACAGTTTCCTTCTGTAAATTTGATATTGACATCTTCAAATAATGCTTTCTTGCCGATACGCAGAGTCACATTGTTTGCACTAATCATTTTTTCAACCTCCAGGCAGTATGCGTTTATTCATCAGAAACAGCGTCGGCGTTTCCCTGTACGCCGCGCATAATCTATTCTATTGTAACCGAAAAACGGAAAAAAGCAAGTAGTATAAAAAAATATCTGGATATTCTTGAAAATTTGTAGTATCTTGGTAAGGTACATCGTTATATTAAAAGGCGATTATGTTTTGATGGTTCCGCAGGGGGGAACAGAAATAAATGTGGATGAAAGTGAGCTGAAAATATGTGTGGAATTTGCGGAATAGCAGGTAAATACGATAAACAGAAAACAGTAATTGAAAATATGATGGAAAGTATCCGTCACAGAGGTCCCGATGGCGGCGGAAGTCACATCGATGAGGAGATTGCGCTTGGCTTTCGCCGATTGAGCATTATTGATCTGGACTGCGGCAATCAGCCAATGTACAACGAAAATGGTGACATTGTAATTGTTTTTAATGGGGAGATTTATAATTATCAGGAGCTTACACGTGAACTTCAGGAAAAGGGTCACGTTTTTTCCAACCATTCGGATACCGAGTGCCTGATCCATGCCTATGAGGAATACCATGAGAAGATGCTGTTAAAGCTTCGCGGCATGTTTGGTTTTGCAATCTGGGATGCAAGAGAAAAGACATTGTTTGCTGCAAGAGACTTTTTTGGAATCAAACCATTTTATTATGCTCAGGTAAATGGTAACCTGGTTTTTGCGTCGGAGATCAAGGCGATTCTGGAGTATCCGGAGTATCACAAAGAGCTGAATACGGAAGCGCTCAGCCAGTATCTGAGCTTCCAGTATTCCGCTATGGACGAGACCTTTTTTAAAGGAATCTACAAACTGAATCCGGGCTGCTGTCTGAAGTGGAAAAACGGAAAGCTTCAGATCGTGCGCTATTTTGATCCCACACTGAAACCGGAGCGCGGGCAGGATGAGAAAGCCCTGGTGGAGGAGATCAAGGCGTGCATCGAGGAATCCGTGGAAGCACACAAGATCAGCGATGTGGAGGTGGGATCTCTGCTTTCCGGCGGAGTAGACTCCAATTATATTGCGGCACAGGGTCATTTTCAGAACACGTTTACCGTTGGATTTGCAGAGGACAACGGAAGATACAGTGAGATTGAGCGCGCAAGAGAGATTGCGGATTTTGCAGGCAGCACCTGTCATGAGAAGCTGATCACGGCGGAAGAGTACTGGGATGCGGTGCCAAAGGTGCAGTATTACATGGATGAACCGCTAGCAGATCCTTCCGCAGTTGCGCTGTGGTTTGTGGATCAGCTTGCGGCCAGTAAGCTGAAGGTGGTTATGTCCGGTGAGGGGGCAGATGAGCTGTTTGGAGGTTATGTGATTTACCATGAGCCGGTTTCTCTCCGTCCTTTCCGTGTGCTTTCCGACAAGACAAAGAAAAAAATCAAGACAAAGCTGGAGAACAGCAGCCGTTCCTTCAAAGGGAAAAACTATATCCTGCGCGGATGTACGCCGGTGGAAGAGCGGTTTATAGGAAATGCTTATATTTTCCATCCGGAGGAAAAGGCGAAGGTATTAAAAAAGGATATTCCGGTAACCTATCCGGAGAAGCTGACAAAGGAGTGCTACAACAAGACGAAAAAGCTGGATGAGACGGCACGCATGCAGTATATCGATCTGAAATTCTGGCTGATCGGTGATATTCTGCTGAAAGCGGACAAGATGAGTATGGCTCATTCACTGGAGACCAGAGTTCCATATCTGGATGTTAAAGTATTTCAGACAGCCAGAAAGGTTTCTTTCCACAATAAGATCAGAAAGACACAGACAAAGTATGCCTTCCGTATGGCGGCGCACAGTAAGCTTCCAGAGCAGGTATCCAGCCGTAAAAAATTAGGATTTCCGGTACCGATCCGTGTATGGCTGCGGCAGAAAGAGTACTATGACAAGGTACGTGCTGTGCTTGAATCGGACGTTTCCGGGCAGTTCTTCCAGAGAGACTATCTGGTGAAGCTTCTGGACGACCATTATCATGGAGCAGAGGATAACAGCCGTAAAATCTGGACGATCTATACCTTCCTTGTATGGTACGATATTTATTTTGGAGAAGAAAAAACTGCTTGACTTTTGAATAAAGGAAGTCTATACTGTAAAAAATTAATACCTGAATTAAAAGGGAGTAGTTTTAATGTATCATCAACAACCCCGACCGAAAGGTCTGGTGATGCATACCGTATACGGTGACGAGACTTTTAATGTATTTATTTGTGGAAATGGAGACATTCCCGCAGATAAGTACATTAAAAGTCTTTTTTGTTACATGGGAAATTTCATGAAGGAGGAATCATATGAAAGCATGGTATCAACAGACACAGCAGGAGGTTCTGAGAAATCTGCAGGTATCCGAAGAAGGCCATACTTCGGAAGAGGCGGCAAGGCTTCTGGAAGAGAAAGGCGAGAATGTACTGCAGGAGGGCAGGAAAAAAACAGTACTGCAGGTATTTTTATCTCAGTTTTGTGATCTTCTGGTGATCATTTTGATTGCAGCGGCACTCATATCAGTTTTTACCGGAGATGTGGAAAGTACCGTGGTTATTCTGACGGTACTTGTTATGAACGCGGTGCTTGGTACCGTCCAGCATCAGAAAGCGGAAAAATCTCTGGACAGTCTGAAATCCCTGTCTTCGCCTAATGCCAAAGTAGTGCGTGATGGACAGAAGATTGAAATTCCATCCAGGAAAGTAGTTCCGGGAGATATTGTTCTTCTGGAGGCAGGTGATATGATCGTGGCAGACGGTCGAATTCTTCATAATTATTCTCTTCAGGTGAATGAAAGTGCTCTGACAGGGGAATCCACAAACGTAGATAAAAAGGAAGAAGCACTGGAAGGGGAGACGGCACTGGCAGATCGTACGAATATGGTCTACTCAGGAAGTCTAGTCACCTATGGAAGAGCAGTTACGGTTGTGACCGATACGGGGATGAATACAGAGATCGGACGCATCGCAGGCCTGATGAATGCGGCTGCGGAGCGCAAGACACCACTTCAGGTGAGCCTGGACCGTTTCAGCAGCAGACTGGCAGCAGGGATCCTCGGAATCTGCATGCTTGTATTTGCACTGAGTATTTACCGGAATATGCCGATTATGGATGCCATGCTTTTTGCGGTAGCCCTGGCTGTGGCAGCGATTCCGGAGGCTTTAAGCTCCATTGTGACGATTGTGCAGGCCATGGGAACACAGAAAATGGCAAAAGAAAACGCCATCATCAAAGATCTGAAAGCAGTGGAAAGTCTGGGCTGTGTCTCCGTGATCTGCTCGGATAAGACAGGAACACTGACCCAGAATAAAATGACCGTACAGCAGATTTACATCGACGGAGAAACAATCTGGAAGGAAGATCTGGATCTGAAAAATCAGCTTCACCGTTATCTGCTCTATGACTGCATTCTGACCAATGATTCCAGTATTGTGGATGGAAAAGGAATCGGCGACCCAACGGAATATGCGCTTCTTGAAATGGCAAGAGGGATCAGCGTCAGTGATGAGCTCATTCGCGGGCTGATGCCTCGTATGGAGGAGATACCGTTTGATTCGGATCGAAAGCTTATGAGTACCAAATACCAGCTTCACGGTGTTCCGACGATTCTGACAAAGGGTGCTCTGGATGTGATGCTGGAGCGTACGGGCTATATCCGTACATCAGAAGGTGTCTGTCCCATTACAGCGGAGGATAAAAAACGGATTGCCGATAAAAACCGCGAGTTTTCAGAAGAAGGTCTTCGTGTGCTTGCCTTTGGATATAAGGAGGTATCGGAGGATGATGTGCTGGAACTGGACGATGAACAGGACTTTATTTTCATCGGTCTTGTGTCCATGATGGATCCGCCCCGCGAGGAATCCAGGATCGCTGTGGAGGATGCAAAGAGAGCGGGTATCCGGACGGTCATGATCACAGGGGATCATAAAATCACGGCTCAGGCCATCGCAAAAAAAATCGGGATTTACCAGGAAGGAGACATGGCAGTGACCGGGCAGGAGCTGGATGCCATGTCAGACGAAGAATTGATGGAAAATATCACAAAAATATCCGTCTATGCCCGTGTTTCACCGGAAAACAAAATACGGATCGTGGATACCTGGCAGAAACATGGCAGCATTTCAGCTATGACAGGAGACGGCGTAAATGACGCTCCTGCTCTGAAAAAAGCAGATATCGGAATCGCCATGGGAATCACCGGAACGGAGGTTTCCAAAGATGCGGCAGCGATGATTCTGACGGATGATAATTTTGCCACGATCATCAAAGCAGTGGCAAACGGAAGAAATGTATACCGAAACATCTGCAATGCCATTCAGTTTCTTCTGTCCGGCAATATGGCGGGTATTCTGACTGTGCTCTATACTTCCCTGATGGCTCTTCCGATCCCATTCCAGGCGGTTCATCTGCTGTTTATCAATCTTCTGACGGATTCCCTTCCGGCACTTGCCATAGGTATGGAACCGGCAGAAAAAGGTCTGTTGAATCAGCCGCCCCGTGATCCGAAAAAAGGAATCCTGACAAAAGATTTTCTTCTGCGTGTACTGATTCAGGGCGGACTCATTGCAGTCAGCACAACGGCTGCCTTTTACATTGGACTGCGTCAGAGTGGGGCCATGGCAAGCACCATGGCATTTTCCACACTGACACTGGCCAGACTGTTTCACGGATTCAACTGCAGAAGCGAAAAACCACTGCACAGACTTGGATTTTCGGGCAACTGGTACAGTCTGGGTGCCTTTGCACTTGGCGTCTGTCTGCTGAGTCTTGTGCTGTTTGTTCCCGGACTGAGATATCTTTTCCGCGTGGAAGCGATGAGCATGGGGCAGATCGGATGGGTATGTCTGCTGGCGTTCATTCCGACCCTTTTGGTTCAGGGATATAAAACCGGAAAAATGATTTTAAAAAGATAAGGAAAGAAAAAGAAAACGGGAGATAAGAGAATGGATTTTATTACTCTGTTTATACTGGCTGTTGGGCTTTCCATGGATGCTTTTGCCGTGTCAATCTGCAAGGGACTTGCCATGAAAAAAATTACACCTGTCAAAATGGCGGTGGTCGGACTGTGGTTTGGCGGGTTTCAGATGCTGATGCCCATAATTGGCTATCTGCTTGGTTTTCAGTTCAGTGAGCGTATTTCCTCGATTGATCACTGGGTTGCGTTTGTTCTTCTGGGACTGATCGGAGGCAGTATGATAAAAGAGGCACTTTCCGGTGAGGAGGAGAACGCAGATGCCTCTCTGGATGTACGGACCATGTTTCTTTTGGCTGTAGCAACCAGCATAGATGCCCTGGCTGTGGGTGTGACCTTTGCGTTTATGAATGTGGAGGTACTGCCTGCCTCAGCGTTGATTGGTGTGGTGACCTTTGCATTTTCTGCTGTGGGAGTTAAGGTTGGCAATGTGTTTGGTGTAAAATACAAGTCAAAGGCAGAGCTTGCAGGAGGTATTCTTCTGGTGCTTCTTGGGGTCAAGATACTGCTTGAGCACCTTGGTATTTTGTGATAGACTAAAAGGCAAGATTTCTTAGGAGGTGCAACATGACGATTCTGGAAAATGCGGCAGAGCTTTTGGGAAAAGTAAGGGAACAGGTGCCGCTGGTACACAATATAACCAATTATGTGACGGTAAATGACTGTGCAAATGCACTGCTTGCCATCGGTGGTTCACCGATTATGGCAGATGATATCGCTGAGGCGGCGGATATAACGGCCATCTCTTCTGCACTTGTGCTGAATATGGGAACCTTAAACGCACGAACCATCCAGTCCATGCTGGAGGCCGGGAAAAAGGCGAATGAGCTTGGGATTCCGGTGGTGTTTGATCCTGTGGGTGCAGGTGCTTCCGCTCTGCGCAACGAGACGGCAGAAAGGATTCTGTCGCAGGTGAAAATCGCAGTCCTGCGGGGCAATCTGTCAGAGATTTCCTTTGCAGCCGGACTTGAGGTTTCCCCCAAAGGAGTGGACAGCTCCGAAGCGGACAGCAATAACGATGCGGCAGTGGTTGGAAGACGGGCGGCTGAGAAATATCACTGTGTGGCTGCAGTGACAGGTGCTGTAGATGTGATCACAGATGGAAAACGGGTGGTGCGTATTTCAAACGGACACCGGATGCTTTCCAGGGTGACTGGTACCGGATGTATGACAAGTGCCATCACTGGAGCTTTTGCGGCTGCAGCATCCAGAGAGGAACATCCGGATTATCTGGCAGCGGCGGCAGGTTCAGTCGCATCTATGGGCATGGCAGGTGAGTTGGCGTATAAAAAAGCAGGAAAGACAGGCACGGGAAGCTTTCACATTGCAGTGATTGATGCGCTGAGCTGCCTGGATACAGAAAAAATGAAGGAGATGGGCAGATTTGAAGAAGAATGAGATTGATTACACTCTGTATCTGTGTACGGACCGGGGACTGATGAGCACGGATACGCTGGAAGAAGCTGTGGAGCAGGCGGTACAGGGTGGATGTACGGTAGTACAGCTTCGGGAAAAGGACTGTACCTCTCTGGAGTTTTACGAGACAGCAAGAAGCATCAGGAAAATAACGGATCGCTACAAAGTGCCGCTGATCATAAATGACCGTGTGGATATTGCTCTTGCGGTGGATGCAGACGGTGTACATGTAGGGCAGAGTGATCTGCCTGCCTCTGTGGTGCGCCGGATCCTTGGACCGGACAAGATCATCGGGGTATCGGCAGGTACTCTTGCGGAGGCATTGCAGGCGGAAGCGGAGGGAGCAGATTATCTCGGAGTTGGTGCCATGTACGCGACCAGCACGAAAGAGGATGCCGATGTGACTACGATTGAGGAGCTTAAGGAAATTCGAAAGGCAGTTGGAATCCCCATTGTGGTGATCGGAGGGATCAACAAAAATACACTGGAAAATTTCAAGGGTTATGGAATCGATGGACTGGCTGTGGTGTCAGCTGTGATTGCTGCAGATGACATTAAGGCGGCGGCAGGTGAGCTGGTTTCCATGTTCCGTTCCTGATAAAAGAAAGCAGTGACATAAGTTTCGGAAAAGGCAGGTTGGATGCCTGCACACGGAGGATGATATGATACGCGATAAAGGCGCGATTTTTGATATGGATGGTACCCTGCTGGATTCCATGTGGGTCTGGAAACAGATTGATATTGATTTTCTGGGAAAGCGCGGCTTTGAAGTGCCGGATGATTACCTGGAGATGATTACACCGATGGGGTATCAGAGAGCGGCGGAATATACCATTGCACGGTTTGGACTGGATGAAAAACCGGAGGATCTGATCGAAGAGTGGTATCAGATGGCAGCGGAGGCATATGCAGAGCGGGTTATGCTGAAACCACATGTAAAAGAGTATCTGGAGGCATTGAAGCAGTCCGGCACCCGCATTGCGGCAGCCACCTCGTCTGCTTATGAGCTCATTGCCCCCTGCCTGAAGCGGAACCAGATTCTGGATTATTTTGAAGCATTTGTCACCACGATGGAAGTACCGCGCGGCAAGGAGTTTCCGGATGTCTATCTGGAGGCAGCCAAAAGGCTGGGGATTGCTCCGGAAAAATGCATTGCCTATGAGGATATTTATAAAGGAATCTGTGCGGCGAAGCAGGCAGGGTGCCGAACTGTTGCCGTGGAGGAGGAAGCCTCCGCATACGAAGCAGAAAAGATCCGCAGGGCAGCAGATTACTATATTTCTGATTTTTCAGAGCTTATGAAATAGGAGGCAGAAATGAAAACAGTATTGACGATAGCGGGGAGTGACTGCAGCGGCGGTGCCGGTATACAGGCAGATATCAAAACCATTGCAGCCCATGGTCTGTATGCCATGAGTGCCATTACCTCGTTGACGGCACAGAACACCACAGGCGTTTACGGTATTATGGATGTGACGCCCGAATTCCTGGAAAAACAGCTGGACTGTATCTTTACGGACATCTATCCGGATGCTGTAAAGATTGGTATGGTTTCCTCGGCTGCACTCATCGAAGTGATTGCGGCAAAGCTTTTAAAAGAAAAGGCATCCAATCTTGTGCTGGATCCCGTGATGGTATCCACAAGCGGCAAAAGACTGCTGAATGTGGATGCAGAACAGGTTCTGCTGGAGAAACTGATACCCTTAGCTGATCTGGTGACACCCAATATTCCGGAGGCGGAAGTACTCACCGGGAAGAAGATTACCTGTGAACAGGATATGGAAATGGCAGCAGAGATACTTGGCGAGCGTACAGGCGGTGCTGTTCTGATCAAAGGAGGGCACAGCATCAACGATGCCAATGATCTGTTTCTGGAAAAGGGAAGAAAGATATGGATCCGGGGAGAGCGTGTGGACAACCCAAACACCCACGGAACAGGGTGCACGCTGTCATCCGCCATCGCATCCGGTCTGGCAGCCGGATATTCCATGGAGCAGAGCATCCGCAATGCAAAGGCCTATCTTTCCGGAGCACTGAAAGACGGAATGAATCTCGGGAAGGGGAGCGGACCGCTCAACCACATGTATCAGATTCGGGATGGAAAATAAGATATATTCTTATATATAGGAAATTCTTTCGAGTTTCCTATATATAAGAAAAAAAGGGACATATCAACGATATGTCCCTACGTGCGTTAGAGGATTCGAACCCCCGACCTTTTGGTCCGTAGCCAAACGCTCTATCCAGCTGAGCTAAACGCACATTTTTGTTTCGCTGCTGTTTTCCTCAGCAACAGTTAGTATTATAGTATGGGTTTGTAAAAATGTCAATACTTTTTTGAAAAAAATTTAAGAGACTTTTTTCTGCCTGTTTTCGAGCATGTTTTCGTGCTAGAGCTGCAGCGCATCAATCTTTTTCATCAGTTCTTCCTGCTTTTGATCCAACAGAAGCATTTTCTGATAGTTCAGAAAGCACGCGCAGGGATGTTCCGCCAGAAAACGGACATTTTCTGCATTCTGCAGAATGGATGCGGCAAAAATACCTGTTTCCGCACACAGACCGATGGAATGGTCAAAATAAGTGCAGGCATTTTCCAATGCCTTGTCTGCCTCATCGGCCAGAGCTTCCAGACTCCGCAGTTCCTCCTGGTAGCCATTCTTTATTACGGCAAATCCCTGCTCTGTATCCAGGGCGCGCTGTTCCATGCACCGATAGGAGAACTGGCCAAGGATTTCAAATCCATGGCGTGTGCGTGTTTCATCCTGTTCCGTGATCAGCCCGTTTTCCAGCTTTATGGTAAGACGCTTTTTTTCCTGCCTGAGAAACTCGGAAAGCTGCTGTGTAACAGGCAGTTTGGGCTGCCGTTTCTGAAAAGTGCGAAAAGAGGAAATCATTGCATGGAGCAGCGCAAGCTGGGAGCGCTTTTCACAAAATGCAGAGATGCGGGCATTCAGGCCGGACACAAACAAAGAAACGACGGCGAGGCGTTCCGGAAAGGGAGCCTGAAGAAGCAGATTCTGCTGCCGTTTCTGTTCCTCCGGACTGAGACTGCCGGCCAGGATATCGGCAGTCTGATAGCTTCTGTCATATTTTCGGTATAGCTGATACCACCCATAGAAATCTGCGGCAATCTCTTTGTCCTGCAGGTACTGTTCCATAAGGGCATCATCCACGGGAACTTTCAGCTCTTCGTATTCCAGGAGAAGCCAGGAGAGATCTTCCCATCCCCGGGCGGTAACAAAGGACGTATCCGCCTGTGCGGTCTGCACCTGATAAAAATTCTGCGGCCTGGCCTCCAGATAGGAGAGGATGGCACCGTGAACCTGATTCTCCAGAGCGTATTCTTTCCAGATGGAAAAATCTGCGTCGATGGTGATTTTGCGCACGCGGTCCAGGGTGGCAATGTCGAAGGTACGGACGGACTTGTTGTATTCTTCCGGATTTCCTGCCGCTGTGATCACCCATCCCCTGGGTATTTTATGATTTCCGAACTGTTTGTTCTGCAAAAACTGCAGCATCACAGGAGCCAGAGTTTCGGAGGCACAGTTGATTTCATCGATGAACAGGATGCCCTCCTGAAAACCGGATTCCTCCATACAGTGGTAGATGGATGCTACAATTTCACTCATGGTATATTCCGTAACGGTATATTCCTCCCCGGCAAAGGTGCGGGTCAGAAGGCGGGGCAGTCCAATGGCGCTTTGACGGGTGTGATGTGTGATCGTGTAGGAGACAAAGCCTACACCGCAGGCTCTGGCAGCCTGCTCCATGACAGCTGTTTTTCCGATTCCGGGAGGTCCGATCAAAAGAATCGGCCGCTGTCTGGAGGAAGGGATTTTATAACATCCACTGCTGTCTTTTGCCGTGTAGGCGCGGACGGTACGTATGATTTCTTCTTTTGCCTGTTTTATGTTCATAGATAAGACTCCTTATGCATGTGATGATCAGTTGAAGGGAAAAATGCAATGATGCAGTTTACCGTCCGGAAGGGAAGTCGGAAAGTTCCAGATTCAGGCGGATTGCCCAGGATGGGATCCGTCGCTTTTCCAGTTCCCGGTTCAGAAAAATAAATGCGGTCTCGAAATCTGGTTTTGCAGATGGAAAAATGCCGTCGCCATCGGTGAAATAAAGGAGAGCCCGCAGCTTTTTGATTTCCTGTTTTTTGATTTTCTGTTCCAGAAGAGAAAAAACGGGACAGAAATCGGTATTTCCCTGCCCAAACACAGTTACATTTGAGAGATAGGCATTCCAGTCCTCTTTGCAGGTAAAAATCCGGTAGTCCTGGATCACAGAATCGCATTGGATAAAATGGACCCGCATTTTTCGGAAAAAATTACCCTTTTGTTCCAGAATATTCAAAGTTTCCTCAAGAAACCGCTTTACAATAGGAACAGGGCAGGAGCCGGATGTGTCGATTGCGATGGCAATCTCATCCAGCCGGTTGACTTCACAATACTCCAGAGGTTCGATCAAGGGCATATCCTGGTAGTGTGACAGACCGTAGAGATAGGGGATATAGTCAAAACTGTCCGGATCCAGCAGAATCTCTTCCCGTGAGGTCATAAACCGGGTGAGAAATTTCCGGTAATCATAACATTTTTGTCTGGAGGAGAGAACAACTTCCTGGGACAGGGAGCCGCTTTTCTCACCGGCCATCCCCTGACCGTCAGAGATGCTCTGTCTGTGTTTCGCGGAGACACTGCTCCACAGCTTCAGAACCCGGTCGGAATCGTTCCCGGGATCTTTCCTGGAACTGCTGCGCCAGTACCTGTGACTGTCCTGCCGAAAAGAGGCGGCAAGTGCTGCCCGTTCGCCCGGATCTGTTTTTTCTTCCAGAAAATGACAGACATCGGATGCCCAGACTGTATTTTGACACAGCTTTGCAGCGTCCGGATTTTCAAGAAGGTGCTCGGAAAAGATATCGCAGGCAAGATCCCAGAGATCCGGGTCGCAGTCCGGAGGATAAAAAATGTGGAAACAAAGGCAGTGCATATGCAGATGGCACCAGGCATGGAAGACAGTGTCGGGTGATTTGCGGTAGCTTAAGCAAACCTGCCTGGGAGAGAAATACAGAGAGATCCCATCTGTGGAAAACAGGTCCGGAAGGGACATATCTGGAATACATGTTAAAATACCGAAAGCGTTTGACAGATAAGGAAAACGCATGGCAGAGCGAAGACGCAGATGAGATAGTATTTCCAGAGCTGTTTCAGTCAAAGTCTCCATAGATATCCTCCCTTTTGCAGGAAAGTCCCTGCTGTTGCTGGTAAGTAAACAAAAGTGCGAGAAGCTGTGCATCGCTGCAGTCGGCCGCCAGGGAAAAGCTCTCTGACAGAAGGCGGGTATCCATCCATCCGTTTTCCAGAAAACGGTTCAGAGCCTGGTGATCACAGTCCTTTATAATCTGAATCAGCACAGAGCGTTTCCTGGATTTTAAATAAGTTTCATAGGTATCGCGCTGCAGGCCGGTCAGTGACGGTTCATGGAAATATTCCTGAAAGGCTATGGAAAACCTTAAGGATTCCTGCGCAGTGTTGAGAAAAGTATCAAATTTCATCGGATCCTCCCTAAATCCCGGTTGTTTTCGGGCTGTAGACATACATCTAAAATGAGTATAGCATATTTTGTACAACCTGTGCTATGATATATGGAAAATGATCGTTTGCAAGAACGGAAAACAGAGATGAGATACGGAGGATCAATATGACAAAAGGTGAATTTTTAATGACTCTGCGCAAAAAGCTGGCAGGAGAAATTCCGCCTCAGGATGTGGAACGAAACCTACAATATTATGATAAATATATTACAGATGCAGTCCGAAACGGCAAAACAGAAGAGCAGGTCCTTGAGGAGCTTGGAAGTCCGCTTCTGATTGCAAAGACCATTATAGACACCTGTGGACAGGAGGAGCGATACGATTCTTTCACAGAAGGAACAGATAACAGAAATCCGGCCCGGGAGGATGGCAGCTGTCACAGAGCTTCACAGTCTCATGTGTACCAGATTCCCTCGTGGCTGTTATGGCTTTTTGTAATCTTACTGATTTTTCTGGCTGTTACCATTCTGAAAGTTCTGATCCCGATTCTTGTACCGGTGATTCTGGTTGGGATTCTGATCTCCTGGCTGCGAAAGAGATAAAGAATATTATTTCATGGATTGTGGAGGAATTATGGAAGAAATAACGGATTATAAGCTTGTGCTGGATACGGCGGTGCTTGCCGGGCAGATCATGCTTCAGAATGGAGCCGAGATCCATCGGGTGGAGGATACCATTTACCGTATTCTTAAGGTGTCGAACCTGAAGACGGCGGAAGCCTATGTGACTCCAACCGGTCTAATCGTGACACTGGATGATCCAGGTGTGGATTCCATGACAGTGGTGAAACGGATTGAGACCAGGGGAACCAATCTCAGCAAAATTGCAGAGGTTAACAGTATTTCCAGACAATTCTGCAGCGGCAGTATCAGTCTGAAAGAAGCCTTTCACAGGCTGAAATATATGAAACTGAATTCCTATGCAGCCTGGCAGAAATATGTCTCTCAGGTTCTGGTGGCGACATCTTTTGCCATATTGCTTGGAGGCAGCTTTCGGGATGCCGTGGGAGCGGGAGTGGCGGGTATCTGCATGGGGGCAGTGATGTTTTTCTGCCGTAAAATCGACCTGAATAACTTTCTGCAGCTTCTGCTGGATGCGACTGTGATTTCTCTGACTGCTTTTGCAGCCTCTCATATCTCATGGCTCCATGCCAGAATGGATATCGTGATCATTGGAGGAATCATGCCCATAGTGCCCGGCGCTGCGCTCACCACAGCGGTACGTGATACACTGCAGGGAAATTATGTGGCAGGCGGGGCGAAGGCACTGGAAGCCTTTGTCAGTGCGGCGGCCATTGCGGCCGGTGTTGCTCTTGGCATGCTGCTTACGGGAGGTGTGTGATGATTACACAGATACTGGCGGCCTTTCTGGCTATTTTTACTTTTTCTGTGGTGATGGATGTGCCGAAAAAATACCTTCCCTGCTGCGGTTTTATCGGAGCTGCAGGCTGGTTTGTTTATCTGGCAGCCACAAAGGTATTTGGCGTGATGATTGCCAATTTTTTCAGTGCGGCATCGATCACGCTGATTGCACACCTTTTTGCACGGATCAAAAAGGCTCCGGTGACCGTGTTTCTGATTCCGGGCTTTCTGACGCTGGTGCCTGGAGCCAGTCTTTATCGTGCGGTTTATTATTTTATTACAGGGACACGCAGCATCGGGGCCAGCTATCTGGTACAGACACTTCAGATCGCAGGGATGATTGCACTTGGAATTTTTGTGGTGGATTCCCTGTTTGACATTATGGGGAAACGAAAAGAAAAAGGGGAGAAACGACAGGATGAGAAAAAACAGTAATCGTACTTTATATCAGAAAATACTGGCGGCAGTGCTGGCGGCAGGAATGGTTTGCTGCAGTGCGGATACGCTTCTTGCGGCAGAACTGCAGTCGGAGACGGCGGCCGCCGAGATCCTGGAATGTGAGACAGAATCGATGGACCGGATTCTGGAAACGGAAGATACCGCAGATGAGGAAGCTGTGGGATTTACGGCACGTTCCGGAAGTATACCGGTGGATGCGGCGCATTTTCCGGATGAGGTTTTTCGCACATATGTGCAGGAATACATTGCCGGAGACGATGGGATACTGTCGGCTGCCGAGATGAATGGAGTAAAATATCTGGAATTCTACTATGAGGAAGATTTGAGAAATGTGAAAGGAATTGAGTATTTTTCAAATCTTCAGTATCTCCGGCTGGAAGGAAACCAGTCCCTTACCAGTCTGGATTTGCGCAAATTGAGCAATTTAAAGGAAGTGGAGTGTTCAGACTGCGGGCTGACCAGCCTGAAGGTAAGCGGTCTCTCAAAACTGAAAAAGCTGATCTGCAGTACCAACTCTCTGGCTTCATTGAGTTTGTCCGGACTTCCGGCTCTGGAACAGCTGGAATGCAGTCAGAACGGGCTTTCTGCACTGAATGTGCGTGCCCTTTCCAGTCTGAAATATCTGATCTGCAGAGAAAATAAAATAAGCAGTCTGGATCTTTCCGGGCTTTCCAGTCTGCTGAAGGTGGATTGTGAGGGGAATGGCATGATTTCCTTAAAGCTTGGAGTACTCCCGTCACTTACCACACTTCTGTGCGGGACAAACAGTCTGACTTCCCTGGATCTTTCCGGAGCACCCGGGCTTACTGAGCTATACTGTTATCAGAATCAACTGACAGGGCTGGACTGTACGTCAAATTCGGCACTGAAGGAGATCGAAGCGTTCAGCAACCGTATGACAGCGCTGAATCTGACCGGACTCAAAAATCTTTTGAGTGTCAATTGCAGTGAAAACAAGATCACAGCTCTGGATGTGACCGCGGCAGCGGGACTTGTCAGTTTGATTGCGGACAATAACTGTCTTCCGGCTCTGAATTTATCCAAAAATAAAAAACTGTCGCTTGCCTCGTTTCAGAACCAGATCGTAAGTACTGCACTGATTCAGACAAAGGATGGTTATCAGACGGACTTTCGTGCCAGCGGATTTAAAAAAGGCAGTGTGACGAATCTGACGGGTGCCTCCTTATGTGCAGATGGACTGTTCTGGAAAACGAATGGCGACATTCCGGCGAACCGTACGTCAGCTTATACTTATAAAACAGGACGAAGCGGTGTGACGGTTTTCGTTACGGTGAAACTTACCGGTGTAAAAGCCTGGAGTCCCAAACCGGCAAAAGTAAATTTTTACTATGCAAAAAACACAACATCAAAAAGAATTTATCTGAAATGGAAAAAAGTGACGGATGCCGGAGGATATCAGATTTCCTACAGCACCAGTTCGAAATTTAAAAAAAAGAAAACAACAAAAACGATCACAGTAAAAAAAGCAGGGACGACCTCGCGGACGATTTCGAATCTTCAGAGAAATAAAACATATTATATACGCATAAGAGCCTGGGCTTCTTATGGAGGCAAAAAATATTATGGCTCCTGGAGCAGCAAAAGGAAAGTAAAAATACAAAAATGATAAAGTATGCTTTGAGAGCATTGTGCTGCCGGTTATCCTGATTGTAAAAAGAACCTGCCGTCGGCAGGTTCTTTTTACATGCTGAACTGTCTGTCAGGTTACCGCTTAGCTTCGACAAAAGGATAACTCTGTTATTTCATTTCGTCGGAGTAACTGCCGCAGTTTCTGGAACTCTCATATGCATTTTTGCTTGTTGCAGAAGACTCTGCCCTGTTTTTGCTTGTTGTGTTTTTGGAAGTTCCGCTCTCCACATTTGTGGTATTCGTGGTGTTCGTGCTGTCTGTGGCCTTGTTCTGAGCTTTGTTTTTGGATGTTGCATTTCTTGCCATTCTCATTACCTCCTTAAAATAGGAAGGATGATCCTTCCGGTAAACGTATGCTTTGGCATCTTTCTCTGCCCGGATAAACCCGAAGTCTGCCCGACAAACATCGCGTCTGTCCGGACAGAGATTATTCTTTCCGGATATGGAAGTGATTATACAGGAAAATTCCGATTTCTTTTTTTCTGCTGTTCCGTCTGGTTTCGTGTGAAAAAAGTGGGATTTTGGGTTTTTACTTTCTGGTTAAATGACCAAAATAGGGAGGGTTATCCCTATTCTGATGCATTTTTGACGTTTTTCTTCCACTTAAACTCAAAAAAACAGAAAAATACTTATTGCAATTTTTACCAATATATATTATAATTCAACTGTAAAAAGAATTTACCCTTCAAAAATTTTTTTTACGAACCCCTTATTAATTATTTATACTCCCCTCGAAACAACCGGTAGCTCCCCTACCGGTTGTTTCACGTTCCGTGATTTTGAAAAGTCTGGATTGGATGAGAAAGAAAGGTATCCGTGGCATTTTTTTTCGCATATGGTATAGTGGAAAGGAGTGTAGCGGATATGGAATTTGAAATGATTTCGGGAAAAGAAATGGAACGTTATCTGAAGGAAGGAAATGCTTTTGTGATAGACCTTCGTCTGCCGGCGGAATATGCGGCGCGTCATATTCCGGGAGCAGTGAATATCCCTTATGCGCGATTGAAAAACGTAAAAGAGCTTCCGCGGGATGTACCGCTGATTCTATACTGTGAGAGAGGTTCCGTCAGTATGGTTGCAGCCAGAGAACTGGCGGCAAGAGGATACCGGACGAAGACTCTGATCGGTGGGATTCATGCGTGGCACAGCCGTCTTGGTTAGGTATGTTTTTGAAATGAAGACAGATTTATAAGGAAGCCGGGCTTTCAAAGTCCGGCTTCTGTTTGAACAGGGAGATGGTTTCGGGAACCGGGACAGGCATTACAGCAGAGTTTTTTTTCTGCTGTTGACAGAGGAAAAAGCCCGCATTAATATAGAACGGAGACAGCAGAAAAGAAAAGGAGAAAGATCTGTTATGAAATTAATGTTTGCATCTGATATTCATGGATCTGCTTATTATTGCAGAAAAATGGTTGAGGCTTATCAGAAGGAGCAGGCAGGCCGGCTGATCCTTCTTGGAGATATCCTGTACCATGGACCGAGAAATGATCTGCCGCGGGATTATGCGCCCAAAGAGGTCATTGCCATGCTTAACCCGATGCGGAATGAAATCTGTGCGGTCAGAGGTAACTGCGAAGCCGAGGTGGATCAGATGGTGCTGGATTTTCCGGTTTTGGCGGATTACTGCATTCTGATGGATGGGGAGAGGACGATGTATGCCACCCATGGGCACATCTACAATGAGAATCATCTTCCGCCGTTAAAAGAAGGAGATATATTGATCCATGGCCATACCCATGTGCTTTGCGCAGAAAAAAGGGAGAATTATATCTTATTGAATCCAGGCTCTGTGTCTATTCCCAAAGAAGGCAACCCTCCCACTTATGCTGTTTTACAGAACGGGATATTTACGATTAAAGGATTTGACGGACAGATTGTCAGAGAGCTGCAGATTTAGCAGACGAAGCCAGGAGAGAAACCGGAAAACAATAGAGTGAATTTGGAGAGCATATGAAAATTTATGAACTGATTGCGCCCTGTCATTTTGGACTTGAGGCTGTACTGAAACGGGAAATTACAGAGCTTGGCTATGAGATCAGTCAGGTGGAGGATGGAAAGGTTACCTTTTACGGAGATGCCCAGGCAATCTGTTATGCCAATGTTTTTCTTCGCACAGCAGAACGTATTCTTCTGAAAGTGGGAAGTGTCCACGCAGAGAGCTTTGATGAACTGTTTGAAGCCACCAGAGCCCTGCCCTGGGAAGAGTATATTCCGAAAAATGGGAAATTCTGGGTAACGAAAGCTACTTCTGTAAAAAGTAAGCTGTTCAGCCCTTCAGATATTCAGTCGATTATGAAAAAAGCGATTGTGAAACGACTGAGCCAGGTCTACGGGCAAACCTGGTTTGAAGAGGATGGTGCGCAGTTTCCTGTCCGCGTAACCTTTCTAAAAGACCAGGCAGTGATCGGTATTGATACCACCGGTATTTCTCTGCATAAGAGAGGATATCGTCTGAACACGGCGAAGGCGCCCATTTCGGAGACTCTGGCAGCGGCGCTTATTATGCTGACCCCATGGAAAAAGGACAGGATACTTGTGGATCCCTTCTGCGGCAGCGGTACCTTTCCAATTGAGGCTGCCATGATGGCTGCAAATATTGCGCCGGGGATGAACCGCAGCTTTCTTTCCGAAGAATGGAATCATCTGATTCCCAAAAAAATGTGGTACGATACGGTGGATGAAGCACAGGAAATGATAGATCTGTCTGTAAATACCGATATCCAGGGGTATGATCTGGATGGTGAAGTGATTCGTTTTGCGCGGGAAAATGCAAAGCTTGCCGGTGTAGATTCTCTGATTCATTTCCAGCAGCGTTCGGTCAGTGAACTGCATCATCCGAAAAAATATGGATTTATTATCACGAATCCGCCTTATGGTGAGCGTCTGGAAGAAAAAAAGGAGCTTCCGGCTCTGTACCGGCAGATCGGGGAGAGTTTTGAAAGACTGGACACCTGGTCAAAATATCTGATCACCAGCTACGAGGATGCACAGCGTTACATTGGAAAAAAGGCAGATAAAAACAGGAAAATTTATAATGGTATGATAAGAACTTATTTTTATCAGTATATTGGACCACGTCCTCCGAGACGAAATGAGCGGGTGAATGAAATTGATAAAAGGAATCCGTAATACGCTGATTGTGCTGATCGTATGTCTGACAGCCTATCTGATCTATGAGATGTATCCTGCACAGGCACAGGATCTGCTGGCGCAGCTGACATCAGGAAGATACGGAGAACGGACGGCAGTTGTGGAGACGGAAAAAGAGATTGCCGAAGGGAGCCTGAGAACGGATCTTCCGGAAACTACTTACGGGAAGCAGGAGGGAAGCCTTCCGGCTTTTTATGACTGCCGTGTGACGGGAAAAGCACCGGTGGTAAAAAGCCAGGGCACCCTTGGCACCTGCTGGGCGGTGGCTGCATCCTCAGCCCTTGAGTCTGTGCTGCTTCCGAAGGAGTCTGTTGTATTCTCGGCAGATCATATTTCCACTCAGAACAGCTATTCAAACAATCAGGAGGAAGGTGGTGCCTGTCTCATTTCCACGGCCTATCTGGCGGCATGGCAGGGTCCTGTCACCGAAGAACAGGATCCATACGGTGACAGTATATCGGCAGAAGGTCTTTCGGCCGTGCGGCACGTACAGGAGATTCAGATGGTGACGGACCGGGATTTTGGTGCGATCAAACGTCTTATTTATGACTACGGGGCAGTTCAGTGCTCTGTCTATATGGATATGGGCGGAGACAGGAGAACGTCTCCGTACTATGATCCCGTATCTGCTTCCTATTATTATGATGGCAGTGCACAGATCAATCATGATGTCCTGATTATCGGATGGGATGATACTTATCCGGCAGAAAATTTCACACATTTGCCGGACAGAGATGGTGCTTTTATCTGTCAGAACAGCTGGGGAGAGTCATTTGGTGAAAATGGCATCTTTTATGTTTCTTATGAAGACAGCTGGATTGGAAGCAACTGCGCCGCTTACACAAAGATCGAGCCTGCAGATAATTATGACCATATTTATCAGTCTGATCTGTGCGGCTGGGTGGGACAGATGGGATATGGCGAGGAGACATGCTGGTTTGCCAATGTGTATCAGGCAGAAAGCGATCAGATCCTGCGTGCGGTGGGATTTTATGCCACGGGCAGGGACACGGAGTATGAGATTTGTGTTGTGCCGGATTATCAGAATACTTTTTCGCTGGTACTTTATGAAAAGGTACAGACGGGAAAATTTAAGAATACGGGCTACTATACAGCGGAACTGAAAAAAAGCTTTGATATATCGGCGGGGCAGAAATTTGCAGTGCTGGTAAAGATCAGAACACCGGGAAGCAAATACCCGGTTGCCATGGAATATCGTGCCGATGCTTCCACGGAACAGGTGATTCTGGATGATGGCGAGGGATATGTCAGTGCGGACGGTTACCGGTGGATCCGGATGGAAGAGGAATATGACGGAAATATCTGTCTGAAAGCCTATACAGATGAGAAATGATGTGATATGATACGCTGATAGAGAACAGTTCGACGTATCAGAAAGGATAGAGGGAAGGGAACATGAAAAAAAGGATTGTGTTTGCTACCGGAAATGCCGGTAAAATGAGAGAGATCCGGATGATTATGGATGATCTCGGGATACCTGTGTTATCCATGAAGGAAGCCGGGATTCAGATGGATATCCTGGAAAACGGAAAGAGTTTTGCACAGAATGCCGAGATCAAAGCGCGTGCGGTGCACAGTATGTGTCATGATATTGTAATAGCAGACGATTCGGGGCTGGAGATTGATTTTTTAAATGGAGAGCCTGGAATTTATTCTGCGCGCTATATGGGAGAGGATACCTCCTACCATATAAAGAATGCCAGTCTGATTGAACGTCTGGATGGGGTACCGGATGAAAAGCGTACGGCGCGTTTTGTGTGTGCTATCGCGGCCGTACTGCCGGACGGACGCGTACTGCACAGCAGGGGAACGATCGAAGGCATCATTGGATATGAGGAGAGAGGGGAAAATGGCTTCGGATACGATCCGATTTTTTATCTTCCGGAATATGGCTGTACCACAGCGCAACTCGATCCGGTTACGAAGAACGAACTAAGTCACAGAGGAAAGGCACTGCGTGCCATGAAAGAACAGTTGATCACAGTACTGCAGGGAGTGGAAGAGTAAGATGAAGATACTGATTGTGAGTGATACCCATGGAAGAGATGAAAACCTCAAAAAAGTAGTAGAAATGACAAAACCCTTTGACTGTCTGATTCATCTTGGGGATGTGGAGGGCAGTGAGAACTACATACGCCGGATGGTTCCGTGCCCGGTACGGATCGTCAGCGGAAATAATGATTTTTTCTCTGATCTTCCAAGAGAGATCGAGTTTGAAATTGGAGCGTATAAAGCTTTAATGACCCATGGACACTATTATTATGTTTCTCTGAACACCGAAGAACTGAGACGACAGGCCAGGACAAGAGGAAAAGATATCGTTATGTTCGGGCATACACATAAGCCATATCTGGATATTCAGGAGGATCTTACGGTCTTAAATCCCGGCAGTCTTTCCTATCCGCGTCAGGAAGGACGCAGACCCAGCTATATCTGGATGGAGATTGATGAAGAAGGCAAGGCACATTATGAGATAAGATATCTGTAAAAGAAAGAGACAGGCATTTGACCAGCCGGGAACGTGTCCGGCTGGCATATTCCGGTCACAGTTAATGTGTTTAAAGGATGGAAAAAGAGAAAAATGGAAATAAAAATAAAAAAATAAAAAAAACGGTTGACACATGCGAAAAATCATGGTAATATATCAACCGTTGCAGGGCAATACAGCAACAGAAAAAAATAAAAACAAAAAAATGAAAAAAAGTTGTTGACAAAACAAAACAAACGCTATATAATATGTCTTGCGTCGGACGGAGTAACAGAGATGCAGACAAGCGACTTTTCGGGGTGTGGCTCAGCTTGGCTAGAGCGCCTGGTTTGGGACCAGGAGGTCGCAGGTTCGAATCCTGTCACCCCGACTGAAATTTGAAAATTTCATTTTATTTATATGCGGGTGTAGTTCAATGGTAGAACACCAGCCTTCCAAGCTGGATACGTGGGTTCGATTCCCATCACCCGCTTTTTGAGTCTGTAGCTCAGCTGGATAGAGCAACGGCCTTCTAAGCCGTGGGTCGGGGGTTCGAATCC
>JALEJP010000078.1 GCA_022769625.1 Lachnospiraceae bacterium | reverse complement strand
CAGGATTAACTCTTGGCTAATCCATCCTTGTTTTACTGTTTAAGGTTCGTTTTTCAGAACTTATTCTCTCGAATTTTCAAGGTTGTCACTGTTCAATTATCAAGGTTCCGTCCGCTGCGCTCTCGCAACAGCTCAATCATTTTAGCACATCGTTTTGTGCTTGTCAAGTACTTTTTTCAACTTTTTTTTTGTAAGCCCTTCGGCTTCCAGCTGATGTACTGACTTGCTGCGGCCATTTCTTTCGAACCGCAACGTCTGATATCATACCAGACTCTTTCGCATCTGTCAAGTACTTTTTTCAACTTTTTTGAATCCGTACCTGCGCCCTTCCTTTTGGAAGTGATGCCGCCGCAGCTTTGCGCCGCAACGGTTGATATAATACCATCTCATTTTGTAAAAGTCAACCTTTGTTTTTTGTTATTTCAGCAGACATTTTTATCCTATTAGTTGTTTCGCTATCCGAAAGAGAAAAGCTGCAGCGGTTTTGCTCTCCGCTGCAGCTGTACACTATTATCTACTTGATCTTAACTGCTTTCTTTGCCGGTTTCATGGGGCTGTATTTTTTAGATGATACCGTAACAACCCGATAATAATAAGTCTTTCCCTTTTTCAGTTTTCTGGTGTCCCTATAAACTGCCGGTTTTTTATTTTTTACCGTTCCGATTTTTTTCCAGGAACCGTTTTTCCCTTCCGCGCGATAGATCAGATAAGCATCTGCGCCTTTCACTTTTTTCCATTTAACGTCAACCGCTTTTTTCCCTTTCACCAGTGTCGCTGTCACCTTTGCACTTGTTTTCGGAATCCGGACAGTTTTTTCAGCACCGGCAGCACTGTCCAGATAGCCCTTTTGTCCGTTTGACAGGGCAATGACATAGTACTGGTTCTCCTTTCCTGCCTCCGGCTTTGGATCCACCGCCATTGTTCCCTTCACCGGATCCCCGATTTTGACAACCTTGTTTCCCGTTTTCCGGTAAAGCTGATATGCCTGTGCATTGGATGATGTGCTCCAGGTAACCTTCACACCCACAGGCTGACTTTTTACGGCACGCACCACCGGTGCCATCAGCTGTATCACGGTTTCTTCTGTTTTCTTTTTCTCCAGACCTTCCAGAGCACCCTTCAGAACCGTGACGCGTTTTGCATACTCATCCGCCTGAATATCTGTCGGAGCATTCTTTACTGCATGGTAGGCATCCAGCATCCTCTGCCAGGTTGCTTCCTCATAAAAGGATGCATTTTTCAAAAGCTGTTCGGTCTGTCTTATCATGGTATCGGAAGCAGTAAAAGAACTGCTCCATTTTTCCTTTTCCTGCTTTAACTGTTTTGCCGCCTCATCGGTTTCCTCCTGTCCGGCAAGTACATCCTTCCATACTGCTTCTGCTTTCACACAGCTTTCCTGTAATTCTTTTCCTGCGCAGCTGCTTTCCCACCCGATTCCTCTTCGGTTCAGCAGCTCCCTCGTTTCTTTACAGACTGCAGCAAGTTCTGTCTTGTCCACACTTTCGTAAACCTTTATTTCGTAAATACTGTACTCGTTGGAACCGGCTTTTCGCCGTACACCCTGCATTTTTACATAGCGTGCTTCTGTCTGTTCAAAATTGTCTTCTGTCCATGCGCTGGTGTTTCCGGTAACCTTCCTGACTGTGCGCCAGGTTTCCTGATCATTCGAAACCTGAATTTCATAATCCGCCGCATATCTGGACTCCTGCCAGTCGATCACTACTTTTGATATTTTCCTGGTCTGTCCCAGATCTACAAGAAGGAAATCAGAATCACGATCCGAGGAATTCCATCTGGACTCGCCAAAGGTGCTTACCGTCGTTGCTCCCGGGACATGACCATCTCCGTCTGTTGCTTTCCACGCCGGATACAGACGCATCTGATCTCCCCAGAAGCTGCTGTTTCCAAGCTGCGAATACGACCCGCAGTTTCTGGCAACATCTGCTTCAAGAATCTCTGTCTTTTCCTCTGCCTCCAGCTCTTCCGGGAAAAGTGCTTTCTGATATGCCTTGATATTTCCCAGATAGCCCGTAAAATTCTCTCCGATCCTGTTCAGCGGAAAGACAAAGGTGGTACGATAATTATCATCCATATCCTTCCAGGTGCTTGCTCCCACATTGCCTCCGGACTCCGGATCACTTGCCGCCGCATAAAGTATCTTTGTAAACACTCCGTCCACATACAGTTTGGTCACTCCGTATGTCCCTGTTATCGTAATCCTGTGTTTCTCTCCGCTATTCACTTTATAGTCAAAAGACTGTGTAAAATAGTCGCGATTCAGCCCAAGCGCTCCGTTTCGTCCTGCAACCTGCAGTCTTCCGTCATATCCGCCAAACAACGCGGAATCGTCTGTATTGTCTCCTGCCTCATCCAGATAGATATCAAAGCTTATCGTATAAGGATATCCAAGACTGGTAAGCGGTGTTTCAATGACAGTACTGCCATCAAATTTCATCCATTTTTCACCAAACATCCAGACTGTCTGACCATTTGTCACGATACCATCATACCCGTTTCCGCTCTGATCATACACAATCTGCCCGTCCGCAGACATATTTTCAAAATCATAGTTAAGCACCACATTGGTTATGCTTTCTATGTTATTTGCAATCTGTGTGCCAGGACCTTCTCTTAAACGGTCAAAGGTCTGTGCGTACTCAAGATAGGTGTCTTCTTCCTTTGTGCCGCCCCAGGTTTTCTCACTGACCATTGCTGCCAGACGCAGATATCTTTCATTCAGGTCTGCCTCGGTAATCCCTTCCCGGTTTTCATCTCCCCAGAGCGCTGCCATGGCACCTTTTACCATGGGTTCTCCTTTTTCCGCAATTTTAGACTCATTGAATTTCAACGGTGTCCAGGTATCATAAACGTATTGTTCCCTTATCATATCTTTGTGATAACGGCCAGGTGTGGTGTACAAATAAGGCTGCGGTATATTGATCACATGGAAACCGTCCCTGATCCGTGCAATCGGATCATCCTCGGTACAGTTCCAGATCTCAAGGGTAATATCTTTGGACACCTCCGTATTTCCCGGGAACAGAGACAGTGCTCCCCACATACGGACTTCTTTTCCATACCCATCTTTGCCAAGCAGGTCATTCATAAAGTTCATATAACTGCGAAAAGCCTCTTTGTTGCTCTTATCCCAGTACTCATCCACACCTGCGCTGACAGCGGATGCGGTAAACAGCGGATCTTCTCCACTCAGATATTCATCAAAAAGTGCTGTCATAAAAATTCTTGCATTTTCTGCATTCTTTTTTTCCTGTGCGTTGCTGCTTTCCGTATCAATTGCCAGCAGCTCAAAATTTCCGTTTGGATAGGTGTGATGAATATAGAAAGCAGCGCCTTCCTTCAGACTTCCGTCCTCATTCAGATACTCGGTTGAGTCCAGATAACCCTTTTCCGTCAGAGAACGGATCACCTCTTCCTGATGGGAATAAACATATTTTGTGTATGCTGCGGAATGGGATGGCGTATCCAGCTCAGCTACCAGACTGATTCCCCGGTTTTTTGCGTCCGTCTGAAGTTTTTTGTATTCTTCTTTCGAATAATACAGCTCACCGCCTGTCCCCGTATGAGTGCTGTAATAGTAATCATAACGTCCTTCGTAATCTCTGCTGCTCTCAAATTTGGAATCCTGAAGAGCCAGCGACGGAAAGGTTTCCGAATACAGTCTGTGAGAAGCCTCCACTTTCTCCCAGGACGCATAATCCGGCTGATATGCTGGATCTGACCACTGGTTATCATTCAGATGCAGCTGGATCTCATTTAATTTGTACCACTTAAAAATCTTCGTGTAATCCTCCAGGAACTGCATTCTGGTTGGAATCCTTGCTACATCCATCATAATTCCACGGACTTCATACAAAGGATAATCACGGATCACTCCCTTGGGAACCCTGGTATGGGTCACATCCTGATACAGAATCTGTTCCACCGTAACCGTACCGTACAAAATGCCCTGATTTGTGGAAGAATAGATGCGAATCCCCTCATCGCCATTTACCAGAAAATAGCCCTCTGCCCCAACATCATAGCTGTCCTCTTTCTGGGATTCCAGATAAATATCACATGCGCCGCAATCCGTACCTTCCAAAATATCCAGAGAAAAACCGCAGATATCCTGAAGATCCTCACACATCTCCTTCGCCGTCTGCAGAAGCCCCACATGCGCTGCGTCATTCACCACGATCTTCGACTGCTCTGTCAGTTCAAAATCTCCTTCATAACCGTACCACTCCTGAATTGTGGGCAGCACATCCGGTACCGGATTCGGATTTTCCACATCCGGAAACAGTTCCGGATACCGAAAGGTATGATCCGGCACTTTTACCGTAAAGCTTTTCCTGGCTGTATCGGCAGGATTTGTTTTATTTTCTGCTTTCAGAATCAGATTCACCGTGCGTTCCCCGATTTGACAGGCAGAAATGCTGCCATCTTCCCCGATCACACACTCCACCTCACTGCCATAGACAGAAATATCGTAATGATCTGAAATATCCGGAATCTGAAGTGTGGTATCCTCCTTTGACACTGTAAGAGTGGAAATCCGGTTTAATACGTCGGCGGCAGATTCCAGTGTACTGCTCTGCGTTCCGATTATTTCAATTTCACGCACAGACAGACATTTCCAGCCTTCCAGATTTCTTTTTTCAAAATAGAATCTCACATAGCGTTTCAATTTGTTTGTAGTCATGTCCGATGCTTCCATCACGTCCGGCCCATCCAGCGGACTGGCAGCACTCTCACGCTCCGGAAGCTCATAAACGCACGTCCATTCTGCATCTTCCGTCCCGGTATCGCTTGTCTCAATACGATATTTGGTACTCCAGGCCTTGGCATTAAAATAAACGCGGATAGACTCTGCCACAGTCTCCTCCGCCGCCAGGTCGATCACCAGCCACTGTGCTTCCCCGCCGCTCATGTCTCCGGAAGACCAACGTCCCGCATCAGAAGTCAGATCTCCATCCACTGCTTTGTCACCCGTCCAGGTATCCGACTCATCTCCGGATGTCACCACCGTTTTGTTAAGGGCTACATTTGTTCCTTCCGCCTGTACCTTCAGCAAACCGGCCCCTACTCCGGCAAGCCCCGGGAAAAACAGACTTTCACACAGCATAACTGCTGCCAGGACCCCAGCTGCTCTCCAGTTTTTCTTTTTCATCCCATTTCTCTCCTTTCTCCTTGTTCCCCCTTACTGTTACTCTGTGGATGATTTACACAAGCAAAGCTCTGTTTTGTGTGAAAAACAAGCCACATCTCCTTCTATCATTATATCTGACTCCTGAATTTTTGTATATCTTTTTTACCGATTTCATCCGATATGATTCCAGTGATTTCGCGCAAAAAAAGCTACCTGCAAAAAAAGAACAGACTTTGACCTGTTTCCTGCGTCAAAACCTGTTCTTTTTCTGTTACATTCTATCATATCGCGCCTGAAATCCAGCCGGTGTCATAGTGTCTGTATAGAATCCGTCCACACCGTCATTCATATAAGTATAAACTCCATCGGTATCATTGATTGTATGAGTGTAAACCAGCTTGCCGGCATTATGTAGAAGGGTACAGAATTCTTCACTGATCCTTCGCTTCGGTACCGTGACGATCCGAATATCCTCTTTCTCCTCCACAAAAGACACAATGTCCGCATCCACAACCTGATCGGAACGATACAGTGTGTAAATGATGCTTTTCCATGGATGTACACTCCGGATCAGATCATATTCCTCCTGTCGGTATATCTGGGGAATCAGACGGTCAGCCAGCTGATCACCTCCATATGCTTTGGCTTCCTCATAGATTTTCCGGTACTGCCTTACTACTTCATCTGCTTCCCATTCATAGCTTTTCAGATCCAGCACCACATAAAGATCCAGATTTACCGCCATCTCCGCCAGAACATCCGAAAAAACCATCGTAGTGTACCGATTCTTGATTTTTTGTTCTTTCCATTTTGAGGAAGACAGAACACCTTCATATTCATCCCAGTCATGGAGCCCGCAGAGCACATCATCCGTGGAAAGCTGAAAGTCCATCTCGATCACCCGGTATCCCCGATCATAGCTTGAGATAAAAGCCTCCAGGGAGTTCGTGTAGGTAAATCGCTTCCACTTACCATCCTCCTGCTTTTCCAGAATTCCTCCCCCTGCATGTGCAATCAGCGGCATTTCTGCCAAGAACCACGCATGTGCCTCCTGCGCTTCCTGTTCCAGACGGTATGCGCCCTGAGCGTCCATACAGATTTTTTTGTTGATGATCTCTTCCAGCGCTTCTCTCTGGATATAAAATCTGCCATTTAGTTCTATCAGCTGATCTTGCACGGAAAAGGTGTAACTGTTCTTATTGATCCATTCCAGATTGTTTTCAATTTCCAGAACAATTTCCGGCGTTTCTTTTCTGTAGACTGCTGCCGTATCTTCCCCCGGCTCTGCTGCCGTATAGCCATCCAGCCGCAGAATGGTATCCAGAGGCACAAAACCCTGTTCCTCCAGTGCCGTCACAGTAAAAACAGAAAACCGGTGGCTTCCGCCATCCAGCACCAGTTTCCAAAAACCTGTCACACCTGCCAGTGCTCCCAACAAAAATACAGTCAGAACTGCTGCGGCCACGGCAAATGTACTTCTTATCCCATGTCTGCGGCGTTTTCTGTTTTCTTTTTTCTTTTGTCTTTTTACTTCTCTTCCCATCTCTTCGCTCCTGTCAGAAAATCTGTTTGGTAAAATCTATCCCTCAAGATCCTCCACATAGCTGTCAACGAGAATCGAAACCAGATCTTTACATTTTACACACTGTTTTCCAACACCGAGTTTCTCTTTCACATCCTCAAGTGTCCTTGCACCTTCCTTCACAGCCTGCTCCACACCTCCGGCTGTCACCCCGGTACACTCACAGACCACATAGTTACGGTTCATCTGTTTCTCTCCTTTCTTCACTTTCCCCATCCAGTTCAAACCAGAACTCCACGCCATTGTCATAATTCCTGACGCCAAATTCCTGATGCATGGAATCCATGATTGCCTTAACAATAGAAAGCCCGATCCCGCTTCCTCCATACTCACGTGTACGCGCCTTATCCACTTTATAAAACTTAATCCAGATTTTATCCAGATCTTCCTCTGGAATCGGTACTCCGGTATTAAAGACACTGGTATGTACCTTTCCCTTTTCTTTTTTTATCCGTATCTCGATCACCCGTTCAAAATCCACATGATTGATCGCATTTGAGATAAAGTTTGTCACCACTTCCTCTGTTTTAAATTCATCTGCCCACACATAGCAGCTCTCCTTTTCTTCGAACACGATCCTGGCTTCCTTCTGATCAGCCAGAAGCTTTGCCGAAGCAACCACACCGCGGATCAGCTTTGTCAGATCAAAACGCTCAAATACCACGGTATCCTTTCCAAATTCCAGCTGATTCAGCGTCAGCAGTTTTTTTACCATATTATTCATCTTGGATGCTTCATCCATGATCACATCACAGTAAAAGTCACGGCTTTCCGCATCGTCATTGATGCACTCCTTCAGTCCTTCTGCATAGCCCTGAATCAGTGCAATGGGGGTCTTCAATTCGTGCGATACGTTGGAAAGAAACTCTTTGCGCATCTCATCAATCTGAATCTTTTCTTCGATATCACTCTGAAGCTGATTATTTGCCGTCTTCAGCTCGGAAATGGTTTTCTCCAGTGTCTCAGACATTTTATTAAAATGTTCCCCCAGCTGACCGATCTCATTTTGTCCTCCACTTGTGTATTTTGCATCAAAATCCAGATCCGCCATCCTTTTCGAAAGCTCTGTCAGTTCCTGCAGCGGCATGGTAATCTTCCTGGACATCCAGGAAATGAGAAACAAACTGACCGTTAGCCCAATAATGATGAAATATCCCAGAAATTCATTCGAGGTATTTACACTGTCCCGGATACTCTGCATGGGGATACGCATAATAAAATAATAACCGGTATTAAATACACCCCAGATTTCCAGATAATCCACATTTTCCTTAAAATCTGTTGTCTTCTGCACAACATAATGATCCGTCTCTTCCAGGATATCCACTTCTGATTTGTCAATTCCCATAAAATATCCCCAGAGACGTCCCTGCAGTTCCTGCTGTCTGTAATTCTGTGTGCCGTAAAGCGGCACAAAATCATCCGTCAGGATAATGGCACTCATATTGTATCGTGTACAGAAGTCCGACAGTTGATTGACAAACGAATCGTCCAGATAATCATTGGGATCTTCCACTTTATTCAGCGTATCGTAGATGCGCCGAAGCGTCATCTCTTTTTTTGACACGTAATACCGCTCCAGAAAAAAATTATTGGTACACCAGTTTGCAAAAAAAACAAGTCCGATCAGTCCCACAAACAAAACAACAATCTGTGTCTTTAATGACTTTTTCATTCACCGTCTACCTCGAATTTATAACCCATGCCCCAAATGGTCTTAATATAGTCTGCACTCTTTCCCAATTTGCTCCGGAGTTTTTTTACATGTGTATCAATGGTGCGGGCATCACCGAAATAATCATAGTTCCACACACTGTTCAGTATCTTTTCCCGGGAAAGTGCAATTCCCTGATTTTCCATAAAATACGTCAGAAGTTCAAATTCCTTGTAGCTGAGATCTACATTTTTTCCATCTACCAGAACCTGATGGGCTGCTTTGTTAATCTCGATCTGACCCGCTTTTAGTATCTCATCTATCGCAAGAGAGTTTGTCCTTCGCAGGATTGCCTCCACACGGGCCACCAGTATTTTGGGACTGAAGGGCTTCGAAATATACTCGTCCACACCCAGCTCAAATCCAAGAAGCTCATCCCGCTCATCGGACCGTGCCGTCAGCATAATGATCGGTACTTTGGAATACTGCCGGATCTCACGGCAGACCTCCCAGCCATCCATCTTCGGCATCATCACATCCAGGATCACCAGTGCAATCTCTTTATCTTCAAAAAAAATATCGATCGCGTCTGCACCATTTTCCGCCTCCAGAACTTCAAAATTCTTTTTTACCAGAAAGTCCTTTACCAGCTTGCGCATTCTGCTCTCATCATCCACCACGAGAATTTTTAACTTGTCCATAATCAGCCTCCCATTTCTCTCATCTGTATGAAATTCCATCATCCGATTATTTTAACAGGCAATTATGTCAGTTCTGTGAAAACCCCGATTCTTTCCCGTATCTCCTGCATCTTCAGATCCGTTTGCGCGATCGTCTCTGCACACTCCTTCAGATCACGGCTGATATCTTCAGTATTTTCAATATTTTTCTTGTAACGCAGCTGATGCTCAAGGCTCGCCCAGAAATCCATGGCAATCGTGCGGATCTGCACCTCGACACGCACCGGTTTTTTCTCTTCCGAAAAAAATACCGGTATTTCCACGATCATGTGCAGGCTGCGATATCCATTTTCCTTTGGATGTCTGATATAATCCTTTACCTCGATGAGACGGATATCATCCTGCTTTGCAAGCCATCTGGCCACATCATAGATATCATCAATAAAACAGCAGATCACGCGGACACCTGCCACATCGTCCAGATTTTTCTCGATGGATGAAAGCGATATCTCATATCCTTTTGATTCCAGTTTTTTCAGAATACTATAGGGTTTCTTCACCCTTGTTTTTATAAATTCGATGGGATTGCGGTTATAGCTGACCGACAGTTCCTCGTTGAGCACTTCCAGCTTGGTGGTTACTTCGCGGATGGCGCACCCGTAAACCATCAGAAGCTTTTCGAAATCCTTTGACTCCATGAAAAGATTTTCCGCACCGGATGGGATAATCCTCTCACTTATGTAATTTTTTACCCGTTCCATTTGTATGCCTCCATTTGTATCCCATGATCCTGAACACACTCTGTATATCCAGGACAAAAAATCTGATTTCCAACCTTACTTTACACTAGTCCTCTCTGCTTGTCCAGTGAACGAAGTATAAATTTTTTTTCAAAAACAATTGACATTTTCCTGTCTTCATGATAATATTTTAATAACAGTAATCATTACTATTTATCAAGGAGGATAATGAAATGAATTTAAAAGGAAGTAAAACAGAGGCAAATCTGATGGCCGCATTTTCCGGCGAGAGCCAGGCAAGAACGAAATATACCTTCTATGCAAGCAAAGCAAAAAAAGACGGTTATGTACAGATTGCCAATATTTTCCAGGAAACTGCCGATAACGAAAAGGAGCATGCCAAGATCTGGTTCAAACTCCTGCACGACGGTATGCCGGATACTCTGACAAACTTAAAAGATGCAGCTGCCGGCGAAAACTATGAATGGACCGATATGTATGCCACCTTTGCAAAGGAAGCAAGAGAAGAAGGATTTGATGACATTGCGATTCTGTTCGAATCGGTCGGCAGGATTGAAAAAGAACATGAAGAACGCTATCTTAAACTTGTTTCAAACATCGAGCAGGGCAAGGTGTTTGCAAGAGAAGGCAAGACCGTCTGGATCTGCACAAACTGTGGACATATTTATGTCGGAGAGAATGCTCCGGAAGTTTGTCCGGTATGCGCACATCCCCAGGCTTATTTCCAGCTGAGAGCAGAAAACTATTAAGATATACAAGGAATTGACCGGTGTCTTATCGACAAAAATGCTGCAGATTTCCCCGAATCTGCAGCATTTTGTCATAAATCACACACAGGCAGGTACTTTTGTACCTGCCTGTGCTTTTATCCTGTCAAACTCTGTCTGCTTTGCAAAACGCTTAGAAAGCAGCAACTTTCTCTGCCGCATACTGCAGAATCAGAACTGCATCGTTGGTATTCGCCAGACCGTCACCATTCACATCTGCGCTGCCCAGTGCATCATCGGAAAGATCCGTAAGCTCTGCCGTATACTGCAAAAGTACTGCGGAGTCTCTTGTAGTCACTGCCTGGTCACCATCCACATCACCCAACAGTCGGGCTTCTGCCACTTTCCTGGTCAGTGCCTTCACCGCCTGATCAATGACAGCCTGTACCGCATTGACATCATCATCCACTGCCTTTGCCTCTGCAAGAACATCTGACAGGCCGTTGATCGTAGCTTCCACATAATCCTTCTGATCATTCAGAACTTCCTCTGCTTTTGCGATCATGGCTTTCAGTGCCGCCTTGTTGCCTTTCATCTGCAGACCGATGATTGCATTGATCAGGCCTGCATACGCATCGCTGATATCACTCTGTTCTCTGTTCTGATCTGCCACCACTTCTTCTGCCTTAGCGATCGCATCCTTGAGAGAATCCAGAGTTTCTTCTGTATACTTTCCGTTTACCAGTTCTTTCGCTGCATCGATCAGACTCTCCAGGGAAGCAATATCTGCTTTTTTCGCAAGCTTTGCAAGTTCATTCAGAATGTCATAAGCTGCCGCATCGATCTCTTCCTGTGCTGCATCTTTGTCTGCCAGAACTGCTTTTCCGGCATCAACAACTGCTGCGAGAGCTTCACATTCACCAACGTAATTCTTTGAAAGCTCCATGATCTTATCTGCTGCTTCCACTGCCGTTTTCAGGTGGAGCGTCTGGGTACCATACTCCAGGCCGCCAATTGCCTGAATCAGCACTGCAAGTGCCGCATCCTTCTCTTTCTGTGCTGCATCTTTCTTTGCTTCCACTGCCTTTGCGGCTGCAAGTGCGTCCGCAACGACTGCCCAGCTGTCAGCTGTGTATTCGTCCTCTTCCAGACTTTCAGCCTGTGCAATCATCTTACCAAGCCCGCTGTCAGCCATACGTGCCTCGTAGGTAAGGCCGTATCCATTTGGATATACGATTTCATCGGTATAGGATTTTGAAGCTGCGTCATATTGATATACATTAACAGGAAGCTTGCCCTGTGCACCAAACACACCAAGGATAACCTCAACACCGGCTACAATATTCGGTCCAAAGGCTGCATCCGGTATCAGTCCTTCGGTTGGATCCATACCCTTGCTTCCATATACTGCTACCACAGCATCTGCATTGTCATAGCTCTGTACATCGTAAGGCTTGGAAATACTCATAATAACCGATTTTTTGCCAAGCTCCTTTGCAATGCTTGCTGCAAGTGCCGGTTTGGCTGTCAGCCAGTAAGTCGGATGCATCTGAGCAGCCGAACCAACCTCCGAGATACAGATCACATAGTCCGCATCTGCAATCTTTCCTCTTAAAACTGCCTTCGATGTGCTGCTTGCATAGCGGTAAGTCTCATAAGTGACACCATTGGCCAGTCCAGCATTTTTTGCACGACGGAAGCCAAGATCAAGACCCGGAAGCTCATTGGTGTAAGCTGCAAGCAGCAGAACCTTCTCTCCTGCTTTCGGTGCCAGCGGCAGTACATCGTTTTCATTCTTTGTCACCGTTACGGCTGCTGCGGAAATCTTTCTTTCTTCCTCACGGTTCAGATGAGAGCCAACCTGCTCTTTTGCATTCTCCAGAGAATAGTCCTCAGCATCATAATCCAGGATACCACGTTTTTCTTTCAGAGTCAGGATTCGCTCAACGGACTGATCCAGTCTTTCTTCTGTGATTCTTCCCGCTTCCACTGCATTTTCCAGTCCCTCGATGATCGCATCCATGTCTTTCAGATCCTCTTCGTCATCATAGAGCACACACGGCATCAGAAGAATATCAATTCCTGCCTCAACGGAACGGATACATGCCTCAACCTGTCCGAAAATATTCGACAGACCCTGCATATTCATCGCATCCGTGATCAGCACACCGTCATAATTCATCTGATCTCTCACTATATCGGTGAGGAACACTTTGGAAACGGTCGCCGGAATACCTACCTCTTCCCGTGTCTTTTCCGAGATAACTTTTGTGGGATCAACCTGCGGATAGCAGATATGAGCTACCATGAACATATCCGTTCCTGCATCCATCGCCGCCTGGAATGGTACCAGCTCACAGTTTTTCAGTTCTTCCAGAGACTTGTCCACAACCGGAAGACCGGTGTGTGAATCGGTTGCCGTATCCCCATGTCCCGGGAAATGCTTTGCGGAAGTAATGATATTGTAATCATTCATTCCCTCAATCATGGCAACGCTTAATTTTGCCACTGCTTCCGGATCATCGCCAAAGGAACGAAGACCGATAACCGGATTATTGGGATTATTGTTTACATCAACAGCCGGTGCAAAGTTTGTATTGATTCCCAGTGCGCTCAGCTCACGTCCGAGGATCTGTCCGGCTCTCTTTGCCATATCCTCACTACCGGTTGCACCAAGAGCCATATTACCCGGCAGGGCACTTCCGGATCCGAGACGGTAAACGATTCCACCTTCCTGGTCAATACCAATCAGCATCGGAGTACCGCCGTCTTCTGTTGCCGCTGCCTGCATGTCCTTCACCAGATTAAAACTCTGTTCCGTGGTTTTTACGTTGTTGGCAAACAAAATCACTCCGCCAAAATCATAATCTTCGATGATCCTGGCAACTTCGTCATTCATCACAGTAAAGTCGGTTGCCGCGGACTGCTTCACATCCAGTGTCCATTTCCGGAAATCCGGCATGATCATCTGAGTAATTTTCTGGCGAAGTGTCATCTTTTCCATGATACTCTGCACACGTGAAGATGCTGCCTCTGTTGTGGTGCCGTTTACAGGCACTGCGCTCAGGCACATGACTGCTGCCAGAGCTGCTGCTAATAATTTTCTTCCTTTCATATCTTTTTCCCCCTATGTTATAGTTCCGAAGTGCATGATGCACCCCTGGATAAAAAAAGTATAACTTATTTTTGTGTAATATACAATAACTTTTCTTTGATTTTCCGTATTTTTTCTACTATTTTCCATATTAATTTAAAAAAACATATTATATATCAAATAATTTGCAAAATGCATCATTTATACCACAAAAATAAAGTCATATAGAAACAGAGAACAAATAACCAACCTTTTTTCACTTATGCAGCATGAAATGCAGCGCAAAAAAAGAAAGAGCCCGGTAAATCCGAACTCTTTTCTATGGACCTGAGGGGAATCGAACCCCTGTCCGAAAGCCTATTCATCAAGGCATCTCCCATCACAGTCATCGTTTTGGCATTCCCTTGGCCGCACGCCCAATGACAGGCTTACGGCTTCAGTAGCTTCATGATTTCTTTTACTGCCGCAAAGCTTTGGCAGCAAAGTGCCTCACAGGATTTGATGCCGGTTGCGGAAGCTGTGAGCAACCTCCGGCCGACAAGCAGCCCTTAGGCTGCTAACGCGTAATTATCTTCTGCGTTTATATTTAGGTTCCGGTTTACTGCGCGGTCCCGGCCCGCGGATGGCTTCCCTGACTGCAAAACCCCCGTCGAAACCAGTACAAGCCCTGGTTTTTGTGAAAGATAATCCTGCAGTTCCTGTTAGTCTACACCATTAACAGGAATTTGTAAAGCTTTTTCTAAAGGTTACGCACTTTAAAGTCGCGTTCCGCCTCTCTTCTCATATCTTTTCTGGCAATATCCTGACGTTTGTCATACAGTTTCTTTCCTTTTGCAAGACCAATCTCCAGTTTAACCAGACTTCCTTTAAAATATACCTTCAACGGCACCAATGTATACCCTTTCTCCGCGATTTTCCCTTCGATTTTATTGATCTCATAGCGGTGCATCAGCAGTTTCTTCACACGCAGTGGATCCTTGTTGAAAATGTTTCCTTTCTCGTAAGGACTGATATGCATACCATAGACAAAAACCTCACCCTGCTCAATGCGGATAAAGGATTCCTTGATGCTGCATTTTCCCATACGCAGAGATTTCACCTCTGTACCGTGAAGCGAAACACCTGCTTCGTACGTATTCTCAATAAAATAATCGTGATACGCTTTCTTATTATTTGCAATCAGTTTTATTGACTGTGTTCCCATTTACCTATCCTCCCAGTCTTCTTTTGCGGCAGGCACAAAATCAATGGTTCTGGTCTGCTTATCAGCTCCCAGCACACGAACCTGGATACTCTGCCCAAGCTTGTACACTGTTCCGGTATCAACTCCAACCATTTCATGGGATTCTTCCTGATAATAATAACGGTCATCATAAAGATTGGATACGTGGATCAGTCCTTCCACTGTACTTGGCAGCTCCACATACATTCCCCATGAAGTGATGCCCGAAATCACACCTTCATAGATTTCCCCGATATGCTCCTGCATATACTCTGCTTTTTTCATTTTTTCCGTCTCGCGCTCTGCCTCATCGGCACGCCGCTCTGTTTTGCTGGAATGTTCTGCAACCTCAGGCAGAATTTCCTCATAGTGGGCGATACGCTCCGGATTCATCCTTCCCCGCAGATTTTCCTTTATGATCCGGTGAATCTGTAAATCCGGATAACGACGGATGGGTGACGTAAAATGACAATAATACTTCGCCGCCAGTCCAAAGTGTCCGGTACACTCTGTGGAATAGCGTGCCTGCTTCATCGAGCGAAGCGTCAGTCTGGAGATAAGCATCTCCTCCGGCGAATCCGCAATCCGCGCAAGAAGCTTCTGCAGCTCTTTGGGATGAATCTCATCCTGCACACCCTTCAGTCCATATCCAAAATTCCGGATAAACTCTGCCAGCGCCTGGATTTTTTCCGGATCCGGTGTATCATGGGTCCGGTACACAAAAGGGAGTTCCCTCCAGAAATATTCCTGTGCCACGGTTTCATTTGCAATCAGCATAAAATCCTCTATGATTTTTGTGGCCACATTCCGATCATACGGCTTGATGTCCACCGGTTTCCCTCTCTTGTCAAGTATCATCTTCGTCTCGGGGAAATCAAAATCAATGGATCCACGTTTTCTTCGCTTTTCCCGCAGAATTCCGGCAAGCTTTTGCATCTCTTCAAACATCGGTACCAGCTCCTGATACTTTTCCCGCTCGATCTCATCCCGGTCTTCCAGAATCTTTTTGACACTTGTATAGGTCATCCTGCGGTCCACACAGATCACACTTTCCACGATCTGGCTGCCTGTCACATTCCCTTTTTCATCAATATCTATCAGACAGCTGAGTGCCAGCCTGTCACATCCTTCATTCAGGGAACAGATTCCATTGGACAGCCTGTGGGGAAGCATCGGAATCACCCGATCCACCAGGTACACACTGGTTCCCCGTTTTTTCGCCTCCCGGTCCAGGGCACTGTTTTCCTGCACATAATTCGATACATCCGCAATATGAACACCCAGATGCCAGATTGCACCTTCCCTGGAAAGCGATACTGCATCATCCAGATCTTTGGCATCCTCACCGTCAATTGTGACCATGGGCACGCTGCGGAGATCCATGCGTCCCGCCATATCCGCTTCGCTCACTTCATCCCGCACACGTTCTGCCTGGTTTAATACCTTTTCCGGGAATTCAAATGGAAGCTCTCTGGCATATACAACCGAAAGAACATCCGTGCCCGGATCGTTGATATGGCCAATTATTTTTACAATCTTCCCCTCCGGCTTCCTGCGTGCACTTCCATACTGTGTAATCTGAACGATCACTTTGTGTCCGTTCACCGCTCCTTTGGAATTTTCTATCGGCACAAAAATATCCTGGAGAATTTTCGGATTATCCGGGACAACAAAGCCAAAATTTTTACTTTTTTCATAGGTGCCTACCACCTCAGAAATCGTGTGGGAAAGAATTGCGGTAATTCTGCCCTCCCGGCGTTTCCTGTTTTTTCCGGGTATCAAAACCACCTGTACCATATCCTGGCAGAAGGCATTTCCCGTATACTCTTCCGGAATAAAAATATCCTCCTCCATCCCCTCTGCTTCCACAAAGCCAAAACCTTTGGGGTGGGGAAGAAAGGTTCCCGTCACTGTGGTTTCTTCCGCGATCTTATATTTTCCCCGTTTGTTTATCTCGATTTTGCCTTCCTCAAGAAGCGCAGCCAACACCTGCTCAAGCTTGGGCCTTTCCTCCCGGGATACCTGAAGGATAACAGCCAGCTCCTTAATTTTCATCGGCACATACTGTTTATCATTCATCAGATCCAGAAGAATCTGTTTTCTGCTTTCAAATATTCTGTCGTCCATGCTGCCTCCTGCTGTTTCATGTAATAAAAAACACCCTTGCAGTACCAACCACAAGAGTGCTTTATACGTGGCAACAATAGAAAACACGCTCTGCGGGCTTGCTATTGTCCTGAATAAAAAGTATACAAAGCCTACTTTCTATTGTTTTCTTTAGAAGTTCAAATTCAGAATAATGGAAATTACGATAAATCCGATTGCCAGAAACTTTGTGGACTTTACAAGAGCGCCCTCCATGGAACGGCCTTTGTTTTTTCCCCAATAAGTATCTGCTGCACCAGCTATCGTTCCCAGTCCTGCCGACTTGCCCTCCTGCATCAATACAATGACGGTCAGTGCGATACAATCCAGAATGAATAATATATTGATAACTGTCCTTAAGATTTCCACAATAACACCTCCTATGCCAAACAATGACAGTTTATCACAGGTAGTGTTTTGTTGTCAACTTAAATATGCTCCTCAATACGCAATAATTGGTTATATTTCGCGATCCGCTCGCTTCTGCAGGGCGCTCCGGTTTTTATCTGCCCGGCTCCCACAGCAACCGCAATATCTGCAATCATCGTGTCTTCCGTCTCGCCGGAACGATGGGAAATAATTGTACGGTATCCATTCTTCTGAGCCAGATGAATCGCTTCAAATGCCTCCGTCAATGTTCCAATCTGATTTACTTTGATCAGGATTGCATTGGCTGCACCAAGCTCAATTCCCTTTTTCAGCCGTTCTGCGTTGGTCACAAACAGATCGTCTCCCACAAGCTGTACCCTGGATCCAAGTGCATCCGTCAGCTTCTGCCAGCCTTCCCAGTCATCCTCAAACAACCCGTCTTCAATGGAACAGATTGGAAAATCACGTACCAGCTCCTCATAATAAGAAACCATCTCCTCGCTGGTTCGTTTCACACCTTCACCCTGAAAATGGTAAACACCAGTTTCCTCCTCATACAGCTCACTGGCAGCAGCATCCAGCGCAATCATAATATCCTTCCGGATCTGATATCCGCTCTTTTCCACTGCCTCCACCATCAGAGTCAAAACCTCCCTGGAATCCGAAAGATCCGGGGCAAATCCGCCCTCATCTCCCACTCCGGTGGACAGCCCGCGGGCATCCAGCAATCTTTTCAGGGTATGATAAATTTCCGCGCACATCTGCAGACCGTGAGAAAAGCTCTTTGCTCCCACCGGCATAATCATAAATTCCTGGAGGTCCACGGTATTGGATGCGTGGCAGCCTCCATTTAAAATATTCATCATGGGAACTGGCATCTCATGGGCATACATTCCGCCCAGATAACGGTACAATGGAAGCTTTAAAGCCTTTGCAGCTGTCTGCGCAACTGCCATGGACACACCCAGAATGGCATTGGCTCCCAGATTGGCTTTATTTTTTGTTCCATCTGCGCGACAGAGTTTTTCATCAATTTTCATCTGTTCCAGCACATTGTCCCCTATGATCAGTTCTGCGAGAATGGTATTTACATGTTCCACTGCTTTCTGAACTCCAAGTCCTCCATAACGTTTATCTCCATCCCGCAGCTCCACTGCTTCGAACTGCCCGGTAGACGCGCCGGAAGGAACCGCTGCCCTGCCTACGATATCTCCCTCTGCCAGTACCTCCACTTCAATCGTCGGATTTCCTCTGGAATCCAGTATTTCTCTTGCATATACGTCAATAATAGGAATAAACTGCTGCATAAAAAAGACACACCTCCTTGTGGATAGTGTGTCCTTTTCTTCCGCAACTATACATACGTAAGCATCGGGGAATTTTATAAGAATTAATTATCTGCGCACCAGAAGTGACTTTCCTGTCATCTCAGCCGGCTGCTGCAGTCCCATCATCTCAATCAGAGTTGGAGCAATATCTGCCAGACATCCGCCCTCACGCAATGTATAATTCTCATCATAATTTACCAGAATAAACGGAACCGGATTTGTGGTGTGTGCCGTGAACGGAGCACCGGTCTCATAATCCACAAGCTGCTCTGCGTTTCCATGGTCTGCGCAGATGAACATCTGCCCATTTACTTCTTTGACAGCCTCTACTGCTTTGCCTACGCACTCATCCACTGCCTCTACAGCCTGAATCGCCGCATTCTCGATACCAGTGTGACCTACCATATCCGGATTTGCAAAATTGATGATGATCACATCATACTTGCCGGAGCGAATGGCCTCCGTCAGTTTGTCACACACTTCATAAGCGCTCATCTCCGGCTTCAGGTCATAGGTAGCTACCTTCGGGGATTTCACCAGAATGCGATCCTCGCCCTCATTGGGCTCCTCTACACCACCGTTGAAAAAGAAGGTAACGTGTGCATATTTCTCAGTCTCTGCAATCCTTGCCTGGGTCAGATGATTTGCAGCCAGGAATTCACCGAAGGTGTTGGTAATGGATACCTTATGGAATGCAACCTCTTTATTAGGAATGGTCTCATCATACTCCGTGAAGCATACATAAACCAGATCCAGTCTCTTCTCTCTTGTAAAACCGTCAAACGTATCCGCACAGAAGGCACGTGTAATCTCTCTTGCACGGTCCGGACGGAAGTTGAAGAAAATAACGGAATCTCTATCCTGAATGGTGGCAACCGGAGCGCCATCCTTCTGTACCACAGCCGGAACGACAAATTCGTCGTTCTTTCCTTCGTCGTAGGAATTCTGTACTGCGCAGACACCGCATGCTGCCGGAACGCCTTCGCCTTTTACCATGGCTTTATATGCAAGCTCAACGCGGTCCCAGCGGTTATCACGGTCCATCGCATAATAGCGGCCCATAACTGTTGCAATCTCACCTACTCCGATCTCTTCCATTTTATCTGCCAGAGCCTGTACATAGCCCTTACCGGATGTGGGCGGTGTGTCACGGCCGTCCAGGAAGCAGTGTACATATACCTTGTCCAGTCCTTCTCTCTTTGCCAGCTCAAGCAGTCCATACAGATGTGTATTGTGACTGTGAACACCACCGTCGGAGAGCAAACCAAACATATGAAGGGCGCTGCCGTTCTCCTTTGCATTTCTTACTGCGTGAAGCAGTGCTTCATTTTTGAAGAAATCTCCATCCTGGATCTCTTTTGTGATCCTGGTCAGTTCCTGATAAACGATACGTCCGGCACCCATATTCAGATGTCCTACCTCGGAATTACCCATCTGTCCATCCGGAAGTCCTACTGCCATGCCGCTGGCATAGCCTTCTACGAACGGGCACTCTGCCATCAGCTTGTCCATAACCGGAGTCTTTGCCTCAGCAACGGCATTTCCCTCGGTCTTACTGTTCAGTCCATATCCATCCAGAATCATCAAAACGGTTGGCTTTTTGCTCATTTTTGTTTCTCCTTTTATTCTTTTCTATTAGAAAAATCTGTATTTGTCTTTACTTTCTTATTCTACATGATTTTCCTGTGACCGTCAATTCCAATACTGCAAATTTAAAAAATGGTCTCTGTTTTTCAATCCTCGCCGTAAACACGAATCATCGCTGATATTTCTTTTACAATTTCCATCTTTTCAAATTCTTCCAGAGAGGCTTTTACGCTGCTCTCCTTCACCGTTTCCGTAATCACCACGATCTCGGCCAGTTCGCCGAATTTCTTTTTCTGGATGATCTGCTCAATACTCACCATCTGACTGCCGAAAACAGTGGTCACACCGGCAAGCACACCCGGGCGGTTTTTCACCAGCATGCGCAGGAAATACTTACACTCGATATCATCCATCTTTTTGATCGGAATCTCCTTGTAACAGGTACAGCTGATCCGTCCGTTGCACTCATACTGAAGGTTTCTCGCGATATCAAACACATCCCCCACTATCGCGCTGGCCGTTGGCAGCTCACCTGCGCCCCGCCCGTAAAACATGGCATCATCCACCGCGTCACCGTGTACAAATACTGCATTAAAAGAATCATTGACAGAAGCCAGCGGATGGGTACTTGGAATCAGCATGGGATGTACCCGGACCTCAATGCCATCCGGTGTATTCCTTGCCACGCCAAGAAGCTTGATATCACAGCCCATCTCCTTTGCATAGCGGATATCCGCCGCTGTGATTTTCGTGATTCCTTCCGTATAAACATCATCAAAGGTCACGCGTGAATTAAAGGCAATGGAGGCCATAATGGCAACCTTGCGCCCCGCATCCAGGCCTTCGATGTCCGCCGTCGGGTCGGCCTCCGCATAACCAAGCTTTGTGGCAAGAGCAAGGGCCTCATCAAATTCCATATTATCCTGAGTCATCTTTGTCAGGATAAAATTCGTCGTTCCATTGATGATTCCCATGATCTCTGTCAGGTGATTCCCTGCCAGACACTGTTTCAACGGGCGGATGATGGGGATACCACCTGCAACGGCAGCCTCAAACAAAAGATCACATCCCATTTCCTTCGCCTCGTCCATCAGCTCTTTCCCATCTGCGGCAATCAGATCCTTATTGGCTGTTACCACATGCTTCCCGGCCTGCATCGCTTCCATGATATAGGTTCTGGCCGGCTCCATACCGCCCATTACCTCGATTACGATCTGAATCTCATCATCCTCTGCGATTTCTTTCCAGTCATTGGTCAGCACGGACGGATCCTCTATCCTGGAGGCTGCTTTTTCCAGGTTCCGTACCAGTATCTTTTTAATCTCAATCTCCGTACCTATTTTGTACCGCATCTCTTCCTTCTGCATCTGCAGTACCTTATAAACGCCAAACCCAACCGTGCCAAGGCCAAGCAGGGCGACCTGGATGGTTTTATATTCTTTCATGCTCATTCTCCTCTTCTGAAAATCAACGTTAACCTAAAATCTCCTTCAGCACTTCATCCGGACTTTTTTCCTGAAAGCCCTCCGGATCCGTCAAAATAGAATTTCCACTGACATCCCAGCGCATCTGACCGTAATGGGACAGATAAGACATCCCTTTCAGATGGCTTTTATAGTTTTGCGAATATCGGCTGCTCCATTCCGGGCAGTATTTTCGCATATATTTCATTGCGAGAATGGCTGCCTGACTTTTTGTTTTTCCAGAAGGCGTTGGAGTTCCGGAAATCTGTACACCGCCATTGTTTCCTCCTGTGGAATGCAGGGCAACCACGCTGCCATCACTGCAGGTTCCAAGAGAGATCCACACATGTCCACAGTCTGAGCAATCTGAACTCATGATATCCCCGGGTTTCCAGTCTTTTACACGAGAACGTCTGATATATCTGCCCCAGCCTTTGTTTGCAAAATCCCTGGCCATATTCTGGGCAAGCTCCACATAACCGTTGTTTCCGCTTTTTGTGTTAAACGTGTTGTAGAGGCACCAGCCCACATACCCGGAACAGTCAAGTCCCAGTTCCGAACGATACATGGTGCTTGTATAACTGTAGGAGGCTGTCTGGCTGTCAAAGAATTCTTTCCATCTGGGATTGACTCCAATGGTACGCGCCGATATGTGACTGGCATTTCCATCCGTCCCCCATCCGCCGCCCCATACATAAAGGGTGTTTCCAAGCGGCTTCACTGCATTTTCCAACAATTTTTTGATGGTGGAAACTCTCTGCGTAACCTCCGGATTGGTTTTAAATCCCTTCGCACGGCTAAAAGCTCCGTAATAGTATTTGCTCCCAACCTTTCTCGCCGCCTTCACCTTAAAATAATAAGTTGTGTCCGCTTTCAGACCGTATAGTGTCAGCTGACGTCCTTTCACTGTTCCTGCCTTCCGGTAGGAATGACCTTTTTCCTTATAATAGACAAGATATCCTCTGGCCTTTGAAACTTTACTCCATCGCACTGTAATTACATTTTTATCCCCGGTAAGCTTCGTAATCACAGGGATTCCGACTTTAACCTTCGCTTCTGTTTTTATTCCGGGAACCATCAGAAAAAAGCAACTAATCAAAAGCACAGACAAATATTTCATCCTCTTTTTTCCAATCATTTTCCTTCTCTCTTTTCCATTCTTCATTTTAAGCACCCTTCCACCAGTTCCCACCGGATCCAAAACCTGCCGCTGGCAGCTTTGCTCCGGATACAGGACAACAAATAACACCTATGCACTTTGCCGCAGAGACATATGCCTGCAGCAAAGCACATAGGTGTGTTATTTCAGATCTGTTATATAAACCGTCTGATTATTTATAATTTACGATCTTACCGAAATCCGGTTTCAGAGCTGCTCCACCTACCAGACCGCCATCGATATCCGGCTGTACAAACAGCTCCGGTGCAGTTGCTGCATTTACAGATCCGCCATACTGAATACGGATTGCTTCCGCAGTTGCTTCATCATAAATCTCAGCGATACATTCACGGATGCCTTTGCAGACTTCCTGTGCCTGCTCGGTGGTAGCAGTTTTGCCTGTACCGATAGCCCAAATCGGCTCATAAGCGATCACAGCCGTCTTTGCCTGATCTGCTGTCACACCCAGGAATCCAACCTTTACCTGCTGACGGATGAAGTCCATGGTTACACCCTGTTCTCTCTGAGCCAGAGACTCACCACAGCACATGATCGGTGTGATACCGTGCTCGAATGCTTTCAGCATTTTCTTGTTTACGGTCTCATTTGTCTCAGCAAAATACTCTCTTCTCTCAGAATGTCCAAGAACGACATATTTAACGCCAACGTCTGTCAGCATAGCCGGAGAAATCTCACCTGTGTAAGCACCTTTCTCCTCAAAGTACATATTCTCAGCACCAACCTGAATGTTGGAACCTTTTGCAGCTTCCATAACAGGAATGATATCGATAGCCGGAACGCAGAAAACAACGTCCACTTCATCGTTTACAACTAATGGTTTCAGAGTATTTACCAGTTCCACTGCCTCGCTGGGAGTCATGTTCATTTTCCAGTTACCAGCGATAATTTTCTTTCTTGCCAT
>JALEJP010000075.1 GCA_022769625.1 Lachnospiraceae bacterium | reverse complement strand
TGTTTTCACCTTGGTATAATTCTTAAATGCATTTGCATTGATCTGAACTACCTTACACTTCACTTTCTTGATCGTAACGGTGTCTGCAATCTTAACAGCAGTTGCTTTCTTCTTGGTTCCCTTTACAGCTGCCACTGTCTTCTTCGCTGCATTGATCACCTTGTACTGAACATTTCCAACAACGATCGTATCACCGACTTTAAGACCATCTTCCGGTACGGATGGAGTAGGATCCGGAGGTGTAACCGGTGTCTTATTAATCTCTTCCAGTGCCTTCTTTGCATCAGCAAGTTTATTTTCTGCTGCTGCAATCTTTGCATCGGCAGATGCTGCCGTTGCCGCAGCAGCTTTTGCTGCTGCCTTTGCTGCCTCCGCTGCCTGATTCTTCTGTGCAATCTCAGCCTCGTCAACAGCTTGTGCTGCTTCTGCCCAAGCCAGTGCCATCTCTGCTTCTTTTGCAGGGATTTCTTTCTCAGATACTGCTTTTGCTGCTTTTTCCACTGCAAGTTCTGCCTCTGCCACTTTTACAGCAGCTTCTGCTTTGGCAACATCGGTTGCAGCTTTGGCAGCTTCTGCTTTAGCAGCTTCCAGAGCAGCCTGTGCTGCTGTCAACTCTTTCTGCACTTCTGCAAGTTCAGTATTTGCTTCCTTTGCTTTTTCTGTCTTAAGTGCAACCAGTCTGTCAACAGTATAAGAAACAATCGTATAAGCTTCAACCTCCGCAATTGCACCGAAGCCATTACCGCCGTTTAAGATACGGATCTGGAGATATTTAGCGCTCGTTTCTTTATCCATTCTCAGATCGATTACTCCGCCAGCTCTTGCTGCACTGCTGTCTACTGTAACAACCTTTTGTTCAACGATATCTGATACCGTATTTGTGCTTTCATCAAAACTATTTCCGATAACATACTCTAATTTCTTAACGATACCATTTGTTCCACTGGAACGCTGAACTATTTTGAATCCATCCATTTTTTCTGTCTCATTCATCTGAATCGTCAAAATAGCCGGATTGGATTCGCTTACTGCAAACTGGCCTTTGCTCCACTCTGTATGCCAGAAAGTACTTATATCGCCGTCGATCGTGTTGAATCCCTGGCCATTTCCAGAACCTTCACCTGTTTTCTCCTCAGTATTTACATAAGTCTGTTTGAACAGATTCTTGCATACCTTAAGTTCTTCATCCAATACTTTCACATTACAGGTAATTGTAATTTCTTCTCCATCTACAACAGCGCTGACAGAGATAACTGCATTACCGATGCCGGTTGCTTTCACATATCCATCTTCATCAACTGTAACAACATCCTCGTCGGAACTGCTCCAGGTAACATTCCTCGAAACGCCATCTACGAATGATGGAATCAGGTGTTCGCTGTCACCTTTTCCTTCCAGCTCAAGACTGCCTTTATTCAGTGACATCGGTGTTTCTTTAACTACCAGATTATCCAGAATGAAGTCTGTCTGGCCATAAGAACCACCTTCTGTAGCTCCTGTACTTGCAAGACCAAACCAGGACTGTCCTGTTTCGGATCCTGTAAGTCTAAAGGTATAATGCGCCGTTGTCGATTTCTGTCCAATTGCCGGTGCTGCTGTCTTCTCAAGATACTCTAATGTTTCTACAGTTTCATCCCCATCACCTAAAACGATGCGATAAGAATCTGCACATCCTGCCTGATAATCAAAGCTTACTTCATAAGTAACATTTGCTTCCAGATGCAGGTTCTGCGGAATGGTGCGATAAATAATTCCGCTGTTGCTTCCGTGATGTTTCAGAGACCATTTACCACCAATTACATCATCCAGGATCACATTGCCCCATCCTGACTGTGTATATGGTGCATGTTTCTCTGACAGATGAGTTACCTGATCATCTACGCCCTGTGCCGGTCCCATTACAAACGGATAGAGACCGCCAACAACAGACTCAAAGTCCTGAGTAAATGTTCCATTTGTTCCAATATTATTCAGGGTCTTTTCAACGATACGGATATCATCAAAATATGTAACCTCTTCGCCTGCCTCGCGTTTCAGCATCAATGTTGCAGTATCTGATTTCGCTGTGAAGGAAACCAGCATAACCTGCATTTTACTGTTGCTTACTGCATTTACATTGTGTGCATCACAACGAACATAGTTGCCTGCAAGAGATCTCAGTGTATAGTTTGAAACATCTTCTGTTCCACCTTTCACTTCAATCCATGCCTTTGCTTCACTCTTATTATCTACATAAACCTGTGCAACATAATTTGTTCCTGTCTTCAATCCGGAAAGAGTGGTAGCGATTTCTGCATCTTTTTCGCTGCTTCCCATCTCAAGATATTTATTTCCACTTCTTACACGAACAACTTTTGCGCAATCCAAATCACCTGTCCATACTGTTTCATCCAGAGCGGTTCCATCTGCAGTGCCATCGTATGCATTGAAGCCCGGATCCACAACATGTGATTCCTCACCCCAGTTTGAAATCGTCTTCGGAGCTTCTTCACCCTTTAATACAACATAAGGTGTGTTTGCTTCTGCAGTCAGAGTAACCTTGCCTGCAGTCACAGGAACAACAGTCTCCTCTGTACGGCCAGTATCGGTCAGTTTATAAACTACAACATTCTCGAGATCTTTCCATCCATCCAGAAGTTCCCATTCTGTAGTTCCGCCATCGTAATTATAGTGGTACAGTTTCTCTTCTTCTGTTTCCGAATCTGTCCATGGAATCAGATAGGTTACATCGTCAAGAACTTTCTTTCCATTCAGCGTGATTGTTCTCTCAACGTAATTGTCTCTTCTCTGAGCTGTATTTCTTGTTACGACTACGGTATCATCACCGTGTTTCAGCGTAATCTCTTTCTCATGATTACCGGTTGGTGACTGACCATCTTCATAGTTCTCCCACTTATATACTTCATAGTGCTGCAGGAACTTGGTAGGAAGATTTACCGCAAAGGTACGTGTCATATAATCATTAAAATTATTGTTGCTGCCCCATCCTTCAAATCCGCTGAGGTCATAACCACCAAGCAGTGGATTATCTGCTGTTCCGCCATAACTCGGCCAGTTCAGAATAAAGGAATCTTTCTGATGGTTCCGGATAAATCGAATCACATCACTGTTAATACCTTTTCCGGTTGAGCCGCCATAGGAACCTTCTGTTGCCCAGTGCTGCCATGTGGAATCGTATTCACCAGTCGTACCAAATTCTGTAGAGAATCTCCAGCCAAGGCTGTTAATCTGCTGCGCAATTTTACGTGTCTCCCAGGCATCTCCATACCAGACATCCAGATACATAAAATCAAGGTTTGTGTCAACGGTTTCTTTCTTTTCTGCAACCGTATCTGCAATCGTCTTTGCGTCAGCTACCGTTTCGTCTTCTCCCTCTCCTGCAACACCCGGCCATGCGTTTGCGTAAAGAGATGTATCATTTAACTGATCATAAAGCTGAAGCAAACGTTTATAGCGCAGACCACTTGCCAGATCGTAGGGACGGTTAATGGTATACGACTGATCCAGCCAGCCCCATCCTTTTGCGCTTGTGCCATTAATCAGCGCATCGTTAAAGCTCTGTGCTTCCGGGTATGCTTCCTGTGCATTAATGTGAATACCCATCTGTGTGTTATACTGATGTGCAATTGCATTCAGTTTCTTGATGTCTTCCACACCACCAAGACGCTCCGCAATGTTTCCATACTCAGAGTTTGCAGAGTCATGACCTTCACTTCCGTATCCTTTCATCATAACTGCCTGTGGTAATCCATCGGTTGCCAGATAAACCTTTTTAATATTATCTGCCGTTTTCAGATAAGGATTCGTTGCCTGGCTGCTGAAGTTCATGGAAATACGATAGTTAACCAGTTCTTTTGTATTTTCCCATCCGTATGGGTTATTCATGATGTCACGATATGCAATCGCTCCATCCTGCCAGTCTGCTACACCATCTTCATTTTCATCTTCTGCAAGGCAGACTTTTGCACATGGAAGCTCACTTACCGGAGTTCCATCCAGTGTTGCAGATGCAGACAGATCACCATATTCATAGTACCATGCCGCACTCGTCAGAGAGATACTGTTTGCCCCATTATTGCGGACAACTCTCTTGTCACCGGAAGCCTCGGAATTGCTCCATACGCCTGCGCTTACACCATTGCCAGAAACAAATCCATAGGCATAACCAGCTGAATTATTTGCTGTAAATCCTTTGTCAAATGTGATTTCCACATCACCGCTTGCATTTGTGTTACCGGAAAGATTTGCTCCCTCAAACTGAGTATCACTCTGCTCATCGGTAATTGTTGCAAGGTTCAGCTTCGGAACTTCAATTGTGTTGATTTTTACACAGCCTGCATTTTTGGTAATATCGGTTACCTCCCATGTCAGGTCATTTTCTTTCACCGAAATCTTTACTGTCATATCCAGATCGATGGAAGAATTCACATTTTTCAGTGTCATTTCATATACAGCATTATCTGTTCCAATCGTTACATTCTTAACCGTCGGGACGATTGATGTATTGTTGATTTTAATCGTTGAAAGCTCTTCCTGCTGTCCAAGGAATACTTTTTCTGAACCTTTCAGGATATACTGATAAACCTGAGGGAAGGTCTTGCTGACAGCAGCCTTGATAACATCCGATTCAATATAATTCTCGTATGTCGCTTCTCCTCTTTCCTTGAGTGTAATCACACCCAAATCCTTATCGGAATCCACAACAACATTATTCTGTGTATATGCCTGATAGCCATTTGCTGATACTGTCACGGCATACGTTCCGCGTTCTACATCTTCAACGGTAAAGCTTCCATCCGCAGCTGTCTGTGCTGATACTTCACCGACACGAACAGTTGCTCCTTCAATTGCCTCATTTTTTTCATTTTTTACAATACCGCTTACGGCATAAACCGGGATTGCCTCTTCCTGCTGGAAAATCTGTCCTTCACAGTCAGCAAGAAATGCCCACTCGGTACCTTCCAGATCCTCTGTACCAAGTTTTGCATTTGTAAAATGGAAAGATGTAATCTGTTCGCTGTATTTCCCTGCGCGGAAACCAAATTTACCTGCACCATTTGCTTTCTCAGCCAGAGTATACAGTGCCTGATTGTTCACCGTCTGGGTGGTATCATTTACTTTTACTGTCAATGATTCATGTGTCAGTGCCACATAAAAATCCACATTGGAGTCATCACTGTTTGACTCAAGAGAATCCAATGACGGATATGCGCCTGCCCCATCTACCTTATACTCATAATACCAGCTGCCGCTTGGGTTACATCCTACATACAGCCAGTTATTATCATCCAGATAAAGATAGAACACGCCAAATCTGGCATTTGACGGCGTTCCCTGTTTAGCATAGGTCACGCTGAATGATCCATCCAGAGGCATCGTCTTGCTCTGATTCAGCAATACTGCTGCCGGCTTGGATGATGCATCTGAATAAGCATGTCCATTTGAATTACCACTTCCTGCTTCCACATGATACCAGATCTTTGTCTCAGCAGCGTTTACCTGTATTGCCGGCAGTGCAGACAGAACAGGTGACAGTGCCAGCACAAGTGCCAGTAGCCCTGCCAGTAAGGATCGAAATCCTTTTTTGTTTTTCATTTCCTTCATCATACTTCCTCCTTTTAAAATATTGTCCCCTTGTTTTCCCCTTTGGGTCATTTGTTTCGTCAAATTTTCCCCAAAACAACACCCTCCTGTTTTCTATTATATACATTCTGAACAAATTTTCTATTGTTTTCTAAAATAAATTCGGATTATCCAAAAAAAATATCTAAATGTGCAAACCTTATAGTTTTCTCTTTCTTCCGCTATATTTTTCTGTATAATAGAAACAAAAATCCCAGGTCAAAACGGCTGATTGGACGATAACATTTAAAATGCCAGAGAAAAATGATTTCGCATTTTTCCCTGGCATTTTTAAATAATTACGAATTCCTTTTCAATTTCTAAAATACAAACGCCGTCTCTTCCGCAGCCGTCTCTCTGCCCTGCATCATCTCCCGGATCGTATTTGGCAGATTTACTTTCTTTTTATAGGTCATCATGACCTTATCTTCATCCAGACAACGGATCATCATGGGATCCGGCCAGAACAGGTTGCCGCGTCCTCCTACCACGCAGCTTATTTTTTTCATAAAAGTAACGTAACCGCTTCTGCACCGGATCATTTCCCTCTGATACTCGATCACATTACCGGGACTGAGATGATTCAGAGTCGCCTGCAGGTAAAAATCCTGAAACAGCATCTCTTTGTGGTCACTCATCCACTGGATATCTCCGCGCAGTACCTGCTCACACTCTTTTCGGCTCATCTTTGCACAGGCTCTGTGCCAGATGTGATTCTGTATGTATTTTTTCTCCAGATAAATCTGGTCCTCCTCCTGATTCTTAACACAGAGATAATACTGTGGTATCGCATCATTGTCCTGTGTTCCGCAAAACTTCAGCTTTCTCAATGTATATGCTTCGAATTTCTGTTTCGGCTCGCGCAGCATCAGTGCCTGCTTCATCTGTCCGTACTGATCCAGCGTTATTTTCTGCTGTTCTTCGTAATACATGGTATACTGCATAAAATCCCCTTCTTTCACAATATAAAACTTATGTCTGTTTCCTCTGAAATATTCCCCTTTTTATTCCCGTTTCTTTTTCTATTTTTGTGCCTTATTTCGGCTTTTCTTTCCCGTCCTGTTTTATATGGTATAGTTTAACAGCGAATTGTGAAAAACCCGTGGCAAACTTATAAAGTATTTCTAAAGAGAACGCAAACATTTTTTCCATATTTGACAGCAGACGCTGCTGCGCTTACAATAGATGCAGCAGGGATTTCCATATCCGCAGTTTTTGTCTGCTGACACCTGCAGGTCAACCTCAGATTTACAGAAAGGATTCTACACATGATCAAAAATATTGTTTTCGATATCGGCAAAGTACTGGTTCGTTTTGACTGGGAGGATTATCTTGCTTCCTTTGGTTTTCCTGAAGAAGAGTATCAGGCCATTGCAAATGCCATGTTTTTAAGCCCTGACTGGGAGCTTGTGGACGAGGGCCGACTCTCTTACGGAGAAATCGAAGCCATCTTTCAGGCTTCCGCTCCCGGATACGCCAAAGACATAGCGCGGGTATTTTCCACCTTCGGTGACTGTATCTCGCGCTTTGATTACACAAGAGACTGGATCCGTTCTCTGAAAAAGGAAGGACTCTCTCTTTACTATCTTTCAAACTATGGAGATTTTACCCGGGAATACACAAAAGCAGAACTGGATTTCTGCGAGCTGATGGACGGGGGACTTATGTCCTATCAGGTACAGCTATTAAAACCCAATCCTGCTTTTTATCAATGTCTTTTTCAGAAATATGATCTGAAGCCGGAAGAATGTATTTTCATTGATGACAATGCCGCCAACATTGAGACTGCCCGGTCTCTTGGCATGCATACCATCCGTTTTCAGGATTACGAATCAGCCATCAGAGAGCTTTCCCGGATTCGCTGCCAAGAAGCGTCCGTTCATTGAGAATATCGGACCAGAGTGTAATCTCTTTTCCGCTCAGATCACATACGTGAACGATATCAGCAAGCTCCGCAAATTTGGGGCAGATATCCAGAAAATGGTTGGGAAGACCCATGAAATAGTCCCGGTTAAAATACCGTGTCTTTTCCGTCTCAAAAATCGCGGTATAGAAAATACCGGTTTCCACCAGATCCTGGAACATATGACTGCCATAGGACAGCTCCGGCATATAACCGGTGGAGCTGTCGGAAACCTCACAGATTGCACAGAAACGGTTGATATCCGCAAAGGTCACCGGAAGTCCAAGCTCCGGTGAGGATGTCCCGATTCTGCCCGGTACAAAGAGCATCAGCCGTTTGTCCGGCTCATTTTTCTTAAACCAGCGGTTGATGTCTCCCACTACCAGCGCCACCTTTGCCTTCTCCTTATACGGAAATTTGTAATAGCCCTTGGCATCCACCCATACGGCGATGTCTATCCTCTCTCTTCTGGAACCTCCCATGGAAGAATGGCACACATCAAAAATCGTCTGATGCTCTTCCAGAACCGGAACATCTACAGCGCCCTGATTTGTTCCGATCTGCAGCGGCCTGCACTGCAGCAGATTGATCACAAAATCCCCCTCTTCCTCTCCGTTTATGGCAAACTCGATATCCACCGGATAATCGTATACCCTCTGAAGGGTATGCAGAATATCCTTCATGCAGGAAACAAAAGTTTTGTTTTTGGTCAGCCCCTGACAGCTGGCAAACAGGATTTCCTTATGCTGCCCCCGCTCGATATACATGTTTTCCGCCTCATAATCATGCTCAAGCACCATATTTTTGTACCATTTTGGCATGGAAGGGACGACACGGCTGACCGGCTTTGAGATCAGATCACAGCTCTCATAATCCAGCACATCAACCATATTCTGAGAATAACGGTGTTTATCCCTGCTTCCCACAAGGGAAGACTGCTCCGGTTTGTCCAGGCTGACAATTCTCGGATAATCCCCTTCCGTTCGGTCCACCGCCCTGGTTCCCAGTCCCATGACCAGGCGCAGCATTCCCGCGGCCGGATCAAGAGATGCCTCCCAGCGATAGGCACTGTAGGAATAACCCACCCCTGCTGCATTCGGCATAAAAAAATCACCATACATGGTGCCGGACACACGCTGGATCAGAATGGCCATCTGTTCATCCTTCTCCTCCAGTCCCCGCTGTCTTCGGTATTCCAGAGCAGAGACATCCATGGTACTGGCATATACCTGGCGCACTGCACGCTCCAGTGCTTCCAGCCTCTCCTCCATGGAACCTGTGTTGATGCAGAAAACCGACTCGTACTTTCCTGCAAAAGCATTGCCGAATCCATCCTCCTGCAGACTGCTGGAGCGCACGATAATGGGTCTCTGCCCGTAGTACTCCAGCATGCGCCGGAACTGTGCCCGAATGTTTTCCGGAAACACTCCGTTTCCCAGTGCTTCTTTCAACTCTGCTGCATATTTAAAATAACCTTCCTTCGTCTTCTGCAGAATACGCAGCTTCCAGAAACCATTGTGTACAATATAAGTATAGAACACATCGGAACCCACATAGAAGGAATCATGCGGCTCCAGCTTTTTCGCCACCTCCGGCAGCTCTTCTTCCACAATCTTGCGCGCAGTCAGCATACCGCAGGCTTTTCCTCCAATGCCTCCGCTTCCGATCATGCGGCTCTGAATCAGAAAATAATCCTTGGGCCGGTAGTACCGCTCCACAAGATCCAGCATTTTTTTATCCCGTGTCATCATATTTTTTGCGAAATACCGCCTTGTCCGATCCAAAAAACGGCCTTCCTGATACTCCAGTTTGGCCCATCCCACAAAACGGTCCCAGCTGTCCAGATTCTGATCGTTCGTCAGATTTGCCGCCTCGTCCACCAGATTGTAAAAACGGCTGATTTCCAGCCCCCCTTTCAGCGGCAGAAACTCCCCGCTGTTTTTGTCATAGCAATGAGGCAGAAACATCGTGCGGGAATAACGGTTCCAGCATTTCAGCGGATTCAAATAAATATCATCCTTATCCGAATACACATCCATCAAAAGCTGAGTGGTATCCCGGATACGCGCAACCGCATCATAAGAATGTCTGCCGCGCAAAATCGGGAAAAATGCCACGGTATCCAGCTCAAACAAATAGGGACAGGTCACGCGGAAAAAATTGCCCATCATCAGATCCGTTGCCCAGGCAACCTGTAGATCAGACAGACAGTCAAACACATAAAAGGCGTCTCTTCCTTCTGCCGTTATCTGATGGCGTACGCTGGTGGTAAAGGTCTCAAATCCTGTTTTTGGATCAAATTCGCAGATTTTCAGTCCATCCTGCGGCTCAACCAGCATGGGATGCCCGGTAAAATGCATATAGATGAGGTTTCTTCCGTCTGCAATGGACTGCTTTACATAGGGCTTTACAAAAAACAGATATTCCTCCAGTGACCCCACCTGCCATACCACATTGTCACCAAGTCGGATAAAATCGAGAATCCGGTCAAGCCCTCCAAGACCGGAATTTACAGGTTCAAATGCTGCCATTTTCCATTCCCCCTTCTTTGGAGCGACTTGACCGGATTCCTCCGTCAAGTTTTCTTATTAAATTTTATATCGTATTATCTCGCGAGCTTGCTTTCGCGGTAAATAATATCCTCTCTGCCCGGTCCGTTGGAGACCATGGTGATCGGGAATCCGATCTGTTCCTCCACAAACTCGATGTATTTTCTGCAGTTTTCCGGCAGATCTTCGTACTTTCGAATGCCACGTATATCACAGTTCCAGCCCGGAAGCCTGGTAAGCACCGGTTTTGCTTTTTCAAGAAGTGCAGTAGTCGGGAAATCCGTAGTAATCTGGCCATCAATATCATAAGCAGTACATACCGGAATCTCATCCAGATAGCCCAGAACATCCAGCACAGTGAACGCGACATCTGTCGTACCCTGCATCCGGCATCCGTATTTGGAAGCCACACAGTCAAACCAGCCCATACGGCGCGGACGTCCTGTCGTCGCACCGAACTCTCCGCCGTCACCGCCGCGTCTTCTCAGTTCATCTGCCTCATCACCGAAAATCTCACTGACAAAGGCACCTGCTCCAACAGCACTGGAATATGCTTTGCATACCGTCACAATCTTCTGAATCTCATAGGGTGGCAGTCCGGCACCGATGGCACCGTAAGCAGCCAGGGTAGAGGATGAGGTAACCATCGGGTAAATACCATGATCCGGATCCTTCAAAGTACCCAGCTGTCCTTCCAGGAGAACGGTCTTTCCCTCCTTTAAGGCATTCCACAGATACAGGGATGTATCACACACAAACGGTTCTACCATGTCGCGATATCCCTTCAGTGTCTCCAGAAGCTCTTCCGGTACAAGAAGCGGTTTGTGATAGAGATGCTCGAGCAGAACGTTTTTCTGTTCACACACGTTTTTCAGTTTCTCCAGCAGTCTACCTTCATCAAAGAGTTCATTTACCTGAAAACCAATCTTTGCATATTTATCTGAATAGAACGGCGCAATACCGGATTTGGTGGAGCCGAAGGATTTCCCTGCAAGACGCTCCTCCTCATACTCATCAAACAAAATGTGATACGGCATAACCATCTGCGCACGATCTGAAATCAGCAGTTTCGGCATCGGAACCCCACGTTCCACAACACTATTCAGCTCATTCATCAAAACAGGAATATTCAGAGCAACACCGTTTCCGATGATGCTTGTCGTATGACTGTAAAATACGCCGGACGGAAGTGTATGCAGTGCAAATTTGCCATAATTATTGACAATCGTATGTCCCGCATTGGCTCCACCCTGAAATCTCACGATGATATCTGCCTTTTCTGCCAGCATGTCGGTGATTTTCCCTTTTCCTTCATCACCCCAGTTTGCTCCTACAATAGCCTGTACCATATATTTCTCCTCCTGTGAATAACCGTCATCCCACAGCCCAAGCCGCGGATCGTATTAAAATCTAATGAATCTATCTGCAGCGCTACAAAACTGCCGCAACTCATAATCCTTACTCAGTATACTACAATTGCCACAAATCAGTCAACATCAGAAAACACGCTTCCAAAACTTTTGCCCTCTGCTGATTCCCGTTCCATCTGAGACGAAACGGGGATGAAATCCAGCAATTTGAAGTTCTTCTTTCGCAAAATATCGCTTCATCAGAGATAATATTTTACATAATTGTAAATTTTCTCATAGGTGAGCGAATCATAATGAAGGCCATCCGGAGATTTGAACTTATTCTCCTGCAGATAGTGATAGGTATCCACATAATTCTGCGGAAAGGCTGCCAGAAGCTTATCATTAAATTTTTCGATCACTTCCGGCTGTGCATAGCCTTTGTAAAGCTTTGTGTTCACCGGATTTACCGACATAACGATAAATTTTGCTTTCGGATAAGCAGCCATCAGGGAGCGATAGGAACTGATATAGCGATCCGCATTATCCAGATCATTCACCCCGTGATTCAGCACAACCGATGCGGTTGGGGTTTTCTTCAGCAGCTTCTTCAACTGCGGCAGTGCCGTCGTGCTGTACCAGGAGTATCCGGAAGAAACCCTGGCAAGATAGTATTCTTTGCCATCCCCGGCATCCCACTCGACAAGTTCTCCGTCATGGTATCCGGCACCGATTGCAGAACAAAGACCTACCGTTCTGGAATCGCCGATGAAGATATGCACACTGCGGTTATCCCCTGCAAGCGCCGCACTGGTCAGAATACTGCTTTTTTCCACAGCGTCCACCTCATTTACAAGCTCGGAGGTCTTTACCGCACGCCCGGTGGATGCATCCAGCGTATACTCTCCTACGGTTTTCCCTTTCTGCAGTACACCTTTTCCGTTAAAATAATAAAGGAATTTTCCGATGGTCTGCCATCCAGTCACACGCGCTCCGGTTTGCCTGGAAAAATAATAACGCTTACCGCCTATTGTCTTCCATCCCGTCACCAGCATCCCCTTTTTCTTTCCGCCGGTGCACAGATAGTACCAGGAATCCTTGTATTTGCGCCATCCCGTCTGCATATATCCGTTTTTATCAAAATAGAAAATATTACTTTTTATTTTTTTCCAGCTTTTTCTGGGAAAGGTTCCATCTTTGCAGATGTATTTCCATCCGCCTGCATCTTTCACGAAGCTTCCGGCTTTTGCAGTCTTTACCTTTGTCAGAAGAGAATAACCGGAGGCTGCAGAGGCTCTGGCGACAGGAAATGCTCCCAGCATACATACACATAAAATCGTTGCAACAATCAGCAGGCATCTTTTTTTCACTCTTATAAACATGTTTCAATTCCTCTCCTTGCATCTGTTGACATACTCTTTTTCCAGTGTATCATATATTACATTATTTTACAAGCATGTAACAATTATTTTACACATCCGTAAAACACATTCTGCTGACTCCGGTATCTTCACTCGCAAAAAATCCAGAGTAATTCTTCTTTTTCGAAAAACTATTCTGGATTTTTTGTCATTTTTTCTTCTTTTATGAAACTTTTTATTTTTCTTTCTGAATCAGATAATACGGAACCGCCACAAACAGAATTCCGCCCACCATATTTCCAGCCGTAACAATGAGAAGATTATAAAGCGCACCGCCCAGGCTGATTGCCGCACTTCCCGGTGTCAGAAGGCCAATGGTCAAAAATGTCATATTGGCAATGCTGTGTTCAAATCCGCTGGAAACAAAGGTCATAACGCCTGCAATCGCCATCATGATTTTTCCTGTCTCAGATTTCATCTTTATGCTGCACCACACAGCTGCACATACACAAATGTTGCACAGGATCGCCTTTGCGAAAAGATTCAGAGGAGCACCGGCAATCTTGGCTGCTGCCGCATTCTGAAAGAACGTTCCTACTTCCTCTCCGCCCATCAGACCGGTCATAGTAAAGAGTGCACCAAAGACGACGGACCCCAACAGGTTGCCCAGGTAGCAGACTACCCAGAGTTTAATGGTTTTGCCCCATGGAACTTCCCCCTTGAGGGAGGCTGCGCTCATGACAAAATTGTTTCCTGTAAACAGCTCTGCACCGGCCATAAAGACAAAGCAAAGACCGATAGAAAATACAAGACCACTCACCAGTTTGGTTGCAGGGCTTCCTGCGGCACTGAAATATCCGCCCATGATTCCCATCAGGATACTGCCCAGTGCAATAAACGAACCGGCCATAAAGGATGCTGCAACGTATCCCACCAGATTCTTTTCCAGAAGATTCAATTTATTTTTCGCCGCGTTACATACTGCATTATATTCATCGCGAAACATAATATACACCTCATTTTGTATGAAAATCCATATTTTTTGGTAAACGAGAGGCGTTGCCCAGTCGCAACGCCCCAGGTAGTTCTTATTATATCCTGTTAAAACTTAACCGCTTCCTGTTAGAACAGACCAGAAATCTTACCTGTCTCGTCAACATCGATTCTCTCTGCAGCCGGAACCTTCGGCAGTCCAGGCATGGTCATGATTTCTCCGGTAAGAGCTACGATGAAGCCTGCACCGGCGGAAATCTTCAGATTACGTACGGTTACTTCG
>JALEJP010000065.1 GCA_022769625.1 Lachnospiraceae bacterium | reverse complement strand
TTGAAATAGAATATAATCAATCGGCTTCGCCGCAAATTTTGAGCGATTTGTCAAGTGTTTTTTGAAAAAAAGTGGGTGATTTTTTTAGATAGGGGTCTGAAAGCCTTATAAAATCAGGGCTGAAGATTCCGAGAAGTTATTCTTTTAAAAAGGAGGAATATGATGTCTAAAAGAATAAGAAAGATATTATTGTCTTTCAGCTGTATGATACTATTTTTCGGTGTTTCAGTTATTGCAGCCAATAACAGCAATGCAAGTTCTGAAGTGTACAAGCCTTTTGCGGAAATATCTGATTTGACCGTAAATAAAAAGAATTTTAAACAGGGAGATACTTTGGAGTATAGTCTGAAAATTAAAGATTTGGATTCGACTCGCATTTCTTCTTTTTCCTATGGCGGTATTTATACAGTCAGGGTGACATGGAAGTCGGAGAAAGGACAAAAACTGAATCGGTATTTCTTGTGGAATCAAAGTGAGTCGGAAATTTCGTACGCATATGATTATGGAACGGTGGGAACATGGAGAGTGATAAAAGATAAAATTAAGATCAGAAAAGGAATGCAGGCTGGAAAATGGACAGTATCAGAGATTGCTCTGACGGATGACTGGGATGGTATGGATGATATTGATACGGAGCAGGCGTTTTATATTTATCCGGGTTCCGGAGTTGTGGAAAAAACTCGGATGTATGCGAATCTTTCAGCATTTGATATTTCGGTTAGTGGAACGAAAAAGGACAATACACCACCGGAAATCAACAAAAAGTCTTTGTGGTTGAAATACAGGACGACATCAGGCGAAAAGAAAAATGTATTTCGTGTTAAAGTGAAGGACAGCAGTCCGATTCGGTACGTGACCTGTCAATGGCATTATATTGTACCAGAGGGGAAAAAGAAAAACCGATACCGAAGCGGTGAAAAACGGATGACCTATAATAAAAAGAAAAAAGCCTGGGAATGTTATGTTGGAGCTGATGAAAGCAAGGGGGCTGTCACTCGGCTGTATACGGTTACGGTGTGTGATATTTTTGGAAATAGAGCAACTTATATTGACAGCAGCAGAAAGGAGGCAAAAGGAGTAAAGAAGAAATATCGCTGCGATTTTTCAAACATGAAGATTTATACGAAATAATAAATGCACGGTATTAGTATGCTATGGCAAAACAAAAGAATGCAAGGTCAGGATAATACATTCCATCCGCACCCAGGATATATGTTTCGCCCATTTCTTCGAATAATGACTTCATAGAAATTCCTTCCGTCTGTGCATTCATTAGTGATACTCTATAATATAATGATACCAGGGTCAAAAGGTCATGCTGTTCATGCTTGCATGAAAAAGCATGACTTTGGAACCCTGGTATCATATAATAGCACAAAGCACATCACATATCGATACTAGGAGGGTGCGTTATGAGAAAAAATGACGATTGCATCGCCATTTATTCCCGTAAATCAAGGTTTACCGGAAAAGGCGAAAGCATCGGCAATCAGGTTGAACTCTGTAAAGAATATATTCGTACGCATTATGGAGAAGATACACTGGATCGCATAGCGGTATATGAGGATGAGGGATTTTCCGGCGGCAATTTGAATCGACCGGATTTCAAGAACATGATGGAAGCTGCCAGGAAGCACAAATTCAAGGCGATCATCGTCTATCGTCTGGATCGCATCAGCCGCAACATCAGTGACTTTTCCAGTCTGATAGAAGAATTATCCCGTCTGGATATTGCATTTGTTTCTATTAAAGAGCAGTTTGATACCGGGACGCCCATGGGACGGGCTATGATGTATATTGCATCCGTTTTTTCTCAGCTGGAACGGGAAACCATTGCCGAGCGAATCCGTGACAATATGCATGAACTGGCAAAAACCGGGCGCTGGCTGGGCGGAACAACTCCAACCGGATATGGCTCGGAATCGGTTGCGGGTGTTACCATTGATGGTAAATCGAAGAAAGCCTGTAAGCTGAAGCTCATTCCCGAAGAAGCGGAGATTGTGAAAACGATTTTTGACTTGTATATAGAGACAGATTCTCAGACAATTACAGAAGCAGAGCTGATCAAGCGTGGAATCCGGACGAAAAACAACAAATATTTCACCCGGTTTTCCATAAAGGCAATCCTGCAGAATCCGGTTTATATGATTGCGGACGAGGAAGCATATCACTATTTTATCAACGCTGATTCTGACCTGTTCTACAATCGGGAAGCCTTTGACGGAGTTCATGGCATTATGGCCTATAACCGTACCAGTCAGGAAAAAGGAAAGACCACGGAATTTCTTCCGCCAAGTGAGTGGATTGTTGCGGTCGGTCTGCACCCCGGTATCATTCCGGGCAAGGTGTGGGTTCAGGTTCAGGAATCGCTGGAACGAAATAAATCCAAAGCATATCATAAGCCACGCAGCAACGAGGCTCTTCTGACCGGTTTCCTGTATTGCAGCTGCGGCAGCCGTATGTATCCCAAAATCAGCCGGCGCAGAACAGCAGACGGTAAACCAATCTATACTTATGTGTGTAAAATGAAGGAGAGAAGCAGGCAAGCCATGTGCAATAGCAAGAACGTCAATGGAAACATCGTGGATATGGCGATCACCACGCAGATTAAAATGCTTGCAGAAGATCAGGATACTTTTATCAGTCAACTGGAGCAGAGCCGCAAATTCTATACCGGAAACAGAGCAAACTATGAAAAACAGCTTGTTTCCATGCGCCAGAAAAAAGCTGACCTCGAAAAGAAAATGGACGGGCTGGCAGATTCCCTTGTTGATCTTGGGGATAGCGTTGCCAGAAATTATGTGGTAAAGCGAATGGAACAGCTTGGTCTGGAGTGTGCTGGAATCGACGCCCGTATCCAGGAACTGGAGTGCCTGACTTCTCAGCATGCACTCAGCGAGCTTGAGTTTGATGTAATGCGGCAGCTCCTGTCTGTATTTAAATCCGGTATCGACGAGATGACCATTGAGCAGAAACGAGCCGCCATCCGCACCATTGTGCGTAAGGTGGTCTGGGATGGCGTCAATGCGCATGTTATTCTGTATGGCGTGCAGGAGGATGACAGGGAGGACGATTTGAAATCACTGCCTGGCGAAGCCTCCGCAGATACGCTTCCGGATCCGGACACTGCATGCAGCTGCTCATAATGCATGCACCCGAAGCTTCTGCCTGGCGGATTTCCTGTATGTTTTCGGGGGAGATGCCGCCAATGGCCAATACCGGGATGGCAACGCTTTTACATACCTCATGGAGAAAGGAAAGTCCCCTTCCGGGAAGTCCAGACTTGCAGGCGGTATCAAAGATATGGCCTGCCGTTATATAATCAGCGCCCAGAGACTCTGCCTCTTTTGCCTCCTGAATCGAGTGGACGGAAACTCCAATGCGGGAGAAGGAATGACGTATTTCCGGCTGTTCCTTTAACTGCCACAGGGAGAGATGGATGAAAGGATGCGAAAGAGCCTTTGAAGCCCCGGGAAAATGGTGCAGTACAATGCGGGACTTCCAATCCGGCGGGAGGCAGGGCAGGATGCTGCGGGCAAACTGCAGATATTCTGCTTCCGATAGATCTTTTTCCCGCAGGATTACCATATCCGCGCCGGCTTCCAGCAGTCTGTAAATCCGACCGCCGATTTCTTCCGGGCAGAGATGGCGGTTGGAAACACAGACGATTTGGAAGGAATCAGACATACACATAATCGTTCATGACCGGCTGGAGGCCATGTGCTTTAATTGCCTGATAAACCTCATCCACAGAACGGGGATCGGAGATTTCAAACTGTTCGTCTCCCTTTGCCTCCTCTTCGTGGCCTCCGACACCCACTTCCACTCCGGCGGAAATTTTTGTGGCACACAGGCCGATGACGTTGTCACGGAAATGAGCGGCCTCACGGGTGGAAATGGTGATACCGGCGAACGGAAGAAGGAGACGGTAGGCCATCATGACCTGAAGCAGCTGAGGCTCGTGTACATCCTTAGGGTTGATTTTATCGTTGTTGATGATCGGGCGAAGTCTTGGGCAGGAGAATGAAATCTCAGCCTGGGGATATTTGCGCTGGACATAGTAAGCGTGGAGACCCGTTGCAAAGGCGTCCCTGCGGAAATCATCCAGACCAAGCAGTGCGCCGAACGCCACACCGCGCATGCCGCCCATGAGGGCCCGCTCCTGTGCATGGAAACGATATGGATAGATCCGCTTGTGCCCGGAAAGATGAAGCGTCTCATATTTGTCGGAGTTATAGGTTTCCTGGTACACACAGACGAAATCGGCACCGCACTCGTGGAGATAGCGGTATTCGTCTGAGTTCAGAGGATAGATTTCTATTCCGATGTTTTTGAAATATTTTTTTGCGAGCTTCACCGCATCTCCGATGTATTCCACATCCGACATATGGCGGCTTTCGCCGGTGAGCAGGAGAATTTCCTCCAGGCCGGTACGGGCAATGGCCTGTAATTCCCGTTCAATCTCATCGTGAGTAAGTCTTGCCCTGTGGATTCGGTTTTTGCAGTTGAAGCCGCAGTAAACACAGTGGTTTTCACAATAATTGGCGATGTAGAGAGGAGTAAACATGCTGACAGAATTTCCGAAATGTTTCCGGGTCTCTGTCTGCGCTTTCCTGGCCATTTCTTCCAGAAAAGGAAGAGCTGAGGGGGAGAGCAGTGCGGCAAAATGCTCCGGGGTGATGTATTCGGCTGCCAGGGCTGCTTTTACATCCTTCTCCGTATAAGAATCCGGATCGTAGGCATTCATGGAGGAAATCACGCGTTCCATGATATCGGAATCAATGCGTTCCATCCCCTCCTGATACTCCATGTGGCTGGTGTTTCGATCGATCATAGTCAATTCCTCTTTTCTTACTGATATAAAAATCCGGTCAGCGGGGATGACGCACTGGCACCCTTGTCGATAACCCGTCCCAGACCGGAAAGGTAAGCAGTACGTCCGGCTTCAATGGCTTTTTTGAAAGCCTCTGCCATGGCCGGGATGTCTCCGGCAGTTGCGATTGCCGTGTTGGCCATAACGGCAGCAGCCCCCATTTCCATGGCTTCACATGCCTGGGAAGGGCGTCCGATACCGGCATCCACGATAATCGGAAGATCAATTTCCTGGATCAGGATCTTAATGAATTCGCGGGTGGCAAGTCCTTTGTTGGAACCGATGGGTGCACCAAGCGGCATAACGGCGGCGGCGCCGGCATTCACCAGATCACGTGCCACATTCAGATCCGGATACATGTAGGGGAGTACAACAAAACCCTCCTTTGCCAGAATTTCCGTTGCACGGATAGTTTCATAATTGTCAGGGAGCAGATACTTGCTGTCACGCATGATTTCAATTTTAACGAAATCTCCGCAGCCACATTCTCTGGCAAGACGGGCAATGCGCACAGCTTCCTGGGCGTTGCGGGCACCGGATGTGTTGGGAAGGAGGGTAATACCTTCCGGGATATGATCCAGAATATTGCCGCTTTCAGAATTGGCACGGCGCAGTGCAAGGGTGATGATCTGGGCACCGGCCTGTTCTACAGCTGCTTTTATCAGATCCAGAGAATACTTTCCGGAACCGAGGATGAAACGGGAGGAGAATTCGTGTCCTCCAAGGATTAATTTGTCGTCTGTCATAACGGTAACCTCCATGATATAGATTGATGATGCAGGGAGATAGCTGCCCTGACACCGGTTTTGTAGATAGCATAAGGATTATGGTTCTGTTTTGCCAAGCACGATGCGCATGACCATGGTTGCCTCATGTGCGGCACAGACGCCAACTCTTGGTGACATCAGGCATTCACCGTCTGCAATGTCACTGGTTTTGTCGCCGCAAAGATAAAGATTCCGGAAGCGGTGAAGCGTCTGTATGGTATTGGCAGAGTGAGCACCAGCCATACCGGAACCGGAGATCAGAGGCTTATCCGGAAAACCGGAAATCAGTGTCTCGATAAGCATGGCTTTCTGATCGGCCTGGTCGAAGGCTTCGCATACGATATCACAGCCCTCAAACAGGCAGCAGGCATTTTCACAGGTGATCCGTGTGGTATGCAGCTGACAGTCCAGATAGGGATTGATTTCCAGAATCTGTTCTTTCAGAGCTTCCGTCTTCCATTGCCCCAGATGGCGCAGAAAATAATGCTGCCGGTTCAGGTTGGAAAGATCCACCCGGTCAAAATCGACCAGAACCAGATGGCCGATGCCGAGGCGGGCAAGATGAATGGCGATATTGGAGCCAAGTCCGCCAAGCCCTGCAATTCCGACGGTGGCGTTTGAAAATTTTTCCTGGGTATCAGCTCCGTGGCGTTCACAGAGAGCAGCATCCAGAAGGGATTTTGGTATCATATCAGCCGCCTCCTACAAAATGTACAATTTCGATGCGGTCACCGTCATTTACAAGAGTGTCTGAAAAGGCAGCACGGCGGATGATCACACCATTGCATTCTACGGCAACACGCTCCGGGCGAAGATTTCTGGACTGCAGAAGTGCGAGAATGGTGACAGGTGTTCCTGTGTCATCCGGTTCGCCATTTATATAGAGCATTTATATTTCCTCCTTTGTTCTTGTTGTTACGACAAAAAACGGCATCACGAAGAATTACACCCGCGGTGGTGTACCCCTTCGTGATGCCGTTTTGCATCAGTCTGGATATACTATAGCAGAATGACAGAAATTTGTCAATGAATGATTTGCCAAAAATCAGGAAGATGCTTTCTTTTCGCCAATGGAATGACGGATATAATCCGCAACCTTTTCCAGAGGAATGCCAAGAGCAACTGAAATTTCACCGTGCAGGAGTTCCTCTGCTTTTTTCATATATTGCAGATCCGTCTGGCAGGGACGTTTTCGCTGTCTGGTTACATTCTGGGTTTTCAGATAAAGTGTTTTGATCAGCTGAATTAAAGATTCACATTCATGTGTATGGATTTTTTCTTTATAATGCTCAGCCAGAATACGCTGATCTCTGCTGGTGAAGGTGTCAGCCGGAATATCCGGGATGTCGGAAATCAACTGAAGTGCCTGCTCCCGTGACAGGACTGGACGCATATAAATGGAAGTATCCACCGGAATGTAAATGGTTCCGGAACCGTATACCGGCGCAAGACGATAATACAGCTTGTCGTTTGAGTCGGATGATATACCGTCTGGTATGCAGATATCTTTTACCTGACAAACACCGGTATTGCCGTAAATAATATAGTCTCCTTTTTGAAACATGGTAATCCCTCCTTCGCTCGCTTTCAAAAAGGTGGGGAGTTATATTTCTATTTTAACATAAAGAAAAAATAAAATGTAAGGATAAATTTTACGTATCATTCGTAATTTTTTTGCCCGAACAGATACTTTTTGGAGTCTGGAAGAAAAATGGATGATTGCCAATGTGTTATTACTTCGATATAATGATGTTGGGTCAAAAGTCTTTGACCCCCTGATACCTACGGATTTCTCCGCGTTTCACGCTCACGAAATCCTGAAAACATTCGAAATCCGCTAATTTTTCTACGAAAAATGGCTACTTTCTCATGTTTTGCGGGTCCCAAAGTCATGCTTTTTCATGCAAGCATGAACAGCATGACCTTTTGACCCTGGTATCATATAATGAAAAAACATCGGAGTGAGGAAACGGTATTTGAGAATAAACATATCTGTGAGAGGATAGCAAATGAGCTTCTTATGATGCTGCGTCTGAAAAAGAAGACCTCCAGAGAGGTTTCTCTCTACGAGCCCATCGGTACGGACAAAGAAGGAAATGAAATCTGTCTGGTGGATATCGTGGAAGGTTCTCATGTGGATCTTGCGGAGGTTATGGACAGGAAACGTGATATGTTTCGAATCTATCAGAATATTTCACGGTTGACAGAAAGGGAGAGACAGGTTTTAAGTATGCGCTATGGGATACTGGGAGAAAAGGAGACGACACAGCGGGAGATAGCCGGAAGGCTGGGAATTTCCAGGTCGTATGTGTCACGCATTGAGAAAAATGCATTGCAGAAGCTTAGGATTTTACTCACAGGTGTGTGAATGACAAAATACAGCCTCTGTTATGTTCGGCGAAAGCAGAAGCATGGAATACAAAGGATCAAAACAACCATCTGGGAGAGAGACTATGATTTATCTGGCAGAGAGAAAAGAAAACAAAGAATTAAGCCCAAAAGAGAAGCGCAAAGATCAAAGTCTTGCGGCAAAAAAACTGCTGCTTTTTGGACTGTCTATGGAATATGGAAAAAAACAGCTTCCGGAAATCGCATGCAGACCGCAGGGAAAACCATTTTTTAAAGATTGTCCGGAAATTAAATTTAACTACAGTCACAGTACCTGTGGTCTGCTCTGCGGCATATCCACATCGGAGATCGGTGTGGATATGGAAGGAAAGATTACAACAAAGGAACGGCTTGTGCGCCGCATCTGCCATGAGAATGAAAAAAAGCTTCTGGCAGGTGTAAAAAAGGATCTGGAAAGAGACTGGCTGCTGACACGGATCTGGACGGCAAAAGAGAGCTATCTGAAATGTATTGGAACCGGGATACGACTGCCGCTTGACAGTCTGGATTTTTCCGGCTGTATCGATGGCGGCTTATTTCAGGAGAGATATCGGATGTATTTTTCCAATGGCACGGATTATGTGATTGCCGTCTGCCGGGAGTCGGAACCATCCCGGACACAGAACATCCTGGTGAAAAAACTGTCTGGTCAGGAGATCGCACAGATGGAATCTCTGAACATTACCGTTCCGTTTCCGAAACAGTAACGAAATTCGTTGCAAATTACAGCTTGTGTGATATAATCTGATATCATAAGTATCATACAAAGACTTTTCTTTTATTTCGGCGTTTCTGCCTTTTTTCAGCTTAATTACATCATAAGAGTTGCCCGACAAATGAGCCTGACGTCGATTTTTCCGTGCTTTGCACTCCCAAAATCAACGAAAACATTCGCAATTCGCTCATTTTTCTGCGAAAAATGGCTGCTTGCTCATGTTTTGCGGGACCCATAGACATAAAAATACATGCAAGCATGTATTTTATGTCCATTTGTCCCTTGGCTCATCATAAACCGGCATATCGATGAAGGTTTTGCCGGTATGCAAAGGAGAGAATATGTTCAGCAGAATTTTATCTGCGGCAATCTGCGGGATAGAAGGATTGCCGATTCAGGTGGAGGCGGATGTAAGCAACGGGCTTCCCGGGTTCACCATGGTAGGGGATGTGTCAGCAAAGGTGCGGGAGGCTCAGGACCGTGTTATGACAGCCTTTCGCAATAGTAAAATTCGTCTGCAGCCGCAGCGGATTACAGTGAATCTGTCACCGGCAGATGTTCATAAGGATGGCACCGGGTTTGATCTTCCGGTAGCACTTGCCGTTCTGATGGCCTATCAGCTGATTTCGCCGGATGCGGCCAGGGGCGTGATGGCAGTGGGTGAATTAAGCCTCAATGGTGCTGTCATGGGCGTGCGGGGTGTGCTTCCGATGGTACAGGCAGCCAAAAGAGCAGGATGCAGAGCCTGTATTCTGCCACGGGAAAACCAGGAGGAGGGGGATCTGATACCTGGAATAGAGATTATTGGTGTTGCGTCCCTTGAGGAGGCCGTGAGCTGTCTGAAAGACGGAAAAGCCCCACAGAACAGGGAATGCACCCCTTATTATATAGAAGAAACACAGTCACTGGACTTTTCTTGTCTGAACGGGCAGAGTGTTCTGCGCCGGGCAGCGGAAATCGCAGTCAGCGGACGACATAATTTTCTGATGGTAGGACCTCCCGGAGCAGGAAAATCTATGCTTGCAAAATGTGTGCCGGGTATTCTGCCTCCGCTTACCAGAGAAGAGAGTCTGGAGGTGTCTGCCATCTACAGTGTGGCAGGTCTTTTGCCAGTCAGTCAGCCACTTGTGACCAGGCCTCCCTTCCGTGCGCCCCATCACACGATATCGGCCCAGGCACTTGCCGGAGGAGGAAGGATTCCAAGGCCGGGCGAGATCAGTCTGGCACACAAAGGTGTCCTGTTTCTGGATGAGCTTCCGGAATTTCGGCGGGAAACACTGGAGGTTCTCAGACAGCCTATGGAGGAAAAAAAGGTACATATTGCAAGGGTACATGCAAATTATGTGTTTCCGGCAGACTGTATGGTGCTTGGTGCCATGAATCTCTGTCGCTGCGGGTATTTTCCGGATCTGCAGCACTGTACCTGCAGCGAGCAGGAGATCCGGCGCTATCAGAACCGTATCAGTCAGCCTCTGTTAGACCGTATGGATATCTGTGTAGAGGCCGGAAAAGTGACGTATGAGGAGCTGACATCCGTACAGGAAAACGAAAGCTCTGCCACCATTCAAAGGAGAGTGGAACAGGTGAGCCGGATTCAGCAGGAGAGGTACCAGGGAACCCGTTTTCGTTTTAATGCAGATCTTGACGCGGAGGGAATCCGGCAGTATTGCCAAATCGGAGAGAAGGAACAAAGCATTCTCCGGGAGGCATATCAGAAGCTTGGACTCACTGCGCGCGCCTGTCACAGGATTTTGAAGGTGGCAAGAACCATTGCGGATATGGAATACAAAGAAAAGATACAGGAAGATCAGCTTTGTGAAGCAATCAGCTATCGGATTTTTGAAAATCAATTCCGGAGGTGAGAAATTATGGATAAAGACAAAATAGTGGTGGAAGACTATGCGGCGAAGGAAAGCCGATGGGAAAAAACATCGGGGGGAAAGGAAGATGGCTGGCTCTGGCTGTGCAGTGTGCCCGGCCTTTATCGAACGGGAAAAAAAGCTCTGCTTGATTATTTCGGGACACCCGGGGAAATTTTCAGGGCGGAGCAAATTGAGCTTGAGAAGCTGCCGTTTCTCCGGGAACAGCAAAAACAACAACTTCTGGAGAGCAGAAAAGACTGGGATCAGGAAAAGAGGATGCATATCCTGCAGGAACAGGGAATACGATTTATCAGCCATGAAAGCTGTGATTATCCCAAACGGCTCCACGAAATCTGCGATTATCCATATGGACTATTTGTGAAAGGAAAACTGCCGTCAGACGAAAAACCATCGGTTGCGGTGGTAGGTGCGAGGCTTTGCAGTTCCTATGGGAGACATATGGCAGCGGGAATTGCAGGGGAGCTGGCAGCAGCCGGGGTTCAGATTGTCAGCGGAATGGCAAGGGGAGTGGACGGAACGGCACAAAAAGCAGCCATGGACGCTGGCGGTGAGAGCTTTGCGGTTCTTGGAAGTGGGACAGACATCTGCTATCCTAGGGAAAACCGGTGGATCTATGAAAATCTGACGGAAAAAGGCGGGGTTCTATCAGAATATCCGCCGGGTACCCCACCGCTTCCTTTCCACTTCCCGATGCGCAATCGCATCATAAGCGGACTGTCGGATCTGATTCTTGTGGCAGAGGCGAAAGATAAAAGCGGTTCTCTGATCACGGCAGATCTGGCACTGGAGCAGGGAAGAGATGTGATTGCGGTGCCGGGGCGCACAGGTGATGTATTAAGTGCAGGCTGTAACAGTCTCATCGACCAGGGAGCAGGTATTTTTATATCTTCGGAAAGCCTTCTGGAACGGTTAAATTTGGGGAAAACGGGCGGGACAGAGTTAAAAAAAGCAAACATTACACTTGAAAGAGAAGAAAATTTGGTGTATAGTGTTCTGGAATTTCAGACTAAAAATCTACAGACAATTGCGGATGAGACAGGTCTTTCACCGCAGGAGGCAGGCGCAGTGCTGGTGCGTCTTCTTCTGCGGGGACTGGTCACGGAGGACGCGAAGAATTATTATTCGAAAGTCTGAGGGGAAAGTATGAGGTACGTCGTTATGCCATGAATCAGTATAAGGCAGCGACAGTTCCGGAATGAGGTAAATAAATGGCGAAATATCTGATTATTGTTGAGTCACCGACAAAAGTAAAAACCATCAAAAAATTTCTCGGTTCCAATTATGAAGTGGCAGCGTCAAACGGACATGTGAGAGACATGCCGAAAAGTCAGCTGGGATTCGATGTTGAGAATAATTATGAACCAAAGTACATTACCATCCGGGGTAAGGGCGATATTCTTGCAGCTTTGCGCAAGGCAGTGAAAAAAGCGGATAAAGTATATCTTGCAACGGACCCTGACCGTGAGGGAGAGGCGATTTCCTGGCATCTGTCCAAAGCCCTGAAGCTGGATGATGAGGATATTCACAGGATTACATTCAATGAAATCACAAAAAATGCGGTAAAAGAGTCTCTGAAGCACCCGAGAAAGCTGGATATGGATCTGGTGGATGCACAGCAGGCCCGCCGTATGCTGGACCGTATGGTGGGATACCGGATCAGTCCGCTTCTCTGGGCAAAGGTGAAGAGAGGTCTGAGCGCCGGGCGTGTACAGTCCGTTACCCTTCGAATTATTGCAGACCGCGAGGAGGAGATCAATGCGTTTATCCCGGAGGAATACTGGACGCTGGATGCCAGCTTTCAGATTCCAGGCGAAAAAAAGCCGTTGACTGCAAGATTTTACGGAACCACAAAGGAAAAGATGAGTATTTCCTCCAAAGAGCAGCTGGATGAGATCACAGAAAAGCTTCGCGGCGCAAATTATCAGGTTACTGAAGTGAAGAAGGGCGAGCGGACCAAAAAGGCTCCGGTTCCCTTTACCACCAGCACATTGCAGCAGGAAGCTTCCAAGACACTGAATTTCTCCACACAGAAAACCATGCGTATCGCACAGCAGCTGTATGAAGGTGTGGATATTAAGGGAAATGGCACCGTTGGTGTGATCACCTATCTGCGTACCGATTCCACCCGTATCTCGGATGAAGCGGATGCGGCAGCAAGGAGCTACATTGCGGAGAATTATGGTGAAGCTTATGTTTCATCACATCCTCAGGAAAAGAGAAACGGACAGAAAATCCAGGATGCCCATGAGGCGATTCGACCTACCGATGTCACACGTACACCATTTCTGATGAAAGAATCACTCACAAGGGATCAGTTCCGTCTCTATCAGCTGATCTGGAAACGATTTGTGGCCAGCAGGATGGAACATGCATGCTATGCCACCACTTCTGTGAAAATTGATGCGGCAGGCTACCGGTTCCATGTTTCTGCTTCCAGAAAGAAATTTGACGGTTTTATGGCGGTCTATGTTCAGGAGGAGGACGAAAAAGAGGAGGGAAATCTTCTGGTAAAGGAAATTTCCAGAGATACCATACTGAACTGGAGCGGATTTGAGGAAAAACAGCATTTTACCCAGCCGCCGGCACATTACACCGAGGCGGCGCTTGTAAAGACGCTGGAAGAGCTTGGAATCGGACGTCCCAGTACTTATGCGCCTACCATTACGACGGTCATCAACCGCCGTTATGTGGCTAAGGAGAATAAAAATCTTTACATGACAGAACTGGGAGAGGTTGTAAATAATATGATGGTGCAGGCTTTCCCGAGTATTGTGGATGTGAATTTTACGGCAAATATGGAGTCTCTTCTGGACAAGGTGGAGGAAGGTGTGGTCAACTGGAAAACAGTCGTCAGCAATTTTTACCCGGATCTGGATGAAGCGGTCAAAAATGCGGAGAAAGAGCTTGCGAAAGTAAAGATCGAGGATGAGGTCACCGATGTGATCTGCGAGGAATGCGGACGCAACATGGTCATCAAGTATGGTCCGCATGGCAGATTTCTTGCGTGCCCGGGATTCCCGGAATGCCGCAATACCAAGCCCTACCTGGAAAAAATTGGCGTGAACTGTCCAAAATGTGGAAAAGATATTGTGCTGCGCAAGACGAAAAAGGGAAGGAAGTATTATGGATGCGAGGATAATCCGGAATGTGATTTTATGTCCTGGCAGAAACCTTCCAAAGAAAAATGTCCGCAGTGCGGAGGACTCATGGTTGAAAAGGGAAATAAGCTGTTATGTGTTCAGGAAGACTGTGGATATATTGAAAATAGACAGAAAAGTGACTAATTGTGCGATTTTGAACATAATGTATTGAAAATTAATACGCTTTATGTTAGATTATTAATATGTAAGAAAGCACAGCAATGGTGTCAGTCATGCGAAAGAAACAGCAGAAGGGAGAAGAAAAATGAGCGTACAGTTGTTGGACAAAACACGCAAAATCAATAAGCTATTACACAACAATAACAGCAGTAAGGTGGTTTTCAATGACATATGTGAAGTATTGTCAGATATTCTTGGTTCCAACGTTCTGGTAATCAGCAAAAAAGGTAAAGTGCTGGGCATCAGTCTTTGTCCCGAGGTTGAAGAAATCAAAGAGTTGATTGATGATGAAGTGGGCGGTCATATTGATGAACTGCTGAATGAGCGGTTTCTGGGAGTGTTATCCACAAAGGAAAATGTGAATCTGGAGACGCTGGGTTTTGAACAGGGTGATGTAAAAAAATATCAGGCGATTATCAATCCCATTGATATCGCAGGTGAGCGTCTTGGTACAGTATTTATGTACAAATGCGGCAGCAGTTACGACATTGACGACATTATTCTCAGTGAGTATGGTACGACGGTAGTTGGACTGGAGATGATGCGCTCCGTTCACGAGGAAAACGCAGAGGAAAGCCGTAAGATCCAGATTGTGAAGTCAGCCATCGGTACACTTTCCTTTTCCGAGCTGGAAGCTATCATTCATATCTTTGATGAGTTGGATGGAACGGAAGGGATTCTTGTGGCAAGCAAGATTGCAGACCGTGTGGGTATCACACGTTCCGTCATTGTAAATGCATTGAGAAAGTTTGAGAGTGCCGGTGTTATTGAATCCAGATCATCCGGTATGAAAGGTACGTACATTAAGGTACTCAATGATGTGGTATTCCAGGAGCTTGAAGAAATTAAACAGAAACGAAATGAAAACAGTCAGAATTAACAGACAGGAAAAAGCAGGAACCGCTGCAGATTTAATTTGCAGCGGTTCCTTTTTTCCGTGCTTTGCACTCCCATGGCTGTGATTCCTACGAATTTCTCCGCGTTTCACGATCACGAAATTTCTTGGCTTATATATAAAAAAAATATAAAATAGAAGAAAGTGAGAAAAACAGAGTAAATCAAAGGAATAAAAAGAAATAATCAGCATATAATCGATTATGTGAAAATAATTCCGCTTGCACATTTGAAGGAAGTTCACTATTATATAAACCAGAGTTAGCACTCGATAAAAGTGAGTGCTAATAAACATAAAGGCGATTTTGATTAAGGAGGAATATAAAATGAAATTGGTACCATTAGGTGACAGAGTTGTATTAAAACAGTTTGAAGCAGAAGAAACAACCAAGTCCGGCATTATTCTGGCAAGCAAATCCCAGGAGAAGCCGCAGGAAGCAGAAGTTATTGCTGTTGGACCTGGCGGAATGGTAGATGGTAAGGAAGTTGTCATGCAGGTAAAAGCCGGTGATAAAGTCATTTATTCCAAATATGCCGGAAATGAAGTAAAGCTTAACGATGAAGAGTACATCATCGTAAAACAGAGTGATATCCTGGCAATTGTAGAATAATTCAAAATTCAGAAAATCGGAGGTTGATTGATATGGCAAAGGAAATTAAATACGGAGCAGAAGCAAGAGCAGCACTTGCTGAGGGCGTTGATAAGCTGGCAAATACAGTAAAAGTTACACTTGGACCGAAAGGAAGAAACGTAGTTCTGGATAAACAGTATGGCACTCCGCTGATCACAAACGATGGCGTAACCATCGCAAAAGAGATTGAGCTTGAGGATGCATTTGAGAACATGGGTGCTCAGCTGGTAAAAGAGGTTGCTACAAAGACAAATGATGTGGCAGGTGACGGTACCACAACAGCAACCGTTCTGGCACAGGCTATGATTCAGGCAGGTATGAAAAACCTGGCAGCAGGTGCAAACCCGATTATCCTTCGTAAGGGTATGAAAAAGGCAACACAGGCAGCGGTAGATGCCATCGCATCCATGAGCAGCAAGGTAAACGGCAAACATCAGATGGCAAGAGTTGCAGCGATTTCCGCAGGTGATGATGAAGTGGGAAATATGGTTTCAGATGCTATGGAAAAGGTTTCCAATGATGGAGTTATCACCATTGAAGAGTCCAAGACCATGAAGACCGAACTGGATCTGGTAGAAGGTATGCAGTTTGACAGAGGTTACATTTCCGCATACATGGCAACAGACATGGAGAAAATGGAAGCTGTTCTGGATGATCCGTACATCCTGATTACCGATAAAAAGATTTCCAGCATTCAGGAGATCCTGCCTCTGCTGGAGCAGATCGTACAGTCCGGTAAGAAATTACTGATTATCGCAGAGGACATCGAAGGCGAAGCTCTGACAACTCTGATCCTGAATAAGCTGCGTGGTACCTTCCAGGTAGTTGGCGTAAAGGCACCGGGTTATGGTGACAGGAGAAAAGATATGCTGAAGGATATCGCAATCCTGACAGGCGGCGAGGTTATCTCCGAAGAGCTTGGCCTGGAGCTGAAAGATACGACAATTGAGCAGCTTGGTCGTGCAAAATCTGTAAAGGTACAGAAAGAGAACACGGTTATTGTTGACGGTATGGGCGATAAGACAGAGATTCAGAACAGAATCGGTCAGATCAAAGCAACCATTGAGAAAACTACTTCTGAGTTTGACAAAGAAAAACTGCAGGAGAGACTTGCAAAACTGGCAGGTGGTGTAGCTGTTATCCGTGTTGGCGCTGCGACCGAAACAGAGATGAAAGAAGCGAAGCTGCGTATGGAGGATGCTCTGAACGCTACAAGAGCTGCAGTAGAAGAAGGTATCGTAGCAGGTGGTGGTTCTGCATACATCCATGCTTCCAAGGAAGTGGCAAAACTGGTGGATACACTGGAAGGTGATGAGAAGACAGGTGCTTCCGTTATCCTGAAGGCTCTGGAAGCTCCATTGTATCAGATTGCTGCAAATGCAGGCCTGGAAGGTGCAGTCATCATCAATAAAGTTAGAGAATCTGAAACAGGCATCGGATTTGACGCATACAAAGAGCAGTATGTGGATATGGTAGCAGAAGGTATCCTGGATCCTGCAAAAGTTACCAGAAGCGCGCTGCAGAATGCAACCAGTGTTGCAGCAACTTTCCTGACCACAGAGTCCTGTGTGGCAAACATTAAGGAAGATGTACCGGCTATGCCGGCAGGCCAGGGTGCAGGTATGGGCGGAATGATGTAATCAGCCAGGACGAAGATAAAAGGAACAGATTTTGGCAGTGAGAAAGGTCTCATGCTTTGTCAGCCACAGAATGTATTTTTCATTCTGTGGCTGTTACTTTTTCCGGCAGGAAACAGAGCTCTAGGGCAGGTCACTGCTGTCTCGGATGATAGAAAGACTGCAGACTGCACATTTGTTGTCTGAAAGGACAGATTTACGAAAAAAACAGGATTTTTTTGTATAGAATGCACTTTCAAAAACATATTTTTTAAGGTATACTAGTCGTATTAGGTGCAGGAAAGCTTATCTTTGCACAGGAATGATGATACAGCTGTTCCGGACGGGAAAATCAATTGTGACCGGAAAAGGCTGTCAGGAAATTGGGAGGAATACTATGAGTGATTTGTATACGGAGGAATTGATTGCAAGGAAAACTTCCATGGTGGAAAAGGCTCTGAGAGTTGTTATGATTCTGGCCACGGTCCTTACCCTGGTTGCCGGTATTGTTATATCACCCCTTGTACTGATTCTCTTTCTGGTGCTCGTTATTGTGGATCTTGTGAAGATTCCTCAGTTTAATCTGGAATATGAGTATCTTTATGTTAATGGGGAACTGGATATTGACAAGATCATAGCAAAGTCTAAACGGAAACGTGTCGGAACCTACACGGTCAGCAACATGGAGCTGATTGCTCCCCTTTCAAGCCGTGAGCTTGCCCAGGCCAGAAGAGATCCTTCTGTAAAAAAGGTGAGAGATTGTTCTTCCGGTGCAGGAGAAAACCGCTATGGTATGGTGATCAATACGGACGGAAAAAAGCAGATCATTATTTTTGAACCAAACGAGACGATGCTTCGTGATATACGAAGACTCTCACCAAGAAATGTTGTGACCCGTTAAAGAATGGGGTTGACAGTTTTCGACAAGTTTGTTAAACTAGACAACTAACAACAGAAGTTGGAAATATCATAGAGAAAGAGAGGAAAATAAAATGGGTACGATTATAGGCGAAGGCATTACTTTTGATGATGTGCTCCTTGTGCCGGCTTATTCGGAAGTGATTCCGAACCAGGTTGATTTATCTACTTATCTGACAAAATCCATTAAACTTAACATTCCGATGATGAGCGCGGGTATGGACACGGTTACCGAACACAGGATGGCGATTGCGATGTCACGCCAGGGCGGTATTGGTGTGATCCATAAGAATATGTCCATTGAGCAGCAGGCAGAAGAAGTTGACAAGGTAAAACGTTCCGAGAATGGTGTTATCACGGACCCATTTTATTTATCACCTGACAATACACTTGAGGAAGCCAATAATCTGATGGCGAAGTTCCGCATTTCCGGTGTTCCGATCACAGAAAATGGCAAGCTGGTAGGTATCATCACAAACCGTGACCTGAAGTTTGAGGAAGATTTTTCCCAGAAAATCAAGACTTCCATGACTTCAGAAAATCTGATTACGGCAAAAGAAGGCATCACTCTGGAGGAAGCAAAGAAGATTCTGGCAAAGGCGAGAAAAGAGAAGCTGCCGATCGTTGATGATGATTTTAATCTGAAAGGGCTGATTACGATCAAGGATATTGAAAAGCAGATCAAGTATCCGCTTTCTTCCAAGGATTCCAAGGGACGTCTGCTGTGTGGAGCAGCGCTTGGTATCACGGCAAATGTTCTTGAACGTGCAGCAGAGCTTGTAAAAGCTCATGTAGATGTGGTGGTTCTGGATTCCGCCCATGGACATTCTGCAAATGTTCTGCGCTGTGTTCGCATGGTGAAAGAGAAATTCCCGGAACTGCAGGTTATCGCAGGTAATGTGGCAACGGCAGCAGCTACGAAGGATCTGATCGAGGCAGGAGCGGATGCGGTTAAAGTTGGTATCGGACCTGGATCCATCTGTACCACACGTGTTGTGGCAGGTATCGGTGTACCACAGATCACCGCTGTCATGGATTGCTATTCCGTTGCCAGAGAATATGGCATTCCGATTATCGCAGATGGCGGTATCAAGTATTCCGGCGATATGACGAAAGCAATTGCAGCAGGCGCCAATGTCTGTATGATGGGCAGCATCTTTGCAGGATGTGATGAGAGCCCGGGAACGTTCGAGCTGTATCAGGGAAGAAAATACAAAGTATACCGTGGTATGGGATCCATCGCAGCGATGGAAAACGGCAGCAAGGATCGCTATTTCCAGTCTGATGCGAAAAAGCTGGTTCCGGAAGGTGTGGAAGGACGAGTTGCCTATAAGGGAAGTGTGGAGGATACCGTATTCCAGCTGATGGGCGGTCTTCGTTCCGGTATGGGCTATTGTGGAGCTTCCAGTATCGAATACCTGAAGCAGAACGGAAAATTCATCAAGATTTCTGCTGCATCCCTGAAGGAATCACATCCACACGATATTCATATCACAAAAGAAGCGCCAAACTACAGCGTTGACGAATAATGAGACGAAACAGGCGGATTTCCGAAACGGAGGTCCGCCTAAACTGTATTTGGGGTGAGTAAATTTGGAGGAATGATGACAGAGTACAGAAACAGAAGACAGCAGAGAAAGAGACAGCTTCACAGAAGGATTGCAATATCCGCTGGCATTGCAGCATGTGTCCTGTTGATGTCAGCAGCAGGTATATGGATACATAATAAAACAAGACAGACGGGCAGTCTGTCTCTTCGGGGAGAAAACAGGATTACTTTTGCCATGTCAGACGATGCATGGAAAGAATATGAGATTGGGAATCCGGTCAAACAGGTGGAACAGCCGGTGCTGGACATCCAGTTGCTTTCCATCAATGAAAACTCCAGACCGGGAATTGCAACGGACGGGGTACGCGGTGTTGTGGTTCATTACACGGCAAATCCGGGCAGTACCGCGCAGAATAACAGGGATTATTTTGAAAGCTTGAAGGATACCGGGGAAAATCAGGTGAGCAGCAATTTTATCGTGGGACTGGATGGAGAAATTGTACAGTGTATACCTACCAGTGAGATTGCTTATGCTTCCAACAGCCGCAACAATGACACCGTATCCATAGAGTGCTGTCATCCGGATGAGACAGGGAAATTTAATGATGCCACTTACGATTCACTGGTTCATCTGGTGGCATTTTTGTGTGGAAAATTTGACCTGACGATGGATGATGTTATTCGCCACTATGATGTGACAGGCAAAGACTGTCCCAAATATTTTGTGGAACATGAGGAAGCCTGGAGTGCTTTTAAAGCAGATGTGGCAAAATATATTGAAGAAAACGGACAGTAAAGAAACACTGCTTTGTATAGAAAGGAAGACTATGGTCAAGGATATTTATGAGAGAATCTGCAGCGGCGAGGACGTGCGGGCAAATCTGCTATGTTTGAAAGAGGCGATCAGAGAGGAAAAAGCGAGACGGGAATTTGCACGTGTATTGTCCGGGGATTTTCGCAGGCTTGAGAAGCTTTTGCAGGATAAGGATGCGAAGATCCGCAAAAATGCGGCACTGATTCTGGGAGAACTGGAGTCCGAGGATGTACTTCCATGCCTTTATCAGGCATATCAGAGAGAAACGCAGCTTTTTGTGCGTGAATCCTATCTGAAGGCGATGGAAAAACTGAACGTACGTCCCTGGATACCGGAACTGAAGAGAAGGCAGAAGGAGCTGGCAAAAGAGATTGAAGCAGCTCCGGAAGAAAAAAGGAAGCATCTGCTGGGGGAAGCGGCGGTTCTTTCCAAAATACTGTTAAAATATGAAAAGCCGGTGAGTCACACATTTATCGGATTAGCACAGGCAGATGTGATCTTGATCTGTAACCGGAACAACAGAGAAATTACGGCAAGACAGATTCAGACAGGAACCGTTTCTCTGATGGCAGGTGGTGTGCATGTAAAGGGAGCCAGCCTGGAGGAAATCGGTAAAATACGTACCTGGCAGGAGCTTTTGTTTCCTCTGCACGGGGGTGTTGTAAGAGAAAATACACCGGAAGCAGCTGCGCAGACGGTCTGGAATACAGATATTCTGGAGATTTTGCAGGAGAGTCATACGGGAAAGGGACCTTTCCGTTTTCGAATGGAGTATAAGGGCAGTATGGAGGAGCAGAAAAAGACACGCTTTATTAAAAAAGCGGCCATTTTGCTGGAAGAACTCAGTGGAAGACAGCTGATTAACTGCGTATCCGATTATGAGGTGGAAATCCGTCTTGTGGAAAGCAAAAAGGGAGGGTATCTTCCCCTTCTGAAGCTTGGTACGATGGAAGATAAACGGTTTGCCTATCGCCGGGAGGTGATTGCAGCGTCCATTGCGCCGGTCAATGCAGCATTGATTATGCAGATTGCCGGAGATTATCTGAAAGAAAATGCACAGGTGCTGGATCCCTGCTGTGGTGTTGGAACGATGCTGATCGAACGGAAATATTTCCGCCTGGCAGACCCTCTTTACGGGGTTGATATCTTTGGAGAGGGGATTCAAAAAGCAAAGGAGAACAGTGCATGTGCCGGGATGCCGATTCATTATATTACCCGGGATTATTTTACTTTTGCTCACGATTATTTGTTCGATGAACTCATTACGGATCTTCCGCCTGCGGCAGATGAAAAGTTTTATCAGGATTTTTTTGCAAAATCCTGGGAGCTTTTAAAGAATGGCGCGATTCTGGTATTATACAACCGAAAAGGAGAACTGCTGGAGCGCATGTGCCGCAGCTGTCAGAATCTCCAGATACTGAAAACGGCAATACTCAATGAGCGTCAGAACAGCATGGTGATTGTGGGACGTTTCTGCCGGAAATCGGGAAAAGGAGCATAATATGGATAAGGTAAGAAAAAGAAAAGATGTGCCGGTAAACCTGACCTGGGCACTTGAGGATCTGTACCGCGATACAGAGTCCTGGAGAAGTGATTTTGAGCGGGTCAAGGAGCTGGCAGAGAAGCTAAAGACGCTGAAAGGAACGTTAAAAGACGGAAGCCATGCGCTTTGCAGGGCACTTGACGTTTACTGTGAAATGAACTGCACTTTTGAAAAAGTGTATGTTTATGCCAGTCAGCTGCTCCATCAGGATATGGGAAACGCAGAGAGCCAGAGGCTGTCCGGCGAAGCACAGGTACTGATGAATCAGATCAATGGCGCTTCGGCTTTCCTGGAGCCTGAGATTTTACAGATTCCGGAACAGATTCTGCAAGGATTTCTGGCGGAGGAGCCAAAGCTTCTGGAATACCGCAGATTTCTTGATGAAATCGCAAGACAGAAGGAGCACAGTTTAAGTGAAGAAAAAGAAGAGCTTCTGGCGCGTGTCAGTGAGCTGGGACAGGCGCCGTCCAATATTTATGCCATGTTTAACAATGCGGACATTACCTTTCAGCCTGTGCTGGATTCGGAGGGGAAGGAACAGCCGCTGACACAGGGGCGCTATATTCATTATCTGGAGAACCCGGACAGGAGAATACGCAAAGAAGCTTTTCTGCATCTCTATGAAGGATATAAGGGATATGTGAATACAGTGGCAGCCCTGTTTGATGCCAATGTGCGGCAGGCCGTTTTCTTTGCGAAAGAGCGGAAATATGGTTCCTCTCTGGAAGCAGCCCTGGATGGCGGAAATATTCCGGTGGGTGTGTATACCAATCTTCTGGACACGGTGGAGGCCCATCTTGGTACGCTGCATCGTTATCTTTCCCTGAGAAAAAAGATCCTGGGACTGGATGAACTGCATATGTATGATGTTTATGTACCCCTGGTGGATGAGGCAGACCGGAATATTCCTTTTGAGGAAGCAAAGCACATGGTGAAGGAGGGGCTTGCGCCGCTTGGAACAGAATACGGAAATCTTCTGCAGGAGGGGTTTGACAGCCGCTGGATCGATGTTCTGGAAAACGAAGGGAAACGCACCGGTGCCTATTCCTGGGGAGCTTACGGAACACATCCTTATGTGCTCCTGAATTATCAGAATAATCTGCAGAATGTATTTACGCTGGCTCATGAGATGGGACATGCGCTGCATTCCTGGTATTCCGATCATGCACAGAACTATCTGAATGCAGGGTATCGTATTTTTGTGGCGGAGGTTGCATCCACCTGCAATGAGGCGCTGCTCATCCACGATTTGATGAGTAAAACAGAAGATAAAAAGGAAAAGGCCTATCTGATCAACTATTTTCTGGAACAATTCCGAACGACACTGTATCGCCAGACAATGTTTGCTCATTTTGAGCGTGACATGCACGCACGGGTGGAGAGAGGTGAGACGTTGACGGCAGAGGTGCTCTGTGAGGATTATTATGCGCTGAACCGGAAGTATTTTGGAGAAGAAGTGGTATCAGATGAATGGATCCGCTACGAATGGGCGAGAATACCACATTTTTATACGCCATTCTATGTCTATCAGTATGCCACCGGATTTTCCGCGGCCATTGCCATCAGCAGCAAGATCCTTTCCGGGGAAGAAGGAATTCTGGAAAAATACAAAGCCTTTTTAAGCGGAGGCTGTTCCAGAGATCCCATTGATCTGTTGAAGCTGTGCGGCGTTGATATGACGACTGGCAAACCGGTGGAAGATGCCATGCAGGTATTTGCCCGGTATGTGGAAGAGTTTGAAAATCTGTTTTAAAACAACTGTGAGCTGAAAAAGGCCTGCACTCTGGAAATTATGTTTTCCAAAGGGCAGACCTTTTCTGATGATGAGATTCTTACAGAGAATTATTTTGTGCTGTGTTTGCGCAGCACAAATTTTTGTATAATTTCAGCAACACCGTCATGGTTGTTGTCCCGTTCTGTGATATAGTCGGCAGCTTCTTTCACCTTTTCCTCTGCATTTTTCATGGCACATCCGATCTGGGCAGTTTCAATCATGGAAATATCATTTTCCGCGTCGCCGGCGGCAATGGTATTACAAAGGGGAATGCCGGTGTAATCACAGAGAAAACGAACGGCAGCGCCTTTGGTGATATGCGGTGCTACATGCTCCAGATATTCAGGGGAGGAGAAGAAACGGTTGACACAGCCATCTGCCCAGTGGGCGGTGTCCTTCAGATACTGGTTTAGCTTATCCGGATCGTCATAAGAAACAACCAGAAGTTTTACCGGTTCTTTTTTCAGAAAAGAGGTTACCTCCGGCACCACCCGGTAAGGCAGCTTTGTAATGTCAGAATATCGTTTCACTTCATCCGTGTCATGCTCGGTAAGGATCTCCTTGTCCGAGTAAGTCTGACAGTGAAGGCCGTATTTTCGGGCTTCATCGAAAATTCGCCGCACAAGAGGCAGGGGCACAGTTTTGCGGAAAATACTTTTTTGGTGGTACATATCATAGATTTCACCGCCGTTGAATGCGATAATGTAACAGCCTTCTTTGGTAAACCCAAGTTCCCTGGCCTGTACCTTTGCACTGGCAAGAGGGCGTCCGGTGGAGAGGATGATTTTGTGACCCTGTTTCAAAGCCTGGGAAATGGCGCTGCGGTTGCCATCGGAAAACTGTTTGTCATCGGTAAACAGAGTACCGTCCAGATCCAGAAAAACTGCCCTGGTGTTTTTTTCTTTTTCCATAAATTCTTCCAGTGCTTCATCGCTGTCACTGATCCAGATATCTTCCTCTGCTGCGGTAAGTCCAAGATATTCACGCAGGGTACAGGTTTCGTCGCTGAAGTTCCATTTGTCTGTCAGGGAGAAAATCTCATCGAAGGGGACTTCTCCTTTCATAAAACGTTCTCTGAATTTCATATTTTCCTCCAGATATTCTTTTTTCTTAAATTGGTGAGAACAGAATCCGGAATACGCAGGTTTCCTTTTCCGGTTCCCAGATGAATGTCGGGTTTGTTGGCACCGTGGAAATCAGAACCTCCTGATATGGCAAGTCCCAGACGTTTCGCGGTGGCGCAAAGGAACGCTTCCTGTTTGCGGCTGTGAGTCGAATAGATTGCCTCTATGCCGGCAAGACCTTCTGTTTTCAGATCCCTCAAAAGAAGGGTAAGCTCTGATTCTGAAAAATGATACTGCATGGGATGAGCCAAAACAGCGATGCCTTTTGTTTCGCAGATCAGGCGGACAGCCATTGCCGGTGTTACTTTTTCACGTGACACAAAGCATGGGGCGTGATCGCCGATGTAACGGGAAAATGCTTCCTTTATATCTGCAACATAGCCTTTTTCCAGAAGATACCGGGCAAAATGAGCTCTGGTCATAACGGCGCCGCCAAAAGCAGCACTCATCTGTGTCGCAGAAATATCAATACCTATGTCGGCAAGCTTTTGTATCATTTTCAGATTGCGGTCCGTGCGGGAATCCTGAAAATGTTTCAGACTTTTCAGAAAATGAGAATCGTGCCAGTCCAGATCCAGGCCTACCACATGAATATCGCATCCATTATATTCAGTAGAAAATTCGATGCCCGGTACGACTTCAATCCTGGAAGCCCTGGCGGCTGCGATCGCCTCATCAATACCCATAACGGTGTCATGATCCGTCAGAGCAAAAGCGGAAAGTCCGTGTTTTGCTGCCAGATTGACCAGCTGCCCTGGTGTGAAGGTTCCATCCGAACAGGTAGAATGTACATGTAAATCAATCATAGATAAACCCCTTTTTATTTATGACAATAGATAGTCTGCAGAATGTGCTTTCTATTGCTGGTTTCGGTAGAAGTATAACCCAAAATTACAGGATTTACCAGCCTGTTTTGCAGGATTTTTGCCCTGCAGGTAAAAATGCAACTTAAAATAAGGGTAAATGGGAGCCTTGAACAGGGAAGGCAAGACATGATATAGTGTGGATAGTAATCAAGAAATGGAGGCAAAGATGGGATGAAAATAATAATAAAAATGATACTGGTAATCGGGATTCTGGGACTTCTGATCACGGGCTGCCAAAAACAGAGTGGGCAGGCAGAAAATTATTCGGAAGCGGATGCCGTTGCGGCAGCACTTGCGCATGCACAGGTTTCAGAGTCTGATGTGACTGCTTACTGTGTGAAGCGTGATATAGAGGATGGCGTGGAAATATATGATGTGGAGTTTTATGTGGGAAGCCAGGAATATGATTATGAAATACGGATATCGGATGGAAGTATTCTGGAGGCAGATTATGAGATCGAAAATGACTTTCGAATCACCGAGAAGGGAAAGGAAGGAGAGATCACTCCGAAGGAGGCAGAAAAAATTGCACTGGATAAAGTGCCTGGAGCCGGTATGATCCACATGGAGCGGAAAGTGGACGACGGAAGAGTGGTCTATGAAGGTGATATTTACCATGAGCACAGGGAGTATGAATTTAAAATAGATGCTTCCACGGGTGAAATGATAGAGTGGAAACAGGATTAAGGAAAACAGGCTGTCGGAAGGTGTATACGCATACTTCCGGCAGCCTTTGTACTTGCATAGGAAATTAAAATTGCCAGACAGGTTTTGTTTTTTTAACATTCTGCAGAAAGAAGTACTTCTCCAGTGGTGATTTTGTCGCCGGAATTGCCGGATGGCTGTGTGTGGAAATCATCGGACATTTCGTGGATAACCACTGTTTTTCCAACGGCCTGTTCCGGATGAAAGCGCTCTGTATAGAAAAACATCAACGCACATCCATTATTTCCGGGCAGTACCGGAAAATCACCGGCATGCATAGGATGGCTGCAGCCTTCCGGATTGTAGTGGGTATCCCCCTCGTGCAGGTGGAAACCGAAGAACCGCCCGCTACAGTCACCTACTGTGAAGGGAAGACCGGTAACCATTGCGGCAATCAGCGTTCCCTGCCAGAAGGAATAGAAGAAAACTTTGCCCTGGATGGAAGGATATTTTTCGCTGCCCTTCAGTTTTGCGCAGGCTTCCGGTTCATCGAAAAGCAGCACACCGGCAGCCTCCTTCATAAGCCTCTTCATTGGCTGGTGCAGTCACATTTTTTTGGCGGACAGCAGACCGGTGCATCAAAGCTTGGATTAAAGGCATAGAAGTTTTTGGAATCCAGATCATCCTGGAGGATGCGAAGGGCTTCCCCGAAACGCTGAAAATGAACGATTTCTCTGGCTCGCAGGAAACGGATGGGATCTGCCACATCGGGGTCTTTTACCATACGAAGGATATTATCATAGGTACTGCGTGCTTTCTGCTCTGCTGCGAATCGGAAAAGACAACATAGCAGGTTCAGAAGTTCCAGAAAATTTCTACCGGAACCATTCGGGTGTCTGGATTTCGTTTCCCGATACGGACGTGATCCACAAAGGCCAGAACCATATCATGGTCAAGACTTTGCAGGGACAGATCCTCTTCGGTATAATTCAGGATTTTGGCAGTTTTTTTCAGTTCACCGAGAACCGTTTCCGCCAGTCTGTTTACGGACAGAAAAGAACCGATACAGGCGTTAGAGGCAAGATGGCGGGTCGGGCAGCCAAGATAACGTCTGCCGTCTGCTGTTTTAAAGGAGCGCATGGAGCGGCCGCAATACATGCAGAACGCTTTCCGGGCGAAAAGACCGGGCCGTCCGCCAGGGCAGGATCTGGTACGCAGGGAGATCAGATGCTGGACTTCTTCCCAGAGCTGTGGTTCGATGATGGCCTCGTGTGTTCTGGGAACGCGATACCAGAGTTCTTTTGGGCGCGGACGGTTTTGCTTTGTTTTATAGGAAACACTTCCATAGCGCCCCTGAACCATGGTTCCGGTGTAGATTTCATTTGTAAGCATATGGGCAATGGCGGAATAGCTCCAGAGGGTGCTGTTTTGATCCCCGGGTTGGCGGTAACGTAACCCTTTTTGCCGTTTGTACTCGGTGGGGTTGGGAATGCCTCTTTCATTCAGTATCCGGGCAATGGCTGTTTTGCCGTATCCCTGCGCAAACAATGTGAAAACTTCGTGTACGATGGCTGCAGCTTCCTCATCCACCAGAAGATGGCCTTTCTGTGAGGGATCTTTTTGATAGCCGTACAGCGCAAAAGAACCGATATGCAGCCCGTTCTGACGTCGGTTATCCAGAACACTGCGGATGTTTTCAGACATGTCTTCCAGATACCATTCATTTACCAGCGCATTGATCTGGCGTGCTTTTTTGTTTCCGCGGATTGCAGTGTCGGCATTGTCCACAATACTGACAAACCGGATGCCCCACAGAGGGAAAAGACCGTGAATGTATTTTTCCACCAGCTCCACTTCCCTGGTAAATCGGGACTGTGTTTTGCAGAGAATGATGTCAAACCGGTGTTCTCTTGCATCGCGAAGCAGCCGGTTGAAGGCTGGTCTTCTGCGGTCGGCACCTGCGTAGTCATCGTCACTGTAGACATCGTAAATTTCCCAGCCCTGAGCAAAGGCATACTGCAGAAGCATGGATTTCTGGTTCTGGATGCTTTGACTGTCCTCTTCTTTTCTGGATTTATTGCGGTCCTCCTCGGATAAGCGGCAGTAGAGAGCAGCCTTTTTAAGTTGTTCAGCCATTTTTTTCCTGATCTTCGGAAAGATTTTCTGATTCTTCTGAGGAGGCACGAAGAGCGAGCAGATGGGTGATGCAGGCTGCAAAATTTCGGGATAATTCTTCCGGATGACTGGATTTGAACTGATTTTCGCAGGAAATCAGAGTGTTATTTGCCATGGGTTTCCTCATACAGATGGTTTGGAAAATTATATGTGAGATATGGAAAGTAATATGACAGAAAGAAGAATATGTGTAATATTTACAGGTTTTGATGAATTGACAGGAGCAAATATAGACATTTAAACAAAAATATGTTAGGATAAATTATCTTTTTAAACAAAAGGTAACAGAAAAATGAGAGGAGGCATTTTATGTTGAAAAAGAAACTGAAAAAAGGAGGGGCCTGGCTTTTGGCTGTGTGTATGATATTGGGGACGATACAGCTGCCGGTTCTGAATGCAGATGCAGCAGCAGGAGAGAACATCGCACTGACGGCATCGGCAACCGCCTCAGACGTGGAAACGGACAGTTTTTCTGCGGACAAGGCAAATGACGGGGTGATTGAAAGGGGAACGAGGCCGGAGAGCAGATGGGCCAGCAATACGTCAGCCGGTGAGAAATGGCTGCAGCTTACTTGGGATCAGCCTCAGACGATGAAGAGCTTTGCCATCGAGTGGGAAAGACATAATCCGACCGATTACGAGATTGCTGTTTCTGAGGATGGAGCAGAGTGGAAAACGGTATGGAGTTCAAAGGAAAAACCGGTGGATCTTCGCCAGGAAATCACTCTGGATGAAGCAGTGACCGGAAAATATGCACGTCTGATCATTCATTCTTATCTGTCAGACTCAGACGGTGTGAACTGGAATACTGTTTCTGTATTTGAGTTTGAAGTTTATGAGGATGCGATTCCGGATAACAGAACCGATATCGAAAAAATAGTAGGGGATATTAAAGCTCCTGTTGTTTCAGAAGGTGATAAAAAGATTGCCATGCCGGATGTTCCGGATGACTGTACCGTAGAGTTCCAGGCAGATTATGAGCAGGTGATCGGAAGTGACGGCACAATCTACACACCGGTTCAGACAAAGACGGTAAAGGGCTTTTATGAAGTAAGCAATGGGACAGACACTGCAAGAACTTCAGAATTTACTGTCGTGGTTCCCGGCAGATATACCGATGATGCAAATGCCAATGAAAAACCGGATGTCATTCCTGCCCTTCAGGAATGGCATGGGGAGACAGGGAATTTCGAGATTGGTTCCAGCAGTAAAATTGTCTATGGAGATGGACTTGAGGATACGGCGGAACAGTTTGCGGCAGATTTTGAGGATATCACAGGCAGACAGATCAAAACAGTAAAGGGTGCCGCAAAGGATGCCGCAGCAGGTGATTTCTGTCTGACGCTTGGATCTTCGGACAAAGGACTGGGAAAAGAAGGTTACATCATAACCATTGGAGATAACGTTGTTGTGGAAGCCTGCGAAGCAACAGGTGCATACTGGGGCGTGATCAGTATTCTGCAGATTCTCAAACAGAACGGTACCACTATACCGAAGGGAATCACAAGGGACTATCCGAAGTACGAAGTGCGCGGTTTCATGCTGGATGTGGGCAGAAAAACGTTTGAACTGGACACGGTGAAAGAGTTCGCAAAGAACCTGGCATGGTACAAGATGAACAGTTTTCATCTTCACCTGAGCGACAACCTGATCTTTTTAGAAGATTACGACACCATCGAGGAAGCAATTGAGAATGCTTATTCCGGTTTCCGTCTGGAGTCTGATCTGAAAAATGACGAGGGTGTATCTTTGACATCAACAGACGTATATTATACGAAGGATGAGTTCCGTTCCTTCATTCAGGACAGCAGAACCATCGGTGTCAATATCGTTCCGGAGTTTGATATGCCTGCACATGCACTGGCAATCACACGTGTTTTCCAGGACAATATGACAAAGAAAAATGGCGGCAACCATAAATATCTGATTGAAGAGCTGGATATTACAAAACCGGAGACAACAGAGCTGGCAAAGAGTATCTGGAATGAATATTTTGAAGGCGATGATCCGGTATTTGATGAAGAAACCACCGTCCATATCGGTACCGATGAGTTCCATGGACAGGATGGACAGGCAGGGAAGGAATCCTTCCGTAAATTCTCGGATGATATGATCCGCTTTATTCAGGGAACCGGCCGTACCGTCCGCATGTGGGGAAGTCTTTCCAACAAATCCGGTACTACACCGGTTACTTCGGAAAACGTACAGCTGAACATCTGGAATACCGGTTATGCAAACCCGACAGCAATGTATAATCTGGGTTATGACCTGATCAACACACTGGAGGGAAGTCTTTATATTGTGCCTTCCGCAGGTTATTATTCCGATTATCTGAACGCACAGTATCTGTACAGCAGCTGGACACCGAATAATTTCGGCGGAACCACTTTCAGTGCCGGTGATGACCAGATTCTTGGAGGAACCTATGCAATCTGGAACGATCAGATCGGTACAAGAGGAAATGGTATCAGTGAGTATGATGCCTTTGACCGTTTCTTCCAGCCGCTTCCATCTCTGAGTGAGAAGCTGTGGGGAGAGGGCAAGGACAGAACCTATGCGGAAATGCGCGAAGTGGCGGACAAAGTTTCCACCGCTCCGAATACCAACCCGTATCATGTGGTTGATTCCGTATCCGAAGATATCATGGAATATTCGTTTGATGAGGCACAGATAAAAGATGAATCCGGAAACGGATATGATATTGTTTCAGAGAAAAATGTAAGCTTTGCGGCTGGTAAGAGCAAAAACGCACTGAAATTAAACGGCGGGGAAAGCTATGTGGAGACGCCGGTTGACATGGCAGGTCCTGGAAACAGTATTTCCATGTGGGTAAAGAGAGATGCGGACAGTGGTGATGAGGAGCAGATTCTCTGTGAAACATCCACAAAGTTTAATACCTATGCAATCAAGGCAGTACAGAAGGGAACCGGAAAGGTAGGTTTCTCAAGAGAGGGATATGATTATTCCTTTGACTATGAACTGCCAAAAGAAGAGTGGGTTTATCTGACCATCAACGCTTACAAAGACAAGGCAGAGCTTTATATCAATAATGAATATGTGTCCACAGCTTCTTTGGATAATGAGACAAAAACAACAGGTACCATAACTGCAACGTTGATTCTTCCGGTTGAACGCATCGGAAGTGCCACAAACAGCTTCAGAGGAACAGTGGATGAAGTGACGGTAAGCACAAAGCAGATGACCAGTGTGGATTATTCTGTTCTGGATCGTGAGGGCTGGACGGTTTCCGCCTGCAGCGAACACAGCGGGGAAGGTCCGACAGCCAATGCCATCGACGGTGATACCGGCACCTTCTGGCATACAAACTGGGCTGCTTCTGATGTGATCACAGATACACACAATCATTATTTTGAGATCACTCTGCCGGAAGCCCAGCTGATCAACAAGCTCAGCTATCTGCCGAGACAGAACAGTAAAAATGGACGTATTTATAAATATGATGTTGTTGTGACCAGACCGGATGGAACAACCGAGACGGTTGTGGAAGACGGAACATGGGCAGATACAGCAGATGAAAAATATGCCACATTTGAACCCATCGAGGCTCAAAAAGTAAAACTCGTGATTAAGCAGGCCGGTGCCGATGCGTCCGGACAGCACGGAACGATTGCTGAGCTGAACCTGTATCAGGCATTTTCCAAAGAAACGGCACAGGCTCTGTATGACCAGTATGCTGGACTTAAGGAAGCGGATTATACCGGAAAGACCTGGGTATTCTTTGCAGATGCTTATGCGGCAATGAAGGAAGTACTGGACAATCCGGACAGTACCTCTGCAGATTATACAAGCGCGTATACCAGATTGCGCAATGCAGCGGAAAATCTTGTGAAGGAAGAGACACCAAAGCCGGATACTGACTTTACAAAATTAAATGAAGCAATTGCAGAGGCAGAAAAGGTTGCACTGGATGGTTATACAGCAGACAGTGTTGCAGCGTTCCAGGCAGCACTTGCAAATGCGAAGGCAGTTCTGGCAAAGGCAGATGCAGCACAGGATGAGATCGACAAAGCTCTGGCAGCACTGGAGAAAGCAAAGGCAGGCCTTGTAAAGGCAGCTGCGAATGCTCCGGCTGTACCTGCAAAGGGTACGAAATTTACTGCAGCAAACGGTCTGGTCTATAAAGTAACCAAATCCGATGCAAAGAATGGAACAGTGGCTGTTGTGGGGACCGAAAAGAAAAAGAGCAAGGTGACCATTCCTTCTACGGTCAAGAAAGACGGCTATACATTCAAAGTTACGGAAATTGCCGCAAAAGCATTCCAGAACAACAAGAAAATCACAGGTGTTGTGATCGGAGCAAATGTCACAAAGATAGGATCCAAAGCATTCTATAAGTGCAGCAAGCTGAAAAGCATTGCATTTAAGAGTAAAAAAGCTCCGAAATTTGGCAGCAGTGCATTTAAAGGTATCAAGGCAACTGCAAAGATCACCGTTCCAAAGAAAATGACGGCAAAAGAGTGGAGCAAGGTAAAGAAAGGCTTCAAGAGTGCAGGAAAGAAAGTGACCTTCAAAAAGAAATAGGCAGCCTCAAAGACAGGCAGCAGGAAAGAAGAAAACGGTATGCGATACCGGACATGGCAGGCGGGATGATTTCCGCCTGCCATTTTTAACGTTCCGGATCGCAGCATCTGCTGCCATGTCTTCAAACAAATCAGTCATGGCATCCCCTTTTGACTGGAATTCACAGGCATTGAAAGGAATACCGCCTGCTGCCTGGGGCCAGATACCCACTGTATGATCCACATAATAGGGAGCCAGACCGAATTTTTCGATTTCTTCTACGGAAAGGCTGCGGGTAAGCTGATGCACAATAGTAGAAACCATTTCAAGGTGGGCAAGTTCTTCGGTCCCAATATCATTCAATACTCCCATGATTTTCCGGTTTGGCATGGTAAAACGCTGCGACAGGTAGCGCATGGAGGCACCGATTTCTCCGTCGGGACCACCATACTGACTTAGGATGATCTGAGCAATCTTTCCGTTTGGTGTCTTGATATTAACCGGATACTGCAGTCTTTTTTCATAGTTCCACATAAATCAGCATCCGCCTCCTTCCCAGGGCCAGGCTGTTTCTGCCCATAAAAAACTGTGGCTGGCCTCATCATCGGCAGTGTCAATGGTGAGTGGGCCGTAATATCTGGCATACTGTTTCAGCGCATCCACACGCCGCTGTCTGTGCTCATTTAAAAAAGCAAGCGCTGCTTCATCGCAGGGATGGGTGTCCAGATAAAGCTGCATATCATTTACGGCAAAGCTGCATTCGTTGATCTCATTTAAGAGATAATTTCGGTCGGGTTTTTCGCGGCAGGAGCACGCAGACTCTTCTGGTTTGATGGAACAGATGGGACGTATCTCGGGTTTAGGACTGACATCCATCCGGCATCCGGTGTTGCGGGGACAATTCATGTTTGAGCATCGCATGTTCATCTGCACCGCCCTCCTTTTCCACAGAATGGTTTCTCCAGGCAGGGAAAAATTGTACCGACTTTAAGTGCATGCTCAAGTGTGAAAACCTGATCGAAGGTCTGCCATGGTACATATGCCATGGCCGGCACAAGCGTTTCCAGGCAGGAATCTTTTTTGTCACGGCAGAGACAATGATTCTGGTTCTGCATTGGTTCTCCTTTCCATAAAATAATAAGTTCAATATCAGTTTATGAAGAGAATCGGAAATGGTGTCAATATAGGGTTTGCATTCCGAAAAAAATGTGTTATGATAAAAAGAACCTGACGAAAGGGCTGAAGGGTTCGTTTGGATGAAGAGGGGAATGATATGGCGCGCACGAATGTGAGAAAAACAAAGAGTAAGCCGGTGAGCAAAGCTTCCGCACAGCAGTACTATGATTACAACCTGCTGGCCAGTGTGGTGTTGCTCACCTGTTTTGGTTTGATAATGCTTTACAGTACCAGTGCCTACGATGCACAGGTGAATTATAATAATGATATGTATTTTTTTGGCAAACAGGCAATCATCAGTGCAGTCTGCCTGGTGGGAGTTGTGATCGCTTCTCAGGTAGACTATCATTTTTATGCGAAGTTTGCGGGACTTTTGTATGTGGTCTCTAATTTCCTGTTGTTTATCACAAAGTTTGTGGGAATTGAGGTAAATGGTGCAAAACGATGGCTGGGAACCGGATCTTTGAGATTCCAGCCGGCAGAGATCGCAAAAGTTGCGATTATTCTGTTTATCCCGGTATTGATTGTAAAACTTGGGAAAAATATGAAAGGGATAAAGGCACCCGCTGTGATCTGTTGTCTGGGTGGACTGACTTTTTTGCTGGCATGGCGTTTTACGGATAATCTGAGTACCGGACTGATTATTATGGGGATTACCGTGGCACTTGTTTTTGTGGCACATCCAAAGACAAAACCATTTATCGCAGCAGGAGGAAGTTTCCTGGTGCTGGCTGTGGTGGGTATCCGCATGCTGGTGGCGCAGATCGGTGCCAGCGATAATTTTCGTCTGAACCGTATTCTGGTTTGGATGGACCCGGAAAAATATTCCGACAATGGTGGGTATCAGGTGATTCAGGGACTCTATGCCATCGGATCGGGTGGATTGTTTGGAAAGGGACTGGGAAACAGTGCTCAGAAGCTTTATTCCCTTCCGGAGGCGCAGAATGATATGATCTTTGCCATTATCTGTGAAGAGCTTGGTGTTTTTGGTGCGGCGCTGCTTACGATTCTTTTTGTTTTTCTGCTGTACCGGCTCATGTTTATCGCACAGAATGCACCGGATTTGCTGGGATCTCTGATCGTTACCGGCATTTTTGTACATATTGCGCTTCAGGTCATATTAAACATCGCAGTCGTGATCAATCTGATCCCCACAACGGGTGTAACGTTGCCTTTTGTCAGCTACGGAGGAACCTCCATTCTGTTTCTGATGTCGGAGATGGCACTGGCTCTCAGTGTATCCAGACAGATAAAACTAAAAGAAGAGGGATTGAAAGTATAACAGGTGACAAAAACGAAATAAGTAAAGTAACCAAAGGGAGACATCGAAAAGAGATGTTCTCCTTTTTTTTGTTACATTAGGAAATCTCTTTGAATTTCCTATGTAACAAAAGCACTTCGTGCAAACGATGCACAGCTTCGCGCGGGTCCCAAAGTCATGCTTTTTCATGCAAGCATGTATTTTATGTCCATTTGTCCCT
>JALEJP010000061.1 GCA_022769625.1 Lachnospiraceae bacterium | reverse complement strand
TGTGTTCTATATTAATTATATTCATAATCCGTACTGCTCCTCACTGATAAATGTGGAAAAATGTCCCGGGACAATTATACAGGAGCAAAAGATGCATTGCAATAAGAATCTTGAGGCGGATTCCTGGGGGCAATGCATCTTCTATATTTCTTTTTCAACGATATCTTTTCAGTGATGAATACGTATCTCGTTTTTTACTTGTATGATTTTTCTAACAGATTTATTGATTCTATCTTCTGATATTTCTCCATTATAAACAGCATTCAACACACCTTGATAAGCACTTTGAAAATCCGTCGGCATTAAAAGCAGATCCACACCGGCTAAAATAGCAGTAACTGCTGCTGTATCTGATGAATAATTTGTCATGATAGCTCCCATATTTAACGCATCTGTGACAACAAGACCGTCAAATCCCAATGTCCCACGTAATATTTCAGTCACCATTTTATAAGACATTGATGCCGGTACTTCATCCCCGGTTATCTGTGGACACACGATATGCCCTACCATCATAAATCTCGCATTATTATCAATTGCTTTTTTAAAAGGAATCCATTCTTCTGTATCCAATTCTTCCTGTGTTTTATGAATATATGCATACCCATTATGAGAATCCTCGCTTGTTGCGCCATGACCTGGAAAGTGTTTTGGCACGCCAAATATTCCGCATTTTTCCAACTCGTTTAATTGAATTTTCACCATATCAGCAACAATACTTGCATCACTTCCAAAAGAACGAAGTGCTACAACTGTATTTTCCGGATTGGTCAATACATCTGCACACGGTGCAAAATCCACATTAAACCCAAGTTCACTAAGGTAATCGCCTATATACGAACCTGTTTCTTGTGCCCGGCTATAATTCTGGGAAGCACCAATAACTGCCATATCTTCAATTCCATCAACACCAAATATACGTCCACTGATTCGTGCAACGCTTCCCCCTTCTTCGTCAACTGCTAAAAAAAGTGGAAGTCCTGTAATTTCTGTACTGTATTGCTGAATTGTGTGAAGCATGGAGGAAATCTGCTCATACGACTGAAGGTTATTATCAAAATATACAAGGCCCCCCACTGGATATTGATTCAATGCTGCATAGGTTGCTTCTCCAGCTGCTGTCACATTTTCAATGCCTGTTAACGCTTCTGGAGTAATAATAAACAATTGTGCCACCTTTTGTTCTATCGTCATCTCCGACAGATATTTTTCAGAAATACTGACTTCAGGATCCTCTTGTTTCATATCAGTTTCATTCAATATTTCATTTTCTTCAATTATGCCATTCTCCTGTTCAACGCTTTCTTTGCTATCCTCCTGAACAATATCCTTTATTTCTTCTGTTTCTTCCTTATCATTTTTTTCTGCAACGATCTGTTCTGACTCTTTTTCTTTATCCAGAAATCTATATGCACTCCATCTTCCCAAAGAAAAAAAAACTAGGCAAGCACTTAAAAGCACGAATAAATAAATCACTTTTTCCTTCCTGTTATGTTTCATATCATTTGTTCTCCTTGAGTTCTTATCCTTCAATTTCACATATATAGCCAATTCTTCCCTGGAATTGCGGCACTGCTTTGAGTATATTATTGGGTACATCATTAAGAACCCATTTTCCTGTTTTCGAATATAAAAACATCTCAATGCGATCTTCACTGGCATCAATTTCTTTATCTATATAACTGGGTTCACCATCCAACCAGACATCTTTACACCACCCTGTATCTTGATGGTCCAGACGTTCTCCAATGAATTCATTATCTTCATCTACCCAGTAATAACTTTTTGCGTCCACATCTCTTCTTGCCCCGATAAAAAACTGTATTTTTTCTTTCTTTTCACTTTCAATTTGCTTAGTAATATAATTCCATTCCTCTTTTGTGTTAATTCTAACAAGGTAGCCACCTTGTTCCAGACATTCCCTGAAAGCTTCATCCCATGTGCAATCTTTCTGCACAATAATATATGTATGGATATCTTCAGCATCACGTTTTTGTTCCAGAATAATGGCTTTTGATACAAGCATTACAGGCCGGGATTTTATCATCAATACACTTCCACCTAAACGCACAACACAACCTTTCATCTCCTGAAGAACAAAATCGGATGAATCTTCCATTACGTTTAGATTCATCACATCATCGTATCTGGTTTCCTTACCCGATTCATTTAAAGCACAAAGATTCACACTTTCTTGTAAATATAGTATGCTTCCATCTTCCGATATCGTACCATCCAGCCATAACATACTATTATTAATCGCATCCAGAGCATTTTCATAAAAAGATATATCCAGACTTTCTTCTTCCGATTCTTCAACAATATTCGTAACTGTATCTGACTGACTTTCTTTTTCTATTACTTTTTCATTTTTTTCAGCTTTGAATGCTCCATTTTTCAGTACGAAACCGAGAAAACAAATCACAAGTAAAATACATATACTTGTAAACATACTCCCATTATTTTTCCTTTTATCTTTTTGGGGCTGTATATTACCTGTTGAATTATTCTTAAGTTCCTCATTCTTTACAATAACATCTTTTTCCACTGCCTTTTGCAAATGTCCACACTCTGGACAAAATACAGAATCATCATCAATTTCCTTCTGACAATTAATACACTTCATACTTTCCCCTCCTTTGTATCTTGATTGACTTTCAATAATACGAGCCGTGAATTCTCAATGGCCAGAATACATTACTTCCTACTCTTGACTCATATAACTCTCAATTCCCCTGTAAATTCCTTCTGCCATTCTATCTCTGAAACTACCTTTCACCATAGCTTCATCGTTGTATTGATTTGATAAATAACCAAGCTCTATCAGCATAACAGGACAGGTACTCCAGTTCATTCCTGTATTGTGATCCGTTTCTTTACATCCATTATTTACAAAACCAGTGGCTTCACAGTATCCCTCAAGTATATTTTCCGCCAGATTACGGCACTGATTATACATTCCACCTACAAAAGCATTATCTCTTGAAGGAATCAACACATCCGCTCCATTCTTTTGTCCGTCTTCATCAAAATTCGCATTAATTCTTATAAAGATATCAGCTGAATACTCTTCTGTCATCTGTGCACGTTCCTGATTTCCGATTAATGTATCATTATTTTCTCTGGTCAGAATGACCTGGTATCCATTTTCTGTCAGTTTGTCTTTCAACAATTTTGCAACCTCCAGACATAACTCTGCTTCATCCTGATATGTATAAGCACCAATTTCACTGGAAGAATACTTATGTTTTGTTTCCGCTGAACCTGGACCTACCGCTTCTTTCTCCTGTGGAAATGAGCAGCTTTGATGTGCAGGATCTACAACAATTATTCCCCTGTTCCTTTTTCTGACTGCAGCTGATTCTTTCTGTACGATTGCCTCTGTCTGGACTGCTGCTTCTTCTTCAGTCACTTTCTCATTCGTTTCTTCTGTTTGAGCAGCCATATTCTCTATTTTATCTTCATATCCAGAAAACCTTTGCGACAAGAAATTCAAAACTGCAAGCACAAGTAATACCCCTGCTACTATTTTAAAAAACTTTTTTCTTTTTTTCTTCTTTTTTAATTTCGCACCACATATTTCACAGAATAATGCATCATCATCTATTGTTGCTTTACACTTTGGACAAATCATGTTTTCCCTCCCATTTTTTTCTTATTGTAGTGTTTCATATACATACGAGGATATATCTCTGATTTTTTCACATGCCTCTTCATTTCTTCCTGCCAAATTATTTGCAAGAATGCATAAAGTATAATCTACTTTCTCCCCATATATAATAGCTATATCATTTTCTATACAACCCAGACCATATCCCTCAGGCATTTCTCCCGTCTTATTTGCACTGGAAATTCCATCAGGCAATCCTGCCGGTATTTTTGATACTCTTGTCTGCCCCTGCAACATCGTCATCATTTTTGCAGAAGCCTCTTCACACACGCAATTTCCTGTATAAATATCTGACAGAATCTTTTGACAATCGGATGCCGTTGTATAGTTATCATCCACCGGATTTTCCTGAAGAAATCTTCGTCCCAGATGTGTACCTGTATAACCATTTTGCTGACAAAACTCATTTACAATGGCCCTGCCTTCTTCAAAATCACCTGATCCGAGTAATTCCACCAGACGATTGGCTGCATCATTATCACTCACAGTTATCATATTAATTAAAAGTTCTTTCAGCTCACCCTCATACTGCTCTGCTATGTAAATGGAATCATTCTTATTATCCGGATAGCAAACTCGCCCATAAATTGCTGCCATGATAAATACTTTAATGACACTTGCTGACTGCATAGAAACATCTGCATTTTTATTATAGATTGCTCCATCTGATAAATTCTGAATGCTGACTGCCCATTGTTCACCAGATTCTTCTGATTCACTCAATATTTCATCTATCTTTTTTTCAAATTCTGTTTGAAACGTCCGTTCCTCGTTTTGCATGTCACCTTCTCTGTTTTTGGACTTCGACTCTTCTATATCATCTGACATATCTTCATTCTTCTCCTGTATATCCAGCGTTTTTGCCGTCTCCCGAACCATAAATGTTTCCGTTTCATTTTTTATTGAGCCTTCCCGACTATTTTTAATTTTTTCCTCACACAGGTAAATCCGCTCGAGAATCTTGTCGTATGCACACACGTTCCGTATACTTATCATGCTGAAAATTACAGTCAGCCCGACACTTATGATATAACTTGTAAAATAAAAGTAATGCTTATTTCTTTTTCGTCCATGCCTCATTCTTGATCTCCAAAATATAAATCTATACCGTTTGCAATTCCTTTAACCATTTTTTTCTGCATCTCTACATCCTGCATTGCAGTATCGTCTGATTCATTTGTCATAAATCCCATCTCAAGAATTGTAACCGGAATCTTGCTCCAGTTTATTCCTGTCATGTTATCGTAGAATTGAATTCCAAGATTCCCAAATCCTGTTTCTTCACAATAAGCATTCAAAACACATTCACTCAACCGATAACTCTCTTCTGCTAAATTACCAACATAAGGATTATCGGATGATGGTGTCATCCCCAATGCTCCGGACACATTACTGTCATCACTGCCATTCGCATGGATTCTCACATATATTTCTGCCCCCTCATCATAAGCCTTCAATGCCCTTTCTGAATTGCTGATAGCTGTATCATTATCCGTTCTAGTCAGAATAACTTTATATCCTCTTGCTTCCAGTTCTGTCTGCAATGCCAGAGAAATATCCAGGTTCAGCTGATACTCCGGTACCCCGGTATAACTTCCTTGTGTACCAGTACTTGCTTTTGCCTTCATCTCCAGTGCACCAGGACCAATTGGCTCCGTATCACTCATATCAATCCAGTTCCCCTGATGCCCAGGGTCAATTGCCACAACATGTCCATACGGTTCTTCTTCATGCTGCATCGTTTCCACTTCCTGAGATTCCAGCTCTACTGTTTCTGATGAAAGTTCTTCTTGTGAAATCTCCTGTTCTGACTCTTTTTCTGTTTTTTGCTCAGACTCCCTGTCTTTCTGTTTGATTTCCTCTGTCTTTTCCAAATTCATTGCAGCCAGTTCAGACTCCAGCAAAAAAATCTTCCTGTCTGCTTCTGATATTTTTGAAAAGCTTATCAAACACACAATCGCGGTAGTACAGGCACACAAAACGGCGATTACCAATACCATAATTCCTGTGTTTCTTTTCATTGTGTCCTCTTTTCTATTGATCGAGCTGATAAGTGCCCATTTTTTTCTCTTTTTCTGCTAGAAATTGAGCATTCGCTTTCTCATACTTATTAAAAACATCGGTTGAAAAATCGTCTGCTGAAATCTCTGCTTTGTACCATGATTTACTTTTGAAATACTGGCGCAATTCTTTTGAATCAAATTTTCTGCCATGCCTTGCATATAATTCATTTTTTGCATAATTTATCTCCCGCAATGTCAGTCCTGCAACATCCGCATCTGTCAGATACTTTTTATCACTGTCCGGAAGAATATAAGAATCATCCGAAGAAGTGCTTTTCATTTCTGTTTGCTTCTCCGTTTCTTCTTTTGTTTCTTTCTCGTTTGCTTCCCCAAAAATTCTGTTCACATCCATATAAATCACATCATTTTCCACCCAAAGAGAACCTTCTGCAACAACATCCACATTATTATATCTTTTCATTTCATCATCACTGTTTGGAAAAGAATACAACGAAATATCCGAAACAGAATGATAAAGTATTTTTTCTCCGGCTGTACTTTTTACATAAACGGATGCACTTTCTTCCAGTGTCAAAACTGGGTTTTCCATATTTTTCGTATAAAAAATTGTTCCGAATACTGTGTTAATTTTTCTGTTCACTGCATCAATATCTGCATATATTTCACTTTCTATTATCTGTGTTTCCGTTTCTGTTTCACTCTCTGTATCATGTTCCATGGAAAACACATCGACATCATTTCTATCCTGCTTTTTTTCTTTCTGTCCATCAGTCATGATAGACAGTAGTACAGCAAGCATTACAAGGCTCATCATCACTGCTGCTATACATAAAACAATGTGTAACACTTTTCGATCCGCTTTCACTGGATGTCCACATTCCGGACAAAAATACGTATCGGAATCAAGTTCAAAAACCGCTCCACACTCTTTGCATTTATATTGTTTTATCTTCATATCTTATTGTTCTCCTTGTCCACGGCTATTATATTCTGAATCCTTTGTTTTTCTCTTTCCGCTTCCCTATTTCGTCCCGTTGTTATAAGATATTGTATCCTCAGTTCCCTATATTCTATTATTTCTGGCGCATAATGGATTGCTCTTGAAATCATCCTATCCAAATCATCATCCCACTGCCCTTGTTCAAATAAAATATTTGCCAAGTCAAAATAATACTCCGAATGGTGTATCGCATGATTCAATGTATCCTGTTTTACCGCTTTTCTAAACTCATTTATTGCCTCATCTTTCTTACTCATTTTGTGATAAATTTTCCCGAGTCTATAATGATATTCCGCATTTTGTGGTTCACTTTCCACTAATTCTTTAAACAGTTTTATTGCATCCTCATTCAAACCATTTTTTTGCAAATCCAGAGCAACCTTATATTTACGATACTGTTCTGCCATATTTGGTAATTCAGCTTCGCTGTTGGTTATTTCAGCCTCTTTCTTCTCTTTTTCATGTGATTGTTCATGTTTCTTATTTTTAAATCCGTTCATTGAATTCACCAGCTTTTGATAACGCTGTATCGCTTCACTCTGAAATTCTTCTTCTGAAGGTAGACTGCATGCAAACTCTTCCCCCAACAAACACATTACCTCATCAAATCCCTCATATCTGATAAGATAACCATTTGCCAGATTTAAAAACTCTTCCACCATTTCCTCTAATATATTATTTTTGTAAACAATCCAATAAGGAACAGCCCATTCATTGTTTGCAAATTTATTGCTGTTATCTACCAGATACTGCATCAGACTATTGTCATTTCCGGCATATCCAATAAAAATAGGATTATATTCTCTAAAAATAGTCTCCAGAGCTTTCTCCCAATCCTGATGCAGTTTCATCAATTCATCGGTTGTATTCTGAGGATTCAATAATATATCATGGTGAATTTTAATGATCACAGGCCGGTTCTGTTTTACGTCCAAATAGCGAACCAATGACTCATGTCCTATTACCATCGGAATATCATGTGTATACATTGTTAATGCCTTTTCTATCAGATGATCAAAATTTGTTGTTATTACAGCATTGTGTTCTGTCTGACTCATGAGATATGCAAGCATAATATAACCAATGCTAGGCTCTGCCTCCTGCATCATTCTTTCCAGATAATTGTATCCGTCTTTGGGTACACGACTAAAACGTCTTTCATAATACTTACTATAAAATCTGTATTTGTTATTATCATTAATATTATTCTCCTTTTTCCATGCTTCATGTTCTTTTCCATATCGTACAGATAATTCTTGATCCCATATATCAACCAGCTGTTGTCCCGTCATAATACCAGAAGTTTTCGATGCTCCGGCACCCAAAACAAAACAAAACTTCCTTGGATAAATGCCGCCAGAAACATCTTTAATCTCTTTGATAAATCCCTGAATACTTAATTTTAAATAACTCATCGCAAATCAACTCTCCTTTTTATCCCCTCTGTCAACTTGTTTTTATTTCATATCTGCAATGGTTTTCCGCATTTTGGACAATATCGTTCTGTTCCCTCTTTCAATTTATTTCCACAAAATTTACAGAAATTGTTTCGTTTAATTTGCTTTCCTTTTTCAGATATCTGCTCCGTTTTAGATTCACTTATCTTTTTTCCATACAGGTCTTCCTCCCGGAGTTCCGGCTTTGATTTCAACAGAGTATCCTGCCGACTCTGTACTGTCTCCTGTAATTCATCAATTTTTCTGTAACGTTCACAGACATCCATCAGTTGATCCAGTAAATCTTGATTTGCCAGCAGGATTCTCTGCATATAAATCATACTGATCCGCTCTATGTCAATGTCAGGCCTTACATCTGAAAAATCATACGGTCTGGAAAACACACCGGAGCCAGGCAGAAGAATTCTTTTCTGATACTGAATACGGTCTGACAATTCACCCTTTTTTGACAGATCCTTCATTATGTATACACAGCTTTTTCTTCCATTTCCTTCCCATCTGCCTTCAATAATTCTGTGTTGCAGTGCATATTCCATGTATTCTCTGTATTTTTTATTTCTTTTCGTACGAATCTTATTAACTTCCTCCCAAATGTCCTTCCACTCATGCAGCGAATTTGCAAGACTAGTCTGAATACAGCTGATCTTATTCTCCGTTCCCGAATACTTTATTTGTATACTGGTATCTTTCGGCATTATATTACGATAAAGTGTCATCCATTTCGCCTGATTCTTCTTTGCTGATTTCGGAAGAACCATACACGCAAATCTATGTCGAACACTCGAATCTATATCCAGCATAGGTACGCTTTTTTTCATCAGTTCTGACAATAGTTTTTCTGCAATGATTTCATCATTTTCAAAAAAACAGGCTTCCAGTGTAATTCCTGCTTTTTGAAAGAAATACTCCTGAACCTCTTCCTGAAATACATGTTTCATATCCGTATTCCCAGCTTTTATCCTCTGAAGAATTCCTTTCTTGAAATTTTCCAGTGATACACCTTCACTCCATTGATCTATTTTTTTATTCATCCATACTTCGATTTCTTCTTTTTCAGTTATTTCTATCCACAATCCTTCGTGCAGCTGTCTTTCATCCTCAGCATTCAAAAAATCTTCCAGTTCTTTCGCAGCATTTTCAAACTGCCGTCTATATTCATCTAATTCAAAAAAAATTTCCTGATATGCGTCCCTTTTTGTAAAATGTTCTGCGATCTCAATTCGTATTTCTGATTCCAGCGCAATCTTAAAGTCATTTTTCCATTCATTAATACGTTGTTTCTGATCTTTTTCCGACATTACGCCAACGATCTGACGTACTGGTCTTTTCTTTTTCATATTCTGACTTTTCTGCATCTGTGCAGCTATTTCATTTCCCAGTTCTCTCAACAGACCATTTTCTTTATCATTTCCTGATATGAGAAATGCCGCTGCCGCAGGTCCATACTGCAATGCAAACTTGTCCACATCATATCGGACTTCTGCAAGACCTCTTTTCAAAACCTGTTCTATTTTTCCAACTCCCTGTTGAATACTCTCTTCTTTATGAAACGATTTTTCAAATTCCTTTGTCTTTCTCGCATTGATTTCCGCACGACTGAGTTCTTCTGCGCTATCCTGCAATTTTCCACATCCAGATAACAGATTTCTCATATCCCAGTTACTGTTTTTTTTCAGAATCTCCGCTCGATGCACGGCAAAGAAATCATTTTCTTTTTTTACATTTTCCATTGACATCCAACCGGTTTCATGATTCAACAGCTTTCCTTTTAATTTATCTTGAATCTTTTTATCTATTCCAGAAAAATCCAATTTCATTGCCGCATACCCTACTCCATTATAGCAGTAAGAATCTTCCGGAAACACATTGCTGCGGATCAAACCTCCTGTCAGAATTTCGCTGCTGTTCAGATATTCCTCTTTAACCCTTCTCCAATCACCAGCCAGTTTTTTTAAATTCCAGTCATTATCTCCATTTACCTGCAAATCAAGAAGCATCGCAAAAATACACCTGTAATTCTCTTCCCCATTATCTGAAATAATTATGATATCCTGAAACGCAGGAGATGACTTTGACATTTCCGTTTCTATCATGTCCAGGAAAGCAGCTATTTCCGTTCTTCTACTTAAATCAGAAGGCAAAAATATATATCCATAGATACCATTTACTTTTCCACCACTATTTTGAATCACATCTGAAGTATTTTCAGCCCTTTGTATAAATTTCTGCCACTGCTGTTTTTCACTAAAATTCTCAAAAACAACTGCATCTATTGCCTGACCATAGAATGCTTCCGTTTTCTTTGGATAACCCAAAAAACAAATCTGATCTTCCTTGTTATTCTCCGACTTCTTCTCACTTTGAAATAGTTTCATCATTTGTTCGTCCGGGAATAATAATATTATTTTCTTTTCTTCATAAATCTGACTCATATGTTCACCTTCTGACTATTTTAAAATTTATGCTTGCATCTACCATCGCGAAAGATGCAAGCATACGATTCTTTCATTTCTTATTTCAGATAACTATGTTGGTTGTTAATCAAAACAGAGATTTTTACTGTGGCAGATTATTCAGCTGGTCTTCTGCACCTGTATACACTGATTGTGTTTCATCCTGCGCCTCAAATGAACCCTCCTCAGAAATAGTGCTTTCTCCCGTTTCCATACTGCTTTTCTTTTTCTTTGACTTTTTCTTGTCAGATTCAGACTGCGTTTCTGTTTCCGTCTCGGTCCCGGTTTCTGTCTCGGTTTCTGTTTCCGTCTCGGTCTCTGTTTCCGTCTCGGTTTCTGCTTTGTTTATTAATCTTTCCAGTTCACTCTCTCTGTCCATTTTTTCACTTTCAAGAACAGATTTTTCACTCTCCAGCACACGTATTTCTTTGGTTTTTATTCCCAAAAAAACTGCCGCTGCCAAGCTGATTATAGCTATAACCCCAGCTCCTAGAAAGAGAACCTTAAATTTCTTCATCTCCCTCTTCTGGTCCGAACAGATCCTTTTCAGCTCTTTAATCTTATTATTTGCGTTTTCTTTTTCTCCCTTGAGACGTTCAATTTCACGACCGGTATTTGTATTACGCATACCTTCTAAAGAACATTCCAGTTCTTTTATTTCTTTCTGTTTGTCAGCTATAGCAATGTCAATTTTATGATCACAGTCTGCATCTTTCTTTTTTAATTCTCTGGCATGAGCATCTTTTTCAGCATCCAGCTGTTTTCTGTATGATTCTTTCTGCTGTTGTTTTTCTTTTTCAAACTGCTCCTGCTGCTCCTGATTCTGCTTTTTGAGCTGCTGGATACTTTTCTCTTTTTCTTCCAGTCGAATATTGTGCTCCTGTTTCAATTGTTCCAATTGCTTTAAATACTGATCTGCTTCTGTCTTTCGTTTTTGTTCTGCCAGTGCAAGTACCTGATTTTCATGCTCAGCATTTTTTTCTGAAATTGTTTTCTTAACATATTCCAGAGAATCCAGAATTTTTGCATATTCCAGTTCCTTCGCAAAGAACTTGAGTATTTCTTCCCTGTTCTGATATGTATCATCCATCACAACAGATGCCAGCTGCTTTGCATATTCCTTCCATGGAAGAAGCTTCCGATAAAATGTATCCACTGCCTCATTATGCAGAATTTCCACATTCATCATTTCATTCTGTTCCTGATATAACTGATAGATATCTTCAATTCTCTCCAGATCTTTTCGCTCCCACCAACAGAAATTCTTATCATTCATTTTTTCAAATGTTTTCTGAAGATTTTTAAAGGAAACCTGTGCACCACGTTCTTCTTTCAAAACCATCTTTTCAGCATATGCAATCTTAGCGTCCGACGAGGGGGATATTGTCTGACTCAATTTGCGAATCAAAGCCAGACGTTCCAGATTACAAGGCTCAGCTTTCGGATTTTCAGCATCAAAAAGAACAACCGGATATTTAAAATTGGCTTTTCTAAATGCCTCTCTTTCTTTTCCCATATCATTTACCGACATGGTAAAAATATGAACCGGAAGTTCGCACTTTTCTGTTAAATATCGAATATCTTCCATGTTGGAATTTGTACAAAATCCCATATTCATTCTCAGGCGCTGCGGAAGCAGGAGGTATATCTGTTTCAAAAGTTCCAATGATCTTGATTTAACCTCCGGATTGTCAAAACAAAGAACCAGACGTGTCGCAACATCTTCCAGCTGACTGGACCAGAGACGTTCTACAATTCTGCATACCAGTTCCCTGTCATTTTCGTTAAGTTCCACGTTATAATTCTTTTTCTTTTTTACCTCCGTCTTCTGATCCAGTAAAGCTGTTACTTTTTCTGAAGTATTTCTTGCTTCCTCCTCTGAAAAATAGAAGCTTCCAAACACGTATGGAAAGAAATCCGCACCAAGAAGAGTCTGTTCATCACTGATATAATAGTTCACATACCGACTCACCCTGGCAATATTGTGAATGCCTGATATACCATAAATACTGACATGAAAATCCTTTGTCTTTGGAAGATTCGTATATTTATCCACATACCCAATATTTACAAACATCATGGAATGCTGACTGGTAAGTCCGTTATACCATCTTCCCACATCATCCAGAAAAGTCTTCGGTGATTTAAAGTGCATGCTGGACAAAAACTCTCTCATTCTCCTGTCAGTCTCACCTGTCTGTGTCTGATCCGGCAATACATGTATACTGCCCCAATATTGATTATCCATAATTCACCTCTTTTATTCAATTACTATGAGACTCTAAATATCTTTTAATTAGTTCAATTCTTTTTTTTTCATGCATCTCAATTGTATGAAGTATAAAAGGATTCGGCCAGGACGGTGGAAGAATATTTCCTTTATGGTGGTTATATAATTCTCGATCAAAATCCGAAAGGTTCAAATACAATTTGCAAACTGCTTTTGTTCGATTTTCTTCCTCTTTTTCTTGAAACAGGCACCTTACACTGCAACTACCCTGCGGCATATTCTTCAATTTGATTCCTTCTCCATAAGAAGGAATGAATGGAAGACAATAGTCATCAAATACAGTTTTTATACCAATATTACATAATATCCATGTCCATACAACATCCAATTTTAAGGGTGTAAATGTGTCTCCATCCTTATAAAAATCATCCTTTTCAGGATTATATTTTCTTCCTTTCTTCCCAAGCGCTGAACAAGGAATAAAAGAGATATAGGTTGTCTTTTTTTTGTCTTCATATGTTGTCCGGCACCATCGCAAAGCTTCTCTTATATCTATATTGGAAGTTTCTGCATAAATACCCTTAAGATGCTCGATCTGCTCCGGTAGATTAAACGCATCTTTTTTTTCATATTGATGATATCTCATTTCACTAAGATTATTCTTATCCCATGCAAATGGATTCTGCTCAACACTACCTCTCTCGATTTGAGTATTCTGGACTGCCATATCAATCTTCGTGATTACAATTGCCATTGGTGGGACTGTCAGTTTGTCATCATTATTCACACGCTGCCTATAAATTCCAGTTGCAATATTCATTAATGCTGTGTTATTAATCTTTGCCGTGTCTTCGTCCTCTTCTCCGTAACCTCTCTGTGAAACACATGTACAAAGCATATACAAATGACACGCAGTAATCAGCGGAAATTTCTTCAATGCATCTAAACTGATACCCTTCGTTTCCTGATCATAGCATAATTCACCTGCTATATCGATAAAAGATAGAATAACCTTTCTTTGGTCATTTGCTCTAGTTATGAGAAGGGAAGCATTGTATGCTTCAATAGTTGCTTTTGCATCTGTCTTTCCAACAGCCCATCCGTTTGCATTGAATTCAATCGCATTTTTTATTTTTTCATATTTACCATCGCATAAAAGTTCCGGATATTCTATTCCCATTTTACCAAAATAGTTTTTCGAATCATTGATCATGCTAACAAAAAGCGAAGTCTTTCCTGCACTTTGTGCTCCCAGAAAGCCAACCAAAATATGTTCATATTCTCCTGAACCTCTTAAAACAGGTTGTGTACATTCTGGACAATACCCTCTAATCTCCAAACCCGAAAAAATAAACGGAAGTAGATTAGCCGGATTTTTTTCACAAGAGTATCGAATTGAATAAATATCCTCTGTTCCTTCAAAATAAACAGGTTCCACCCAAAAAAATAGACTGTAATTTTCTGTATTCTGATTCCATTCTTCTTCTGAAATATTTGGATCCGTTTTTTCTTCCTGTTCCAATTTTGCAATAATACTATCCACAAGAGCTCTCACATTTTCCACTTTTACATCCATATTCTGTAAGCCGCTGCTACTAATTAAAAGATTAGACATCGCAGTTACCTGTTCAAATTCTTCATAGGTTAACTCTTGCATAGCTTCCTGATCAACAGTATTTGGAAGATCCTGAGCCATATATCCCAACAGATCAAACAGAGAAAGCTTCAGACGTATCCTTTTTCCATCTGCAAGAACTGCCCCATTTCTCTCTGCCAGTTCACGTAAATCTTCCGGAGTAAATTTAATAAACAGATTCCCACTTTTTCCTGAATGAAAATCTAATATTTGTACCAGATCAAATACAACTTCTTTTCCGGAAAACTTATGTCCACAGTTGGTACAATAATAATCATATATCATAGTCACATTACCACCTTTATCTTACAATTAAGTATTTCTGGTGAAGCAGTTCATCTCCTTCAATAATTAGGCAACTGACATCAGCCGTTCCCGGAAGGACATCAATAATATATCGATCCTCTTCATTTACATCCGGCTCTATATATTCTCTCAAGAAGCCATATTTTCTCCCACTCTGTTCATCCTTCAGCCAGATATGCCTTTTATGAATTCTTTCCTTAATATGATCCATCCATTTAAGCTTTATCATATAAGCATTTTCACCGTAATGTCTATCTCTTTCAATAGACCATTGTATTCTCGGTTTTGCTCCTGCAGTTCCCACATAAAACTGATATGCATCAATCTCAACACCATTCTTTTCTTCCCACACATACACAAAGGATTTAGTATCTACTCTCTGCATGGAAGGATTCATTGCATCCCAATAAGTGACCGGATGTGCCTGGCTTCTGTCTATTGCTGTATCCCTTAATGAGAAGACCGTATAAAAAGCAAGTCTTCCTGAATCTCTGTTTTCTTTTCTTATCTGGAAACCAGTCTCACAAATTGTTATTCTCTCTTTCAGCATATTGCTCCTCTCATCTTTAAGACAGCACCATCTGCAGCTGCTGTTCCGTATTCTGCTGATTTAATGCTATATATTTCCCAAATTTCATATATACAATTTCATAAGGATAAATATTATTCAGCACAATAACGTCCTGTTCCTGGATGCCTGCAATCGTATAGCCTCTTATTTTCCAATCCTGGCCAACTTGGTTATTGATAATCGCCAACTGTTCCACATCAACTGTTGTTATAACTCCCGGAACCCGATACCTTGTTGCACTTCTAATCTGTTCAAAACAGCTATCAAGATCTGAAAAAGCGCTGGCTCTTTCAAGTTCATTTACATTTTTAAACAGTTCTGCCGCTTTTTCATTTCTTTCTTCCTGCAGGACAGGTTCTGATGCCTCCTCTGATACAAACTCATCCACCCACTTTTTAAATGCTTCAACAAAACTGTTCCTTTCTTCCTGCTGAAGCCGTGATGAAGCTTCCGAATTATCAACCACATTCTGGATCATACCTTTCAATTCTTCATTCTCCTTCTTTGAAAGATTGTTCAGATCAAGAAATGCCATCTGCTGCCGTAATCTTTCTTTCCATGCTTCCTTTTCTTCACTGGAAACCATGCGATTCATAAATTCCCTCTGGCATTGCTTCTTTTCATTATTCAACTTGGGATGAAGACCAGCCGGACGCTCGTATTTGCGAAACGGTCCAATTCCCTTTGCCGTATATTCTGAAACACTGATCGGGTAGAGCCCTGTTCCTTTTTGAAACTGCCGCATTTCTTCCTGATAGCGACTCAGCCATTCCGACACTTTCATGCTGATGCTTTGAACAAAAAAGTCCAGATTCGGATCACTTTCCTGATTCAGCCATTTTTCTATCTGATCGATCCTTTTTCTGCAGTTTATGGCATTTTCTTCATAGTACTCCGTTTCTGACAATACAAACAATGCTTCCGTAAAATTGCCGATTGTAATTGCTTTGGAACAATCTCTTGTACTGAGGATTTCAAGGAAACGGATCATTCCTTTTTCCTGCGCGTTTAAATTACCTCCAAGGCCTCCTGCGTACATCAGAAATTCGGAATGATGCATACTTTGACTGGAAGGATTCCATAATTCATTTAAAAGCCTTGATACATCACTGATTTTATCTCTATTCAACGGATGATTCGCCTCATATCTAAAAAAAGTAAGATAATAATGCTGCATTCTGTCCTGGGTCATTCCTCTTGTTTTGAAAATCGCCATGCGCTCTCTAAAACGATCAAGCCATTCTTGATTCAAATCGCAGATATCCATATAGGTGCAGAAAACAATTCTTTCACTTCCAGGAAGAAGAACATCTTCATCTGCGATTTTCTTTTCGAGATCCTTCCACAATTCATCCGCATTTAATGATGCATTCTGGTAATAAACATACTTTCTTAAATCAAATGCCTGCTCCAATTCCTTTTTGAAAAAAGAATCGTTTTGTACATTGCGTTCATCCAATATCACCAGTAATGCATCATACATTCCATTTATAGATACCGGCATACTCATTCCTCCATTTTTATTCCATAGTTTCCCCAAATATTTGATCTCAATATTCCGCAGAGTCAAAGAGTATCATTTTTCAAACCGTCCATATCTCCACAAGTATTCATTTCTAAATAAGAACATTCACCGTTATCATCTAAGCTAAAAGATATACAATCACCAGATTCATTTATATATTGCATTTCTTCTTCGTTCGTCGGCTCTCCGTAACTGTTTTTAATGTCTTCTTCTGTAGACAGTATCGTGATCCCATCTGGCAACTCAACGCTATGGTGTCCCCCTTCTTCGTACCAGTCTCTGCTGAGCCAGACAGACTCGATTTTCAAATTCTTTAATTGTTCTTCTTCTTCACTTCTGTTAACCAGACTTGTATGAATGAGGGCATCCGAACGCTGAAATGAAACCTGTGCATAAGATTGGGGATCTATCGTTTCTTCTCCTGTAAAGGAATACATTTCCCATCCATCAGCAAGCAGATCTTCACAATTTATCGGAAGTGTATATTCACTTCCATCTACTTTTACCACAGGATCAAATTCTATTGTTCCTTCCTCAATGTTTGCATTTGTTATATCGTTCTTTTCAGCAGCTATCGTTTCACTGCTTATTTCTGATTCTGCTTTATTTCTCCCACATGCTGATATATTTAAAGCTGCTAAACATAAAACCACTGTTACAAAATACTTTTTGTTTTTCATTTTTTTCCTCCTAATACATGGTACAATTTCTGAAAATATCATTCGCGGGCACCCCGTAAGGGGTGCCAACTATAAAACTACTATGTTATCTTTTTGTTCCACATTCGGAGCAAAACTTAATTTTTGCTCCGTTTGAATTACCGCAATTTTGACAGATCCAGTCAACCTCCGGTGTTTTCTCCGGCTTTTTAGTTCCACATTCGGAACAGAATTTAATCTTTACTCCATTTACGTGATTACAGTTTGGACAGATCCACTCGTTTTCCAGTTTCTCTTCTGGTTTTTTTGTTCCACATTCGGAGCAGAATTTAACCTTTGCTCCGTTTACATGACTACAATTCGGACAGATCCAGTCACTTTCTTCTTTCTCTTCTGGTTTTTTTGTTCCACACTCAGAACAGAATTTAATCTTTGCTCCGTTTACATGACTGCAATTCGGACAGGTCCAGTCACTTTCTTCTTTCTCTTCTGGTTTTTTTGTTCCACACTCGGAACAAAACTTTTTTTCTGCTTCATTCAATCGTCTACATTCTGGGCATACCCACACAGATGTTGATTCCTTTTTACCTGGTTCTATTGACATTGAATCAATATCATCTTTTGGAAGCTTCTCCCACATAGCTGCAAGTGTTTTGATATAAAAGTCTTCATCATTCTTACCAACTTTCAATATATAGCGGATTGCTTCTTCTACTGTCTTATCCTCTCCTGCCGGATCAATAAAGTCTTTTTTCAATTTATCGTGTACTTTTTTCAATTTCTCTGTGTTTTCAACAAGAAGTTCATTAAAGCTTTTTCGATCCTCATTCCTTTGTTTTTCATTTGCAGTCCGCTCCAGCTGATCAAAATCCAGTGTAGTAAACTTTTTAAATGCCAGCAAAATCTTCCATCCGTCTTTCACCAGTTTTTTCTCCATAGGAGAATAATTCATTTCCGCAGCAGCATCAAATCTACACAGGAGTTTTGTTTTTCCTGAACTATCTGTTTCATACCGCCATACATCCCCTGCGTCAGACAATAAGCCATACTGATAATAACGAATAAACTTTTCCGTCTGGTATAAATATTTCTGATCTTTTTCACGAAGTTCAAGACATCTCACAATCTCATAATACCTGAACAACGTTTCACGCATTTCCTGGAAAAGATCTGTATTCTTCCGTAAAATACGCTTCATATACTCTATACTCTTCGCTTCAATCTGAGCTGTATTCATGCCTGCTCTGCGCGCTTCCGAAAAATCCAGTGCTTTTTCAAATACACCACTTCCAAATAATGTAATTTCTTTCTGTTTCTCTCCTCTTGAAATGAGGTTCTGACTCTGTAAATACTCAAACAGTGCTTCCCCTCTCTCAAACCTCCCATCTGCGCCAACCTCATAGTATTCCGTAACATCCAGATTGTTCCAATCTTTTGGAATCAGATTTACTACATACTGATAGATATCAGAACTTACATTGGCCGTCACTTTCCTTTCGATAATCTTTTCGCGCATCGCATAATTAACAATGGGCTCAAACACTGTATTTAGAAACTCTTTTTCGTATTCGTTTTTATCCAGATCATGCAGCGCAAGTGGCGGATAATGCTCCCAACTAAGTCCTGTGCCGAAAATCATATCCTCCTCTGCCGTTAACATTAATTTAGGTACTGGATAATCCCCTTTTATTGCTTTCTCAGTTTCAATCTCCGTTTTCGTCCGTTCTGTAAATTTGCTTACATATTCTCCATTGCACAAATGACGCGAAACATGTTCTTTGGAACGGTTATAATACTGTTCCCATTTACCTATATCGGTCAAATCACATACCGCATTTGCAACACTTGTCTGATAGCAGACAATGTCAAGAACTGCCTCCGAAACTGACAACTGTGCTGCTCCCGCGCCACTGATTTTCTGCAGCTCACTCTTGAATGCACTTATAATAGAATTTGCAAACGCACTGGCCTGCAATGATTTTGGAATAAGGATGAAACGGTTTAATGCATTCATACTTCCCGGTCTGCATTTTAATGCCGGTTTGCTTTTTTCCAGAAGTTGTCCTACAATTCCCTGTACCAGTTCCATTGCCTTATTCTGCACATTTTCCGGAGCTTCCTGTGCCAGCACAAAGTCAAAATAAGAAGTTGCTGTCAAGGTAATGGTCGTTCCTCCTCCTGCTCCACTGCCCAGTTCACAGCTTCTTGCCATAACTGCATCAAAAGCTCCTCTTGTTTTTCCTTCTACGTCACTTGTCCAGTCAGAAGGCTTCTCTGCAAAGCTTTCCACGATGTTCTTTTTTACTTCATCCGGATCAACTCCATTTATTTTAGCCTTGACCTGACTTTGAATCCAACTGTAGACATTTGCATTATTACAAAGATTTACACAATTTCCTGTTTTCGAAGCATCCAGGAATTTCTGATAATCCTGTGCATCCAGAGAGCTTCCCGCGCTCTGGTAAAAATTTGTCAGCATTTCCAGACTGTCAGCAAAACGTTTACACTGTTTTATGTATTCTTCAATCGGCTGAATCAGCTTTTTCTCCCATGCTCCATTAGGAGCAATAATATTATCTGCAATTTTTTGTTTCACCTCATGCTGAACGGCATTTTTAAATTGTCCCTTCCACTCAGCAAGCCCCTCATGACGTACAATTTCCAGGAATTTTTTCGTCATGACCGGACGCGGTACCTGTTTAGCTATTATTTTCTGCAATTCCGCTTTCGCCGTATTGAGCATGTTTTCGATGGAAATGTCCGGATACGACTGTGGATTTCCATCTTTATCATATGGTCCCATTCCTTTATACAAAAGCTCCATTGCCCGCGGTCCATAGTCTTTAATAACCTGCAAAGATTTTTCTTTAAAAATAACGAGCTGTTCATCCAGATACTTCATCAATTCTGGTGTTCCTGTATTTACTCGTTCAGTAGCATGGAATCCTTTTTCAAAAGTCCCCACCTGTCCTGCTGATACATCTTTTGATGTAATCTCTACATGATTATCCGGAAGCATACTGCATTTATTTAATGCTCCCTTTAATCTTTGATCCCAGAAGCTCATAGCATTCAAATCCTGCTTGGAATCTATATTAAACAGTCTGCGGATCTGTGTTTCCATTTCAAATTTTGACATGCGATTTTTATCTGTGCAAAAATGGACTCTATTGGTATCTTTGTCTGTTCCTTCTATACCGGGAACTTCTGACACTTCATATAATTTTCTGCAGACATTGCTGACCACATTGGCTGTAACAATCTGATCCGGAATCGCTGCATAAGCATATCCGATTCCGGAATACCGGTGAGAATCTTCCGGAAAAATATCTTTTTTTAACAGCCCTCCTATTGTCAGATTATTTCCCGTCAAATATGAAGTACGATTTGTTTCACTATTGCTGTAAAAAGAATTCTGACTGAATGTTCCGTCGCTTTCTATTGCAAGATTAATGATGGATTCAGCCATCATCGCTTTACTTTCTTCATACGTACCGGATATCAAAACCGGATAATCATATAGTCGTTTCGAATCATCACATATGATTTCAGTCACTCCATCTCTGGAATAGAAACTTTCTTTTCTTCCAGGGGATGCCGGAATCGATTCATAGCTCTCCAGCTCCTTTAAGGCTGCATAACCATTCACATAAATTGCACTCAAAATATCCGGATTTGAAGCATCAAACGCTTCTACCGTATCAGGCAGAAACAGATAACCAAATACACGCACTTCTCTTGCACCTGCTTTTAAGCACGCTTCTCTTGCATGTGCTGCAAGCTCTTCAAAAGTACCACTTCCGTTTCCTCCGGAAAGCCCCGCCATAATCATGATATCTACGGGAAGATTCTTTTTTGAGGCCCAGTCACCTGTAAACAGAGAAGAAATCATATTGCGGAATCTGACATCATTACTGCCTCCCCCCTGTGCATCGTCATAAAACTTGATCTTACCTGTTGTACGATCTCTTCCACTTCCATCGGGACCTAGTTTTGTAACATTGTAGTTTTTATGAACAAATTTTCTAAAAAAATCTGTTCTGACATCATAGCGCAGGCGATCCATTGCTCCGGGTGTCGAAATATTTAAAATCTGAAGTGTATTTTGTCCTACCTGATTCTCTGTGTGTTTTACTTCATTTCCATCCGAATCCACCATAATAAATTTCATATAGGTGCTGAAATCAGAATGGAGTTTCTGCTTTGCTGTTCGAATCGCTTCTCTGATTGCGGCAGCTCCGCTTCCCCCGCTGCTGATAACCAGTGTTAAATGATCTTTTCTGATATTCAGTTTATCTTTTCTGGAAAACAGCGTATCATTTCCCACATCAACCTGGCCAATCTGCAGAATCTTTTGCAACTCATTTTTGTCCTTGGTTTCCAGTATCATTTTCCTTCCTCCTGATATTTTATTTTTCACATATGGTTATGTCAGTTATTGACTAAGATTACTCAAATATAACCTGCCATATGCATTCTTTTCTCATCGACCATCCTTTATTTGCCAACTCTGTTCAATGTAACCTGTACACCATCCACCATAATTTCAATATACTGTCCCTGATTTATCAAAGCTTTTCTCAGTATCCTTCCCTCTGCAGAGCTGTATTCACTTCCTCTATAGGTAACCGATGCTGCATTTTCCAGTCCTGTAATGATTACACTTCTTGAAAAATTATTGCCTGCCTTCAGCACGATACCTCCATCTGCAATCGCATGGAATCCTGTATCTTCTAATACTCCGCTCAGACTGCACTTCTTTTTCTTTCCATGTGCCATACGTCCTAACTGATAAGGTCCTTCAATTCTATTATCTACCGTTACCTCCCAGGTTCCATAAATCTTTCTTCCTGCAAACAATGCAATCAAAACTATCACAATAAATATAATAAATACCAATGCGATACACACAGGGATTCTGATTTGTTTCCATACCCAGCCTGCTGCACTGATCGATTTTATTATCACTTCTTTTTCATAACTTATGCTTTCATCGCTGGCATCTTTTGCGACAATACGGAAAACCCCTTCGCCCTTATCGGTACCCTTTATATTCAAAATTCCATCTCTATCTTCTGATACCTGAATAATAGTATCCTTTGGTAAATCTTTTGTTTCAAGAATCGGAGTTATTCCATCCGGATCCTCAAAGTAATCACCCATATTAATTTCTTCCCCTGATTTTTCTGTGATGCCAAATATTTTTTTCAAAAATCCCGGGACAATATCTGCATTATAGGTAATCGTCTTTGAGATTGTTTTAGGACCTTTTGCCTTCAAAGGCTGATTCTCCAAATGAATCGTAAACTCTGATGTCACATCCTGATCCATACTTCCATCGTTTACTCCAATTTTCACAGTTACATCACCAGCCTTAATACCGCTTTTAATATGCATGACATTCTGTTCATCTACCGAGACATCAATTCCCTTTGTCTGATCCACATCAAAACTGCACATAAATGTATCCTGATCCGGGTCTTCAAAATAACTGTTCATGTCGATTTCTGCTTCTGCATTAAACTTCATATCAATATCATCCATATCTTTTATCTTAGTAACCGGACGATTCTTTACACTAAAAGTGATATAACCTGTTTCCTTTTTATCATTTCTGAAATGTCCACTTTCCACTACAGCTTTCACCCGAACCATTCCTGTCTGGTTCAAATTAATCTTTCCTGTATAACATTGATTCTTCTCATCCACTTCCATTTCGAAGGTCTGACCACTCAGATCCTCTCCTTTGGAAACAATAAGCTTTGCCGGATTCTTTTCATAAAATGATTTTGAAAAATAACTTTTACTCCCGCCATTGTAAATAAATTTTGCAGAAAGTGTGACTTCCGTCCCTTTTCCAAGCTCTTTGGAATTATCCGTACCCGTTGACAGCAAAAGACCCAGTTCGCGAATCGGAACTGTCATCATTGTCAGTTTTGCACCGTCCACACCTTTCACTCTGGCTGTCCATTTTCCTTCTGTCGGAGCGAGTAATTTGATCATAATATAACTGTCTTCTTCAAAAGTTATGATTCGAGCATCCGTTTTTGTAGATTTCGTATAACTTTTTGATGATCCGCTTGGATCCACTAATTCTACCGATTCTATTTTTCCCATATCGTCCCCAGTGATCGTTATATTGGTTTCCGCAATCATCTCAGAAACATCGAAATCCATACTGGCTACTCCGTCTTTTATTTCACTGTTGACTTCAATTCCGCCAGCTTCTGTACCTTCATAAAATTTATTGAATATTTCCGCGAAATTATTCTGTACTTCCAGCTGTGTGAATGCAGTAAACTTTTCACCGTCTGTCTCATCCGCAATATGCTGCATGTAATAACGTCCTGTCGGAATTTTAAATCCACCTTTTCCCGTCCATCCTGACGGTGTATGTCTTTCCGCTTCTTCATAATCGTCTTTGATATCTGCCGCCATTTCCAACGTATAAACCGGCCAATCTTTTTCTTTCATAGCTTCTAGTGCAGCTTCAAGACTTGCTGATTTATATACTTGTGCGCCATTTTCAAGTTTTGTCTCCTGTGCCTCACTTCCCCTTTTTCCTCCGGTCAGATAGTATTGACGTCCATCACTCATCAAAACCGCACATCCATTTCCCTGCACCGTATCATTGGAATTCAACATATCTTTTGCCGCCTGAAGTGCATATCCAATTGTACTGTATCCTTTCTCATCTCTGATCTTTGAGGTCTCATCAATGGCTTGTTTCACTCTTTCTCTTGCCTCTTCTGTGCTGACATCTGTCATTTCACAGATAATTTTTGTATAAGTATTATTTGCAGGTTCTTCGGAATAGACATAAGAACCTGCTCCCCAGTTTGCGCCAAATGCTACAACGCCAATTTTTGTATTTTCCACTGGAACCATGTCTACAAACAATTTGGCTGCTTTTGGACTCAATCCGTTTGCATCCGATTCCTGCATACTGCCAGAACAATCCAGTACAAGCACAAACTGTGTCGGGGTACTGTTGGATTCTGCATCTGCAGCAAATACATTATTCTGAGGGACCATAATTACGGCAAGAAATAATACAATACTCAAAAAAATGCCGCTCCATTTTTTATCAATAACTTTCATATGTTTTTCCTCCAGTTTTTCTCTTTCTGCAATTACTCTTCTGTTATTCCACAATAGAAATACCAGATACATACCATTCGTCATTCTTTTTCACAACTGATATGTTCAATGTTTTTGTTATATCCATACCATTCACTTCAAATATGGCTACACACCTGACAGTGCCTTCCTTTTGTTTAAGTGAATATTTTTTTGGCTCCAACTGAATACTGGCCAGTACATCCTCTGTAGTTCCATTACTTCCAACTGCATCTGTAAGCTCTTTCCCAATCCCGGACATTATATCTTCCAGATACTGGTCCACATTATCCGTGACTATACCACCAATAGCTACAACTGTTTTTATGGGATCACTCACTTTTGGATCAATACAATTCAAAATTCCCTGGACATCAAGTTCGTTGCAGGCTTCTTCAAAATCTTGAATAAGCTCCTTACATTCACTTTTTCCTCCAAAACCTCCACCACACCCACTAAGGCTCAATGTGAAGATGATACCGATGATCCATAACCACTTATTACTCTTCATAAAAACCTCCCTTTACCAGTTAACCAGCCTGCGTCCATTTTTATCCCGAAACACACCCGCCACAATCATAATAAAATCAACTAACAGCCATATTTCCCCGATTCCTGTAAACATAAGCAAAATCATAAGAATTGCAGTTCCTATCTTACCAACATAGAACCGATGCACCGCCACCATTCCTAAAATCAGACAGAACAAACATGCTGCAAGACGGCTTTTTGTACTAATTTCATCCATCACTTTTCCTCCATTCTCTTTCTCATCTCAACACATAACATTTGAAATTCCGTCATTTTGACTACTATTAATCTTATTTATCCAAAAATTATATTTATAGTATATATTTTATTTCATAAAATATCAATAGTCTGTTTATAAATATTTTCGATACTCGTAGTATAAATTCATAATTTGGATACAAAAATGATGGATACTAAATGAGGACTATTCATGAGTGAGATTTCGAAGATAATCGGAGAACGTTTGCGTTCCCGGAGACTTAAATTAAAATACAGTCAGGAACAACTTGCAGAAAAAGCCGGATTTCATCCTACGTATATCGGACAACTGGAGCGTGGCGAGAAAAATGCTACGATTGACAGTATAACAAAACTATGCGTTGCTTTGGATTATCCCCTGGATGAACTCTTTTCTAAGATTATTCCTATCGATAAAGCCGAAGTGATTGCCAATCAATGCTATTCGCTTATCGTCACCCAATCTTTAAAAGAGCAGCAGCTTATTTTAGAGATATTGCAGCAGATCATAAAATATAAATCTATTTGAGGCAAAAAAGAGCCAGAATAGATAACTGTTCAAGTATATCCATTCTGGCTCCCATACTATTTCACCAGGACCTTCTTCGTCCCCGAATACTCTCCATACACCTTCTTCCCCGCCGCATCTTTCCGATATGCCCGCACGCGAAAGGTATATTTCTTTTTCGCCTTCAGACGTTTCGTCTTGATCGTTCTCGTCTTTGCACTCACAGTTTTTATCTTTTTATACTTCCCGTTCCCTGTGCGCATCCAGATTTCATATCCTTCTGCCCGTGCTGTCTTTTTCCAGGTCAGTGCTGCCTGCCGTTTTTTCAGCTTCACGCTCAGCCCTTTCACCGCCGCAGGCTTTTTCACCTCTGTGATAACCGGTTTGGTCGGTTTTTCCGGTTCCTCCGGCTGGCCTGGCGGATCCGGAAGGGGATTGTTTTCAGAAGGTTCTGTTACGGTAACGATACAGGAGGCTTTTACAGTGCCTGCTTCCATGCCATCTGCAGAATATACCGTGATCACTGCATTACCTGCCGATACTGCCGTCACCTTTCCTGCCTGATCTACAACGACCGCTGCTTCATTGTTACTCTTCCATGTCACCGATTGATCCGTGGCAAACTCCGGCATGACAGATGCGAAAAGTACCGCACTCTCACCCTTTTTCAGGTTCAACTCTGTCTTGTCAAGCACCAGCTGTGAAACCGGCACATCGGATACGCGTATCGTATATTCCACCAGACCGCTTACCCCTTTACTTCGGATTACGGTGACTCCGGCCCCGATACCGGTCACATTCCCGTATTCATCCACTGCTGCAACCTGTTCATTTTCCGTCTCAAAATACATTGTCCCGTCATCGGAGGTACTGCCGCTGCTATCTACTATGCGGATTTTTTCGCCGACCTTCAGGTCAAAATCGGTGTGGCTCTGTGCAGGATAAAATCTGCCGTCTGCAATGGTGACTGCCGTATCTCCGTCGGTCCCTGTCACAGTAAACTGCAGCTTTTCCACATCTTTGATCGGAAGATAAACCGGTTCGGCATCACTGTGGCTGTCCAGACAACCGCTCTCAAACAACAACGCTCCGTCACCATAGATCTGAAGCTGAGCCTCCTTTCCTGCTGCTTCCGTTTTCTCTACTCCAATCACAGCAGAAAATGCTTCGAAATGCTTTCCTCTCAGGTCATAAGTCACCGATGTGTCACCGAGAAGACCGATTCCTCTGGTATATGCCCGGTCTCTGCCGCCCGTCTGCAGCAGAATCTGTCCGCCGCGTCCGTTCCGGTTCTTTTTCGGGATCATTTTTTCTGTCTGATCATATTCCCGGTGCAGTTGATCCAGAAATACCTTTTGAACGTCCGTGTTTACTTCGTACCTTTCATACAGATAAAACTCTGCCGCAGAAATAAACGTATCCGCCGGGTTTCCTGCTGTGGCCATGGCACGGATCCGGAGCCTTCTCGCCATGGGTGCGTCAAACTCCACCTCTTTTATGCGGTAATCATCACTCCAGCTGTCATTCTTCACCGAAAGCTTTTCAAAATTCTCCCCTTCCGCTGTCGTGCTGTAGTACAGCTCAAAGCCAAGAATCCGACCGTTTGTCCCACTTTGTCTCGGTATGTATGCAAGCTTCCCGACATTCATCGCTTCCGGAAGTAAAATCGTATAGCTGTTATTCCGGTTCCCGGGAATATCCGGCCGTACGCCATTTCCATAGTTGCTGTGCCAGTAAGTACTGATATCTCCATCCACTGCGGCACCGGCCAGTCCATCGGTTCCCACCCCGCTTTCGCTGTCTGCACTTCCATTCAACAAATAGGATGGAATATCACGATAACATATACGGATCTCCGGTTCCTCTCCAATCAGCGATCCCCACTTCTGCCTGTAATCCTCTTTTTCTTCCTCCGTCAGTGTCAGGTATGACATTTTAAGCAGAAGCTTTTCATTGTGGAAGCTTTCCGGGTCTGCCAGCATGGTTTCTGTGGCATGCTGTTTCACAAAATCCGAATACTGTTCCAGCGCAGCAAAATAGGCTTTTCGTCTCTGGCCCTCATCCCATTTTTCCTTCATAATACCCTGGCTTGTCATCACATACGAGCTGTTCTGCTCCTCACCGGAGAAGCTGTATGACAAGATCTGCTCACCGGTATAACTGCTTGAAAACTGCAGACGCATCCATGGTTCTCTGTGGAAAATTTCAATACGGGCTCCTTCGGAAAAGTCAATTTCACGATACGCCTCCTCCGTCATTTTGGTTCCATAAAAGCTGTCGGCAAATATTTCCCGTCCATCTTTATCCAGAATACGCACACTGGCATAGATGTCATCAAAATAAGAGTGCGGTGTAACTTTCTCCGATTTCCAGATCAGCTTCTGCCTGGAAGTATCGAATCCGATGCTGGCAATCAGGCGGTCACTCATTCCCAGAAGTCTGATCTGGATATCATCTGCCAGCAGATTCCCCCCGTTTCCTTCATAGCAGAGCTCCTTTTCCACCTGACCTTCCGAGGCAATCAGGTAAGCATTGTCATACTGATAGTTCTGCGTCCGGGGCGCAGGCAGCTCCACCTCATAAATACCAACAGGGAGTTCCAGATTAACGGTATGATCTGTCAATGTGATCGTCTTTACCACTTTCGTTCCGTTTTTTATCCGGATATTTCTGCCCCTGATCTGTTCAAACGCATCAATCTGAATCTTCAGCTTCACCCGGCTTTTATACCCGGTATCAGCCAGTTCGTCCGTACTCACCAGACTGTACACTCCGTCAAGACCCAGTTTTTTCTGTACCTGAACGGCCTTTGCCGGATCCGGGATCAGCTCCTTCAGATAGTACAGCATTGGATAATCCTTCTGATACATCTGATCCTCCATGCGGTCCGAAGGTATCACATGCCAGGACTCAAAATAAGGGATTACATTATACCCGCTGGATCTGGAGAAGCTTTCCACAATCACATCGGACGAGGCAGACTGTTTTTTTGTCTCATAATACTTCCTTCGATACAGCGTATGCATGGCCGACACCGTTTTCTGCGGTCCAAGCTTATCCAGAATATTGGTAAACATATACAGGCTCACGTCATAATTTCCAGCCCCGACAACGATCCCGGAAAAGGACATCGTCTCCTTTCGTCTGTTTAAGGCTTTCTGTTCCAGCATGGCAATTCTTTCTGCTTTCGTACCGTAGTAATTGCCAAGCAGCCATCCAAAATCGTCCTCTGCACGGTAAGTGGGTTCAAAATAATACCCCATAATGTTGTTGGTTGTCTCCACAAAGGGATGTTCCCTCTGGGCAATCTTGCCCTCATAACCATGGCCAAATTCATGGAGGGAAAGCCAGCTTTTACTCAGATAGAGATTCAGGCTGTCTCCGTTATAGGCACTGTGATCCTGTGTATAATAAGCCTGCCCTGCCCCGGACTCATTTGCCTTGATAAAAAATTTAGCACGGATGTTCTGGTTATATGGTTCTTCTGCATAAAAGTCCAGTCCTGCATAGGCATCATACTGCTCCACAAAGGCTGCATACCATTCCAGCATTTCATCAATGCTTGAAAAGCGGTATGCCGGATTCGTTGCACAGGAAGCACCGATAATCTCATCCATATCCTTTCTCGGTGCCAGAAAAGTAGCTGCGCTTCCTTCCAGAATGGCATACGGTGCTTCGGTACTCCTCCATTTTTCAAAAAACGCATCCTGGTCGTCTTTATAGCGATAATACGGAATTTCCTGAAGGCTGTCATTCCATTTAAACTCAATGATCGGGCACACGGAGGTTCCTTTTGGTGTTTCGATAAAGGGAACACTGTCCCTGCTTCCCTCCACTCCATCCCGGATGAAAGTATTCTGTACGGTGACAAATTCACCGGTTGCCGGAATAACTGCGGAAGACTCCGTGGCAGAATCCTGATTCATAAAATCAATCTCAAGATTCCTGCCAAATTCCTCTGCATTTACCAGACGAATCTCCAGGGCGGCATGCGCCGGAAGCCAGATCCCCAGACTCTGCCTGTCATGGTAGTACCCTCTGTCAAAGGAAATATCAGTCAGATACCAGGCATCCGCTATGGTATAAAGCTTCCGCTGTATGGTCTTTTCCGAATCATCCTCACGGGAAATCACTTTCACCAGTGTCTCCATCTGCGTCCGGTTCCCATCACGGTCCGTGACCTCATAAGTAACCTTATAATCCCCCGGATCCTGCATGGCTGCTTTCTCTGTCGATTCCAGGATTTCAAAAGTCAGATCACCATCCTCCAGGTCATCTGCAAATACCCGGTTCCGGCTTTCTTTCTCATCAAAGATTTCCCCCTCATAAATCCAGGTCTGGGTGGTACCGGACAAAGCCGGTTTTCTCCAGATCTCATCCATTGCCTTCGTCTTCAGAACAGGTGCCGCAGACAATACAAAACAAAAGGCGGCAATCATTCCTGTTTTTTTCATTTTTCTATTCATAGTTCCTCTCCCAATACATGTTCTTTCTTGCCCTTCTCTTCCATTTATCTACAGGTCAATATCCAGTTCCACCGGACAATGATCGGATCCCAGGATCTCCGTGTGTATCTTTGCATCCTTCAGTTTCTCTTTTAAGCTCTCTGATACGCAGAAATAGTCAATTCTCCATCCAGCATTCTTTTTTCTTGCCTGAAAACGATAGGACCACCAGGAGTAGACGCCCTCTTGATCCGGATAAAAATAACGGTAGGTATCCACAAATCCACTGTCCAGAAGGATTGAGAACTTTTCTCTCTCCTCATCAGTAAATCCCGCATTTTTCCGGTTTGTTTTCGGGTTTTTCAGGTCGATCTCTTTATGTGCCACATTGAAGTCACCGCAGAATACCACGGGTTTTCTTTTCTCCAGTTCCTTCAGATAATGCAGGAAATCTTCTTCCCACCGCATGCGGTAATCCAGTCTGGCCAGCTCATTCTGTGAATTCGGTGTGTAAACCGTAACCAGATAAAACTGGTCAAATTCCAGAGTGATCAGGCGGCCTTCCTGATCGTGTTCCTCAATCCCCATCCCATAGATCACGGAGATGGGTTCTTTTCTGGTAAAAATTGCAGTACCGGAATATCCTTTTTTCACCGCATAATTCCAGTACTGGTGATAGCCTGCAAGCTCAAGACTGATCTGTCCCTCCTGCAGTTTGCTTTCCTGAATACAGAAAATATCGGCATCCGCCATATGAAAAAAGTCCAGAAAACCCTTCTGGACACAGGCACGCAGCCCGTTTACATTCCAGGATATCAGTTTCATAAGTACCCTCCTTGTAGTAACAGATTCCACAGTTTTTCATCTGTATATTAATAATAAGATGTTGGGGTCAAAAGTCATGCTTTTTCATGCAAGTATGAACAGCATGACCTTTTGACCCTGGTATCATAATAACATTGTTCTACGTCATTTGTAAATCTTTGCTTGCAATTCTTCTCTGTCTCTGTTAAAGTGTTAATAACAGTCTGCTTTTTCCGGCAGGCTGACAGGACAATAAGAAACGAGGTATATACAAATGAGCGATTTTGAAAACGGATGCAGCGGTGACTGCGGCGCATGCGGTTCTGACTGTGAATCCGGACCAGCAACAGTCACACTGTCACTGGATGACGGTTCCACTCTGGAATGTGCCATTCTCACAATTTTCCCGGCTGGCGATAATCAGTATATCGCACTGCTTCCTCTGGATGAAAACGGTGTAAACGACGACGGAGAAGTTTACCTGTACCGTTTCAAAGAGGAAAACGGCAATCCGACTCTGGACAACATCGAAGATGATGATGAGTATGAGATGGTTGCAGATGCGTTCGATGAGTTTTTAGACAATGCTGAGTTTGAAGAAATGGAAGGCGAAGCAAACTGATCCGGATGGTAACGTACATGCGGCACGACCGAAAGGTCATGCCGCACTTTTTTGTTATCTATTTTCTGTTTCTCTTTCGGCGTACGTTCCATACTGCCATCCAGATTATGAGAACCAGGGATATCAGAAGAACGATCACCAGAATACGGATCGGGGAATTATCCCCGGTTGCCGCTGCCGTTTTCACATTGGTATTGCTGTTTGTGGTAATGGTCTTACCGGTTATTTTCAATGTGACAGACTGTACATCCTCTTCTCCCTTCTTTACCCATTTCCCGTTCTTATATGCCTGACGTTCGTAGGTCACTCGCAGCGTATAGTCACCGGCTGTCGTAAACTGAATGGTCTTGCTGTAGCTGTTGTCGCCGCTCAGATCACCTTTTCCGGTTCCGCAGATCCATGACACCGGTTTATAACGGACATCTCCTTCGATCGGTTTCTTGTTGTCCATCCGGTCACCCACTGCCTTAAAGGTAATGTTGGCACCGGTAGCATAGCTGGTGGTGCCATCCACACCTGTAATCTTATTCTTGTCTGCCTCGCCGATCCAGTTCTTCTTTGGCAGTGTTTTGGATTCTTCTTTCCCGCACACCTTACAGAGACGTTCCTTTTTGCCCTTTTTCTCATGTGTGGCCTTTGTCGTCACCTTCCACTCACTCCAGCTGTGCTTCGCAAGCTCTCCCTGTGTCAGCTTACATCTGGTACAGGTGCTCTTCACTGCGCAGGTTGCTTTCGTCCAGTCATGGCCAAGTGCACTGCCTTCTGTGATATGACATCGGCTGCAGGTCTTTGGTTCCGTACAGGTAGCCTCGGTAAAACTGTGGCCAAGTGCTTTTTCACCTTCTGCCTGACACAGCTTACATACGGCCGCTGTGGTACAGGAAGCCGGTGTCCAGTCATGCTTACAGATGCTTGCTGTCACTTTGTATTCCCGCGTGCTGCCGTCCGCTGCCTTTGTCAGCTTATAAATGACAGGTGTTTCGGCAGACTGTGAAAAATCAACCTCTTTTTCACTTTCCGGCTCAACGGTTACACCTTCCGAAACGGTTACCTTCGGTGCCAGTTTTTTCAGATCTGTATCTGCCTTCTGCATCAGAATGGTGATGGTCTGTTTTTCCTCATCCACCGTAATCTTTGCGTCCTTCAGCTCAAACGCAGTGATCTTCAGTTCGGAAAGATCGGATTCCGGTGCGGAAACCTCTTTCTTTTCCTCCTCTTCCTTTCCCTCCGGTGTCCGGATTTCAGCTTTCTTTTTCGTCTCAGGTGCCTTTTCCTCCAAAACTTTTGGTTCCGGCTTCTTTTCCGTTTCCTGTGCCTCTGTTATCTTTGTTTCGGCTATCTCCTCCGGTTCTTTTGCTTCTGTCGCTTTCGTTTCGGCTTTCTCTTCCAGTTTTTTTACTTCTGTCGCTTTCGTTTCAGCTTTCTTTTCCGGTTCTTTTGCTTCTGTCGCTTTCGTTTCAGCCTTCTTTTCCGGTTCTTTTGCTTCTGCCGCTTTCGGCTCAACTTTCTTTTCCGGTTCCTTTGTCTCCGCTGTCTTCGGCTCAGCCTTCTTTTCCGGCTCCTTTGCTTCCGTTTCCTTCGGCACAGTTTTCGCTTCTGTTTCCTCACTGCCGTCTGTGATCTCAATGGTTATCTTTGGAAGGCTGACATCCTTTGCAAGCTCATATCTCTTTGGCAGCTGTGCAGTAAATGTGTATTTCCCCGCCTTGGAATCCTCCGTGTAATCCGTTTTCCAGGTGATTCCTTTGATCTTGATGTCCTCCGTTTTTTTATCACCATCTTCGGTTTTGTAGCCTTTACCGGTGAGTTTCTCAGGCAGATCCATATCTTTTTTCTTTGTGCCTTTTTTATACTTTGTTTTCTCCATTTCCGGAGCCGTCAGCTTTGTAACCCTGATCTTCTCTGTGGACTCCGTCTCTTCCTCTTTCGCTTCCGTCTCTTTTGCCTGGGAGGCTGTCTGTGTCTTTGGCACGGACGTCTGTGCAGCCAGAACACTGCCAGGCACCGCGGTAGCCATCAGAGCAGCTGCCAGCAAAACGGCCAGTAAATTTTTCCTTCTCTTCATATCATCCACCTCCACTGTGCAGGTAATCTATTATCATGTCCCCTCATCATAGGAAATCTGAACCAGTGTCAGTCCCTCCGGTCTTGCCGTCTCCCCTGCAAGCTCCCGGTTTTTCGCCTCCAGAATCTCCTTTACCTGCTCCGGCCGGATTGATCCGCCCCCAACGCGAATCAAAGTACCTGCAATAATCCGGACCATGTTGTAAAGGAAACCATTTCCACTGACACGAATCGTAATGATATCTTCTTCCTTCATCACCTCCAGAGAATAAATCGTCCGCACGGTATTGTCCACACCGGGTTTTGCCGTACAGAAACTTTGGAAATCATGTTCTCCTACCAGATATAACGATGCCTGCTGCATTTTCACTACATCTAATGGATAATAGTAGAAAAAAGAATACAATCTTTTTGTAGGATCCGGAAATTTGCGGTTCAGAATGCGATATTCATATGTTTTTGTGGTTTTTTGGAAACGTGGATGAAAATCGGGAGAAACTTCACAGGAATCCTGAATCCGTATATCTGCCGGCAGTCTGGTATTCATCGCATAGGAAATCTTCTCTGCCGGCATGCGTGCGTTGGTATCAAAAACCGCCACATTTCCCAGTGCATGGACGCCCGCATCGGTGCGGCTTGCCCCTGTCACATGAATGTCCTCCTTCAGAAGCTCAGACAAATGATGATTCAGTTCCCCTTCTATCGTAATGCCATTCGGCTGTACCTGCCAGCCATTATAATTGGTTCCGTCGTATGCCACAATCAGCTTTACTCGTTTCATCAGACAACCCTCTCTTATGATTGATATAAGTAACAGTTTACCACAGCAATCCTGTTTTTTCTATAATAACTCACCTGATCTGCCATGGAGCAAAAAAAGACACTGCAGCTTCCTGCAATGTCCTTTCTTTCCTCACCTAAAATTTTACCAGCCTTCCCACTGTAAAAATACATACCAGATAAACGGCAAAAACCAGATAGGCCACATAATCCCGCCTCTGATAAACCAGCGGCTTCATCTTTGTGCGCCCTTCTCCTCCGCGATAGCCTCTGGCTTCCATCGCCATGGCCAGGTCATTGGCCCTGCGAAAGGCGGAAATAAACAGAGGAACCAACAGCGGAACCAGACTTTTTGCCTTCCGGATCAGTCCGCCGGACTCAAAGTCCGCACAACGTGCCATCTGCGCCTTCATGATCTTATCGGTTTCTTCCAGAAGAATGGGAATGAATCGCAGTGCTATGGACATCATCATGGATACCTCGTGAACCGGAACGTGTATCCTGTTTAAGGGGGAAAGTGCCTTTTCCAGACCATCCGTCAGGTTGTTCGGTGTGGTCGTCAAAGTCAACACAGAGGATCCGATAATCAGATAGGCCAGACGCACTGCCATAAATGCCGCCTGACGGATTCCCTCCCAGGTAACCTTCAGCTTCCAGATGGTAAATGCCGTAGTTCCGGGTGTCAGGAACAGATTGAACACCACTGTGATCATCAAAAGCAGAAAAATCCCCTTCAGACCTTTTACCATAAAAGAAAAAGGTACCTTCGAAATCCGGATGACAACAGCCAGAAACAGAGTTGCCACCACGTAGCCGGAAAAACTCTGAAACAGAAACAGGGATATGATAAACACAACTGTCCCAAAAAGTTTCACCCGGGGATCCAGCTTATGTATCACGGAATCAGCCGGATAATATTGTCCTAATGTAATATCTCTTAACATAGCTACCTCTCATACTTTCCTGCATCCAAATTTCATCATTCTGTCCAGGTTTCACATCTGTTCAATAGAAATCAACCGGATTTTCTTTTTTTCCACGCCTTCAGAATGGCTTCTTTTGCCTCCTCGACCGTTGTGGCAGTTGTATCAATGTCCCAGCCTTTTTCTTCCAGGCCTTTTACCACATAAGTCACCTGAGGAGCCGCCAGTCCCATGGTTTCCAGCTCCCGATACTGCTGAAATACCTGTTTCGGAGTGTCATCATAGACTGCTTTCCCGTCATTCATCACGATAATACGATCCACATATTTCGCCACATCCTCCATGCTGTGTGAGACCAGTATCACGGTAATCCTGCGCTCCTTCTGCAGAAAGGCAATCTGATCCAGGATCTCATCCCGCCCCTTTGGATCCAGGCCAGCTGTGGGCTCATCCAGAATCAGCACATCCGGATGCATGGCCAGGATCCCTGCAATGGCAACCCGACGTTTCTGTCCGCCGGACAATTCAAAGGGTGATTTTTTATAGTACTTTTCACTCATCCCCACCTGGGACAGTGCTTTTTTCGCACGGCTTTCGACTTCTTCCTGGGAAAGCCCCAGGTTTTTCGGCCCGAAACATACATCCGAAAAGACATCCACCTCAAAGAGCTGATGCTCCGGGTACTGAAAAACAAGGCCGACCTTGCTGCGCAAAGCGCGCATGTCATATCCTTCCTGGTAAATGTTTTCTCCATTATAAGATATGATACCTGAGGTCGCCTTCAAAAGACCGTTCAGATGCTGGATCAGTGTGGATTTGCCGGAGCCGGTATGTCCGATGATCCCGATAAACTGTCCATCCGGTATCTCAAGACTGATATCATCCAGTGCTTTTCTTTCAAAAGCATTTCCCTCACTGTATACATAACTGACATGTTCCAATTTTATCGACATAATGCTTTCACCAATTCCTCCACACTGAGTACACAATCCGGCAGATCAAGACCTGCCTTTTTCAGTTCATGTGCCAGCAAAGTCACCTGAGGCACATCCAGCCGGTACTCCTTCAGTTTGTCCACCTGTGCAAATATTTCAGACGGTGTTCCCTGCATCACTATTTTCCCGTCATCCATGACGATCACCTTATCCGCATAGATCACTTCCTCCATATAATGCGTGATCAGAAGAACCGTCACCTCTTCCACCTGATTCAGGGCACGGATCGTGCGGATAACCTCCCTTCGCCCGGTGGGATCCAGCATCGCCGTGGGCTCGTCCAGAACAATACATTTCGGATGCATGGCAACCACACCGGCAATCGCTACTCTCTGCTTCTGGCCTCCTGACAGCTTGTTTGGAGAATTTTTCCGGTATTTCCACATACCAACGCTTTTTAAGCTCTCCTCCACACGCTCCCAGATCTCCTCTGTGGGAATCCCCATGTTTTCCGGGCCGAATCCCACATCCTCCTCCACAACCGTACCGATGATCTGGTTATCCGGATTCTGAAACACCATGCCGGCTGCCTGCCGCACATCCCAGATGTTCTGTTCATCGCGCACATCCTTTCCATCCACATATAACGTTCCCTCTGTGGGGGCAAGGATGGCATTGATCTGTTTGGCAAGGGTGGATTTACCGGATCCGTTATGTCCCAGGATTGCGACAAAATCACCTTTTTTCACATCCAGGTCTACACCGTCAATGGCGCGGACCATCTCCTCCACCTCACCGTTTTCATCATACTTTTTATACTCAAATGCCAGCTTTGCAGCCTCAATTATTCCCATCGCACACCATACTTTCTTTTTCTGCAAAGCCAATCATGCTCTGCCTTTTCTGCTGCAGCACTTTTATGCACTGTCATCTGCTTGCGCGCCTATTGTAAATCATTTGACCTGTAATTACAAGTTTTTTTTATGGTGCAAGGTCCTGCGCGTATTCCCGGATCAGAGGCAGATCCTCCAGATCCATCATCTTCCAGAATACCGCCTGCTTTTCCCGGAACACTTCCGCCGCATCCGTGACAGGACTCCATTCCACCGTCTCCAGTGCCGCAAGATCCTCTTTCTTCTCCCCGTAAAGCCATTTCAGAAAAAGAAGCGCTGCATCTTCGTCCTCTTTTGAGGCGCTTTTGTTGATGCAGAAATAACTCCGGTACCGACGACAGAGCCCCTGATTCTGTTCTCCTTCCAGCCCAATATAGACGGGAAGAATACCAAAATCGCCATCCACCACCTCATTTCCTCCGATGGTTTCATAGCTCCAGGTTCCGCCATAATAGAAAACGGCTTCTCCCAGTGCAAATTCCACTGCCCCGTCCTTCCCTGTCTTTGTCCCGATCTCCTCTTCCCTGCTCACGCAATGGCTGACGTACAAATCAAAAAAGGATTCCAGACAGGCCAGATCCGCACCATTTTTCAGAAGCCCGGACATGTCAGCCAGCATCTCTTCCATGCTTTGGGAAGCAAACGCTCCTTCTATGCCAAGCTCATCCTTCCTGTTCTGAATGTCTTCCACCACAGCCTTCAGCACCACAAAATTGGTAATCTCGTCGGCCGATGCAATCATCGAGCCATCCAGTGCACAGTATTCTGACAGAAGCTTCTTATTATACAGGATGCCGCTGTCCCCTTCCAGGTATCCGATACCTGCCATTTCATCCCCGTTCCGCGCAAAACGGCTGGAATCCTCAGCAATCTCCGAATACAGGGAAGACTCCTTCAGATTGAGGCAGAAACCGGACCACTTCTCAAGCTCCTCCAGCGTATGAACCTCAAACATCGTTGGGATCTCCCGATCCTGCATGGCAGCATCCAGTACCGCATCGTAGCTGTCTTCTTCCACTGTTGTAATTTTCACGGAAATTCCCGTCTCCTGCTCAAACGCGGCGGCGAGCCCATCCCACTGCTTCTGCAGCTCTGGATGACGGCTCAGAAAGTAAACCTTTCCACCGGTATTTTCCTGTTCTTCCTTTGTGTCCTCTTCCATCTGTCCGTTTTCCGCTGTCGTCTGTGGACTCTTTCTGTCCGCACAGCCAACAGACAGTGCCGCCGCCAACAGACAGCCGAAAAGTCCCGCTCTTTTTAAAAATATTATCATTCTGTCTCCTTATTCTGTCTGATGTTTCCGAACTGTATCATATGCCTAGCAGTCCTTTCCCCGGAACTTGCACGTGCTGCATCGGCTATCTTGCATAAGGCAGTCCACAAAGAAGCCCGCCAAAAAACCAGATGCCGCACACCAGATGCCACAGAAGCAATCCGCCGCACAGCAGCACACCTGCCGCCGGAATCTGCTTTTTCTTCCATCCCTGGCAGAGCTTTGCAGCCGAAACCGCAAAAATCAGGGTCAGACAAAAGCTGTATCCCCAGGTCAGATTGCCGTCGTTGATACACTCTCCCGTCTGGTTCAAAAACAGGAATTCCAGGAAACCAAACAGCCAAATCAGCCAGGATGTACCGTAGATCCGGTCTTTTTTCAGCTCCTTCCTGCATAAAACAAGGACTGCCAGAGGAAATGCCGCAGACTGCAGGATGGATGCGACCGGATGCTCACTTCGAAGTCTCAGTATATAAGCGAAAGAGAAAGCAATGGAGCCTCCGTTTGTTCCTTCCCCAAACAGCCGGATACTCTGAAAAATCAGAATCGACAACGATGGGATCACGGCAAGTCCAAACCAGAAAACAGCCCCAAGCTCCTTACCGCGGCTTTTGATCAGATCGCGCAGAAGCAAAATTCCCATGACAGGTGCAAAACACAACAGAAAGTTTGGTTTCATGAAATTTACAAGAAACAGGGCAATTGCGAAAGCAATCCACTGTTTTCCCCGAAACGTGTCCCGATAGCTCTCCTGATGTCTGAAATAAATCAGCAGAACCAAAAATGCGAACAGACGCATACCCAGATAGGTGTCGTTATGCCACATGCTGCCTGTCTGCAGCCCCATGTTCTGATGGGAATTCAAAAACGGCAGATACAGAGGCATTTCCAGATTGGCTGCAAAAGCAAGAAGCTGCATAAGCAGTGGATTCCCTTCCGGGAAAATCTGCCTTATCAGGCAAAAGCTCAAAAAAACGGTTCCCAGGGTAAGCAGCATAAGCAGGATCGGGATCGCCTTGCTTCCCACTCCTGCTTCACAGACATATTTGTAGATAATCTCCAGAAGGCTGTAGCTCTTCCCCGTCATCCCGCTTTCGATATGCGCCGGAAGATCGGAGTGATACCTTCCCGTCTCCGGCAAACACATGTGATAATACAGAAAACAGCAGGCTGCACCATAAATCAGGTACAGTCCGCCCGTTAATAATTTTCCGACATTTGATTTTTCTGTGACCGCTCTCAACTTATCCATGACGCCACCACAGATCAGAAGCCCAGATCATCCAGGATTTCCTTTGCCCTGGCAACACATTTCTCACAATGCATATCCTCTACTTTGATCACTGTCATTTCTGTTTCCTCCTATTTCATAAGTTTTTTAATGGTAGACACAATTCATCCATCACTTCCAGATTTCCTTTCTGGATATCCTCCACCATGTTGCGCCACCGCGCACCTGTCCTTCGATTCGGTTCAGCCGCGTGATCAGGCTGCGGTATTGCGCATCCTCACGGTGCTTGTGTCTTGCACAACAGGTTTCACATTTGTCGTCCATTATAACACATCCCTTTCCACTTAGAAAGATATTCTCTGTTTTTTGTATCTTTTCCGGTTCGGATTACTTCAGCCTCCATGGCACCGTTTCCGTTCATACTGCCTACAATGATCTCATCGCCCACTTTTTTTCCACCGGAATGCTCTCATCGGTGAACATGGACTCATCCACGCTGCTCTTCCCTTTCACCACCACCGCATCCAGAGGAATCCGGCTGCCCGGTCGGATCAGGATCCGGCTGCCTTTTTTACCTCCGCCTCCCCGTCATTCCTCCAGCTGCTTTCTCAGATACCTTCCCACCACATTGGAAAAGTTCCGGATATCCCGGATATACGCGAAATCTTTCCCGAATATTTTCCGCTCAGCCTGCAGATCCTGCTCTTCTCCGGCAAAGACACCAAGCACAGCGACACCTGCATTTCTTAAGCGGCGCACCTCAAATGCCGTATCCTTCACACCATAATCACCGAAATATGGCCTGGGATTGCGGCTGTTCGGGCGGTTGACCACAATATCATTCGGTCTTCCGTCGCTTAGCACGATCAGTATTTTGTTTTCCTCCGGGCGCTGCAACAGGCCATAGGCCGCGGCGCGCACTGCCAGCCCGTCCCGGTTGTTGGAAGAACCGTAAAATTCAAAAATACGGCTGTTTGCCTCGCGCCCTTCCTCATATTCGCGGAATCTGCGCATGACGGTATAATCCCAGAAGGTACAAAAACTCATCATGCGGTGCGGAATTTCCACATTTGAGAGTGCTTCGCTTATGATAAAGGCCTGAAGGGCCACCTGGCTCTGCCGCGCTCTCTGGGATCCACTTCCGTCGATCAGCACTTCCACCACAAAATCGCTATTATAGTTCTTGTTTTCCCGCACAAACAGCCGCCTGTTCTCTGTTCTGCCCACATTCCAGAGACGATTTGGCAAAATCTGACCAAACTCTCCGATCACATACTCCCGTTCCTTGCGCGCAACAAGGGCCCGTTTCAGCAGATCCGTCAGGATCTCAATATTCTGTCTTGTCACTCTGCGGTTTTGCTGGTACACACGCCGGTTGATCTCCAGCGTTCTTCTGGCATATTCAGACTGTGCATTGACCCGCACTCTGTTTGCCAGAATCCCATCCGTAAAATAAAGAGTACAGTCCGCATGTGCTCCCGTGCAGATTTTCCGGTTCAGGCGCTCCTGCTCCAAAGGACTCAGATAGCTTCTTCCGTAATTCAGCTCAATGTAGCTGTTCATCTTCGATACAGCCTCTTCATCCAGGCAGATCACACCGGTTCCCTTTCTCTCCTCTTCTTCCTCTTTGGATGTCTGCTCTTTTTCGGAAAGATCCGCCATCGCATCCGCCAGCTGCCGTTGATAACGGCGCCAGGCATCCTCCGCCGCCTCTTCTTCCAGGAAATCCTTCCAGTCATGTCCGGAAAGCTCTGACATGGTAACGGCAAGCACCCGTTCCAGTCCTCCCACACGCTTTTCGAACGTGGGATCGATCACTTTATTGTAAAGAGCATCGGCTGTGGCGATCAGCTCATCGGTTGACTCTGCCGTCTCCAGCTTTTTCAGCATGCGAAACGGCTCCAGGATCCTGCCGTCTGCCGGTTCACTTCCGGTCAGGGCCTCCCGCAGCACGGCTGCCTTGATTTTTCCGGCATAAGTGTGCATCAAACGGTCAAAATCATGATCCAGTATGGCGTCAAAGGCTTTTCGCCTGATATCCGGGACGCCGGGACGTTCTTGTGCAATCTTTCCGTGGCATCCCATTTCCACACAGAGCTGTCCAAGCTGGACAAGCTGCATCTCATCTGCCCCAAGGTATACCTTTTTTACCAGATACAACGCAAATGCATCCTTGTCAAAAAATCGTGAAAAAGCTCCCTGCTTGATGGCATCGTATATGGAGATGTATTTTGATTTGTGAAAGGAGGCTACATCCAGCTTCGTATCCAGATCATAATCACCGCTTATGGTCCACATCAGATTCCGGATGCGGTTCTCGATTTCGAAGCTGTCCGCTTCCATACCTGCAACTTCCTCCTGTCTGGCGGTTCTTTTTGTCCTCAACGCTCAAACACCTCCGCCGCAGTCCAGGATTCCGGAATGCGCGTCATCACAATGTCTTCGATCATCTCACGTTCAAACAGATCAAAGCTTTTATTGGTCACACCCATATGAATCGCCTTCAACGGCGTAAGTCCACGCTGCATCAGCCCAAGGGACGCCAGCAGTCCGCGAAGATCCAGCGCCTTTGTGGAGATCTCACTGTTCTGAGCCTTTGTCTGGAGATCCAGAAACAGACCGCAGAACTGATCAAGCGCGGATTTTTTCAGATCCGGATACGTGCTCTGAATAATATTTCGTAACGTTTCTTCCGTAAGAGGCGGCATATTGATGACCAGAAATCTGGAGACCAGTGCTTCATTGAGTTCTTTCGTGCCGGCATAACCATAGTTCATCGTGCCGATAAAACGTGCGGCTTTATGCAGGTCAATCTTATCATAACCCGGTACATCGATGACCCTGCGGTAATCCAGGGTGGCATGCAGTACCGACACGGCATCGTTTTTTGCCATATTGATCTCATCCAGAATCCCGAAGCCTCCGTAAACGGCACACTGGTATACCGGTCCTTTTCGCAGCCGGACCTCATTGTTCTGAAACGTATCTGTCCCGATCAGCGTACTGCTGTCCGTGTTGACATGAAAGGAGATGTTGTAGACCGGTCTTCCAAACAGCCAGGCCAGATTCTCCGCCAGTATGTTTTTTCCCGTTGCCTTGCTGCCGCACAGCAGGATGTTCTCCCCCGAAAGCAGCCCCGCAATGGCCATTTCCAGAATCTCACTGCCAAAAAACGGCATCTGCGGCCGAATACACCTGTTCTTCTGAGAAGGATCCAGAGGATAGCTTTCCCGAAACTGTATAAGATCCCGGATCAGCGCTTCCGATACCCCCTGCTTTTTCAGACTTTCGATCTCTCTTTGTATTTCACTGCCTGCAGTTTTCTCATTTTCGCATATCATAAATCTGATTCCTTTCCGGCTTTTCTTTTTATTCTATCACGAATCCGTCCTTTTGGGTGTGACTTATCTCACACTTTTTTGGGATCCCTTTCCTCCTCGCAGCTCATCCAGAAATCGTGAGCATTTCAGTTCCTGTCCATACCGCTCTTTCGCATAATAAAGATAAAGCTTGTCTTTTGTCCGTGTCATCCCCACATAGAACAGACGGCGTTCCTCCTGAATGTCAGCTTCCGTCACGGCTTTTTTGTGAGGCATGTTTCCTTCCACTGCATCCACCAGAAATACAACGGGAAATTCCAGTCCCTTTGCACTGTGCAGTGTAGTAAATACCACCGCATTTTCCTCCTGTATTTTCTCTTTCGTCTGCTTCTGCAAAGCCTCCCGGTACTCCTCCATGTGTGCAAACCATGCCTCATAGCTGTCAAAGTTTTTTGCGGCCTCCTGCAGCTCATCCAGGATATCGTACAGCTCCTCCGGCTTAATCCGCCGGAAACCGGCATATTCCTCCAGATAGCTCTCATACCCCATTGCATGGCGTATGTAGTTGATTGCCGCAAAGGGCTTCATGTTTGCCAGACAGCTGATGTCATACTCCATGCGGTCGATCCGCTCCAGCATCCAGTCCTTTTCCCAGTATTGCCTTCTCAGCTCCTGAAAGGTGATCACAGGCGTTTCCAGTGCTTCTCTTGCAATATACCGTTTTGGCCGGTTGATGATCTGCAGGAAATCCTTTCGCTCCCTGCTGCCCATTGCAATCCGGATATAGGTGATCAGATCTCTTGCGATCCAGTGGTCATAAAGATTGGGAAGTCCATCCCGCATGCGAAAAGGAATATTGTATTCCATAAACTTTTCCAGATACAGTCTTGCACCTGTGTTGGTACGAAACAGCACTGCGATCTCCTGGGGTTCTCTCCCCGCCGCGATCATGTCCTGAATCTTTTTCACCACAGCCACTGCTTCCTGGGGCTGATTCTGAAAAACAGAGACTGCGATTTTCTCTCCTTTTCCCCGCACACCGTGGATTTTTTTCGGAAATCGTTCCCTGTTGTTTGCGATCACACGCCCGGCACCCAGGATGATACATTCCGTCGAGCGATAGTTTTCTTCCAGCTGGATCATTTCCGCATCCGGAAAATCCTTCTGAAAATTCAGCATGATCTCCGGTTTTGCACCGCGGAACCGGTAAATCGACTGGTCGTCATCCCCAACGATAAACAGGTTATTCTCCGGCTGCGCCAGAAGCTTTATGGTCTCGTACTGAATGGCATTGATATCCTGAAACTCATCGATGAGGATATAGCGGAAGCGTTTCTGCCATCCTCTGCGGATGTCCTTACGTTCCCTCAAAAGCTCCCAGGTATATACCAGCATATCATCAAAATCCAGTTTGCTCTTATGACTTATTTTTTCCTGATAAGTCCGGAAAATTTCCCGGAAAATCTCATCGGAACAACTGGCGGAATAATAATGCTCCAGCGGAATCTGTTCGTTTTTGATCCTGCTGATCTCTGCTGTGATCCCTGCCAGAAATTCTGCCTCATCATCGATCTCCAGCTCCATCTGCCCGATGATTTCCCGCAAGATGGCATACTTTTCCTCCTCCCGCAGGATATTCTCCGCTGTATAATGATAGGCTGCTCTCAGGATTCCAAAAAAGACTGCATGAAATGTGCCGAACGTCACCGGCGTATATCTGCCGTTCATGGCATTCAAAAAACGCTCCCGCATCTCCATGGCCGCAGCTTTTGTAAAGGTAATCACAAGAATCTCCGAGGGTGGGATTTTTCTCTCCTGTACCAGATATTTTGTTCGCTCTGTTATGACTGTGGTTTTGCCGGAACCGGGCCCTGCAAGACAGATGCAGGGACCCGCTCCGTGGGCGACCGCCCTTGACTGAGTACAGCTAAGACTCATAGATTATTTCTCCAATTTCCCGATGGCTGCTCTGATACGCGCAAGGGACTCTTCTTTTCCAAGCACCTCAAGAATCTCAGTAGCACCTGCCGGTGTCATCTGCTTGCCGGAAAGCGCGGTGCGGACCGGCCACATTACATATCCATTTTTGTAGCCATGCTCCTTGCCAAAGGCCACTAACGCCTCGTACAGTGCATCGTTGCTGTAATCTTCCTGATCCTCAAGAAGCGGGAGCACCTCTTTTAAGACGGTCAGAGAAGATTCCTCTGTTGTTTTCATTTTCTTGTGTTTATACATTTCTGTGCTGTACTCCGGAACTTCCTCAAAGAAATCAATCAGTGCCGGAATATCCGGGAATATTTCGATACGTGTCTTCACCATCTGTGCAATCTTTTCAAAATCCAGATCCCGGTGGATGGTCTCTTTGATGTACGGCAGTGCACGCTCATAGAACTTGTCAAAATCCATGGCTTTGATGTACTCCCCATTCATCCATTTTAATTTTCCCATATCAAAAACAGCCGGTGATTTGCTCATATGATGATAGTCAAACGCTTCTACAAGCTCCGGAAGCGAAAAAATCTCACGGTTGTCCGTCGGACACCAGCCAAGAAGCGCCACATAGTTCACAACCGCTTCCTTGACAAATCCCTGCTCGATCAGATCCTCATAAGAAGAATGACCACAGCGCTTGCTCAGCTTTTTATGCTCCTCATTGGTGATCAGCGGGCAATGTACGTATACCGGCACATCCCAGCCGAAGGCTGCATACAGACGATTGTACTTCGGTGCGGAGGACAGATATTCGTTTCCTCTGACCACGTGTGTAATGCCCATCAGGTGGTCATCCACCACATTGGCAAAATTGTAGGTGGGATATCCGTCTGATTTGATCAGAATCATATCATCCAGCTCAGAATTGGGCACCTCGATGGTTCCGTAAATCTCATCCTCAAATCGGGTCGTTCCCTCATTGGGTGTATTCTGACGAATTACATAGGGCACACCTGATGCAAGCTTTTCCTCAATCTCCTCTTTGGAAAGGTGGAGACAGTGCTTATCGTATACTATGATCTCTTTTCCTGCGATCTCCTGTTTTAAGGACTCCAGACGCTCCTTATCACAGAAACAGTAATAGGCCTCGCCCTTTTCAATCAGCTTTTTGGCATACTCCAGGTAGATTCCCTTTGCCTGACGCTCACTCTGTACATACGGTCCCACACCGCCATCCTTGTCCGGTCCTTCATCGTGAACCAGTCCCGTCTCCTGCAGTGTGTGATAAATAATATCCAGTGCACCTTCCACGTAACGCTCCTGGTCGGTGTCCTCAATTCGAAGAATGAAATCTCCGTCCTCATGCTTTGCAATCAGATAGGCATACAATGCCGTTCTCAAATTACCTACGTGCATCCGGCCCGTGGGGCTTGGTGCAAAACGTGTTCTGACTTTGCTCATAATTTCCTCCTCAAGCTGTTTTATTCAAAAATCCGCCCTGAGCGGATTGCTTTTCGCTCCGCTGCGGTTTTACCCGGCTACCATTATATACTGAGTTTTGAAATTTGTACAGAAAAAAAACAGAGTTTCAGGCAGCATTCTCCCGGGCTGCCCAAAGCTCTGTTTCCCTTTTCTTAAACCGGATCCTGCGAAAGCTCCCGCATGATATCGGCCACATGTTCGATTTTTTCTGCCCTCCACGCATTTTCCCCGCAGAAAAGCAGCCCATCCGCAACCTCACCTTTTGCCGCATGGATCAGCGCACGTGTAATACAGTAAGGTATCTGTGCCGGATTGCAGTGTTCCAGACACTGATAACATTTTCCATGGATGCCTTTTTCTTTCTTTTTTTCAAGAAACGCATTGTTGATGGCTCTGCCCGGCATACCCACAGGGCTTTCCACGATCCGCACATCCTCTTTTTTACAGGCCAGATACGTTTCCTTATATGCCATGTCGGCATCACATTCCCAGGTCGTCACAAACCTTGTCCCCATCTGTACGCCGTCCACCCCAAGATCCAGTGCATGATCCAGATCCGCCCGGTCATAAATTCCGCCTGCAAGGACAACCGGTATTCTTGCGCGGCATTTTTCCGCAAAACGATGAACCGTATCCAGGATTTTTTTTACTTCTTCTTCGTATTTTTCCCTGGTAAACTCAGCAAGCTGTTCCGGGCGAAATCCCAGATGACCGCCTGCCTTTGGTCCCTCGATCACAATCAGATCCGGAATGCGCTTATATTTTCGATCCCACAGCCGCAAAATAACCTTCGCCGCTTTCTCTGTGGAGATGATGGGCGCAATTTTCGTTTTGCTTCCTGCTGTAAGACCCGGCAGTTTTTCCGGCAGACCCGCACCTGATATGATCAGATCCGCACCAGCCTGCACTGCCGCCTTTACATATTCCGTATAGTGTTTTGTGGCAACCATGATATTACATCCCACAATGCCGCCCTCCGCAATCTTCCGGGCTTTTTTTAACTCCTGACCGATGGCGCGCAGATTTGCCTCAAGCGGATGTTCTTCAAAATCCGCCTCCCGGTATCCGATCTGTGCCGTGGAGATGATTCCGATTCCGCCATTTGCCGCCACCGCACCGGCCAGTCCGGAAAGGCTGATACCAACCCCCATTCCTCCCTGGATGATGGGCAGCTTTGCCGTTAAATCTCCGATAATCAGTGGTTTTCTGTTCATAATCCTATCCTCCCTGTCTGTATGATACCATCTGTATTTTCTTTTCTGAGAACAGATACCGTATCCTACATGACACGAAATCTCCCGTAGCGCTCCAAAGCCAGCTCCTCACCTGTTTTGCCTGCCTGGCGGTAAAAGAAATCTTTCATGTGCAGCTTCATATTCTCTGCAATCTCTTTCAGATTTTTACTCTCCGCCGGTTCTTTTTCCGGAACGATCCATTCGATCACACCAAGCTCTTTTAAATCTTCTGCCGTGATCTTCATGATTCCGGAAGCTTCTTTTGCACGCTTTCCGTCTTTCCACAAAATCGAGGCAAAACCTTCCGGGGACAGGATGGAATAAGTCGCGTTTTCCATCATCCACACTTCGTTGGCAACAGCCAGTCCAAGCGCTCCGCCGCTTCCGCCCTCGCCGATCACGATACTCAGAACGGGAACCTTCAAATCTGACATCTCATACAGATTTCTTGCGATTGCTTCACCCTGTCCCCGCTCCTCTGCACCGATTCCGCAGGCTGCGCCCGGGGTATCCACAAAGCAGACGATGGGGCGGTGAAATTTCTCCGCCTGTTTCATGAGACGCAGGGCTTTCCGGTAACCTTCCGGAGACACCATGCCAAAATTGCAGCTGATGTTTTCTTTTGTGCTTCTTCCCTTCTGCTGACCGATCACTGTGACCGGCATCCCATCCAGGGTGGCAACTCCGCCAACGATGGCACCATCATCCCGAAAGGCTCTGTCCCCGTGAAGCTCCAGAAAATCATCAAAAACGGCTTCTATGTAATCTCGCGCCGTACACCTTGACTGGCTGCGTGACAGCTTTACACGCTCCCAGGCGCTTCGTTTCGTGACTTCCCTGTCCTTCTGTTCCGCCTGTACGGAGCGGGCCGTATCCTCAAAATCATACATCCGGTCAAACTCCATGCCAGACACTTCTGTTTTGTGCATGGCAAGCAGGGCAGACAAAGTGTTTCGCAGATTTTTGCGCTCCACAATACCGTCAATGATACCCTTTTCTACCAGAAACTCCGCTCTCTGAAAGCCTTCCGGCAGCTTTTCACCGATGGTCTGCGAAATAACTCTCGGGCCTGCAAATCCGATCAGAGCGCCCGGCTCTGCCAGAATGATATCGCCCAGCATGGCAAAGCTTGCTGTTACCCCGCCTGTTGTGGGATCGGTCAGCACCGGAACATAGAGAAATCCGGCCTCCGAGTGGCGTTTCAGTGCCGCAGAAGTTTTGGCCATCTGCATCAGAGATACGATTCCCTCCTGCATTCTGGCCCCGCCGGAACAGCAGAAAAGAATAACCGGAAGACGCTCCTTCGTCGCACGTTCCACGGCCTGGGTGATACGTTCTCCTACTGCATATCCCATGCTTCCCATCAGAAATCTTGCATCACAGACACCAAAAACAGTCTCCTGTCCACAGATGCTGCCTTTTCCGATGGTAATTGCTTCCCTTAAGCCTGTTTTCTCCCTTGTATTTTCCAGCTTTTCTTCGTATTGCGGGAAGTCCAGAGGATTTTTGTCCGGAATATCCGTGCCCCATTCTTCAAAGCTTCCTTTATCCAGGACAAGACGGATTCTTGTTCTCGTCTTAATCCGGAAGTAGCCGCCGCATTTGGGACAGGCATAGAAGTTTTCTCTGATATCATCGCGATAGATCATCTTTCCGCATTTGGGACATTTGACCCAGAGCCCTTCCGGAACGGACGGTTCCTTCGGCTGCTTTGTCCCGGTGCCATCCTTTTCTTCCGACTCTGAACCAGAATCCAGATTAATGTAGGAAGTCTTTTTAAACATTGATTTGAAAATTGCCATAGATAAACCTCCAAAGCTGACGGCTATTTTGTCTTGCACATCTTTTTTCTGCCTGTTTTATGATTCGCACGGATGTTTTATTATCTGCTCCCCATATTTTTCTCAATAAATGAGGTATCAAAATCTCCCGCACAAAAATCACGGTTATTTAATATTTCGTACTGAAAATCCACATTTGTGGTAATTCCCTCCAGAATCAGCTCTCCCAGTGTACTGCGCATCTTGTGAATCGCCCCTGCTCTCGTTCTGTCATGAACGATCACTTTTGCGATCATGGAATCATAATAGGGCGGAATCTCATATCCACTGTAGACTGCCGTGTCAACACGGACACCAAATCCCCCCGGCAGATGTACCTGTCCGATGGTACCCGGACAGGGCATAAAATTCTTTTCCGGATTCTCCGCATTGATGCGGCACTCGATGGCATGTCCGTTCAGTCTGATATCCTCCTGTGTGACACTCAACGGCATACCGGCTGCCACATAGATCTGTTCTTTAATAAGATCCACACCGGATACCATCTCGGTCACCGGATGCTCCACCTGAATACGGGTATTCATCTCGATGAAATAATAATTGCGGTCTTTATCCAGCAAAAACTCGATGGTTCCTGCATTCTCATAGTGTGCCGCTTTTGCAGCGCGCACAGCCGTCTCACCCATTTCTTTTCTGAGCTTTTCATTCAGAATGGCACAGGGCGATTCCTCGATGACCTTCTGATGATTTCGCTGTATGGAACAGTCACGCTCTCCAAGCTGAACCACATTTCCAAATTTGTCTGCAATGATCTGAAATTCGATATGCTTCGGATCTTTCACATATTTTTCAATATACATGGTATCATCGCCAAATCCACGCATGGATTCCATCTGCGCCATCTGGAAGTTTTCCGCAAAATCCAGATCACTTTCCGCAATACGCATACCCTTTCCACCGCCGCCGGAAGAAGCCTTTATCATCACCGGATATCCGATCTCCCGCGCGAAATGTCTTGCCGTCTGTACATCCTTTACCGGCTCCTTTGTACCAGGTACAACCGGAACACCTGCTTTGCTCATGGTGTTTCGCGCCTCGGATTTATTTCCCATACGGTCAATGATCTCCGGGGAAGGACCGATAAAGGTGATGTGACATTTTCTGCACATTCTGGCAAACTTGCTGTTCTCCGAAAGAAATCCAAATCCCGGATGGATGGCATCTGCTTTTACCGCGATGCAGGCACTGATGATACGCTCCATATCCAGATAACTGTCTGCTGCAGGGGCCGGACCGATACAGATGGCTTCGTCCGCAAGCTGTGCATGCAATGCTTCTCTGTCTGCCTCGGAATAGACAGCCACTGTGCGGATTCCCAATTCCCTGCAGGCACGGATGATGCGCACTGCAATCTCACCGCGATTTGCAATCAATATTTTCTGAAACATACTTTTCTCTCCCAAATTTGTCCGATGTCGCTGCCCGGACACGTTTTCTGTACCAGAGCTTCCTATCCGATCGCAAATGTCAGCTCTGCCGAAACAGCCACTTTACCCTCTACCGTTGCCGTTGCCTTACCAATTCCGATGCTTCCTTTTTTTCGTATCATTTCCACTTCCAGCATCAGCACATCGCCAGGCACCACCTTACGGCGGAATTTTGCATTGTTGATGGCTCCAAAATAAGCCGTTTTTCCCTTATATTCCGGACAGGACAGCATGACAACCGCCCCCACCTGTGCCAGCGCCTCGATCATCAGGACCCCTGGCATAACCGGTTCCTGCGGAAAATGACCTGAAAAATACGGCTCATTAAAGCTGACACATTTTTTTCCGATACCACGCACACCAGGTTCCAGTTCTTCCATCGTGTCAATCAGAAGCATCGGCTGTCTGTGTGGAATAATCTCCATAATTTCCTTTGTAGTCAGTATTGACATATTTATTTCCTCCCGGCGTACTTCCGCCCTGTCTCTGTGCGGTCAACGGATGACAAAAAGCGGCTGGCCATATTCCACCATTTCACCGTTTTTCACCAGTACATCCGCAACAACTCCATCGTACTCACACTCAATCTCATTCATCAGTTTCATTGCCTCGATAATTCCAAGGGTCTGTCCTTTTTTCACCGTGTCACCGATGTTTACAAAAGGTGCCGCATCCGGTGACGGTGCCAGGTAAAAGGTTCCAACCAGAGGAGAGGTTACCTGATTTCCCTCTTCTTCCATAACCGGTGTCGGTACGTTCTCCGCACCCTTCACTTCCACGCTTGTTGTCACATTTTTGACCGGCATTTCTTCTTTTTTCATGGACAGCTGAAGATTCCCTTCCTCCAGTGTAAACTCAGTGAGACCAGAGACGGAAACTTTATCGATCAGTTTCAGAATATTCTCAAGCTCCATTACTGCTCCTCCCTGTATCTCTTCACCAGAATACTTGCATTGTGACCTCCGAATCCGAAGGAATTGCTCAGTGCATAATCAAATGTCTCCTCAATTCCAGTCTTCGGAACATAATTCAGATCCATTTCCTCCTCTGCGGACTCAAATCCCACCGTTGGGTGAATATATCCTTCCTCCAGCTCTTTTACGCAGGTGATAAACTCCACTGCACCGGCTGCGCCCAGCATATGACCCACCATAGATTTCGTGGAATTAACCCGGATATGATATGCATGCTCACCGAAGGTTTTCTTAATTGCCCTTGTCTCAAACAGATCATTGTGATGAGTACTTGTTCCATGGGCATTGATGTAGGTAAGCTCTTCCGGTGCAATATCGGCCTCTTTGACTGCATCACCCATGGCTCTTGCTGCGCCCTCACCATCCTCAGCCGGAGATGTGATATGGTATGCATCACTGGTACATCCATATCCCACAACTTCTGCCAGAATTCTGGCGCCGCGCGCTTTTGCATGCTCCAGCTCCTCCAGCACGACAGCACCTGCTCCCTCTCCCATGATAAAACCGCTCCGGTCTTTATCGAATGGAATGGAACAGCGCTTCGGATCGGTGGCGGAAGAAAGCGCCGTCAGCGCGGAAAATCCGCCCACACCCATGGGGCAGATTGCTGCCTCCGTACCACCTGCAACAATGGCATCCGCATCACCCGCCTGAATACTGCGATAGGCTTCCCCGATGGAATGTGTTCCTGTAGCACACGCTGTTACCACATTCAGACTCTTTCCTTTCAGTCCAAACTGAATGGAAACATTTCCACATGCCATATTGGAGATCATCAGCGGCACCAGCAGCGGGTTGATTCTGGAAGCACCGCGCTCCAGAAGCCGTTTATGCTCACGCTCCATAGCCTGCAGACTTCCGATACCGGAACCCACATAACAGCCAATCCGGTAAGGATCTTCTTTTTCCATATCCAGACCGGAATTTTCCAGAGCCTCCTTTGCTGCTGCCACTGCATACTGGCAGAACAGCTCCATACGCTTTGCAGATTTGGGATCCATAAACATCTTCGGATCAAAATCCTTAATTTCAGCAGCAAGACTTGCTTTAAAGCCTGTCGTGTCAAATTTTGTGATTTTGTCAAATCCTGTCCTGTTTTCCCGGATTCCTTTCCAGAAATCCTCTATACCAATTCCAATGGGTGTCACTGCACCCATTCCGGTTACTACTACTCTTTTCATGTTCTGTTCTCTCCAATCTGTTTTTACATTGCCATGCCGCCGTCCACACAGAGCACCTGCCCCGTGATGTAAGATGCCGCATCCGACGCCAAAAATACCACTGCTTCCGCCACATCCTTTGTCTCACCAAACCGCTTCATCGGAATCTCCTCTGTCACTGCTGTTTTTACTGCTTCCGGCAAAACTTTCGTCATGTCCGTATCAATAAATCCAGGTGCCACTGCATTGACGGTAATGCCTCTGCCTGCCAGTTCTCTGGCCATGGTCTTTGTCAGGCCGATTACACCTGCTTTGGATGCCGCATAATTTGCCTGTCCTGCATTTCCAAGAACGCCGGAAACAGAGGCAATGTTGATAATTCTTCCACTTTTCTGCTTTAACATCTGACGGGAAAGATGACGGATCGTGTTAAAGGCACCTTTCAGATTGGTCGCAATGACACGGTCAAAATCCTCCTCACTCATGCGCATGATCAGCCCATCTCTGGTAATCCCGGCGTTGTTTACCAGGATATCGATCTTTCCGTAGGTCTTAACAAGCTCCTTCATCATCTGTTCGGTAGCTGCAAAATCTGATACATCACACGGGAAGGCGACTGCTTTCCCGCCGATTTTTTCAATCTCATGCACGGTTTCTTCTGCCCGTTCTCTGGAACCATTATAATTTACGATCACAAAGGCACGTCTGCCTGCCAGCGACAGAGCAATTTCTCTGCCGATTCCTCTAGATGCACCTGTCACCAGGGCAATTTTTCCTTCCAGCATTCCTTTCTCCTTTCCCGCTGCCGTCTCAAAGCTTACGGAGTATCTCTTCCAGATCCTCCGGTTTTTCTATATGTAATCCGACTGCATTACGGTCGATTTTTTTCAAAAACCCTGTTAATGTTTTTCCCGGACCAATTTCCAGGAAGGTATCCACACCCTGACTCAGCATGTTCTCCACACTCTGCTGCCAGCATACCGATGCTGCCACCTGTCTGGATAACAGTTCTTTCACCTGATTTTTCTCTGTTACATACTCTGCTGTGACATTTGCCACATAGGGAATGGCAATATCGTGTACGGTCACATCCTCAAGCACCATGCCAAGCTGCTCTCCTGCTTTCTGAAGCATCGGAGAATGGAACGGACCACTCACGTTCAATGGAATTACCCTTCTTGCTCCGGCTTCTTTTAATGCCGCCCCGGCTGCATCAACTGCCTTCTCCTCACCTGTGATCACCACCTGGCCCGGACAATTGTAATTCGCTACGGTAACCATCCCATCCGTCTCTTCACAGATACCTGCAATTTTTTCTCCATCCATGCCGATGACCGCTGCCATGGCTCCCCCAACCGGCACGGCTTCCTGCATGAAAATCCCTCTTTTCCGGACGACCCGAAATGCCTCCTCCATCGTCAATGCACCGGAGGCGATCAGTGCGCCGTATTCCCCAAGGCTCAGTCCGGCGTTCACTTCCGGGACGATTCCTGCTTCCTGCACGGCTCTTAAAATCGCCGCCTCACAGGCCAGCATGGCTGCCTGTGTATATTCCGTCACATCAAGTCTGTCATTCTCCTCAAAACAAAGTGCCGGAATATCCAGTCCCGTCGCCTCAGACGCCAGTTCAAACACCTCTTTCGCCGATTTACTGCTTTCGTAAAATTCTCTGCCCATTCCAATATACTGGGCTCCCTGTCCCGGGAATACAAACGCAATCCTGCTCATTCGTTTCTCCTCTCATCGTCTCTGTCAGGCAATTCTGCTGTGATTACTCTGCACCATTTACGCCTGGCACTTCAGAAGCTCTTCTGCCTGTTCCATGATTTCCAGAATCATTTCCCTACAGGTCTGCTGTTTTACTACCATTCCGGCACTCTGGCCAGCCATGACTGTCCCATGTACCGTGTCACCCTCAACGACTGCCTTGCGGAGGGAACCGAGGGTGAGAAGCTCCAGTTCCTCAAAAGAAGCACCTTCTTTTTCCTTCTTCAGATATTCCCTCGTCATCTGATTTCTCAGACAGCGCACCGGATGTCCCGTTGTGGTACCGGTCACTTCCGAATCAATATCCTTTGCCTTCAGGACTCTGTCCTTATAATTCTGATGTACCACTGACTCTTCGGATACAATAAAACGTGTTCCCATCTGTACCGCCTCAGCACCCAGCATCCTGGCTGCCGCAAAGCCTCTGCCATCTGCGATACCGCCTGCTGCAATCACCGGAATATCAACGGCGTCCACCACCTGTGGAACCAGTGTGATTGTTGTCTGTGATCCGATATGTCCTCCGGACTCCATGCCCTCAGCAACCACTGCATCCGCTCCGGCTCTCTGCATTCTCTTTGCCATGGCAACGGAGGCTACCACCGGAATCACACGGATACCTGCATTTTTCCACATTTCCATATATTTCTCCGGATTTCCCGCACCGGTTGTAACCGCCTTTACGCCTTCCTCCGCTACCACCTTTGCGATCTCCTCTGCATGCTGGCTCAAGAGCATGATGTTGACGCCAAAAGGTTTATCCGTCAGCTCTTTTGCCTTGCGAATTTCTTCCCGAACCCATTCTGCCGGTGCATTTGCCGCGCCGATTATTCCAAAGCCGCCTGCCTCCGAGACAGCAGCAGCCAGTCTGTGCTCTGCTACCCAGGCCATGCCGCCCTGTATAATCGGATATTCGATTCCAAGAAGCTTCGTCACTCTCGTCTTCATATTTCTATTCCTCCATCTCAAATGGCTTATTCTGCCCTGTCCATAGCAACTGTTCACACGTTCTGTGTACTTTTCTGAAACACGTTCAACGTCCGGTTTTACGCCTCTACACCTTTTCCCTTCAGATACTCTACGACAGCTCCAACCGTTGTCAGCTGCTCCAGCTCTTCTGAAGGAATCTCAACGCCAAACTCATCCTCCATGGACATAACCAGCTCAAACAGATCCAGAGAATCCGCACCCAGATCCTCTTTAAAGGAAGTCTCCATAGTGATGCCATCCTCTTCACAATTTAACTGCTCTGCGATCATTTCTTTCATTTTCTCAAACATATGTATTCTCCTTTTGTTTTGATTTTGTTTTCAAATATTTTGACTTTCAAAGTATAGTCCAGTAATTATCGTTTGTCAAGATAAAATTTTGATATTCAAAATATTTATGAGTCAAGGGACAAATGGACATAAAATACATGCTTGCATGAAAAAGCATGACTTTGGGACCCGCGCGAAGCTGTGCATCGTTTGCACGAAGTGCTTTTGTTACCTGGGAAATTCGAAGGAATTTCCCAGGTAACAAAAAAAGCCGCCGCACAATCCGCGGCAGCTCCTTGAACAGCTATCCTTAGTTATTGATCATATCCTTCAGTGCTTTACCTGCTTTAAACTTCGGAGCTTTGGAAGCTGCAATCGTCATCGGCTCGCCGCTCTGCGGATTTCTGCCTTCTCTTGCCGCTCTCTCAGAAACCTCAAACGTACCAAAACCAACCAGCTGAACCTTTTCACCTTTCTTCAGTTCCTCTGCCACAATATCTGTGAAAGCTTTCAGCGCTTTCTCTGCATCTTTTCTGGATAACTCTGTCTGCTCAGCGATCGCTGCGATTAATTCTGTCTTATTCATGGACATTTCCTCCTCTGATTCTCTTCTCTTTTTCTATCGGGCACATCAGATGCCACCTTTTATCCACTTTGAAAAGGTCCCGTGGACTTTTTCTCACATGCACAGCAACGCAGGAAATGCCCCTCAGATGCATCTTTGCATGCCGTGGTACAACGAGGCTGCTGCACAGGTATGCCGGTTTTTGCAAACCTCACAATACACTGTGCGACAGCCCCGTCAGCTATGTTTATTTATAATCGCTATCCTCGTATTTGTCAAGGGATTTCTGTAAATGTTCTATCATTTCCTGTTGTGCAAGATAAACTGCGTGTTTCTGCGCCTTTTTTTCCTCTTCTGACAGACATGATTTTTCTTTTTTCTTGATCGCTTCCCAGTTCTTTAAAACCTCACCGGAAAGCGCGATGCTCTCCTCCCCAAACACATGGGGATGTCTGCGGATCATCTTCTCACTGACAGCCTGTACCACATCCTGGATCGTAAACAGTCCTTCCTCTTTGGCAATCTGGCTTTGAAGAACAACCTGGAGCAGCATGTCCCCCAGCTCCTCACAGAGATTTCTGCCGTCACCGGTCTGATGATAGAGATTCACCGCAGCCACTGCTTCCGCTGTCTCATTCACCATGCACGGTTTCAGGCTTTCATGGGTCTGCTCCCTGTCCCAGGGACATCCACCCTCTTCATCGCGCAGAGCACCTACGATATTACAGAAATCTTCAAAGTTATAGATCCGGTTCATGTTACAGCATTGCCTGAATCATAGCGACAACCTTTTCACCGAACGCCGCAGATCTGGCATCTGCATCCTCCAGAGAAATACCCTTTACGCCGTAGTAGAATTTAACCTTTGGTTCGGTACCGGAAGGTCTTACACACAGCCATGCGTCATCGCTCAGGTCATAGTACAGAACATTGGATGACGGCAGACCGGTTGCGGTAACCTCGCCGGTTTCCAGATTTTTGACCGTGTCCTTCTTGTAATCTCTTGCTGACAGAACCTTATAGCCCGCAATCTCAGCCGGAGTATCATTGCGCAGTGTTTCCAGAATTTCCTGAATCTTCTGCAGACCTTCGATGCCTTTCAGCGTGATGGACTGAATGTCATCCTTGTAGTAGCCATATTTCTCATACATGTCAATCATGGCATCCCACAAAGTCTTGCCCTGGGTCTTATAATAAGCTGCTGCCTCACACAATGCCATCGTAGCAACGATCGCGTCTTTATCTCTTGCATGCGTTCCGATCAGACAGCCGTAGCTTTCCTCAAATCCAAACAGATAGGTACCCTTACCGCTGTTCTCAAAGCCCAGAATCTGCTGACCGATATATTTGAAACCGGTCAGTACTTCAATAAAGCGCAGACCATAGGATTTCGCAATCGCACCTGCCATATTTGTGGTAACGATGGTGCTGACAACGGCTCCATCCTCCGGAAGGCTGCCGGCAGCCGCTTTCCGCTGGCTCAGCTCATACTCTTCCAGCAGACAGCCTGACATATTTCCTGTCAGAGTGTGATATACACCGTCTTTGTCCTTTACACGTACACCCAGACGGTCTGCATCCGGATCCGTAGCCAGAACAAGGTCTGCGTCAACTTCCTTTGCAAGCTTAAGGCCAAGCTCAAAAGCCTCCTCTGCCTCCGGGTTCGGGTAGCTTACAGTCGGGAACTCTCCATCCGGAAGCTCCTGCTCTTTTACAACGTAAACATTTTCAAAACCAAGCTCTTTTAATACTCTTCTGGCCGGTACATTTCCGGTACCATGCAGAGGAGAATACACGATCTTCAGATCCTTGCTTACTTCCCGGATTGAATCCCAGTGAATCACCTGGCTTTTCAGTGCTTCAATATACGGATCATCGATATTGGCACCGATTACCTCATAAAGTCCTGCTGCAACCGCATCCTCCTTGCTCATGGTCTTTACGTTTGCATAATCCGTCACTGCTTTTACTTCCGCCATGATACCGGTATCATGGGGTGGTGTAATCTGTGCACCATCCTCCCAGTAAACCTTATATCCGTTATATTCCGGCGGGTTGTGGCTTGCTGTGATGTTGATACCTGCCGTACATTTCAGAGTACGAACTGCAAAGGACAGCTCCGGTGTCGGTCTCAGTGCATCGAACACATATGCCTTGATTCCATTTGCAGCCAGACACAACGCTGCTTCATCTGCAAATTCCGGTGACATACGTCTGGAATCGTATGCAATTGCCACGCCTTTTTCCTGTGCTCCCACAGATTTAATATAATTAGCCAGCCCCTGTGTTGCCTTACGTACAGTGTAAACATTCATACGATTTGTTCCGGCACCAATAATTCCCCGCAGCCCTGCTGTACCAAATTCCAGGTCTGCGTAGAAACGCTCTTTAATTTCCTTTTCATCCTCTGAGATGGCTCTCAGTTCAGCCTTTGTAGCCTCGTCAAAATATGGATTTGCGAGCCACTCTTCATAGACTTTTTTGTAATCCATTGCGCTACCTCCATAAAATTCAATCAATAGGTAGCTTTATTATATAATAAAAAATGGCAAAAATAAACCGTTAATGCAGAAACTTTACAAAATCTCCCCGCCTTTTTTCCTGGGCAGCCAGGATCTCCAGCTTCTGCAGATTCTTTTGGGGCATCCAGGTTTTCCTGCTGTTAAAGTAATGATTGGCCAGCTTCCAGAACTTTTCCGGATAGGCAAGCCGGATACAGAAATTCTCAAATTCCGCATCGCTTAAAGGCCGCACGGACTGATAAGCATGTATCATTTCCATCCCAAGCTTCTGGTTCCATCCCTGCTTCTCCATTATTTTCCGGAAAAACTGGTAAAAATCCACAATTTGTGTGTCAAAACAGCACCTGGCAAAATTAACCGCTGCCGCACCCTCCCGGTCAAAAAAGAGATTGTGCTGGCTGTAATCCCCGTGGCAGACCCTGCGTTCCCGGATACACTGCCGATACAGCGCATAAGCCCCGGAATCCGAAAGCCTTCTGCACACTTCCTCTGCCTGCTCCATAAATGGATCATAAACCTCCAGAAAACGCAGCTCAAATGCGCCTTTTTTCTTCCGCCCACGCACAAAATTCCGTATCTTTTTCAGTTCCCGGGTATGACGCGCAATCTCATCTGTCAACGGCTCTGCACTGTATTCCAGATCCCGTCTGATGGAACCGGCATCCGGATTCTGTGTTTCCTGCACTACTTCCGTTTCCTGCTGCACCGGGAGACGCAGAACCTTGTGGAGTCCGGCCAGATACCGGACAGCCGCCAGAATATCCTCTGTACTTTTCGTGTCACATTCTCTTCCGGCAAACCACTCCTTTACCACATAGCCGTTCCCATACCGGTCCAGGGAGACCAGATTTCCTTCCCGGTTTTCCAGAATGACATCCGAACGTTTTCCCTGTTCCCTCAGAAAATGCAGTACCCGGTTCTGAAAAAAAAGCCGCTCCTTCGACCCGGAAAACTCGGTCACCTGTACCAGTCCCCTGTCCGTCTCACAAAGAAAGGAGCCGCGTCCCCGCCTGGTGCTTCTCACCTGCAGTTCGTACTGCTCCAGTATTGTTAAATCCTTTTCATTCACTCCAATCCCCCCACATCACTTTTCTTCTCTATCCTATGAGAAGCCAGGGGGAAATATACAGAAAGTTCTTCTGGCTCTTTCCAGTCCATTTTCTGTTTTGCCAGACAGTCACATCCCGTCGGGATGATTTATTCTTATCTGTCTGCTTCGGATAAGCAGCGTCTCTTTTTCATTGCAGTCCGGGTTTTCCAGTACAAATTCCAGAAGCGCATTCAGCATGTATCCAAGTTCTTTGCCCGGCTGCATCCCATCTGCAATCAGATCCCTTCCGTTTACCGCAAGCTCCTTGACCGTCAGGCACTGCTTTTTTTTCCGTATTTCCTGATAAATCCCGTCAAGTCTGTACAGATATTCTTTTTTTACCGGCTGCCACGCAGGACTCTGTGCCAGAGTATCTGCCATTTTGAGCTTCCATATTTGTGAAAAATGATCTGCTCCGATGCGGCTTACCGCTTTGCGGACACTTTTCTCGGTCAGTTCCGGACGGACATCATGATAATTTACATAAATCTTTACCTTATGAATCGTATCGTTATCAAATTTCAGCCTGTGCAGAATATCGGATGCAAGCTCACAGCCGACCTTTGCATGCCCGTAAAAATGATCCACGCCCTGTTCATCGGTGGTGCGCACAAGCGGTTTCCCAAGATCATGAAACAGCGCCGCAAGACGCAGACATTTGTCATTTTCAACGTTTCTAAGTGTCTCCAATGTGTGTATCCCCACATTCCAGCAATGATGGGGATTATTCTGTTCGGTCTCCATTGCCCGGTCAAATTCCGGAAGAATGACTGCAGTGATGCCATACTCCCAGGCCAGTCTCAGGTAATCCGGATGGGGAGAGATAAGCAGCTTTACAAGCTCGGTCTGGATGCGTTCCGCGCTGATATAATTCAGATTTGCGGCAAGCTTCCGGATCGCCTCCGCTGTCTTTTCCTCAACGGTAAATCCAAGCTGTGCCGAAAAACGAACAGCCCGCAGAATACGAAGCGCATCTTCTCCAAAGCGTTCCTCCGGTTCACCCACACAGCGTATCACACCATTTTTTATATCCTCTCTTCCGCCAAAAACGTCCACCAGACCCCGGCTTTCATTGTAAGCCATGGCATTGATGGTAAAATCTCTGCGCCGCAGATCCTCCGTCAGACTGGAGGTAAACAAAACCTCTTTCGGATGTCTTCCATCCTCATATTCCCCATCCAGGCGGTAAGTAGTGACCTCATAGCCTTCCTTTCCCATCAGCACCGTCACCGTTCCGTGCTGAATCCCCGTATCCACCGTTCTCGGAAACAGATGCTTCACCTGCAGAGGAGAAGCCGATGTTGTGATATCCCAGTCATTGGGTCTGCGCCCCAGGATCGAATCACGCACACAGCCGCCCACCGCATACCCCTCATATCCATTGCTTTCCAGCACATCTATGATCTTTTTTACGTTCTCCGGAAGCCTTATCTCCATTTTTCTCACCTCTTTTTCCCTTCTCAAATCCATTCCGCCGCAAACTCAGCTGCATTGTCTGTCACTGTCCTGTCTCAGTACCCTCCCAGGGCAAAAAACAGAATCACCACGATTCCCAGCAGGATGCGGTACCAGCCAAAGACTTTAAAGTCATGCCTGCGGATGTAATTCATCAAAAATCGAATCACCACAACGGAAACCACAAAGGATACGGCCATTCCGACCAGCAGAATGACGATCTCCATACCGGAAAATGCCAGCCCGAATTTCACAAGCTTCAGAAGACTTGCCCCTGCCATCACAGGAACCGCAAGAAAAAAGGTAAACTCTGCCGCCGTCGTCCGTGACAGACCGATCAGAATCCCCCCAAGGATCGTGGCACCGGAACGTGAGGTTCCGGGAAAAATTGCTGCAATCAGCTGAAACAGCCCGATCAGCAGAGCATCCCGGTATGTGATCTGTGCAATACGGTTGACCTTTGGTGTTCTGTTTTTATTATAATTCTCAATCACCAGAAACAGAATACCAAAAAGAATCAGTGCTGCAGAAACCGTCTGATAATTGTAGAAAAGCTCATCAATTTTTTCATCAAACAAAACACCTACAACGGCCGCCGGGATACAGGCAGCAAGCACCTTAAACCACATGGAAAAAACATCCTTCCGTATCCGTTTTTCTCCTTTTTTAAAAGAAAACGGAAACAGGCGATCCCAGTAAAGCAGCACCACGGCAAGGATCGCCCCCAGTTGGATGACCACCAGAAACACGGACCGAAACGCCTCCGAAACGTCAAGCCGGATCAACTCATCCAGAAGAATCATATGTCCGGTACTGCTGATGGGCAGCCACTCGGTAATTCCCTCCACAATTCCAAAAAGAATAGCCTTTAATATCTCCAACATAACAATCTCCTCTGTTATCCTTCCTCTAAATTTACGATTATTCCGTAAACAGTATAACCGAAATGCCCGGGCAAAACAACATGAAAAAAGTGCTGTTCTTTCCGCTGTCTGAAATCTCAGCAAAACTAAGAAAAGGCTTGACAATTATCCGAGTTATATCTATAATACGGTTTGTGAGGGATTTATTGGATGTAAAAGTAATTCACTAGTTATTAGAGATTATAATAACACCTATGTAATCTGTAATAACTAGTGGATTTTTTTAATATCCACAAATTTATGATATCTGCGGCAAAGGATTATGATTTTCATTCTAATGAGACATATTACTTTCTAATTGTACAGATGTCATAAGGTCAGGCACAACCTGACCCGTATCAAATTTATTATATGGAGGCACCATCATGAACAAGGGTACAGTAAAATGGTTCAACGCAGAAAAAGGTTATGGATTCATTACAGGTGAAGATGGAAATGATGTTTTTGTACACTTTTCCGCTATCCAGGGTGAAGGCTTCAAGTCTCTGGACGAAGGCCAGGCAGTAACCTATGATTTAACAGAAGGCGCACGCGGCATGCAGGCTGCAAACGTTGTTAAATGCTAATTGCAGATTGAACGAAAAGTACCGTATATTATGCTGCAGACATGATATACGGTATTTTTTTGCACATCTTCTGAACCTGCCGCTGACCGCTTTCTCCGGATGTATGGTGCAAGAAAGGAGCAGCACAGTATTTTTCACAAAATACCCGGCTGCTCCTTTCTGATTACATGTGTCTGCGTTCTACTTTGTAGTGGTCACATATTTCTTGATATTGGACGCATTTACATATTTCTTTGCTTTTTTCCCGTCTGTCACAACCAGAGTCGGTGCCTGCATAATACCATATTTTTTCACAAGCTCCTGATTTTCTTCTGCATCGATGATCTGATAATCCTCACCCTTTAAAATTTCCTTTGCAATCTTGCAGTTCGGACAGGTCTTTGTGGTAAATAAATATTTTACACTCTCAACCGGCTTGATTTCCACATCCTCTTTACGGACGGTCACAAGACTGGTCTTCACCTTTTTCATGCAGGAATGATCCACATCATACAGCTTACGGTTCTTGTATTCCTCCGTTTTTCCATCATTCCAGTTCTGAACGGGACGATAGTAACCGGTGATCCGGCTGTATACTTCAGATTTTTTACCACAGATCGGGCAGGTAAAATGCTCTCCGGCCAGATATCCGTGCTCCTTGCATACAGAATAAGTAGGAGACAGCGTATAATATGGCAGGCTGTAGTTTTCCGCGATTTTGCGCACCAGCGTGGCTGCTGCCTTCCAGTCCGGCAGTTTCTCACCCAGGAATGCATGGAATACCGTACCTGAAGTGTAAAGTGTCTGCAGCTCATCCTGGATATCCAGGGCATCAAAGATATCAGAAGTATAGCCCACCGGCAGGTGAGAGCTGTTGGTATAATATGGTGTATGACCATCCTCACTTGCAGTGATAATATCCGGATAACGCTCTTTATCATGCTTTGCAAGGCGATAGGTCGTGGACTCTGCCGGAGTTGCCTCCAGATTATAAAGGTCTCCATATTCCTCCTGGTACAGAACCAGTCTGTCACGCATATGGTTCAGAACCTCCCTGGCAAACTCCTGTGTCTCTACATGCGTCAGATCTTTGCGAAGCCATGCCGCATTCAGCCCTGCTTCATTCATACCGATCATGCCGATGGTTGAAAAATGATTGTTAAAGGTGCCGAGATACCGTTTTGTATAAGGGTACAAGCCCTCCTCCAGCAGCTTCGATATCACTTCCCTCTTTATCTTCAGCGAACGGGCAGAAATATCCATCATATGATCCAGCCGCTTGAAAAACTCCTCCTTTGTCTTTGACAGATAGGCGATCCTTGGAAGATTGATGGTCACAACACCGATACTTCCGGTACTCTCACCGGATCCAAAAAATCCACCGCTCTTTTTGCGCAGTTCACGCAAATCCAGGCGCAGACGGCAGCACATGCTGCGCACGTCGCTTGGTTCCATATCACTGTTAATATAATTTGAAAAATACGGTGTACCATATTTGGCTGTCATCTCAAACAGAAGCCGGTTATTTTCGGTATCAGACCAGTCAAAATCCTTCGTAATGGAATAAGTTGGGATGGGATACTGGAAACCGCGCCCGTTGGCATCTCCCTCGATCATTGTCTCAATAAACGCACGGTTAATCATATCCATCTCTTTTTTGCAGTCTTTATAACAGAAATCCTGCGGCTTTCCACCTACAATTGCAGGAAGCTCCGCCAGGTCAGACGGAACCGTCCAGTCCAGCGTGATATTGGAGAACGGTGCCTGCGTACCCCAGCGGCTGGGCGTATTGACGCCGTAAACAAACGATTCAATGCATTTCTTTACCTCACGGTAACTGAGATTGTCGATCTTCACAAAGGGTGCAAGGTAGGTATCAAAGGAAGAGAATGCCTGAGCGCCTGCCCATTCATTCTGCATGATCCCCAGGAAATTTACCATCTGATTGCACAGCACAGACAAATGTCTGGCTGGTGCAGAGGTAATCTTGCCCTCAATACCTCCCAGTCCTTCTGTGATCAGCTGCTTTAAGGACCAGCCTGCACAATAACCGGTCAGCATGGACAGGTCGTGCAGATGAATATCCGCATTGCGGTGTGCCTCTGCAATCTCCTCGTCGTAGATCTCAGAAAGCCAGTAATTTGCAGTAACTGCTCCGGAGTTACTCAGGATAAGCCCACCAACCGAATAGGTAACCGTGGAATTTTCCTTGACACGCCAATCCTCTACTTTCACATAGCTGTCCACGATCTCTTTATAATCCAAAATAGTGGATTTCATGTTGCGGATCTTTTCCCGCTGCTTGCGGTAGAGAATGTAGGCCTTTGCAACATCCGCATATCCGGCCTGTACCAGAACATTTTCCACACTGTCCTGTATGCTCTCCACATCAATCTTCTCATCTTTTATCTTTTTCTGGAAATCAGCTGTCACACGCAGATCCAGCAGTTCCACCATATCGTCGTTATACTGCATCTGTGTTGCATCAAAGGCTTTTTCAATGGCACTGCCGATTTTTTTCAGATCAAAATCGGCGATTTCGCCGTCTCGCTTTACAACTTTGAACATAAATACCTGCTCCTCCCATTTTGTATCACTGGTAAAACAAACGTATCTCCGGATTTCTGAAAACTCCGGACGCTCATCTCTTCTTTCTCCTGTCACAGAAGCCATCCCTGGTAAAACCAACGGCACCTGTCAGAGAATCATTCTATCAGATTAAATGCATGGAGTCAATGTAAAAAACACTATATCTGGGAATATTTTTCTTCTCTTCACACCAGATATAGTATTTTCTTTATGTGATTTCACACATTAAACGGGTGGCCTTTCCATGTGTCAAACGGTATTTTCCTCATAAAATCCGGCTTTTTCTGCCCCATTAAGGGAATTTCGGACATCTGTGTGACATTTGAAAAAGCACTGGAAGATGTCTCTTTCTGTCTCTGCAGCATCTCAATAAGCAACCTTGCCGTAAATCTCCACCGGGACAAAGGCCTTCACGTAAATCCCATCTGCGCGGTAATCTTCCTCCAGAAGCTGTCCTTTCGTGCGTACCAGCTGAATCAGACCGGCCTTTTCATAGGGGAAGATCCGTTCCAGCAGGATACTGCGCTCCCGCAGGATGTTTTCCAGTTCCCTTTTCAGTTCATCCAGACCATCTCCCGTTTTAGCCGAAATCCGAAGGGTTTTATCTGCCTTCATATCTTTCAGCACTTCCGGTTCTGTTATTTTGTCCTGTTTGTTAAACAGTGTGATCACTTTCTTGTCCGTAACACCCAGCTGGCTTAAGGTCTCATAAACCACATGCATCTGTTTTTCCTTTTGAGGATTGGATGCATCCACTACATGCAGGATAATGTCCGCGTACTTTGCTTCCTCCAGCGTACTTTTGAATGCTTCGATCAGATGGTGCGGCAGCTTTCTGATAAATCCTACCGTGTCCGTCAGAAGAATGTTCTGCCCGGCTGAAAGCTCCAGCATACGTGTCGTGGGATCCAGCGTGGCAAAAAGTTTGTCCTCCTCCAGGACACCTGCATCTGTCAGCGTATTCAGCAGAGTGGATTTTCCCGCATTGGTGTAGCCTACAATGGCAGCTACCACCAGATTATCTTTCTTTCGTTTTCCGCGTATCAGTTCACGGTGCTTCTGCACCTGTGCAAGTTCTGCCTTCAGCTGAGAAATCCTGGCATGAATCAACCGGCGGTCCATTTCCAGTTTTTTCTCACCCGGGCCTCTGGTTCCGATACCGCCTCCAAGCCTTGACAGGGAACTTCGAAGACCCACAAGCCTTGCCGCACGGTAGCGCAGCTGAGCCAGCTCTACCTGAATGTTGCCCTCGCTGGTGTTTGCTCTTCCCGCAAAGATGTCAAGAATCACCAGAGTACGGTCCATCACCTTACAGCCAAGCTCCTTTTCCAGGTTATTCAGCTGAGCGGGAGATAATTCATCGTCACACACGATACCGGTGGCATCCAGTTCTTCTGTCAGAAGAGCTACCTCGTCCATCTTTCCTTTTCCGATATAAGTACCCGGATGAATCTTTTCCCTGTTTTGTATCACTCTTCCGACCACCGTCGCACCCGCTGTTTCACAGAGCTCCGCCAGCTCATCCAGAGATTCCTCGATATCCTCTGAAAAACTCTCCTGAACGCCCACAAGAATGACGCGCTCTTCAATTTCTTTCATATCATAAGGCTGCATAATCATCGCCTCCTCGCTTTCAAATACATGATTTTCATTTCCATATCATAACAAAAGCGGCACATCAGATTCCATGCCTGACGCACCGCTTGGCTGTCCCGGCAGAAAAGCTGCAGAAGCCAATTCTCCCGCAGCGTTCCTGCTTATCATACCTCATACCCCCGCCTTCTGACAAGGGGCTGTTTCTTCTATTTTACAGTCACCTTTTTTGATATCTTTCCGGCACTGTAGGTTTTATTCTTGTCATAGACAACTATTTTATAATAGTAAGTTTTCTTTGCTTTTGCTTTCTTATCTACATAGCTTGTCTTTTTCACAGGCTTCTTAGTCAGCTTTGTATAGGTGCCGTTCTTTTTCTCCGAGCGGTAGATCAGATAGCCTTTTGCTCCTTTCACGGATTTGAAGGTCACTTTTACTTTTTTGCCGCTCTTCTTTGCCGTTACCTTTCCGGTATCAGCCGCCAGAGTAATCGCTTTTGCGGCCCCGGCTGTGCTGTCTTTATAGACGGAAGAATCCCCTGACCTGGCTTCCGCATAATAATAAGCCTTCTTACCGCTGACCGGTTTGACATCCAAAATACTGCCGTTTACTGTTTCCCCTACCAGTGTGACTTTGCTGCCCACCTTACGGTAAACCACATAGGATGCCGCATTTGCAACTGGATTGACGCGAATGGTCACAACAGATCCTGTCTTTTCCGCACTGCTCTTTACCGAAGCAATGGATGGTGCCGCGAGCACCGTGACAACCGGTTTTGGATCCTCCGGTTTGGAATCCGCAGGCTTCAGTTCTGCGTAAGCCTTGCGCAGAGCTTCTCCTGCTGCCTTGATCTGTTCTTCGGTCGCATTTTCATCTGCAAGAATCTTTTCTGCCGCCTGAAGTGTCTCCAGGTATGCCTGGTATGTTTCCGGCGTGTACTTGCTGCCATCTGCACCTTTGTAAGTATCCACCGTACTCTGAAGACTGCTCTTGTCCGGTTTTTCCGGTTCTTCCGGCTCTTTTTTCTCCTCCAGCCTTTCATATGCACTGCTCAGAACCGAAAGTACCATGGCAATCTCACTCTCAGTGGCTTCCGGATCCGCCAGAATCGCCTGTGCAAGAACCAGAACGTCTGCAAATTCCTTATAACTTTCTTCTGTATACTTACTGCTGTCTACATACTGGTCGCTGTTTACATCGGTGTAACCATCTACCACTTTCTGAAGTTCACTCTTGTCAGCCGTGTAGTCTCCTGTTTTGGCAACAGCCAGCCAGCTGAACATCGGTGCTTCTCCGGAAACGTAAGCCAGACGATAAGCCACCACTGCTGTGGTATCCAGAGTAAAGGTAATGGACTGTTTCTGGTCTGCACTCCGAAGCTGCACCAGTTCACCAACCACTTCCTGCTGTTCTCCGGACGCATCCGTCCAGACAACTGACGGCTGCATATCACGGCTGCGATTTTCCCCGTAGAACTCATGATAGCCCGCAGTCAGTGTATAAGTACCAGGTTCCAGCGTGAAGTAATACGTCATCGGAGACGCACCCTTCGTCTTATCCCTCAGACCTACTGCATATTTGTCCGTATTGACATAATCATCCGGTCTGTCGCCACCGTCAACGGTTGCGCTCATGGTGCCATCGTTACTGTAACCCCATCCGCGCTCTTCGGTATAAGCTGCATCCGATGTATCATTTTTCAGATCCGTTACCAGCGCCGCTGCTGCCTGATAAGCTTCGGAAACTGCCGTCTTTGTATTTCCATTTAAATAACCGGTTCCGGTACCTGCACTGACAAAATATTTCAGGTTTTCCGGTACCACTTCAATCGTCGCTCTTGCGGTGAGCTCCGTATCCTCTGCCGCACCGGTTATCTTGAACGTGTCAAATGCCTTCGGCTCTGCATCCGGAATATTCCAGGTTACTTTTTTCTCCACTTCTTCACCCTGTGCATTCAGACAGGTTATCGTCTCCGGAAGTGATAATGTATCGCCTTCATAGATCGCCGTGAGGATTTCCTCCATACTTACGATACTGTTTTCACCCATTCGGGCTACACCGAACCAGCTCAGCACCGGTGCCTCACCGTTGTTGGCATTTTCAATCTCAAGTGTAACAATACTGTCCTCTTTTACCACAAACTTCACGGAACCGCTGGCATTGTCGCCCACACCGGATACGGAAATCGCCTCGGAGGTCACCTTATCTACCTGGGCACCGCTCACAGAAATCTTCATGCTGCGGTTATTCCACCACTCATGAAAGCCTGCTGTCAGCTCATAGGTACCTGCTTCCAGCGTAAGATCATATTTCAGCCAGTCTGTCTTTGTATTGCTGTACCAGCCAGTCTGATATTTGTCCGTCACATCCGTATCCGCAGACGGTGTTCTCTCTTTAAAGACGCTTGCCGTTCTTCCCCAGCCGGACTCCGCGGAATATACCTGATCCGCCACTGTATTTTTCAATGTACTTCCGGTCAGGCCAGATACCAGGTCAAAGGCTTTGGATTCTTTGCCTGCGTCACGGCTGGCATCCACAAAGTAAACCAGATCATCTCCCTGCTTCGGGATAACCTCGACCTTTGCGCTGACTGCTATGCCGCTTTCTTTTGTGGTTCCGGAAATCATCACCGTCTCATAAGGCTTCAGACTCAGATTTTCCGTATTCCAGTTTACTTCTTCTTCGGAAGACGCACCGCTTGCTCTTGTACAGGTGACTTTCTCCGGCAGATTTGGAATACTGTCCGCATAGGCTGCCACATAGATCTCATCCACGCTTACCACCTTGTCTGTTGTATTGTATGGAAGGAAGTCAATGGCATCCAGTACCAGTTTGCCGGATTTTACGATAACCTCTACCTCATGTGCCCCGTCTGTGAGACCATACTGTACATATGCCGCACAATGTTTGCTGCTGCTTTTAACAGCCACATCGGAGGCCACTTTTGTTCCGTCTACTTCCACATCCAGAATGGCCGTACCGTCATTTTCACCGATCAGGGCAAAACCGCCGCCATTCATCCGGAAGCAGAAGGATGAGCCGTCTGCTTTTGACGTGCTGGTCGAACGATACCAGTCATTGTTGCTTCCGCCTGCACCTGCAATGATATCCCAGCTTCCTTCATAAGAAACCTCATCGGAAGCGTTATCGATCATTTCTGTTGCATAAGGCTCATAGCCGTCTATTTTTTCTACTTTCAGATTATCATATCCCGTCTCTGCCCATCCGCAGCCAAGACGTACACGTCCGAACAGCTCCGGATTCGGATCATGATAGGAAGCTACCAGAGCTCCATCCACCCACGCAGAGATAAAGCTGTCTCTTCCTTCCAGCTCCAGACGGTAAACACCATTCTCCTTTGCCGGAACGGCTCCGCTGCTGATCGTTGTTCCACGCTTCTTAAGGATCCATGTTCCATCTCTGGTAATGCGCAGGTTATAGCCGCTTCCTTCGAAGCCCATCCCCGTCTGCTGACGGATATTCAGTCCGGCATAGCTGCCCTGTGCCGGCTGTACGTCAACACCTGCCTTGTAGTTCATCCAGCGGAAATCTCCGATTACGGTGTTTGGTTCGTAATTATTCCACTGTCCCACGGACTGTGAGAGAACCTGCTTCAGGCTTCCGTTTTCCACCACATAGGCTCCGGTAAAATCTACCGCATAGCGCGGCTCATTACCCCGTTTTTCCAGATAGTCCTCCGGATAGCCACTGTACTCAAAATCATCCGCATAGAGAATATCATTGGTATCATCCAGCTCTTTTCCGTCCTCGTCTGTATCCAGAACCGTCTTCTTGTTTTCTTCCGGAAGACGTTTTGTGTACTCTTCTTTTCCATTACAGTCCAGAGTGGTCACCGTAACGATGGAATAAGGTGCCACATCCAGCACAAAGCTTCCGTCTGCCTCTTCTGCCTCCCCTTTATACTGCATGTAGCTGTCCGTTCTGGTCTCCCATACCTCCAGAACCGTTCCCTCTGCAAGCTCCATGCCTTCCGGGGTAATCGCATACGGCAGCGTTTTGCTGCTGTTGTTTACGATCACAACGGAGAAATCCTTTTTATCCGGTGAAGCAAGCGTCATATAGCTTGGATTTCCGCTTTCATTGACCAGATGTCCCAGATCACCCCGGTTGCCGGAGGTATTTCCGGTGGCATTTGCAATCACACGCCAGATTCCTGCCGTGTTATCCTCATTTTCCCATCCCACCTTTGCAAATCGGGTGAAATGCTGCAGCATGTAGATAACCGGGTCATAATGGATATATCCCGCCCACGGTTCCCGTGCGCTGACGATTTCCTTGTGGTCATACTGTGCACCTTCATAGAAAGAACCAACTGCCGGCTGGAAAATATAATGTGTCTTGCGTGAGTAAACAAAGCTTGCAATCACATTATCCACAAGAGCCAGCGGACTCTGATAACCACCTATGGAATCAGCACCATATGCAGTATTTTTGTTTTCCTGGTATTCCGTATAACTGAAGGTCGCACAGCCCTCGCTGTACCACACCTCTTTGTCATCCACTTCAGCCATGGTACGATAATCTGCTGTGGAACTCTGTGTTCCGGTAGAATAATGGAATCCCACCGCATCCACTGCATTGTACAGATCTGCATCACTTCTCATTTTTGGAACAATATTCAGAGAAGTGTTTTCATCGGATGCAATGATCCGGATGCTATGATAGGCATCCTGTGCCTTTTGATCCATATAGTCCGGAAACTCTGTTTCATTTTTCACACGGTTACTGAACCATTTAATAAAATCGCCATCCGGATTGGTTGTCTCATTTTTGTCCGGGTCAACATAGTCCACCACATAGCCATATTTCTCATACGCATCAAAAATGGTCTCTTTGTACCATTTATACATGGCCTCATAGCCGGCCCCGGTTTTATCGCTGTTCCACTTACTCTGCACCCATGCAGGCATTTCCCAGCGCAGGAAGCTGACCTTCACCTCCGGATTGACTGCCTTTGCATCTGCTGCCAGCTGAAATCCGGGACTCCTGGATGCATCTGCCTCCTCATCCTCAAAACGCATGGTACAGGAATCTGCTCCGGTGGAATTGTTTCCGTCATTTCCCATCTCCACCTTTACATGATCCAAAAGCGGATGCTCCCCGCAAAAAAGCACCTCCAGAAGCTCCTGATATTTTTCCGGAGATTCCTGCTTGTAATCCATCAGAAGGTCGCTTGTGCTGTTTCCGCTGAGCAGTCCATAGCCTTTATAGGTAAGGCCGTTTTTATTCTGCGCTGCCGCTTCCACATCGCTGCCTTTGATTACGATCTCCGTCTCTTTTCCGATCTCCGGAATCGTTACTTTCCCCTTTGCAATGGCGAACCAGGAAACCACCGGAGCCTGTCCCCCGTTTGGATTCTTGATCTCTACAGTTACCGGGCCGTCCTCACTTACTGTAAAGTTTACCTCGCCGGTTTTTTTCTCCATGTTTGTACCGGACAGTACAATATTGGCGGATGACACGCCATTTGCCACGATCTGCATCGTGCGGCTGTTCTGCCACCATTCAATAAAACCCGCCGTCACTGTATACTCACCGGCTTCCAGCTCTACCTGCCAGCTAAGGCTGTTTACACTGTCATTTTTACCGTACATACCGGTCTGATATTTATCGGTTACATCCAGACTGCCGACACCCTTTGTGTTAAAGGTGCCTGATTTTCTTCCCCATCCGGACGCTTCTGTGTAAGCCTGATCCGGAACGGTGTTTTTCAGACTGTCGTCTGCCAGCACTTTCACAGAATCAAAAGCTTTGGATTCCTTATCTGCCCCTCCATCCCGGCTGACATCCACAAAATATACAAGCGGATTCTCTTTTGCCGGAATCACCTCCACCTGAGCACTTACCGTATCTCCGTCCTCTGTGGAACCATTTACCGTAACGGTCTCATAGGGTACCGCAAATTTGGAGCTGCGGATACTCCAGGTCACAGTCTTCTCAACTCCATCTGCCATAATCGTTTCCGGCAGAGTCGTGTCCTGAATACCGGCTGCATTCTGATAAGCTGCTGCGTAAATCTTTTCTGCACTTTCGGCAGCAAAACTCATGCCCGCAGGCATCAGTGACAAAATCATGCAGACAGTCAGGACAAATGCCAGCATTCTCCTACCTGTTACCTTCTTCTCTTTCATATAGAAACCTCCTTTTGTCGCTTTCCGGAACTGCAGTTTTCTGCTCCCGGCATGGCTGTATCCTCTTTCTTATTCCGGACAACCACATCTTCCTTCCTATTGTACAAAAAATACTGCCTTTCGTACATCGAATAATTTTCGATTTTTGTTAGAAATTTTTCAAAAAAGCCCCGGAAGAAAGGATCCTTTTTGGTTTCCTCTCTTCCGGGGCTCCCCGTTTTCCACCTCTTATCTGTTTTTCAGGAACTCATATTCCCGCAATCCGGCCTCATCTGTGGGATAAGCCTTCACGTATGCCTCCGCCTTTTCCTTTGCTGTGGCAAAATCCAGCTTTTTCTCATAGACCACAATCTCATTAAAATAAAGATCCTGTTTTCCGTTCTCCTCTTTCAAGGCCAGACCATTTGCAATGTGCGCCAGAGCTTCATCGTATTTTCCGTCTGCGATATCGCAGAGCACGATTCCATTATACGTCTCCACCGTCTCTCCATATTTCTCAATATACTGCTCATAAAGCTGTCTTGCATGGGCTGTATCATCCTGCTTCATGTAAATCCTGCCCATGAGAATCATGGCTTTTTCATTTTTCTCATTTACCAGCTCATTCAGCTGCGCTTTCGCGCTGTCATAATCCTCCAGGAAATAATAGATCCTTGCCTTCTGATAGGCATCCTCCTGGTCATCGCTGTTTATAGCAAGCGCCTGGCGCAGATAGGAATCCCCCTCCGCGGATAGATTTTTATCGGCATAACACTCATATATGTTTAACAGCAGATCATAATCCTCCGGAGCCTGTTTAACCGCTGTACTAAAATCCACACCTGCCTTTTCTTTCTCCCCAAGTTCCATGTAGCAGATTCCCCGCAGATAATAACTGTCAACACTGCCCCCGAGCGTCTGCATGGTGTCACAGACCTTTACCGCACTTTCATAATCTCCCAGCTGATACAGTGCAGCAGCCTTGTACATCAGAATATCCATCCGTATGTCCGTCTGTTTCTCTCCCGTCAGATCCACCGCCCGGTCAAAAGCAGCCACCGCATTCTCATAATCTCCCAGTGCCATATAAGCCATACCCTGTCCGCGGTAGCTCTCAACCAGATACTGGTCTTCCTCAGCCGCCGCCTTAAAATCCTGAAGAGCCGTCTCATAATCTCCCTGATCGATAGCCTCCATTCCCTTATCAATATAATACGTATCAGGGCTCAGTATACCACAGCCGGTCACAGACATCAGGACTGCCAGAAACATGATACAGAGCTTTTTCTTCATATATAAATACCCCCTGAAAGTAATAATATGAGCCAAGGGACAAATGGACATAAAATACATGCTTGCATGTATTTTTATGTCTATGGGTCCCGCAAAATTGCCTATACAGTATAGCACAGCCGATACCAAAAAGTCCAGCCCCGCAAAAATCCGAAAGAATCTCCTATGTAATAAAAACAGGACAGGATCTTACTCCTGCCCTGCTTTGCCTGCTCCGTTTGATTGTATTCCTGACGCATTCAGGTTGGATTATTGGAATTTCTCTGTCTGTCAAACAGTCCGCTGTTGTAATCACTCAGACTGCTGCCTTCCGTTTCTCCGGAATCCGTTGTATCCGCCTTACCAAGTGTCAGACTGCAGGTTTTTTCCGTATATCCGTTTCCATTTGGTTCCTGAACCGTCACCTCTACCGTTTCACCTGCTTTATAATACTCCAGAAGCTCTTTCAGCTCGCTGATATCGCTGACTGCTTTTCCGTCAAATGCCGTGATAACCGAATTTGCAGTAATACCAGCCTGGTCTGCCGCGCCACCTTCTATGACCTCGGACACAAATACACCGGATGGAATGCCATAAGCCTCTGCCGCTTCACTGCTGACACCGGTTCCCATGATACCGATGCTGGCCTGGTCTGCCGCATCCACCTTTGTTCTTGTCTCCTCATTCATCAGGCTCTCGATGGTGTCATAAGCATCATTGATGGAGATGGCATAACCCATACCTTCCACCTCTGTGGAGGAAAGCTTTGCTGAATTAATACCGATCACCTGTCCATCCATATTCAGAAGTGCTCCGCCGCTGTTGCCCGGATTAATGGCTGCATCGGTCTGAATCAGGCTGATGCCGTCGTAGTTTGCTTCTCCATCCTCCGTCTCATCCAGCGTACGGTTTACCGCACTGACGATACCGGTTGTAACGGACTGTCCATATCCCAGTGCATTACCGATTGCCACAACCTGCTCGCCAACCTCCAGCTTTGAGGAATCCCCCATGACCGCGATGGATATCTGTGACATGGTATCACTGGAAATGCGCTCCAGCGGTACTGCAACCACTGCCAGATCCTTGCCGGAGTCGGTTCCCTTCACCACGGCTTCATAAGCCTGCTCATCTGCAAAGCAGACAGACAGCGTATCGGCACCTTCGATTACATGATTATTGGTCACAATCAGAAGCTCACTGTCATTTTTTCCAATGATGATACCGGAACCACAGCTTTCCACCTCTTCCTGCTGTACGTAACCATGTCTCCGGAACATTCCATAATAGTCCTCCACTTCCTGCACAGACTTGCTGGTGATTGCCACAACGGACGGCATGGCCGCTTTGGCAATATCCGTCACATCCAGCGAACCTTTATTGTTTGTGGCGCTTGATGTGGCCTTTAAAAGATTCTGGCTGGTTTCTTCTGTCTGGCTCTGATTTGCCAAAACATCCACTGTCCTCGCTCCGCTCATATGATTGATTCCCTGGAAGGTTCCCGCTGCCACTGCACCGAACAGCGCAGCGCTCAGTACAATGGCTCCTGCCTTCCTGATGAGCTTTTTCATTTTTTCATCCGGCTTTCTGCCATGAAAACCACCATTGTGATTTCCGGGGCATGAAGGTTCGGGATACTGATTTTCAAAATTATTTTCATTATTATCGTAACTATACATATCTGACATAAAAAAGACCTCCCAATTTTGAATATTGATACCGCCTGAAATTTTCCGGCGTCTGCTTTTCTTTGTTCTTACCTTTTATGTCTTAGAGTATATCCACGATTTGTGTTTGATTTGTTGTGAATCTGTGATGAAATTGGGGAATATCTGTGAAAAAAGTGTGAGGCCGACACAGCAAAACTGCAGCTTGCTGTATCAGCCTCCTGAAATCATATAAAATCCTGTTTCCCTTCCGTCTTCAGCGAAACGGTGCCGCAATCCTTACATCTGTGCTACTACGGTCTCGCCCGCTTTCGCCTTCATACCGGAAAGCAGCTTAACCGGTGGGCACTCATCACCATTCGTGATGATCAGCATGGTCACATCACGCAGACCACGTGCTGCGATACCGGATTTGCTGAATCCGATCAGCTTGTCGCCAGTCTTTACCTTGTCGCCCATGTTTACATAAGACTTGAAGCCTTCGCCATTCATGCCCACGGTGTCAATACCGATGTGAAGCAGGATCTCCACGCCATTTGCAAGCTTCATACCTACTGCATGGTAAGAGCCCTCCATAACAACTGTGATCTCGCCGTCAGCCGGTGCCACCAGCAGCTCATCCTCCGGGATGATCGCAATGCCGTCGCCCATAATCTTTTCAGAGAAAACACCATCTTTTACGTCCTCGATCGGAATCACTTCGCCAGTCAGAAACGCTTTCATTTCCTTTACCTGTGCAGGTTTCTTTTTAAAGAATGATAACATAATTTTCCCTCCTGTGTTTTGCTTATTATGAATAAATAACAATAACCTTACTTTATGGATTGGTTAAATCATAACATACTTTACAGACTCCTTGCAAGGCAATCTTATACAAAAGTTCCTCCGTTTGAAAAATCACATTTCACAGGTCACTTATTCCCCATCCTTTTTCAGCATAAGCTTCGACTCAATAAAATCAAAAACCTTATCCTGCAGTGTGATATGGTACAGATATCCCTGCCCGTACTGGTCTGAAAGCTCCGCAAGGCTCTCCTCCATCTGCTGCTGCTCCAGATAACGCTCCACATCATCCTGCGTAACCGAAATCCCCTGCTGTTCCGCGATTGCCTGCACGATTACAGCCAGAGTGGCTTCCCGAATACCTTTTTCCGAGACATAGCTTTCGTATTCGTTCTCTTCCATACCATAATAATCATATACTGTATCATAAGAAGTGCCATATGACAACTTTTTTACCGCACGTTCAAATTCGTATTCCTGTTCCAGCTCATAATACATGATCTCCGTCTGCTGACTGGCAAATTCCCCGGAAAGCCCATTCACTTCACAGGAATCCGTCAGGTAATCCTCCAGGTAACTTCCAAGCTTTCTGGAAATAGTCTCCTCATTGGCATCCTCTTCCAGATTCAGGTCACTGTACTTTAACTGCAGATTTTCATACGCACAGAGCTCCACCATGTCAGAAGCTTTTCCATCCATCCAGTTTAACGTACCATCATCCTTATAATATTTGCTGTACTGAAGCGCTTTGATCTGTTTTGCCCCGTCCATACCTGCTTCCGCATCACGCGTTTGGCCTCTCCGGATAAAATATACCGTACACCCGGCCGCAATCACCAGAATGGCCAGAACCGCACACAACAGTCTTTTCTTTCGGATAAAATTTTTCACTGAAATTCCTCCCGTCACTCTTCATGAATAAATATGCATTTTTAAAAATCCGTCCCCTTTCAGGATTGGAAGATTATATCACAGGAATTTTAGCCTTTCAAGCAATTTTTTGTGTTGACATGCCATTTTCTCCTGGTATATAATCTGTGTAAGGCAGTTTGGGTGAGCAATGAGGCTTCTCGTATAACTATGCATGTATTACACATAGTCTATGCAAGATGCCTCTTTTTATTTTCCCGCGGAAGGCCAGATATAAACACAACGGCTCCGCTTTCCCATTCAAACTTTGCCACACACTTTTTCAAACAGTCAGATAAATAAAAAGGAGGAGATTTATGAAAAACAAGACTGAAAAACCGAAAAAGAAACTGCTTGCATTTCTTCTCTCTCTGTGTATGCTGCTTACACTGATTCCATCTGGACTAATCCTGGCAGCAGAACCGGAAAATGCAGCTTCCATCACCTTCACCAATACTTCCGGTGACGGCGGAGAAGACCTGATTTCCATGTCAGAAGAGAGAAGCTTTCGTGCAGAATGTCCTCTTCCGGAAGGAACTACTGCAGAAGAGGCACAGACCATAGCAGACAGCGTAGTATGGTCTCTGACCAGAGATCACGGTTATCTGGACGAATCCCAGTACCCGTTCTACTACAAAGGTGACACTCTGGAAAACTGGATGCAGCCGGTTTCCAAAAACCCGAAAGCAGTGTTCACCGATATTTCCACCACAGTCAGCGAAGACGGCAGTGCACTGATTCTGACCTTTAACAATAACTACCTTTTCGCAACTAACAAGGTCAACGGCAGCCGCCAGGTTATGATGGATTACGTTGGTTACTACGACCTGACCGCCACTTACGGTGACACCGTTCTTGGCCGTGTGTCAGTAAAACTGAATGCCTATGATGATTATCATACCATGGCGGAATTCTACGAGGAAATCGATGCACTTTATGAAAAAGCCCAGACACTCGACAACATTTATGTCACAAAAGAGAGTATGGGAACCTCCACCTCCGGTCTGGATATGCCTTATCTGATCATCGCAAAAGACGCAGATGTGCTCACCAGATGGCAGGAACTGTCTGCCCGCGCAGAAGAAAGCCCGGATGAAGTGCTGGCAGAACTGGAAAATGGAACACTGGGCGATTTCCAAGTACCGATTCTCTACTCTAATGTCCACGCAGACGAAACCGTCGGTGCAGACTGCGTCATGGAATTTGCATGGGATCTGGTCAATGCGGCTGCCGGAGAGGCAACGGATTACAACTATGTGGACGGCTTTACCAAAGAAGGCGAAGAACAGCTTGCCTATGAACTGGATGCCAGAAACACCGTATGCTCCGAGCTGACCAGGGAATACACCTACTGGTTCGGCGAGATCACCGGTTCCGAAAGACAGGTATCCACCACTGTAGATCTGGAGAAATATTACACCATGGGCAAAAACAGCCTGGATGCCGATTCCGTATCCGAGCTTCTGGATGATGTCTTTTTCATCCTTGTACCGGAAGAAAATGTGGACGGACGTACCTATAATACACGAAATGCAGCTGGTGGTGTTGACCTGAACCGTGACAACTCATTCCAGACACAGAATGAAACACAGAACATGACCCACATGATCGCTTCCTGGAATCCGGTAACCTTCATGGAAATGCACGGTTTTGTTTCCGCATACCAGGCAGAGCCCTGTGATCCGCCTCATGAGCCAAACTTTGAATACGATCTTCTGGCCCACCATCTGATGACCGGCGGCGAAGCTTTCGCATCCGGTGCAATTTCCAACAATGACCTGTACAATTGTCTGGTGATGCCGCAGCGTGATTACCTGAAGAAAACGGATGACGAGGCAAGCACCACCGGATACATCTGGGACGACCCATGGGATGACATGTCCACCAGCTATACCCCGCAGTACGCTATGCTGCACGGCACAATCTCCTATACCGTAGAGGCTCCATCCTCCAACCAGGATGCGATGTTGGCAGATGAATATGGTTTTATCACCCTCAGCAAATATGTTGCATCAGATAAAACCGGCTATTTTAAAGATCAGTGCACGATCTTCTCCCGTGGTGTCAACAACATTGATACGGACGAAGTGAGACCATGGTACACTGACCAGTACGACAAGGCAGGTGCCGAGGCAGAAGCCTTCCGTCCAAAATACGAAGAAAACGATAACTTCTTCCCGGAATGTTACATCATTCCTCTGGATTCCGCACATCAGAAGAACCTGGATTCCGCATACGACATGCTGAACTGGCTTGTCCGCAATGATGTGAAGGTAACTCTGACAACCGCAGAATTTACTTATAAGGGTGTCACCTACCCGGCAGGCACCATGATCGTGTCCATGTATCAGGCAAAACGAGGCGTCGCAAACGGAGTGCTCTATGACGGTGTTGTCATCGAGGGATGGACACAGCTCTACTCCGAACCGATCACCGCATTCAAACATACACGCGGTTTCGATATGATTACCTGTACAAACAAGGAAACTTACAATTCCATTGAAGCGGTATGCGGTGACCGCATTGCGTACGATGAAGAAAAGGATTATGCAAAGGATATCACACCTGCTTCTGAACTGACCGGTGTGGCCGGCCATGATGTCATCATCGCCAACGTATCCACAGATGCCACTGCAGCTGTCAACGCACTTCTGAAGAGCGGCAAAACCGTCGGTATGATCACCTCAGGCAAATACAAAGGTGACTTTGTGGTAAGCTACAGCAACTGGCTGAAGGTTTCTAAAGATTATGTCATTTCCGGAACCGGCATCAATGAAGTGATTCCGGATACCTACGATATCTCCGGAGCACCGGTTGTTTACATCAATGGTGTACCTTCCGCTGCCACATCCGGCTACATTAACTATTACTACGTATACAATGGTTCCTACAATTACAACTACGACCGTCAGTCCTTTGAAATGATGAATTTCAAAACCACAACCGATCCGTCACAGGCTGACTTCATTGCAGGCAACCGTACCTTCTCCGATGCTTCTCTGAAAGCAGTCCAGAACGGAACCCCATACATCGGCTATGGCGGAACCGTCTTAAAAGCCGTATCCCAGAATCTACTGGGCGAAGATTTTGCATACAGCAATGTACCACGTGCCATGGACGCTCTGTTCTACTGCAATTACGCAGCAGACAGCATGACCACTGCAGGCAAGATCACACACAAGGACGAAGTTATGTACGGCTATGGTCTGTACTACATCACCTCTGTTCCGGAGACAGCAGATGTACTCGCAACGGTAGACGGTTCCAGAGGAGACGGCAGCAGTGAGGATGTCCTTCTGGAAGGCTTCATTCCATCCGGCGAAGCACAGGATGCATTCCGCAGCAATTCCATCCAGGGCTTCTCCTATCAGGGCAAGGATAAGAATGGAAACGACGTGGATCTGACCATTTTCGCAAACACACTGACCAACAAGATGCATCAGGAGGATGAATTTAACCTGATCTCCAGCACGATTTTCTCCAAAATGCTGACCGATGACGCTTACGATTTCCGCTGCTACAAGGATGAGACACCGGAAACCAATCCGAAACCAGAAACACCTTCCACCGATAAAACGGTCATCACCGTTCCGGCAAAGGTTACCATCCCGGCTACAGTAAAAATCAAAGCGCTGAAAAACTTAAAGAGCAGAAAAGCAAAACTTGTATTCTCTGCCGCAAAAGACGCAAAGAAATACGAAATTTACTTCTCCACAAAGAAAAACATGAAGTCCGGTGTGACCATCGTCACAACGAAAAAGACGTCCTACACCTTTAAGAAACTGACAAAAGGAAAAACCTATTATGTAAAAGTACGCGGCGTAAACGGAAACACATATGGTAAGTGGAGTAAGGTAAAAAGAGTAAAAATCAAAAAATAATATCAGAAGGGGAAGACAAATCGCTTTCTGTTTGGTTAAAAAAAGACACGGTCGATTTAGATCGTGTCTTTTTCTTTCTCTCTTTTATAATCCCCAGTCAGAAATATAACTGCATCGTTCCTCAATCTCCTTTTTCCGAACATAGGGTTCTGTCAGTGCCTGCTTTCCCTGTGTAAATTTATGCTTCAGGCAATACCCATAACGATAGACCCATGCCAGAGGCAGCATCCAGGGATGCCCATCCAAAAAGGAATACCACGGGATTGTTCTCATATCCTCGTAAGATGGAAACAGTCTGCCAAATATCATCCGCAGAGACTCCATCCAGTAAGGCAGTCTGGAACGCTGTATCGTTTTGGCGGGAGTCGCTATTTTGTTTTCCGCATTGTCAAATCCAAAAATCCCATCCTGAAAGGTCTTTTCCGTGGCACGCCGGTAAAACTCCTCATCCAGCTTTTCGGAAGCTATGGGCATCTCCACCTCAAACCACCTGGAACACAGGGCAAAACAGGTCTTTGTAAAATCCAGCAGCGCAAGCTTTTTCAGCTCAGCCACAATCCAGTTCCAGTCCATCTCTCCCCCGCATTTCTGTACCAGAAACACCATATCCAGAAAGGGCCGGAACCCGTTTCCATTGTTGATGATATGCTTTGCCGTATGAGCCATCAGGTATAGAAAGTGGAAACTTTCCTCCAGATCACATCGGGAAGTCCCCGGACGGACTCTGACATGGTCCCAGACCTGGTCAAAATAGCTCTGATAATCTATCTGGTTTGCCAGAGGTTCGTAGATCATATGATCGTGAATTTCTATGTGCGACAGATCCCGGAAATACTCCCATACCGCAGAAAGATCCTGTTTCGAAACATACCCCAGCTCCTCCATGACCGCATGGCTTTTCTTCCGGTCACCTTCCCGGATCACGATGTCAATATCACCCATGGTACGCAAAAGAGGCTCCGGATAATACCGGGACAACTCTTTCCCCTTCATGACGATAAACCGGATCCCCTGTTCCTGGAACTTTTCCTGGATCTGCCAGAAATCCTCATTGCGGCAGATTGCACAGGATACCTCCGAAAGAAACCCATCCCGCAGTTTTTTGTGGTACAACGCAAGCCCTGGATTATTTTCCAGAATATTCCGGCACTGTACGTATACAATTCCCATCATATTGTGGCGGCGGGCAAGCCCGGTGATCCGGTTCCAGTCCACTTCAAAAGAAGGTTCGTCCGTATGTTTCTCCCGAATAAAATCCCGGAGAATCTGTAAAAAAAATATGTGTTCCTTTTCCATTTCAGATAACTCCCTCAGGAATATTTTTCAACAAAACCTTCCTTCTCCATATTTTCAAAGAATGTTTTGATATCCCTTTCTGTCTGCGTCCCGTCGCTCCCATACTGCTTTGTAAAGCTCTGCACCATTTCGTCCACAGAATATCCTTTTTGCAGAAACTGCATCAGCTGGTATCCCGTCTCATTCAACAAAATAGCACGTTTTCGGCAATAAGGTCTGGCTTTCAAGGTTGCAACCAGCATATGCTCGCCGCATACGTCTGCACAGATCACGCCTTCTCTGATTTTCCTACTCATCTCTTATGTCCTTTCCCCCGGTCAAAATATCAAAGCAGACCTTTACCGATTCCGATTTTCCCCGGTTCTCCAGCTCCCACACCGGTACCTGCTTCAGCATCTGTTCCAGAAAACCGCAGATTTTCCGGGTCTGCGTTTCCTGTTCCCCGGGACAAAAAAACTGATAAAACAGGAAAAGCACCGCTTCCCTGCGCGGCATGGGAAAAATCCGGTCATGGGCTGCCTGTTTCAGATAGACAACGTATGCAAGCGGTGCTGCAGGGGCATAGCCGCAATTCTCTTTTCCCTTCCAGGGACTTGGATGTACCATAATGGTCCCGTCCTCTAAAAACTCCAGAATCGGTTTGTCCCCGTTGATAATCGCTGTCCTTTCCGGAAACATCTGTCTCCATAAAATCAGCTGCGTCGTCTTCCCCGTCCCACAGGGAGCCGTAAACAGACACACCTTCCCGTCAAATACCATCGCGGCGCCGTGAAACAGGCACCGGTCAAATGCCGGAAGAATATCGGAAAAACACCTGCGAAGGGTGATCCACTCTTTCACATCTTCCGAAGCCCCTTCCGGGAAAAAAGGCTCTGCCCGGGCAAAATCATCCATTTCTGCATGTACCACGGCCACCGGATTGCCTGGGTGTGCTTCAAATTCCTTAAAATGCTTCTTCGTTTCCGCAAAGCAGAATTTTATCTCAAACAATAGTCCCGACAACTGAACGAACATATTCCCTCCATACAAAGACGAGATACGATTGCAAATCTTGCTCTGATTAGCAATCGTCAAATGTTCATTCGTTCAAATACGATGTCCATTTCCCCGTCGCCATAACAAAAAGCTGCCGCACTATGACAACCTGAACGATTAACAAATCTCACGTGCGGCAACTTCTCCAAATTATATTAGCATCTTATATTTTTAACCGGATTTCCAAAATAGTCTACAACTCTGCCATCCGGTGCCAGATATAGAGACGCCTGCACCTGATTTCTCAGAGAAAAAGGAGTAAGGCCGGATCCATCCGGTTTCCACTCCTCATCTGGAGCTAAATAAAAAGGCATTTCATATGTTTTGCTCATCTTCTTATCCTCCTATCTGAAATTATTGTTTTTATTTTCCTCCTGGATATACGGTGTTCGCTTCAAAAACCACACGCGTCATATCTCCATAGACCACAGTACCCTCTAACGTCGTATAATAAGCACGAGCTGCCAGGGAAGTGAAATTACCTGTTCCATCATACAGCTGCATATTCTTCCAATAGAAATATGTTATATACCCGTTTCCATTACCATCGTTATCAAATCCTGGAATTCCTCCGTTAAATTCATTTGCTGTATAGTTTTTATTGTAAATAGGGCTTGCTTTAAATCTCTGATAAATTGCTGTTTTCTGGAAATTGCCCACTGGTTTTGCACCTATCTTTCCACCAATAACCAGCTGATTTTCGTCATTCTCTCCGGCTGTTGTTGACAGCACAAATCCGTAATTACGGAATATGTCACCCGGTACTGTTGAATTTGCATAAACCTTAGATGCGCATTTATCATCCGTACGGTAACCGATTGTAGTATTCAGGAAATCAGCATCAATCCAGTAAGCGTAGATACGATTATCAACCACCCGATCAGATTTGAACAAATCATCCTCACCTACATTGTTGTCTGCAGACCAATCCAATTCATAGGGCAACTGATTTTCATATGGTGTATAAAACCATCCTGCAAAAGCTTCTTCATATTCATCTTCCGTCTGCTGTGTGATCTTTCTGGTTCCATCTACCACAAAGCTCTTATCTCCTCCTGGAAGGACATCAAAGGTAGTTGCCATATTATAAGACAGCCCATTTGCGATTTCGCTGTTTTTGCCTTTCTCATATTCATCTTCCGCCAGAATCCCAATCACATCTTCCGTTGCCCCATCGCAAAGCAACATAACTTTGGTTGTCGCTGGTGTCAGAACCAGATTACCTGTCACCGCAATGTCTGATCCTATTGCATAGATACAACCATACTGATCTTCCCATCCAATCAGCTGCCATACATTCTGTCGATCATAGACTCCTTCATAAAACTCTTCTGCACCCGGAAGTGTGATGATAGAACCTTCTGCAACTTCTTTTTCTTTTATATTTCCAGGATACTGGTAGGTAACGGTATATTTTGCGACATTCTGCTCCCATACTGCATATAAAACAGAAGAACTTTCATTTGTAGTATAGGTATCACCAGGCCGATAGGATGCAGCTGTTGCAGAAGCAGAAGTATCCCAGCCTTTGAAGGTGTAACCATCCTTCACAGGTACTATCGCCGGAATCACAAAATTTGCGCTGCCGGAGCCACTGGATACACTCATATTATCTGGAACATTTGCACCACCATTTGCATCAAAGCTTAAGGTATAGTTTTTCTCCCATACTGCATACAAAGTCGAAGAACTTGAACTTGTGGTATATGTGTTGCCAGGCTGATAAGATGCTACTGCTGCTGAAGCAGAAGTACCCCAGCCTTTGAAGGTATAACCACTCTTTACTGGAGCTGTTGCCGGAATCGTAAAACTTGCACTGCCTGTCGTACTGGATACACTCATTTTTCCAGGAGCGTTAGTGCCACCATTTGCGTCAAAGTTTAATGTATAAGTAACGCTTGGGCGTTTAGCAACCAGATAAATAGTATTTCCTTTATTACAAGCTGTAGTTCCAGGAGTAGAAAAACTGAAAATCCTAGGATTGGCAGAGGCTGTTTTAGACCAGCCTACAAAAGAGTATCCGGACTGAAGTTTAGATGCATTACGTACAGAAGCCTCTTTAATATCCTTAATTGCAATGGTATGATTACTGTATGCTGTATCGGAATGCGCTGTTTGGTATTGACATACAAATGTCGTTTTTTCCACAGTATTATACGAATATCCAATAGGATACGAACTATCAACATACAAAATTGCATACGTAACACTTATAGAATGGCCTGTATTTGATGCTGCAAATGACGATATCGACAGACATCCTATACTTAATATCAGTACCATCAGGAAGGTCAGTATTTGCTTCATTTTTTTCATATTTCAATTCATTCCTTTCTTTTATTGAAGGCATAAATTACAATAAAAATTATACCTTACAGTTTTTCTTATTTTCTGTTACAATGAACTTAATCCACTGTAAATCACACGGAGATCTTGGGCTGTCCAGTCTAAAAACTATTCTCTTGAAACAGATAAATATTTTTAAACTTTTTCCACTATCTCTCTTCCATAAAATGCTTCAAAATTTCATCGTTTTCTTCCTGTATTCTTTTCTTAATAAGCTCCACAATACGCATATATTCTTCACTTCCTGGATCTATTTCTCTTAATACAGGTGTTTCATATGCCTTTTGCCCAGCCACACTCTCACTCCTCTCTTGTCTTAAAGTAAAACACTTTAGGATTAAACGTCCATTATTCTTATAAAATAGTTACTTTCCCGCTCCTCTGACCATTTTTTTGACTATAAACTGATATTTTCCCCAGCATATTCATCTGTTCTTTCTTCTGTTCTAGTGACGGATGTACATAGCGCTGAAGTGTCGTGTTAACATTGGCATGTCCAAGAATCTCACTGAGAGATTTTGCATCAAAGCCGTTTTCTACACAACGTGTAGCAAAGGTATGACGCAGTGTGTGGAAGGTTATTTCTTCCATTCCTGCCCGTTGAAGTAGCTGCTTATATTTCATCAGACATCTGCGGGGTTCCAAGTATCTCTCTGTTCCAGTCAAAAGATAACAATCCGGCGCTTTTTGAAATTGTTGCAGATAACTCATGAGAAATTCTGGCAGAGGAATCACGCGGTTTGCCGCATCTGTTTTCGGAGTTTCAATTAAAAGCTTTGTTTTGGAAACAGCATTCGGTGTAACATCCTGAATCCGAATCAGTGTCTTGTTAATACGTAATGTGCCGCTTTCGAAATGAAAATCTCCCCATTTCAGCGCGCAGACCTCACCAATCCGCAGCCCCCCATAAAGTGCTGTTAAAACCCCAAAACACAATGGATCCTGCTGCTGAAACAGAAAATCCTCCAGCTTTTCCTGTTCCTGTCTAGTCAGAACCCGTATATTGGGCTGTCTGCTTTTGGGGCAATATACATCACGTTCGGTATAACATGGATAATGCTGTTGATTAGCATATTCAATTACCATACGAATCACTGATCGCATATCCGAAACCGTTTTGGGGGATAACCCTCCTTTCCCGTCCAGACGACCATTGCACAATTTGTTTTTCAGATACCGTTCCAGTATTTCAGAAGTGATGCCCGACAGATATAGATTTCCCAACTCCGGATTTAAATGTTTCTCAATCAATCGAAGATAATTCACATAGGTGGATTCTTTTATCGTTCCTTTTCTAAATGAAAGCCATTCAAACAACACCTGCCCAAATCTGATCCTCTGTTCGGAACCATGCTTTCCCCGATCCGATATTTCTCGCCGGTCTGCCAGAAACTGATTCTTTTTTTTCTTTGCTTCTAAATAAGTTTTTCCATAAAAGTATCGATATTTTGCTTTTCCGCTAAAATCATGGCTTTGAATAACTCTCGCCTCCCACCGTCCGTCCTTGCGTTTGTGAATATTCTCTCCATGTCTTCCCATAAATCATCCATCCTTTCTTTCATTACATTCGTGTCCGACATACCAGACAATCTGACTGAGCAACTGACCACAAAAGGCTAATACTTCGTTTCACAAAGCCCCTCCACAGCTTGACTTTACCTGATTTAAACGTTGACAAAGCCTTAAATTATGGTATATTATAGAAAAAACAGAAGCTGAGGGAAGGTATGTTCCAATCCTAAAGTGTTTTACTTTGCGAGAAAAAGTTCTTATTTCTCTTATTCTAATAGTATTTTTACAAAGTAAATGAACCGCCACTGTCGGCTTTTTTATTCTCTAATATATAAACTGTCTGTAACTGTTTTCCCCTACTACAACAATGAAAAATACACTCTGTTAACTTTATATTGTTAAAAATAACCAAAGGGTACTGCTAACTCTTCATCCCATATTTCGGAAAAAAAAGTTCTGCAATACCCTTTTCGCAAACCCTTATAAACAGAGGCAATCTCTTTGTTTGGAATGAATACCTCACACAGATATGCACCGTCTGCCACATTCTGATTGATTCTTGCGATAACTCTCTTCCCCTGTAAAAGAGCATAGAGTCTTTCGGTGATATCATCTGCAGCAACAACCTTCAGAACATCCTCAAGCACTTCATTCTTTCCGGTATTCACCCAATAAGCCTGAGGAATACATACCTTTGAAATATAATTGATTACCGACCAGGGACTATAGATCTCCTCACTGCCGAAACAATAACCATCATACCAGTCCTTCAACTCTGTTTCTTTCTCCGTAACCCCATAATATTTCATCATCTCATGTACTTCTGAACAGGTAAATCCAAAGAAACAGTCATATTCTTCGTCCATAACAGAATTCACGGTCAGATTATTCATTCCACTGAAAATACTCTCCTAGACAATACGTAAAATACCAATAAGAAAACCAAAGGAAAGATTCTTATTATCATTAAAAGCGCAGAGAAAAAGTTCCTCATAAATCCAATGATTTCATCATAAAAATCCTTTGCATATCCTTCCTGTATTGGCGTATCATACTCATCAATGATAATGACAGGAGTTTTTCCATAATGTTCCGTAAGCATCTTTGACAGATTTTCCAGAGCGGAAGTCAAATCTACTTCTGTAGCACTTCCATCCAGGATTCTTGGGAAGTAATCCTTCTCATACTTTGCCAGCTTCCTGCTGCCTGAAAGCTCCTGATGTCTGCCAAATTCCTCTATTTCCCTGCAGGTCTTCATCCGCGCTCATCTCCAATCCTTTGATTATATCTTTCTTTCCGATTATTATCATCTATCCTGTCCTCATCTCCGCCGAATACTGGAGAATCAGCACAGCATCCGCTGTATTTGCATCGCCATCGCCGTTTACGTCTGCACTCTCTGCCTGCGCATCACAAAGCATATCACATTCTGCCGCTGCCCTCAGCACTGCTGCCGCATCCGCTGTGGTGACTGTTCCGTCGCCGTCCACATCACCCAGCAACCGGGCTTCCGATACCTTCTTTGTCAGTGCTTTTACCGCTGCGTTAATTTCTCCCTGCAGTGCATTTTCGTCATCGTAAACCTGCCTTGCAGACGCCAGCTCTTCTGCCAGTCCTTCCAGAGTAGAAGCAACATACGCCTCGCCGGATGCAAGTACTTCCTCTGCTTTTGCCAGGATTGCTTCCAGTGCTGCTTTGTTGCCGCGCATCTGCAGTCCGCGTACTGCATCAATGATTCCGGCATATGCGTCACTGACTGCATTTTCTTCTCTGTCCGAATCCTCCAGAACGGCTTCTGCCTTTCGGATGGCTTCTTCCAGAGCCTGTGCACTGTCGTCTGTATATTGGTCCTTCGGCAGTGCTTTTGCTGCCTCGATCAGACTCTCCAGAGACTCCACATCTGCCTTCTTTGACAGTCTGGCAAGTACATCCAGGATCTCATAAACGGAAACATCCACTTCTTCCTGCGTTGCCTGCAGATCGGCATACACTATTTTGCCATTCTCATTTGCCGCTTTCAGCGCCTGTACATCTGCTTCCTCAAAATTATTCTCCAGTGCCAGAATATTGTCTGCAAATGCAATGGCTGTTTCCAGGTGAACCTTCTGTATGCCGTACTCCAGTCCTCCAAATGCTTTCACCAGTTTGATGGTGGCAAGCTCCAGTTCCTCTCTGGATGCGATTTCATTTTCCAGAACGTCTTTCGCTTCTGCAAGTGCAGTTTCTACCAATTTCCAGGTTTCCGGAACATATTCCTGTGCATCCAGACTTTCGATTTCACGGATAACCTTTTCCAGTGATTCTCTTGCAAGCGCTTCTTTCTCCGACAGTGCAAGGGAATAGGACTGAGTGCTGATCTCGAAGCCTTTCTCTGCTGTAAATTCGTCTACCGGAGACAGCTTGTACTGATAGGAACAGGTCTGTGTCGGACGAATGATATCCTCCTCCTCGTACCAGCCTTTGCTGAGCCATCCGGGATCGTATCCTACCGCCATATTTTTATAATCTACGTTCAGTACGATATTGTCCGTTCTCTGGCTTTCATAAGGATGCTTTGAGCCAAAGGAAGTGAGCTCTTCCTGTGTATAATGCTGCGCATTGAAATTCAAAGTGCTGCCTGCTGCACTGATTACGAGGCCTTTCCCATTTTCATCCGTCAGTGCTGCCCACTGTACATCCATCTTATTGCCAAAGGTCTGGTTGCGGATATAAGGAATGAACTGATTCTCCACCTGATCTTCATACAGATCCACAAACTGCTGCGCACAGCGGTCCGGATAGCTCTCTGAGGAGAGGCCTTCCTGATCGGAACCCCGTCCAAACCAGGTAAGCTGCTCAAACTGCGGAGCAAGCTGAAGCTCATTGCCAACCACAGGGATCAGATCACGGCTGGTAAATCCTTCCGGAGTCATTGTATTTTCCACAAGAATCTGCCCGTCCCCATAAATGGTAAAGGTCATGGTATACGTCGCCGTCTCCTGACTGGGTGCCAGTTTTCCGTTTACACTGATCTGCAGTGCTCTGGAATTCAGACGCTTCATGGTTGTCTCAATATCTGTGCGGTCAGATCCTGCGTAACGCCAGGTGGTGGAAATATTGGACAGGCGGTCTCCGTCTGTAGGTGCACGCCAGAAATTCGGTGTAGGCCCACTCTCTTCCTCCTGTACAAACAACTCCGTTCCCTTATATACAAGAGACTGGATCGTACCCCTTGCGCGGTCAAATACCATGGTGAAATTCTGTCCGGTAACTGTATAGGAATCTGCTGTTTCCTCATAAGTCACTTTTCCTGTTTTATCCAGCTCCTCTTTGGAAAGCTCTTCCGCCGCAAAATCCAGCTCTGCCTGAGCAGCTGAAGTTTCATGACCTGCCTTCGCCCATGCAGTATCTGTCTTCAGGACAAATTTGGCAGTCAGATAATATTTTTTACCTGCTTCCGGCTTGATCGGATCATAGGAAATGGTGATATCTCTGCTCTCAAGGGGAGCAATCGCAAGCTCCATACTGCCTTCCCGTATCGTCTTGCCGTCTTCCTTTACTTCCCAAAGAAAATCATACTCTTCTGCATTGGTAAAGAGCGCACGGCTGCGGATATTGACGTTAGCCTCTGTCTCAGAAGCATCTGTAAGCTCCATAACATAATCCTGCTGTACACGCTTGATCTCCAGCATGGCTCCATGCGGTACACGCTGTGTGCTCACGATTCCGTTTGCACAGAAATTGCTGGAATTTGGTGCATCTCCCCAGTCACCGCCAAAGCCTGCATATCCCTCCTCTACCACAGGAACACTGCTGTCTGCCTCGCCGTTAAAATCCTGCCAGAATACAACACCATCATCGTCTGCGCTGCGTTCTTTCAAAAGCTCTTCGGAGGACAGCACACGGTTATAAACCCGTACATTGTCCAGCAGACCCTGCCAGTCACGGCCGGCATTGGTTGTCTCACGTCCCACCGCAAAATCATCTCCGTTGCGGTTAAAGCTTCCATCCTCATACACATTTGTGAATGTTGTCTCTGCAACCGGCGTACTCATATCATCCACGTACATCTTTGCCGTCTTTGTCACCGGATCGTAGGTGGCAGCCACATGATGCCAGCGTCCGGTCCAGGAGGAATCATAGGTATAAAGCAGCTGATTCCATTTTCCTCCGACATTGCTGTAGAGCTGGAGACAGATCTGACCATTCTGTGTACGAAGTACATACTGTGCATCTCCCTTTCCGATCATAACCCGCACTCCGGAAGCATCCGTAGGAAAAGCCCAGGTTTCCAGCGTAAAGGCTCCATTGATATCCAGCCAGGATGGCGTGTTTTTCGCAACTGCCGGACCGCTCAGTGCTTTATCCTCCGCCTGTCCGGTAGGACCATTCTGACTAAGCGCAGTTCCTTTTTTAATCAGGGTTGTCTTTGTTTCCTGCTTGTCCTGTGAAGCAATGGTATATACCTCATAAGAAACATCTGATTCTTCTGTCTCCAGGCCACCATCGAAATCTTCCCAGTATATAACATGCTCATCCGATACGGAACGGTTCTGATTTGTGATCTCTTCCGCTGTCAGGGCTTTGTCATAGATATGTACCTGATCAAGCAGTCCCTTCCAGTCACGGCTTCCCGCATTCTGGGAATCATATCCAACACCGAATTTCTGTCCGCTCTTGTTAAAAGTTCCATCCTCTCTTGCTTTTGTAAATACTGCCTCTGCTGCAGGCTGGCTCATATCGTCACAGTAAATGGCAGCCTTCTTCGTTTCCGCATCATAGGTTGCCACCAGGTGATGCCATTTTCCTGCCCAGTTTGCCTCATCATAAGTGTATTCCAGCACATTCCACCCATTGTAGAAGGTGTTAAACTGAATGGTTCCGTTTACGGTCTGAAGCTTATACTGATTATCTCCCTTTGCCACAACCGTTCTGGGACTTCTTCCGGTATCTGCCGGATTTACCCAGGCTTCTATCGTAAAAGAGCTATTAAAATTCAGAACTTCCGGTGTTGTCTCTGCATAAGCGCTGCCGCTTAATGCATAATCACCGCTTTCTCCACTGACTCCCTTTGATGACAGGCACTCCGGTCCGCTGCCCGGCTTGATCCTGGTCTGATTCTCATCCTGAGAGACGATCGTACCGCTCTTCCATCCAAGGGCTGTCTGTGCCGGAAATGCATCCGGATCCACATAGGTGAGCATACTCTGGTCTACCCAGTCCCAGATGAAACCACCCTGGATATTTTCTCTTGATTCAAATGCATCCCAGTATTTCTGATAGTATCCTCCAGAGGTTCCCATCGCATGACTGTATTCACACAGAATATACGGCTTATTCACCTGGGAATACCGAAGGGTTTCTTCCACACTGGGGTACATATTGGACTGAATATCTGCATTGGAATTATCGCCCTCGTAATGAGTCGGACGTTTCTGGATATCCCCCTTAATATCAGAATACAGGTAAAAATCGGGAGAACCGGTATAATTACCCTTCAGCCATTTGTTCATTTCTGCAAATACGGAACCGCTTCCTGCTTCATTTCCCAGAGAATAAATAATGACACTGGGATAATTTTTCGAGCGATAGAACATGCTGGACAGACGATCCAGAGCCGCCGGCAGATAATTTGTATTGCTGCTTGGAATACTGCGGTTTCCATGTGTCTCAAGATTTGTCTCATCGAGGATATACAATCCCATCTCATCCGCAAGATCATAGTAGCGGAAATCATGACTGTAATGTGACATACGAACCGCATTAAAATTATTCTGCTTCATCATGGTCACATCTTTTTTGATCAGCTCATAAGTCATGGCACGTCCCGTCTCATAATTATTCTCGTGAACGTTAACACCCTTGATCAACAGAGGCTGCCCGTTGATCGTGATCTGTGCATTGGACTGACCCTGATTGCGCATTTCAATCATCCGGAATCCAAAACGGTACGCTGTCGTCTCCACGATCTCGCCCTGTGCATCGCGCAGAGTAATCAACGCTTTGTACAGATTCGGCTGCTCAGCAGACCATTTGGCCGGATTCTTCACTCTTGCCGAAAGCTTTACCGTTTTCTCCGGGCGGCCCAGAGAATCTTCTTCGGTGAAATCTTCCGCATTCAGTGTTTTCACCAGATTTTTATTCTCCAGCTGTTCCTCCGAAACCTTTTTGCCATCCGGATCATACAGCGTAACCGAAAGCTGAAGGCCATTTTTCATGGTCTCATCGGCACCCAGATCACGGATATCCGCATAAAGTTCAAAGTCAAAATCCTCATAATCCGTATCGGGATCCGTTCCGCTTCCTGCCTTCGTCGTATTGATGGTAAAATCACGGATATCCACCAGATCCTTGGAGGTCAGGTATACGCTTCGGAAAATGCCTGCAAGTCTTAACATATCCTGATCTTCAAACCAGCTTCCGCTTGACCACTTGAACACCTCCACAGCCAGGGTATCATTCCCGTCATAATTCAGGAACTCATCAATCCGGAATTCTTTGCTGGTAAAACTGTCCTCACTGAAGCCAACCTGATGTCCGTTCACCCACACATAAAATGCAGATTCCACACCTTCAAAATTCAGGAAAACACTTCTCCCCTTAAATGTTGGATTTACGTTTATCTTTGTCCGGTAAAAGCCCACCGGATTAAACTGGGTCGGCGCATGCGGCGCTGACGGATTTGGATTCTGTGTCGTCCATGGGTAATCCGTATTACTGTACTGGGGAGGATTGTACTTAAAGGTACCATCTGCGTTATAGGATGCCTCCCAGTTTTTCGGAACCGTGATCTCATCCCAGTCACTGTCGTCATAATCCGGATTCATGATGTTGTCATTACCCGGACGCTGTACACGTGCACCCGGATAGGAGACATAATAAAACTTCCAGGTCTGTCCATCTGCCGTATTCAGCGACTGATAATATGCATCTTCCAGATTTCTCTCCTGTCCGATCTGCTGTGATGCCAGTGCCTTTTCTTCTTCTGAAAACGGGAAAAAGGAAGAACGTGCATCCTCCCGTCCCAGTTTGAGGTTTTTCACTTCCTTCATTTCCTGTTCGGAAACATTCCACTCATTTCCTGTCCATACGACCTCCTCTGCATGAACGGCCAGAGACGCAGACAGAAATAACAGAGCCACACCAAACAGGGTGGCTCCTATCTTACTAATCCATTTTGTTTTTGCCATTTTCCTCTCTTCTCCATTTCTGAAACTTTTGTTTCTTTCATCCATGCCAAATTTTCCGGTTTCCTTTCCTTTGGAGCACCTCCTTCCTTTCATTTGGAATGCTTTTCTGCTCTCGCAAAACAGTTTTATAAAATTATAGCATAGCCCTTTTTTGTCTGTCAATATAGGCTTTGAAGTTTAAATTTTACATTATAAATCTACAATAAAACTTGAAAAAGTAAAAATTTCCGCGAAAGAGGTAAAAAAATTCTCTTCGCTTTATGGTATAATAAATAGTTAGTCTATTCTCTGCAAAAAAATTGACGTCAGGCTCATTTCATAATCTGACAGCCACCGGTAAGTTTCCTTTTCAGGCTTTCCGGTGCCGTTAAAAAAGAACCCTGAATACCGGAATCTGGGACCCGGTTTCAGGGTTCTTTTTTGCTCCATATGAAAGATCTTTTTCTTTACAGAAAGGTCTTATAATCCTCATAATTTTTCGCCAGCAGCTCCGGTGTATTTAATCCGTAGGGACATTTCTTCTGGCAGGCTCCGCAGTGTTTGCAGTCCTCGATCTTCTTCATCTTCTCCTGCCATTCCGGTGACAGCCATGCATTCTGAGGCGCACGGCGCAGCATCAGGCTCATCCTTGCACAGTTGTTGATTTCAATGCCCGCAGGACATGGCATGCAGTATCCGCATCCACGGCAAAACTCGCCGGACAGCATCTCTTTGTCTTTTGCGATCTCTTCCAGCAGTTCTCCGGTCAGACTTGGTGGACAGCTCTGATAAGACAGCCACTCATCCAGCTCCTTTTCTCTCTGTATGCCCCAGATCGGTGCCACATGGGCAAACTGAGGCTGTGCCATAAAAGCATAAGCGCAGGCCGAATTGTGGATCAGCCCTCCTGCCAGCCCCTTCATGGCGATGAATCCCATATCTTTTTCCCGGCAGGACTCCACAAGCTTTAATTCCGGCTCTGCAGCCAGATAGGAAAATGGAAACTGCAGCGTCTCATACAGCCCGGAGTCAATGGCCTCCTGTGCCACGGCAAGTCTGTGATTGGTAATACCAATATGCCGGATTTTTCCCTGCTGCTTTGCCTCAAGCACTGCATCGTAGATTCCACTCTCATCTCCAGGCTTCGGGCAGAATACGGGATTGTGGAACTGATAAATATCAATATAATCCGTCTTTAATTTTCGCAGGCTCTCCTCCAGATCTTTCCTGACACCTTCTGCCGTCACTGCTGCCGTTTTTGTGCTGATCACTATCTTTTCCCGAACATAGTGAAATGCCTCTCCCAGCTTTTCCTCACTGTCGGAATATGCGCGCGCCGTATCAAAATAATTGATTCCATTGTAAAAAGCCTTCTGAAGCAGATAAACGGCATCCGCCATCTCCACTCTCTGCACCGGAAGTGCTCCAAATCCATTTTTATTCACCACAAGCTCTGTCTTTCCCAAACGTACGGTATCCATGTTATCTCTCCTCTCGTCTTCTGAATCTGTCATTGATTCCTTTCATGTGTAATAGCTGTTCTCCTTAGTAGTGGGTTGAAATCTCCTACTGAGAACAATATAAAGATTTACTCTTTTACAGTAACCTTTACCTTTTTGTAAACGCCGTTTTGAGCATATACGTAAATGTAGCATACACCTTTTCCTTTAGCAGTAATTACACCCTTAGATGATACGGTTGCAATCTTGGTGTTCGTTGACTCATAACGAAGTTTAACGTAAGTTTTGACCTTCTTCTTGCTGTTCTTCGCCGTTGCTTTAAGCGTAATCTTCTTGCCCTTTTTAATCGGATTAATCTTCTTAACAGTTATCTTTGTCGAATTACCGTACTTACCGCCTTTAACTGCAATGTGTGCAATCTTAGAAATTGAAAATGCAACCTGCTGACCCTTATCTGTCTTGTATGCTACTACCATATACTTGTAGTATTTATCCTTCTTAAGGTTCTTAACTGTATATGACTTGCCTGTTGTAGTCTTAATCTTCTTCATTGTCTTACCACGCATAGCACCATATACAATATAACCCTCAGCACCGCTTACCTTTGACCAGCTAAGCTTTACTGTCTTGTTCTTGGAACTTGTTGCCTTTAGCTTGAGCGGTGCAAAGCTTGAGCCTTTTGCATCGTTTTTATCTGTGTTTGTCCTGGCTATTGTTTTAGTTACATTTGATACGGACTGTTCATTTTCCGGGGACTTTTCAATTACTGTGTCTTTCAGCTCACTTTTACCAATTTCATCACCGCAGTATTGGCACTTCTTCCATGACTGTCCGTTTACGCTCTGCAGTTTGTATGTGGCATCTGACGAGTGATACGAACAAACAGACGAATAACCATCGTCTCGGGTTGTAATTCGAGAATTTACTTTATTGAGAGCATTCCTTATTAACTGCATGGTCTCAGCATCCATTAGACCCATTGAATTAAAGTTAAAACCGTCAACATGATACTCATTTACCCAGTATAGCAGTGACTGAATAACATACTCCCGGTACATTGCACGTTCTGTTGCTAACTCGTTGCCAAAACCATAGCGATCGGAAAAAGTACCGTCTCCGGCAAGTCTGTAGTAATAGTCTGGCACCGTACCCTGGAAGCAGGAATCCTTTAAGGCGGTATGGGTGTAGTCAACATCCATCACCACGGAGATTCCGGCGTTGTGCAGCGCCTGAATCATTTGCTTGCATTCCTTGATCCTGACATTGCCGTCATAAGGATTTGAAGAATACGAGTCCTCGGGAACATTGAAGTTTTGGGAACCGATGTCCATGATGTCCTGAGATACCGAGTCGCTTTCGCCGACAGAACCAAAATCGTAAAACGGATTCAGCCTAACCGTTTTTACACCCATCTCTTTAAGATAATCAACACAGGTAGAAACATTTCCTTTGCCATTCAGGGTTGTACCGCTTTCAGTAAAGGCAAGGTACTTGCCACGGTTGGCCTCGGACACGCCCGAGGCAGAGTCATAGGAAAAACATTTTATATTTAACTCCCACACTAATGAATCAGTGGTTTCGTCAACGAACACATGACTGTCCTTTTGCCAATCCTCTGGATCGGTAGAATCAAGGTCACATACCATTGAGCGTTTTCCGTTTACACCTGCTGCAACTGAATAAATGTCCTGTATTTGCTTTGTTATTGTCTGAGTACCGGTTGGTTTTGTGGCTGTAATTGTGTAGGTATAGTGCACATTTTTCTGATCGCCTTCAATAGTTATTGTCCAGACACCTGTCCATTTTTCTCCATCCACAAGTTTTGTAAGCTCATAGCTTCCCAAATCCTCTGCGCCAGGCTCTTCGTCAGAACCGGTTGAAAATTGATTTAAATACACTTCCGTAGCTGTAGGCGCCCACACCTTAAAAGTAGTTGCCTCAGGAGTATACGTTGCACCAAGGTCATGTCCTGTGTAGGTATACTCTTTGTCAATTGCTTCACAAGCCTTTGTATAACTTGATTTAGAGCCTGTACTGCTTTCTGCAAATACCGCCTTCGGTGCAAGCATTAGAACCATACAGAGCGTAAGCATTATGCTAAAAATTCTTTTTGTCATTGATTCTACCTCCTGTTGTTAATTTACCTTCTTCTTCAATAGCACCCGACCTTGCTTTCCGGTTATATTATTAAAAAAGTTCAAGAGTTTTCTCCAGCATTTGTTACAAATATAATATGGTACCAGGGGTCAAAAGGTCATGCTGTTCTTGTTTGCATGAAAAAGCATGACTTTGGGACCCGCAAAACATGAGAAAGTAGCCATTTTTCGTAGAAAAATGAGCGGATTTCGACTGTTTTTAGGATTTCGTGAGCGTGAAACGCGGAGAAATCCGTAGGTATCAGGGGGGCAAAGACTTTTGACCCCAACATCATATGATTCCCTGTTATGTCTCTCTGTTGTCAATTGGCGAAAATCGTGTCGGAACAGTCACTTTATCACATAGTGATTCATATCTGTGAAGCATTGATAAGCCAGATTTTCAGCGTTCAGTTCCAGCTCGATCCTGCCAAGTTCATCCACATATCGAATCACTTCCCGAAGTCTGTCTAGCTGCGCTGTCCCATATCTTCCAGGTTTGTAGTATGCCATCGTGATGTGCGGTGTCAGAGGATAGGACAGATTGATCACACTCTGAAATCTCTCATATAGACTCATCAGCCTATAGCAGCTCTCTTCCTCTGCCGGGGCAAAGCCCAGCACGACACTCGTGTTCATCATATTAAACAGGAAGGTAGATCTCAATTTTATCCTGTGCGAATCCTCCGCCTTGATTTCGCCCAGAAGCTGTTTTGCGTGATATTCACTGTTCTCTATTTTTTCCTGCAGCTCCTGCGATCTCATTCCATTTGCCAAATCATGGAGCGTGATGTGAAACGTATCGCATACTAATGGCTCTGCAAGCATTTCCGCACAGTGTTCATTTGAACCTCTCATGGCTAAAGCCACGAGATTCTTGGAAACTCCTTTCTACTGAAAAGATATTTACCAAGCTATCCCCGTAGTTCCTACGGTTCTTATCCATAGTTTCTATGCTACTTCTAATATTCTCAATCCTTCATTTA
>JALEJP010000041.1 GCA_022769625.1 Lachnospiraceae bacterium | reverse complement strand
TCCGCCTTGACATCTTCCTTATTATATCCCGGAAGCTCAATATCCAGCAGATAACCCTTTTCGATTTCCTGAACATCCGCCTTCATAATCTGGGGAGTCGTCGTTGTCTCATAGGAACGTGTAAAAAACGGATCATTAAACATATCATCAAATAAATCAAAAGCTCTGTTTGTAAATAACATAAATCATTCCTCCTTGCATATGCGTAACACTCATGTGTTATATTTGTTTCATCTGTTATACGTAATATAGCACTAGTTGTTAGCACTGTCAAGAGGTGAGTGCTAATTAATTTTCTAAAAAAAATATAAACTTACCCTTCCTCTGATCCGAAAGGAACATCAATGTCTTTGATTTCTGCTGCCTGCTTTGCCTGAACCACACAGATATTCTTCTGTTTTCTCAGGATACTCTTTCCCCCCGTATCCCCGTCAAGCGCCAGCAGCTGCGGAAGCAGCTCTTTGGAAAAGATCGTTGGATTTCCGCTTATGTCGTTCCACTGTACCCAGCCTCCAGGGCAATGCTTTTCGGTGGTTTCTCTTATCAGCTCCAGAATCGTCTCAGTCAGTATCCAGGGCTGATCAGCCACACAGAACAGGTAATAATCTGCCGCTGTGCCGGTAAGACCTGCCCGAATAGAACAGGAGATTCCTTTCTCGCTGTCCGGGGAATCCACAACCTCCATACGATCCTTCCAGATATCTTTTCTTGTCAGCACTTCTTTTCGTATTTCTTCATACACGGTCACCACAGTCAGCACGGTATTTTCCGTTTCTTTCAGCACCTGCTCCAGAACATCCAACCCATACAGAAACATCGGCCGTCCCGCAATTTCGTGGTAAAGCTTATTATTCCCAAAACGGCGGCTGTTTCCAGCCGCCAGATAAATCATTTTAATTTTCATGTGATAACATTCCCATCAGAATTTTTTCCGGTGTGATTGGAAGTTCTCTGTGCCATACGCCAGTCGCATTGTAAATGGCATGTGCAATGGCAGGAGCCGGCGTGTTAATTACAATCTCCCCGACGGATTTGGCTCCAAACGGCCCAGTCTCCTCATAGCTGTTTTCAAACTCCACCCGCAACTTTCCGATATCCTGCCTGGTTGGAATCTTGTACTGCATGAAGGAATCCTCCCGGATTTTTCCTTTTGGACTGTAGGTCACATTTTCATACAGTGCCATACCGATTCCCTGAGCCAGTCCGCCTTCCGTCTGAACCCGCACCAGATTACTGTTAATCGGTGTTCCACAGTCAACCACTGCCACATAATCCAGTATTTCTGCCTGTCCGGTCTCTTTGTCAATCTCAAGTTCAACCATACCGGCCATAAAAGGCGGAGGTGAAACCGGAGAGGAATGGCTTACCGTAACCTGAACAGCTTTTGTATTTCCATTCATAGAACGGGCTGCAATCTCACCAAGCGTTACCTTTTTTTCTCCGTCTTCCGTGAACACTCCATCCGACTGAAAGACAAGCGCTTCCCTGCCGCAGCCAAGCATTTCTGCCGCAATCACCGCCATACGTTCTCTCAGTTCAAAGCAGGCTTTTTCCACTGCTTTTCCCGTTACATAGGTTGTGCTGGAAGCATAGGATCCAGAATCATAGGGCGAGCTGTCGGAATCGGCTCCGTACACCACGATATTATCAACGCTGCATTCCAGACATTCCGCGGCAATCTGGGCAAGCGTGGTATCACACCCGGTTCCCATATCCGCGGCACCGATGGACAGGGCATAGAATCCGTCATCATTCAGCTTAATCGTTGCAGATCCCACATCCACGCCGGAGATACCGGAACCCTGCATGGCCATGGCCATTCCTTTGGCACGGATTTTTCCATTCCCCATATCCTGCGCCGCTGGTTTTGCATCCCAGTCAAACATTTCTTTTGCCCGTGCCACACAACGGTCCAGAGCGCAGGCATTCATCTTTTCGTTGTAATACGCCGAAGCAATCTGTCCCTCACGCACCATATTTTTTTCCCGGATCACTGCCGGATCCATCTTCAGCCTGTCAGCCAGTTCATTCACTGTACTCTCAAGCGCAAAGATTCCCTGCGTTGCACCATATCCGCGATAGGCACCTGCCGCCTGCACATTCGTATACACCACATCGTAATGAAAACGAAATGCTTCCAGATTTCCATTGTAAAGAGGAATCGATTTATGTCCGGAAAGGCCCACTGTCGTTGGTCCATGTTCTCCATAAGCACCGGTATTGGAAAGTGTATAGAGATCAATGGCACGGATCGTACCATCCTTCATAGCCCCAAGGCGAACCCGAATCTCCATTTCATGGCGCGGCGAGCCTGCCGTCTGACTCTCCTGTCTGCTGAAAACAAGCTTGGCCGGCTTTCCGGTCTTCCAGGTGACAAAGGCCGGGAACACCTCCGTTACACAGCTCTGTTTTGCCCCAAAGCCACCGCCCACGCGTGGCTTGGATACTCGAATCCTGGTCACCTGTCGAATACCGATTTTACTGCCTGCTGCGAGCCTCCAGCCAGAGAATTGCACAGCAAGTGTGGATCGCCGCACCTTTTTGAAGTATTTCTTCGTTAAACACGACCTTTTCATTATGCATGGGCTTACCATAACGCGGATCCTCCTCCTTCGTTCCGGCTCCCAGCAGCATGTAGGTGCATGGGATCTGATACGTATAGGAAGCGAAATCCTCGGAACCCATACCCCCGTTTTCATAGACGTATACCCGGTTTTCTCCGACAATCTGTTTTGTGTAACTGCTGATCTCCTCTGCCATGTCCCGGTCATTGATCAATGGCGGTGCAGACGCAAGCTCCGTCACTTCTGCCGTCCCCCGGAAGGTCTGTGCCGTCAGTTCACAGATCCGGCGAATCTTTTTCAGGACCTCTTCCCCCATTTCCTTTTTCATATAGCGGATGGTTCCCTCCAGCACAGCCTCCTGTGGAATCACATTTGGCACATCTCCACTCTGAAATTTACCGATGGTCACCACCACGGGTTCCATTGCCGCAACTTCACGGGCCACAATCTCCTGAAGTGCCAGATAAATATGGGCTGCAATGTTGATGGGATCTACCCCTGTTTCCGGCATGGCACCGTGACAGCCCTTTCCTTTCACCGTAATCCGGAATAAGGTACAGCCCGCCATACAGGTTCCTTTTCCGCAGAGAACCATACTGGACGGGGTGCCGGAATTTACATGCAGGGCAATGCCGGCATCCACCTTTGGATTCTCCAGAACGCCTGCTGCCAGCATGGCCTTTGCACCGGTAAATCCTTCCTCATCCGGCTGAAACACCAGCTTCACTGTTCCCTGCAGCAGATCCTGATTCTGCCGAAGCAGTTTCGCAGCGCCAAGCAACATGGCCGTATGCATATCGTGGCCGCAGGCATGCATACAGTCGTTTTCTGACCGAAAATCGCATTCTGCTTTCTCCTCCACCGGCAAGGCATCCATGTCTGCCCGCAGAAGCAGCGTTCTTCCGCTCTGTTTTCCGCTGATCTCTGCCACAATTCCACTCTCACAGATTTCCTTTGGTTCATAGCCGTATTCCCGCAGCTTCTCCATCACAAATGCTTTCGTTTTCGGAAGTCTCTGTCCTCTTTCCGGAAAACGATGAATTTCTCTTCGGACTGCCGTTATTTCATCCTGAAGCCCGGCCGCCTGAGTCTTCACGGTTTCTATTATAGCTGCAGTTTTATTTACAGTATCTGACATCCCAATCTCCTCCTTTTTAGTATCGCATAACCGATACGGTTGTACCAATTCTACTCTATTATGCTCCTGTTTCTGTAAAAATTGCAAGAAGAATAACGGTTGACACTCTTTTTCTTCTGGCTTAAACTGTTCTTAATCACATTCTCCATCTCAGGACGGTCACACCGACCTGTCAACGAATCATTTACCCAAAAGGAAAATCACATACTATGACAAAATACGAGGCTTTGAAAAAATATTTTGGATACGACTCCTTCCGGGAAGGACAGGATATCCTGGTTGACGGGATTCTTTCCGGCAGGGATGTCATGGGGATCATGCCCACCGGTGCCGGGAAATCCATCTGTTACCAGATTCCGGCACTCCTGATGCCCGGGATCACACTTGTCATTTCCCCCCTGATCTCTCTGATGAAGGATCAGGTCACCACGCTGAATCAGGCCGGCATTCATGCCGCCTACCTGAACAGCTCCCTCACCCCTGGTCAATACCGTACTGCCTTGAAATATATGGTAAACGGTCAGTATAAGATCGTCTACGTGGCACCGGAACGTCTCCTGACCGATTCTTTCATCGCAGCCGCCAGAACCATGGAAATCTCCATGATCAGCGTGGATGAGGCTCACTGTATTTCCCAGTGGGGTCAGGATTTCCGTCCAAGCTATCTGAAGATCCTGGATTTTGTGAATCTTCTGGAAAAACGTCCGATTCTTAGCGCTTTCACCGCAACTGCCACAAGAGAAGTACGGGAAGATATTCTGGCTCTTTTGGATTTACAGAACCCGGTGCAGGTCGTCACAGGCTTTGACCGGAAAAATCTCCGTTTCCTGGTACAGCATCCTCAAAGCAAATGGAGAGCTGCCCTGGAAGTAATCCATGCTCACAGGGGAGAATGCGGCATCCTTTACTGCCTGACCCGAAAGACAGTGGAGGAGGTCTGTGAACAGCTTGTCCGAAACGGCTATTCTGCCACACGATACCATGCCGGATTAAGTGACGAAGAACGCAGACATAATCAGGATGATTTTCTCTACGACCGCAAACAGATCATGGTAGCCACCAATGCCTTCGGCATGGGAATTGACAAATCCAATGTCCGCTACGTGATTCATTACAATATGCCAAAAAATATGGAAAGCTACTATCAGGAAGCCGGAAGAGCCGGGCGTGACGGACTTCCCTCCGACTGTATTCTGCTGTATTCCGGACAGGATGTGGTAACCAACCAGTTTTTTATTGACAAAATGGAACCGCCGGAGGATACAGATGCAAAAACCGCCGCCATGATCCGGGAACGGGAGCAGGAGCGTCTCAAACGCATGACCTTCTATTGCTTTACCAATGAATGTCTGCGGGAATACATCCTTCGCTATTTCGGAGAATACGGCCAGAGTTACTGCGGGAACTGTTCCAACTGCCTCACCCAGTTTGAGGAAAAAGATGTAACCCCCATTGCCAGGAAGCTGATTGGATGCGTAAAGGAATGTCACTGGGGCTATGGGCTTGTCACCATCGCTGACACGGTACACGGCAGCAAAAGCTCCAAAATTCTCCGGGCCCGTCTGGACGAGAACCCCTGGTACGGAAGCTGTGCTGACGTTCCCATCCATCAGCTCCGCCAGATCCTGAACCATCTCGTTATGAAGGGATATCTTGCGGTATCCACCGGAGAATATCATGTGATACAACTGACCGATACCTCAGAGGATATTCTAAATGGCGGCACCGTCCTCATGAAAACCGCCAAAGAAAAGCCAAAGCTTGTTTCGGGAAAAAAGCAAAAGAGAGGATCCTCCGGTTCCGTATCGGGGGACATGGATCACGCTCTGTTCGAACGTCTCCGCGCTCTCCGTCTGGAAATCGCACGTGCCCAGAAGGTTCCTCCGTATATTGTCTTTTCCGATAAAACACTGGTACAGATGTGCATTCTGAGACCACAGACGCACAGTGAAATGCTCCAGGTATCCGGTGTAGGTGAGATGAAATATGCAAAATATGGAGAACAGTTTCTGACTCTATTAAAAAAGGAATCATAACCCTCGCGGCAGTGGCAAATATCTGCACAAATGCGGCTGCCTGGCTCGTTGCCTGCGGGAATAAAGGAAAAGAAGAAGCGCAGACCCGTTTGGAATCTGCGCTTCTTCTTTTCCGATCACTGTCTGATATAGATACCCTGCTCCTCAATCCAGTCCTCCAGATCCCCCAGCGCATCCTGCGCCCAGGTTTCCGAAAGTTTGAAATCACTGCCACTTTCTTTCTTTACTTCCTGCTCATCCAGATCCAATGTTTTCTTCTCTTCACTCATTTTCCGTTTCCCCTTTCTCTCATAAAAGCAAAAAGGAGCCAATACCCCTGTGTATCAACTCCTTTGCCTCTGCCACATGTTATTTTGATTATACAATTATATTAGAAATATTGTCAATAACATCCTGCTCCCTTATTTCAAAATCCCTGTTCAGAAATCATTTACTTTTTCCGGATTTTCCTCTATAATCATTCCATAGAACATCCTGCGTTACGAGGGGAATGCATTCTTATCATTGTATAAAAAGGGGCAAAATTATGGATAAAAACAAATTCAATCTTAACTTAGGGAAAAAACACAGAGACAGACAGCGACAGCTTTATCTGGATATCGCATTTTTCGGTGTCTTTGCCTGCGTTGCGCTTATCTTTCTTCTTCTGGCTTTTGACAAAATTCCGGCCATCAAGCCACACACACGCCAGAACAAAGTATCCACGGAGGCTTCCACCGAGACCGCTTCCACGGAAACTGCTGCGCCAAAGGATACACTGGCAGCGGAGACCAGCATCACCATCAGCCTGATGGGTGACTGTACACTGGGAACAGACGAATATTTTGATGCCAACACAAGTCTGAATTCTTATTATTCTCTGTATGGTTCCGATTATTTCTTCCAGAATGTCAAATCCTATCTGGAAAAGGACGATCTGTCCATCGTCAATTTCGAAGGTACTCTGACCACCTCCGAGACAAGAGCCGACAAAGAGTACGCGTTCAAGGCTGATCCGGAGTATGCTTCCATCCTGACTTCCGGTTCTGTGGAGGCTGCAAACCTTGCCAACAACCATTCCAGTGACTATGGTGCCCAGAGCTACACGGATACTCAGAACGCTCTGAAAAATGCCGGCATCACTACATTTGGAAATGACGAGACGGCTGTCATCGACATCAAAGGCATTAAAGTAGGCCTGGTTGGTATCTATGAGCTGGATACACACCTGGAATGCAGGACTCAGCTGGTAACAAATATCAATAAAGTAAAAGAAGAAGGTGCAAATCTGATCATTGTCAACTTCCACTGGGGTAACGAAAAAGAAACCACTCCGGACAGCAATCAGACCACACTGGCACGTGCCGCCATTGATGCAGGCGCTGACCTTGTGGTGGGACATCACCCGCACGTACTGCAGGGTATGGAGGTTTACAACGGCAGGACCATTTTCTACAGCCTCGGCAACTTCTGCTTTGGCGGAAATACTTATCCATCCGATTTTGACACGGTAATTTTCCAGCCAACCTTTACCTTTAATACCAGCAAGGAGCTGACCAGCACCACCAATACGATCATTCCCTGCTCTCTGTCTTCCGAAAGCAGTTATAACAATTATCAGCCGACCCCGGTAGAAGGTTCGGAAAAAACCAGAATCGAGCAAAAAATCAATGATCTGACCAGCCAGATTTCAAACACCAGCGGAACAACTTCCAGTTATACCACAACAGACAGCTTAACCGGAACCTCAGATACCTCTGCAAACGGCGATACATACAATTCCACTGCAGACAGCTCCGGCACGTCAAACAATACATCGGATTCTACCGGTTCCTCTGAAGGAACCTCAGATTCCAGCAGCTCGGACAGTACTTCAGACACATCGGGAGACAGCTCCGTTAAGCTGTTTCTTCCGGATTGATCATCCAACTGCCGTTTTTCTGCATAAGACAACCACAACAGCCCAACGCGATATCACATCTTTCCGTCGGGCTGTTTTTTTCTTATCTGCAGTAGTTTTCCAGCACGCTGGTAAGTGCAGCCGCACTGCTGGAATGTGCTCTGGCAATTTGTATCCTGTTTCTCTTCGCCTCTGTCACGGCACTATGTACCATTTTGTGGGATACGGTGTTGGTAAATAAAATCATCAGATCCGGACTGCCAAGCTTCTTCTTAAAACCACTTCTCTCCTTTGCAAATACCTTTGCTTTACATCCATACGCTTTGCAGATCTTCTCATACTGACAGACCATGCACTCATTTCCTCCTATGATAACTACGCTCATGCAATCTCTCCTTTTTTCTTAAGTTAGCTATATCTAACCTCCAGGTAAAAAATAATGGAACTTTCATTTCATTTTTCAGTTCCATCTTTGTTCGTATTAACTAACTGTTTTTAGTTTATCATCCCGCCGGTATTCCGTCAAGAATTGTTTCCCCCAATCCCTGCAAATTTTTCTCACTTATGGGAGGCTCCTTCATTCTCGATTTCTGAATAAAAAGGCAGGAAACCTTTTCAGATTTCCTGCCTCTGCTGTCTGACTTCAGCTTTTTATTTTTGCGCCCGCTTTAAAAAGTCAGAGGAAATGACTCCAAGCCAGTACCGGCAAAAGATACTTACCTGAATTCCGGTTCTTTTTGCTCTTCGCATCGTAACCACAAAGCTGCACTATCCCTTCCTTTTCTTTCTGCATATAATAGTAAAAAGCACCCGGCAACCTGACATGATAAACTGTTCCAATCTCTATCTTCTCTCCACTCTCGCCTGTAAACTAGCAGAATGTCTCAGTGAAGAAGAAGTCACCGCACTGTCCGCCGATCTCATGACACTTGGCGATATGCTGATGTCTCTTCTGGCACATCAGGCTGTATGTGAGCCGAAACAGGACACTATCTGATCCCCAAGCTGCGAATTGTTTGCACGAAATACTTTTTATACATAGGAAATTCCCTGGAATTTCCTATGTATAAAGGAAATCCGCTACACCTTCCCGGCATAGCGGATTTCCTTTTTTATAACCTATCTGAAATTGCGTCTTGTTTAGAATGCTGCAATTTTTTCTGCCGTATACTGCAGAATCTTTACTGCATCATCAGTATCAACTGCACCATCCCTGTTTACATCTGCGCTTGCAGCTGCTTCATCAGACAGACGGTCAAGCTCTGCTGCACTGCGCAGTACGGCTGCACCGTCGGCTGTTGTCACTGTACCATCGCCGTCCACGTCACCAAGGAGACGAGCCTGGGCTACTTTCAAAGTCAATGCTCTGACTGCCTCATCTACCTCATCCTGTAGTGCATCCACCTCATCATAAACTGCCTGTGCATCTGCAGTTACTGCTTCCAGACCTTCGATTGTGCCAGCAACATATGCACCTGCATTAGAAATCACTTGATTTGCCTTTGCAAGCATTGCCTTCAGAGCTGCCTTGCTGCCTTTCATCTGCAGACCTGCCACTGCATCAATAACTGCTTCATAGGAATCTTTCACTGCATGTTCTTCTCTTTCCGGATCTGCAAGAACTGCTTTTCCATTTTCAATCGCTTCCTCCAGCTTCTCCACACTGTCTGCCGTATATTTATCACTGAGAATACTTTCTGCGGCTTCAATCAGGCTTTCCAGCGAATTCACATCAGCTTTCTTCGCCAGTTTTGCCAGCTCGTCCAGAATTTCATATGCCGCATCATCTGCCTCTGCCTGGGTTGCTCTGTCATCCGCAAGTACTGCTTTTCCTGCTGCAATCGTTGCTTTCAGAGCATCTGTGTTGTCATAATTATTTTCCAGTACAAGAAGCTTTTCTGCGAACGCAATGGCAGTCTCCAGATGTACCTTCTGCACATCATATTCCAGACTTCCAATGGTATTCATAAGTACTGTAGTGGCCGCTGTCAGTTCTTTCTGTGATGCATCTTCTTTGTCCAGAACCGCTTTTGCCTCTTCCAGTGCTTTTTTCAGTGAAGCTGCACTCTCTTTAGTATAAATCGAGAGGTCTGCCTCTGCCCAGGTATCGTACAGATCCTGCAGACTGTCTCTTGCTGCCTCCAGACTATCATCCGTACCGCCCTGATATGCAGTTGCCAGAATACTTCCGCTGCGCACTTCCGTTACAATACTGCTCGCGCCCTTTCCAAGCGCTGCTGTAAACTTATAACTTCCATTTACACCCTGTGGATTTTTCCGGCTTCCTTCCTCTGCTGCCTGGAAACTGTCTGCAAAAATCGTAATATCTGTTTCCTGAACACGGATTCCCGACTGTTTCAGGCTTTCCTTCTGGGTCAGAAGTGTATTGATCTTTTCTGCCAGCCAGCCCTGGATCTCTGATGCCGTATTGGCTGCTGTCTGTTCCACCTTAAGCTGTCTTGCCGTCATTCCTTCAATAACTGCTTTGGCTTCCGTCACGGCCTGCTGATCCGATTCCTCCTCTGTACATGGGATAAAGCGGATGAAGTTAAAGTTAATCTGTGAGCCATATACAAAGCGGACCATATGTCTGCCGGCTTCCAGATACACAATACCTGCATCTGTCGTAATCCAGTTTTGCCAGCCGTGTGTGGTTGTATGCACATAGCTTACAGCAACCTCACCATCGATCTCCACATCATGACGCAGCTGCGCCAGCTCATTGGATTCACCGCTTGCCACACGTGTGCTGATCTTATAATATCCGGCATCCTTTACCTGAATCGCATATACGGCATAATCTCCGTTGTTTCCATAGCCAAGATCCTGTCCGCTTGCCTCCGGGTCAGAACAGGACTCTGCCTTCAGCCTGCTGCTGAGCAGAAGTGCATCTGCCACTGCCATAACTCTGCTTTCTCCTGCTTTACTCACTTCAACCGGTTCCTTTGGCTCCGGCTCCGGTTCAGGCGCTGCTTCATAGTCTGTGATCGTCAGGTCATTAAATTTTACAAGGGACGAACCTGCATCCTTTCCAAGTGTTGCATACAGGCCAAGTTTTGGATTGCTGTAGGTGGCCTCTGCCTGTCCGAATACTGCAAAATCATTTCCTGCCGCTTTCCTATCCTCTGTCAGCACATAGAACGTATAACTGGAACCTTCCTTCTTCACACGCAGCCATAAGGTTACCTGATCTTTTGATGCCCAGTTTTCCGTAATCGGCAGACTCTTGATTGATCCATAATTGGATGATACAGTATCGTCACAGACTCCTGCCGTTTCATGTCTTACCTGTAAGAACTGTGAATTCCAGGATGCGGTACAATAGTTTGCATCCACATAGTTATCGGAATCCTCAAATATGGAAATACCGAACTGGTTGCAGTTCTTTCCTGCCAGGTCTGCCGGTTTTGGAACTACCAGTTCAACGGTAGCTGTCCAGTTTCCTTTTGCACTCTGATATGGCATGTTCCGGATCGGCCAGCTGTCCTCATTGCTTCCATACCACTCTCCGCTCTCTGTCTGGATATTCATGCTTCCATCTGAAACGGAAAGCTTGTCTGTCATCCTGTCTACCGTCCAGAAAGAGCTCAGAGCTGTTCCGTCAAATGTATCGCTCTGCGGTCTGCCATCATCAGCAGTCACCTGGAAATCATCAAATTTTACAAGACTTGTTGCGGCATTGCTGTTTCCCCTGGATGCATACAGACCGATCTTCGGGTTCTGGAATTCTGCACTCGTCACACCAAGAACTGCAAAATCCTCTCCATTTGCTTCCATCGTTTCCGTCTTCACAGAGAATGTATACTGATTTTCCACTCTCTTTACGCGCATCCAGATGGTCACGCTTTCTTTTTCCGTCCATTTTTCTGTAACCGGAAGCTTTTTAATACTTCCATAAGAGCTTGATACCTGATCATTGCAGGTGCCGGCTGTTTCATTTCTCACCTGCAGCATATGTTTGTCAGACGACCAGGATACGGTTACATAATTCATATCAACATAATTATCCGGGTCATCATAAACAGCGATACCAAACTGATTGGTGTCTTTTCCAATCAGAGAAGCCGGTGACGGGATGATAAGCTTAACGGTTGCTTCCCAGTTTCCGCCTGCTTCCTGATATACGATATTGTTCATCGTATTCTTTCCGGCACCCTTTCCATACCATTCACCCTGCTCAGTCTGGATATTTAAGGTTCCGTCTTTCTCTGACAGCTGATCCGTAGGACGCAGCACCTGCCAGATTTCTTCGTTTAACACACCATCATCAAAATTATCCGATACCGGTGCTTTCTGCTTTGCTTTCGGGAATTTCAATACATATTCCACTGCCTGATCTTTACTCTCAGCGCGGATCGTAGCCGTGTATTTTTCCGTATCTCTTGTGATACTGCTTATAACTCCGGATGGTACATCCACCTGGATATCTGCCGTTTCCACATTTCCTTCCACATTGTATGTATAAATCGTCGGGTAAAATGCCTGAATATATCTTCCGTCAATCTGGATTCCTGTTACCTTTGCAAGAACCGGATCCTTCACAACCGGAGTAAGACCTGCCTTGCTGGTAAAGATCACACGGTAAATACTCTTTCCTCCATCCTTGTTGACGGTAATCGTAGCAGCCGGCACTTCTCTGGAAGCCTGTACAACAGTAACCTGCGCACCTGCTGCCTGAGCGTTTACTGTCGGGAATTCCCCGTCCATATCCTGCCAGAATACCTCATACAGGGAGGTAGACGGATCAAACGCTGTAAAATCCATACCTTCGATCGTCAGATCATCCAGCAGAGGTTTCGTCTCCTCTTTGATTCCCTGAACCGTAAACCACGGTTCTCCCGCTGCATAACGATTTTCCAGATTATGAGCTGCACGGAATACACGGGAATCCATGATCACATTCAGTACATTTCTCGCCGTTCTCTGCATTTCGCCCAGTGTAAGACCTTCCAGATGATCCATCGGTTTTCCGGCGTCCACCCATTTCTGATAATCCGCTATCGTTGCAGTATCTTCTCTGGCCGGAGTACCCGGGCCTTCACCCGGCTCATTTACATCCACCTGCGCACGGATACGGTAAGCATTATCCGATACACCGCCAAGCTCTTCGGAAGTATCCTGACGCAGCCACCAGTCGGTGTGGAGCGCTCCTTCAAATCCCCAGTCATTTCTCAGGATCGTGGTCGCGGTATCGTAATTGTAATGACTCCACTCACCGTTTATCTTATTATAGCTTGCCATCAGATTGTATGGCTTTGCTGTCTTTACGCAGATTTCAAAACCACGCAGATAAATTTCTCTCTGAGCACGCTCGGAAACCACCGAATCACTCCAGTGTCTGTTAGTCTCCTGACTGTTGACTGCGTAATGCTTCGGCATAACGGATACACCTGCATTCTGCATGCCTCTGGTCGCCGCTGATCCCATCTGTCCGGTCAGCACCGGATCCTCGGAAAAATATTCAAAATTACGTCCGCCCAATGGATCCCGGTGAATGTTCATACCTGGCGCCAGCCATACGTCTGCCTGGCTTGTATCCATTTCACATCCGGAGTAATAACACAGTTTCTCAATCAAAACATCATTCCAGGTGCAGGCCAGCATCGTACCGATCGGCAGACCGGTACCGGTTGTTCCCACCTTCGGACCTGCAGGACCGTCGTGTGTGGAAACTGCCGGGATTCCTTTATCTCTCAGGGACTGGATCACACCTCCAAAGGCACTTGCGTTGGAGGATGCCGGCACCAGCTTGCTGCCCTGTCCCCAGTCTCCTCTTGAGATGGCTGCCAGCTCTTCCACCGTGAGCTGTGCAATAAACTCATCCATCGTGTGCGTTCCATTGTAAACATCAATGAGCTGAATTCCCTTGTCTTCGGTCTGCTCTACCGCCTCCGGCAAATTTTCCAGTACACGTGATGCCAGATCTGCTTCCTCTGTTACAGTAGGAACCTCCTCTGTCACTTTGGTATAAGTTCCATCCTCATTCTCTGCCGGTTTCAGCCGTTCAAAGGACTGGTGCGGTGCACTTGCCTCTTCCAGCTGTTCCACCAGTCTCGTCCCTCCCGTCAGAGTCCAGGTTCCCGCTTTTTTTGCCGCACGCACAGAATTACCCACATAAATGTCGTAATCCCCTGCTTCCAGTACCCAGGCAGAATCATATCCGCTCAATCCGGAATCATCATAGGAAGCCATGTTTTCAACCGGGAAGGTAACCTTCACAGTCTGAGAAGCTCCCGGAGCAATTTCATTTGTCTTTGCATAGCCTGCCAGCGCGCGGGCCGGTTTTCCTAATTTTCCCTGAGGAGCTGCGTAATATACTTCTACAACCTCTTTCCCGCTGTAGGTATCTCCAGTATTTGTCACTGTCGCCGTTACCGTGATATTTTCATCGTCTGCCTCCACCGTGGCTTCTGTATCGAATGTTGTATAGCTCATACCATAACCAAACGGATACAGGACTCTGTCTTTTGCAAAAGTCTCAAAATAACGATATCCCACATAGATATCCTCATTGTAGACTTCTGTACTGACGTTGCCATCATTCCATGCAAAGGTGGAAGAAGCCGGATAATCCTTATATTCCCTGGCGATCGTATCTGCCAGCTTTCCGGAAGGAGTAACATCACCGGAAAGAATATCCGCCACTGCATTTCCCATTTCCAGACCGCCCTGCCATACATACAGCACGCTCTTGATGTTTTCATAATCACCAAGCCAGGACATGTCAATGAGATTGCCCACATTCAGCAGAACAACAATTTTGTCAAAGTTTTGATTCACTTTGGAAAGAAGTGCTTTCTCATCTTCTGTAAGATAATAGCTTCCTGCTTCCAGCCGACACTCTCTGTCCTCACCGGCAGCACGTCCGATGACTACCATGGCAGTGTCAGATGACTCGCTTGCCTTCTGTACCATCTCATCTGTCACCGGCATCTCGTCATAGTAATAGGGCCAATTCCCCCAGGAACCACCGGACGGTACATGGTTTGCACACCACTCGGTATATTCCTCTGCCAGATCTTTATTGTATTGGATCGACGGATTCTTTTTGATTCCTTCCAGGATCGATACCTTTGCATAGGGGCCGCCCGGAGCCGATCCGGAACCGTAACCACAGAAGAAGGTATCGATCTGGCATCTTCCAAAAACAGACACCTCCTGCCCCGCATGAAATGGAAGTACCTCTTCCTTATTTTCCAGCATAACAATACCCTCTGCTGCCGCCTGCCTGCCAAGACTTGCCGTCTCCGGCACAAACTTTGCGGATGATGTCATCGCTGGCACAGTCAGGCTGGTGACTGCCAGTGTCGCGGAGAGAAATCCCGCCATGATTTTTTTCATTTTCTTTTTCATATCTTTCTCCTTTTCTGATCTTATACAACTGTCCGTTACTTCTGCAGCAATCGTTTTCCTTTGCCAATAAAGCCTGTCATTGTCGCCTCCTTCCCCGTTCGCCGCATTTCAAACAGTAAATTTCAAATTTCTGCAAACCCGCTTTGAAAACTCCTCTTAATTTTCCAAACTATTAATTTTTCTTACTTTTCATTTCTTATGCTTACTATAATACTGTATAATTTTCATAAATTCTATGTACTTTTTTATTTTTTTATTGTAAATTTTTATGTTTCTTCTGTACTCAAACACAGCTTTTGTTCCACGCGCAAAGCTGCGCATTATTTGAGCAAGCAGCCATTTTTCGCAGAATCATGTAAAAAAGCCGACCGGACTGCTTTTGAAACAATCCAACCGGCTTTCGATTCTTTCCACAAAATGTTCTCTGCCCGGATCCTTACAGCCATAATCCTTCCTCCTTTATGATGATAATTGGTTGTACTCAAAAGATTTCCTTTCCAATTCCAAGCTTCCAGAACAGCATAAATGCCTCACAGATTCCTGCCATATAAGAAAGTTCGGCAAACCGCTCATCCCTGCTGTGCATACAAGCCACATAATCATTGATCAGCCTTCTCTTCTCTTTTGTCAGATCCAGCGCTTCATATTTCATTTCCAATTCTTCTGTTTCCCTGGAATCCTCCAAATACTCTGCATCCTGCGCACTCCATACTGCCATCTGCTGTTCCAGCCCCATATCAACAATGCTTTCCATAAACTGCTTCATATCTTTTCCTCCTGTGTACACGTTTATTCGACAACTTCTCCTGCTTTCTATTATATTTAACCCTCCAAATTTTTCAATCAATTTCGTCTGACAAATAATTGTGTTTTTCGACATTTTTTGCAAAGTAAATCACAAAAAAACGCCGGAAATGCCCATTTTATCAGCATTTCCGGCGTTTTGTCCGTTATTCAAACTCGCAAACAAAATCTTGTTACTATACATTTTTGTATTGGTATTATGGTTCTATTTGGTTTTATATGTGTTCTACTGCCCTAAGTCCATAGACTGTACTGAACGGTGTTATCAATTTGTTATCAAATCTCTGTTATCAGTCAAAGATTCTCGTAATATCCTGATATCGGTTGACCACACGATAGATCTCTACATACTCAGTGCCTACCTTGTAGATAATCACATAATCTTCCCATATGGCATATTTATAGTCTGTCCGAAAGCTGACTCGTTTTGAAAGATCTGAACCCACGCCCGGAAACATCTGGAGATTTTCAAATTTACCATAAATTTCCTTTATGGTTTTTGCGGCATATTCCTCGTTATCTTCGGCAATGTAATCCCGGATATTCTTCAAATCCTTTGCAACAATCGGATTGATCCGCAATTTTAACATCTTATTTCCCCACAAGTTCTTTCAGTTCATCCAAATTCAGCCAACCTTCGCCATCTTTAACTGCTTCTTCAGCTTCCTGCAGCTTCATCAGAAGCTTTTTCTCTGCACGATCTCGTTCGTAATCTTCAATATCCATGACTACAAAACGTCCTCTGCCATTCTTGGTCAGATATACCGGTTCTCCTTTATGACAATTCTTCAGGACTTCGTTATAATTTCTCAAATCAGATACTGGTAAAATACTTGCCATATTCTTTCAGCTCCTTCCTTGATTTTATATTATTTCTGCTACTTCTATTATACACAAAAAGCTGTAAAATTCAACGTGGATTTTTACAGCTAAAGTGCCTGTTCTAAATCTGATTCCGCTACAACTTCTTCCGCATCCAATCCGAGAAATTCAAACGTGAATGGGTCTTTGATTTTAAGAGCATACTGGGTCCATATAAAATCCAGCAGCCATCTTTTCCATACACATACACCTTTACAGCTTGATCGGCTGATTCAAATACAGATATGCCGGTTCATCAAATTTGTTATACTTTCGAAATCTTCCACTTAATTCCTTCAATATATTTTTTAACGTTTCCTCTTATCAATGCCTGAATACCACAAACCCGCATAAATACTGGAAAAAATAAAAAAACTCTTGAGATATCAAGAGTTTTTTCAGAGGCGACAACCAGATTTGAACTGGTGATCAGGGTGTTGCAGACCCACGCCTTACCACTTGGCTATGTCGCCTTAGCACTATTATATTATAGCAAATGAATTTTTATACGTCAATATAAAAATTCAATGACTCCTACGAGAATCGAACTCGTGTTACCGCCGTGAAAGGGCGATGTCTTAACCGCTTGACCAAGGAGCCAGATATAAAGATGCACGTAGTATTTACATACTGCGTGCTAACTCCCCGAGTTGGGCTCGAACCAACAACCCTTCGGTTAACAGCCGAATGCTCTACCATTGAGCTATCGAGGATCATAGAAGGTATGTACCTTCAAAACCGCATACAGATTACTCTATCCATCTTAAACATCTCTTCTATCCTGCTTCCGCTTTCCCTGAACCTTGCAGCTTCCGCT
>JALEJP010000030.1 GCA_022769625.1 Lachnospiraceae bacterium | reverse complement strand
ACGGAAAAATCGACGTTAGGCTCATTTGTCGGGCAACTCATGATATGATGTTGGGGTCAAAACTCTTTCTTAGATGCCAGCCTGTTTCAGCAGCTCCGGTACCTTTGACTCCCAGCCAAGTGCCATGATATGTACACCCTGGCAGTACGGCTTACATTCTTTAATGATACGTGCAGCGATCTCTACACCGGTAATACCTGCTTTGGTCTTTTCCTTGTCAGCCTTCAGCTCTTCAATCATTTCATCCGGAACATGAATACCGGCAACGTTATTATTCATGAATTTTGCCATTCCTGCTGATTTTGGAATAATGATTCCAACCTGAACCGGTTTGCCGAACTGTTTTGCCTTTTCCATAAATTTAATAAATTTCTCCGGCTCAAAAACTGCCTGTGTCTGGAAATAGTCTGCGCCTGCGCGAACCTTGCGCTCCATTTTTGCAAGCTGTGCATCCACGGAATCACTGCAGGGTGATACAACTGCTCCCTTTGCAAATTTCGGAGGCTCACCAACCAGTTTGTTTCCGCCAAGGTCTTCGCCTTCCTCCAGCTTTTTCACTGTATGGATCAGGGAAACAGAATCCAGATCGAAGACCGGTTTTGCCTGCGGATGGTCACCCATCTTAGTATGATCGCCAGTTAAAAGCAGCAGATTTTCAATACCCAGCATAGCTGCACTCAGAAGATCGGACTGCAGCGCAATACGGTTTCTGTCACGGCAGGTCAGCTGATAGATCGGTGTGAGACCTTCATCCTTCAGAGCTTTACAGGTTGCCAGAGAACCAAGACGCATAACAGAGGACTGATTATCTGTCACATTCACTGCTGTAACACCGCTCAGATAGGTTTTTGCTTCTTCCAGCATATGTTCAATATGAATTCCTTTTGGCGGACCTACTTCCGCAGAAACTACAAACTCACCACGTTCAAATAACTCAGTAATTTTCATTATACATTGCTCCTAATCATTATAAATTTTAACAGTTATTTTATTTCGCTACTTCATCGTCCGTTGCGTAATTACGCACCTGTGTCGGGCATTTCAATACATCCAGACGTCCCAGTTGTTCCAGACGTCTGTAGATGCGTTCCCATCCACATTCCATGTCGCTGTCCACTTCGCATTTGCCGTTTTTGGAACCGCCGCACTGTCCGTTTACCAGACTCTTGGAACATGCAGTGATTGGGCAGATTCCTCCGGTTAAATTCAGATAACATTCTCCACACTGATCACATTTGTACTCCAGTGGCGTCACTCCCTGGAATCCCGGCAAGGGATAAGTATCACAGGCTGCACAGACCTTTTTGCCTTCCAGATACTCTGCAACTGTCTGCACTCCAACGCCGCAGGAAAAAACAAGTACTACATCAGCAGCTTCTATCTCACTCATATGTTTCTGAAGACGCAGCTTCATATTATCCGGGTTACATATGTAATCTGTCGTAATAACTCCGGTTACCTTCCCGCCAGCAGCCCATTCCTTCTGAATCTCTGCAGCTTCTTTTTCCGGGAAATGAACTTCCTTACATCCCACGCAGTTAATGATAAAAATCTTTTTACCCTCTGCCAATGATGCCATCGTTTCCTTATCTTTTAATTGGGTAATTAACATATCACTTCATCCCCCTTACTGCATTTTTTCCGGCTTTAATCTTGCTGACTAACGGAATCTTGGAGGAACAGATGTATTCGCAGCATCTGCACTCGACGCAATCCATAACATTTTTGTCTTTCATGCCCTGCCAGTTCTGCTCATCCGCAAATTTTGCAAAATACAGCGGAGAAAGTTCCATCGGACAGACATCCACGCAGCGTCCACATTTGATACATGGCTGTTCTTCCGTGTGATCCGTATCAATGGCAATGATTCCATTGGAACCTTTCATAATCGGTACATTTACATCATTCAGAACAAATCCCATCATCGGGCCGCCGGCCTTGATGGTAATATCATCACCTGTCACACCGCCGCAGTAATCGATCAGATCCTTTGTATTGGTGCCAATCTTCACGATATAATTACCCGGCTTTTTCAGTCTTTCGCCGGTTACTGTCACAACACGCTCCACCAACGGCATTCCTTTCTGAATAGCATCAGAAATAGCCTTTACCGTACTGATGTTGCTGACAACACAACCCACATCTGCCGGCAGACCGCCACGCGGTACCTGTCTTCCCATCACACGCTTGATCAGCATCTTCTCAGCACCCTGCGGGTATTTTGTTCTGGCTACCACAACCTCAATATTGCTGCAGTCAGCCGTCTTTTCTTTCATAAGTTCAATGGCATCCGGTTTATTGTCTTCAATAACAATCAGGCCTTTTTCGGCATTTACTGTTTTGATCACTGCCTTAAGACCGTAAATCACATCGTCTGCAAATTCCAGAAGAACTCTGTGGTCTGCAGTCAGAAGCGGTTCACATTCACAGCCATTCAACAAGATGGTATCAATCGGTTTCGGCGGTTTTAATTTTACAGAGGTAGGGAATCCGGCACCACCCATACCAACGATACCAGCCTCGCGCACGATCTCAACGATCTCGTCCGGTGTCAGGCTGTCAAGATCCTTATGGGGCTGTACCGATTCGTGCAGTGTATTTTTCCCATCAGACCGGATAACAACGGACAGACATTCGCCTCTCGTCGCATGTCCATGCGGTTCAATGGCAATTACCGTTCCACTGACGCTGGAATGTATATTACTGCTGATAAACGCTGCTGATTCGCCGATCTTCTGGCCGACTTTAACGGTATCTCCCACCTGCACAACAGGGTTCGCCGGAGCGCCTGCATGCATGGACAGCGGAATAACCACAACCTCCGGATCCGGAAATCTCTCTAACGGAAGATGTTCTGTGAATTCCTTACGCTCTGAGGGATGAATACCGCCGTAATATCCAGCCAGTCTGTTTTCACGGATGGATTTCACATAATCATTCACAAGCTTGAAATTAACTTTTGAGTAATCCCGTATCTGTACTGGCTGATCCAGAAACTCCTGAAGACGTCCCTGTTTTTCCAGCCTCTTGTATATTTTTTCCCAGGCACAGTCCTTGTTGCTGTCCACTTCACATTTGCCGTCTTTTGCACCTCCGCATTGCCCGTTTACCAGACTCTTGGAACAGTCAACGATAGGACAGATACCGCCGGTTACATTCAGGTAGCACTGTGCGCATGCGTCACATTTCCGTTTTGTCAGAGCCATACCGTGATAACCCGTATAATTCAGTGAATTGCTGGCCGCATATACGGGCTTTCCTGCCAGATCCGCAACAGTCTGAATACCAAGACCACAGGAAATCACTAAAACATTCTCTGTACCTTCCGGAATCATATCCTGCAATTTTTTCTCCGTCTGGATTTTGTTGCACAGGAAATCAACTCTGGCACTGCCGGTCAGTGTTTTTCCCTGTTCTGAAACAATTTTCTCTAACTCACCACACTCTGGCTCATCAATCGTTTCAAATTCTTTGAAGCATTTGTTACAGGCAATGATAAACAGATTATCCTTATCGGCCAATAACGAAACCAGTTCATCATTCCCTTTCAGCCTATACTTAGTATAGTTCTCCAATTGCTCACCTTCCTTCTGCATTTTAAAGAAAACTAATAAACAAATAACTTAGTTCTTCAACTAATATATTTACAATTATAACACATATCTACTATATTATCCAGTTTAATGTGAACAGAATTGTCGATAAATACCAATTTTAAGTCCCCTGTTTCAAACTTCCTGTCAGTTGACCGTCTCCTGCTGCAACCAAACCTTTTTCTTTTCCTCCAGACATGGCTCATCTCATTAAATACTCTGTCCTGGCCAGATAAAACTGCAATTACCTGCCTCAAGTCCATCAATCAAAATATTCTGGCCCGTACAAAAACGATTTTTGACAGCCATAAAATAGATCCATTCCGCTGCTTCTTCCACCGTCATCCATCGTTTTAAAGGTGTAAGCTTCATGATCTCGCTCCACAACTTCTCATCCTCCATCACAGGCCTGTTCAGTTCCGTCATGACTCCGCCAAAATCCAGGCTGTTGCATGTAGCCTGATACTTTGCGATTCTCATGGCAACATTCTTCGCATAGGCAAGAACGCCCCCCTTACTGGCCGCATATTCCGGAAACTCCGAACCAGTATGACCGCTTGCAGACCCGATCATGATAACGGACCTGATTTCCGGCTGAATTCCGTAATGCTCTGTAATCTGTATGGTTCCTTTTAAATTCACATCAATGTCATTTTCATTTTGGACACCGGCATTGTTTATCACCACCTGCATCCCCGGAAGGTCCGGATAAAAATCTTTCTCTCTGATATCAAGACAAAAATGCGTATAATTATTATGGCTGATGGCAGAACTTTTTTTATCGAATCCATACACATTGTGTCCTTCTTTCAGAAAGTATTCCGCACATCCTTTTCCGATACCTGAACTGCTTCCAGTAATCAATACATTCATCCTCTGATCGTCTCCTCCATTTTGTGCGGCAAAGCCTTTGTCAGAATGGCAACAGCATAGAGACAAATGACCCTGTCTATATAGTCTGTGATGAACTGAACTGCAAAACAGCTTCCTGCCATTCCAAGCGGCGTTTTAGCCAGTATCTGAACGAGAATGGAAGAACCGGAGGAAGTGATTCCTCCAAATAAGAAAGCTGTAATACACGAACTTACAATGGTTGACGGAACAGTAATCACAATGGCTGCCAGAAAAATCCACCCTTTCCTGGGATGATATTTCCTGTATACAAGTCCGGTCACAAGGCCAAGCAGAATTCCCACCGGTGCATAATACAGAGAGTAAATATCAACAGTCATCCCCATGATCAGACCACTGAGTACATTCGGCAGCATACCATAGAAAGGCCCCAAAACAGATGCAATAAAAACAGTCCCGATACTGTCCAGATAAACCGGAAGCTTCAGTAACAGCGCAACCTGCCCTCCTATTAAATTAATACAAATAGCAAATGCAATCAAACAAATTTTATATGCTGAAATTTTTCCTTTTTTTCCGTTCATCTGTCATTCTCCTCGTATAATAAGTTTGTAAGCAAGAAAAAGCTTCACAATATATCCTGTAAAATATCCAGCTCATCCGGTTCCATATCAAGTAGCCCGGAAATAAACAATCTGAAAAACCGATAAGAATCCACTTCGGTCAATACTCTTGCATTTGGATTCTTTCTGTAAAAATTCATGGCATCTACAACAGACTGTCCCATTGAAATGCCCTGCGTTTCAATCTGAACAAAGGAATCAAATCCTTCACAGATACTCCGATCCATAAAATAGGCAACAGCCAGCGGATCATTGATCACACATCCTATAATGTGCTCCCACTGCCAGTGAAAGTCAAAATAAAACTTTGTAATCTTCTTGATGAAATCTCCCATTTCCGGATTCAGACGACAAATATATTCCAGAATTGTTGGTGTAAGGACAATTTTTCTCGTCACATCAAGCCCAACCATATGGATCCTTCTGTCCCTTTGATACATCGTATCATATACCAATGCAGCCGCATCCGGATCACACCAGTAGTTATATTCTGCCACAGGCGAACAGTTCCCGTGACTTTTAAACGTTCCACCCATGGATACCAGTTCTTCTATGTCAAAAAAAGCATCCCTGTCTTTTTTTATTAATGCAGCAAGGTTTGTCATCGGACCCAGTGCGATTATCGAAACCTTCTCTCTTTTTAATACAGATGCCAGAAAATCAACAGCCCCCATCTCCTGCTCATATCCATCCACTTCCGGCAGAAAACTTTCCCCAAGTCCATCCGCCCCATGTGTGTCAAGTGCATTGACATAATCCCGTTGAATGGGTTTCTGCTCACCGACAAAAACCGGTATATCCAGTCTGCCAACCTGTTTCAGCACCTTTTTCGCATTTCCAAATCCCATCTCCACCGGCGCATTTCCGCACACGATCGTAATACCGATCACTTCGATCTCCTTGGCCTTCAGGGCAAGCATGATCGCAAGACTGTCATCAATCCCCGGATCACAATCAATAATAACTTTTCTTTTCTCCATTTTTCTCCTTCCGCTCCATTTTAAAGCAAAAAAAAGAGCTTTTGTTTATAGTCCCCCCCCACAAACAAAAGCATCATGAAACAGACTGCATCCGCAGCCTGAACATCTCATAATTAACTTTGCCTAGTTTTTTATACTGGGAGGTTTTCGAACCAGTTTCTGAAATATCCTATCATAGTTTTGATTCTGTGGCAATGTCTAATTTTTATACATACGCAATTTTTTGTGCATCTTACAATAATTCAGATCATCTGCTTTTTCATTAAAATCATTCACATGCCCTTACGGAACATGACTGCTGTTCGTGTTGCCGTTGTTGTTGACATTCCGGATTTCTACTCACACGCCCCTCGCGGGACGTGACTAGACTATAGTACGTGGAATTTCTGCCACAGCAAATTTCTACTCACACGCCCCTCGCGGGACGTGACATACTTTCGGACACGTTGTATAGCCACACCGGACTGGCGGCTCCGCCGCAGGTTCTTCCGCAAACATCCGTATCTTATCATTTACAAGAATGAGAAAGCCAGTGTTTATCGGCATTCTTATAACTTGATTTGAGTGAAAAACGTAAAATTGCGGAAGAACCCCGCCGCACCATAATAATCACCGCAGGTGCATTTTAGGCTTATTTCAATTCACGCCCCTGCGGGAGGGGCTTTTTCGCGTTCCATCTTTTCCGGTTCCAACTGGCCTATTTCTCTTAACTTCCTATAAAATTAACTCTCGTCATGTCCAAACAACACATTATTCATCGTCAAAATCTTCTTCATCCCAGTCTGGATACTGTTGGATGCTTCCTTTTGACTTAACTATACGAGGCTCGAAATTCTCCTGAACTTCACTGATTTTCGACACCGTAATTGTGAACATCCAATCATCTCCAAAGTCATAATGAAGTGCAAATTTCTGTCCCTTACAAAGTCCGACCTCGTCTAGAGTTATATCTGCCGAAGGTTCGTCTCCCTCAGGATCTGACTGATATGTATACTCACTATACATGCGGTTGTCCATACAAAACTCATACAAATGCTCGTCTATGAAATCAAATGCCT
>JALEJP010000023.1 GCA_022769625.1 Lachnospiraceae bacterium | reverse complement strand
CCTGTAAAACGCAATATGATACAATGCCATGTATTATTAAGAATTTCTTAAGGTTTGTGCTGCATAAAAGACTTCTCTCAAAGGATTTTTCCGAATTATTCTATGCAGGGCGCCCTTTTAATATGCTTTAAAATTATATCGGTGGGGTACCGGCTTCTTTTCCCCGTACAGATTTTCGTAGATTTCACACCATAAATTCGCCACCGAATCCTCGCCTTCTCTGATATCCGGCAGCACCAGGCCTCCATCCTTCTCCAGAAGCTCATAGGCTTCTTTCTCTTTTCCAAGCTTATGCAGAGCACTTATATGATAGAAACGAAGTTTTTCAATCTGCTGTTCTTCTCTTGCAAGTGCCTGATACTCCCGGCAGAGTGTCTCGTATGCATCGCTTAAGTACAGGATTTTAAAGCCCTCTTTTAAATAGGAAACTTCTGTCTTTTTCCATTGGATTCCCCTCACAACACAGGCGGCAGCCTCTTCCTTTCTTCCGGTTACCAGACAGATGCAGCCAAGCGCGTGCAAGGCCCAGGGATTGTCCGCAAGCGCCAGTGACTGTTCCATCTCCTGCCGGGCTGCCTGATAGTCTCCGGCTGTGTAATATCCCAGTCCCAGCTGATAGTGGGCATACCAGTTGTTCTGATTCCCGTTTTCCACACTTTTTTTGAAAAATTCCAGGTTATCCACATCTGCCAGGAACTCATCCGGCGCATCCTGTGGATTGGGACAGTGCAGATGGGAGGTTTCAAAAAACTGTGCCCATTTTTTCAGGGAATCCTCATGGAGAACAAAATCCAGATGTCCGGTCAGGCTGCGTTCTTTTTTCAGCGCACCATATCCGCTTCCGGCACAGACCAGCTCCGCTTTCTGTTTCATGCGAACTTTTGTTGACTGAAGGGTCTGCTCCAGCTTTGCATCGGCCTGTTCCCGGATGATTTTTCCGGTCAGATAAGCTGCGCGCTCCGCATGTGGTTTGCCAAGCTCTTCCTTTGGCAGCTGCACGGCACCATACTGCTCCATCCATTCCCAGGATGTATGAGGTGCCATCGGAAGGCAGCCGTACTGAGTCTTAGCCAGACCGGCCTGGATCTCAATGTACCGTCCGGCCTGTTCTGTGAGAAATTCCTGCCAGTGGTCGGAGGCATCGTTGTTTCCCCAGCAAAACAGTTTGCGGCTCCTCAGACGATCCGTGGACAGATGCAGGAGTCCCCATCCGTTTTCATCCACATTTGCGATGTATTTCGGACTGTTCTTCGGAATATCAAAGAAATAATCCACTGATTTTGGTATTTTCTCATAATTTGTAATATCTATGCCTTCAACCATGGGAATGTCCACCTTGTACACCCCACCGCTCAAATGCGTAAATGCCTTGTCCGCCGGAACCACTACACGGCCATTCTCATATTCCGGCACTGCGATGTTGCTCCACCAGTACATCGGTATCACCTCTGCACTCTCATTTGCAATCCGCATGTGGCAGTTCAGAACGCGTCCGTCCTGCTCCAGCCAGAAATCCATCTGATAAATCACGTTACGGATCCGCTCATATTCATACATACGTAAAACCGGAGTCCCTTTCTCATCCTCCAGCTTTGCCGTGTACATGGAATCTGCCGTCAGAGGCGTATGTCCGATCACCCCGATGTTCCACTCCACACCGCCGCTGAACCAGGCATTGCGCACCGCCAGGTTGCTGAATCGAAGCACATCGTTTGTGTACAGAAGGTTGCGCCCTGTCTCTTTATCCCAAAGCTCCCAAAGTCTTCCACCGTATTCCGGCAGAAAAACCGCTTTCAGATGATCATTTTCCAGCACTGCTGTCCGGATTTCTTTTTCTTCCACATCCCTGGTATAGGTATTATACTGCCGATAGGGGTAGGCGTTTGGCTTACGGCCATAGGCTTCGTAGATCTCATCCTCCTCATCCAGGTGAAATTCCAGCCGATTCTGCAGGATCAGCTCACCTAAAAGATCCGGCACACTGCATTCTGCCCCTTTTTCCGCTGCTTTTATTTTCATGGTTTCAAACCTTAACTCCGCACTCATCATTTCCTCCGTATTTTTCCATCCGCGGGAAAAACGGTTTTTTCCCACTTTCTGGATTCTCCGGCAATGCCGGGTATACCGGCAGCCGCATCTATCATAATCTTTTTATCTTTCCGATGCAATACCTGATTTTTGCACTTTGCAAAAAGGCATTCTTTCCCGTTTTGTACCGGAAAGAATGCCCTGTATCTGTTTTTATTCTGTTCTGCATCCGGAACGTGTTCCGGACAGCTGCCATTTATACCGGTCAGTACAGAAAGCTACTGTACTGACTTAAATGCCTCATCCAGATCCTGAATAATGTCGTCAATGTTCTCGGTTCCGATGGAGAGACGGATGGTGTTTGGACGGATGCCCTGATCCAGCAGCTCTTCCTCTGTGCACTGGCTGTGTGTGGTGGTTGCCGGATGGATAACCAGAGATTTCACATCTGCCACATTGGCCAGCAGGGAGAACAGCTCCAGGTTGTCAATAAAATCTTTTGCTTTTTGTGCGTCACCCTTGATTTCAAAGGTAAAGATGGATCCGCCGCCATTTGGGAAGTATTTTGCATAAAGCTCTTTCTGTTTCGGATCATCGGATACAGATGGATGGTGTACGGCTTCCACCTGCGGATGATTCTTCAGATATTCCACTACCTTCAGAGCATTTTCCACATGACGT
>JALEJP010000009.1 GCA_022769625.1 Lachnospiraceae bacterium | reverse complement strand
CTCTGCTGGAAAGGTTGGAGGAAAACAGGAAAACGATTTCGGAAAGCAATTATGTGGAGCAGGAAAACTATAAAACCAAGGTAAAGATCAACACAGTTCGGGAAATGAACAGACTATATGACCGGCTGCAGACACAAACCTCACATCAAATCGAGCTGCTCGATCAGCTGCTGACGCAATATGAAGCGGAACCCGATTCGGAAACTCGCCGCAGTCTGCTTGCAAAAGCGGCGGTGATCGGTGCATACATAAAACGTCGGGGTAATTTAATGTTTATCGGTGAAAAATCCAATATAACGGATACAACCGAACTGTCAGCTTGTCTCGATGAATCCTTTGCCAATTTAGAACTTATGGGTGTGGAGTGTGCCGTTGATATTCCGGGCAAAAACAGCATTGATATCCGGGATGCGATCCGTGTATATGACTTTTTTGAAGCAGTGACGGAAGCTGCGATGGATGACATTTGTTTTGTTTGGCTGAAAGCCCGCAGTCTTGAAGAGGCTGTCATCTTTTATTTGCAAGTAGAAAGCAAAACCGGATTGTCGGCGCTTTCCGGGCTTGCCGACACCTGCGCTTGTGAGGAAGGCGTATGGTGCTTTTCGCTGCGTATCGGAAAGGCGGGTGAACAGGCATGACGAATTTTTATCTTTCCGCTGCTTCGGCACAAACGATACTGTTGGTTGCCCTGTTCCTTACCCTGATTTTATCCCTTTTCCTGCAGCTTTCAGCTTACGGCAGACAGCGTGACAAATGGAAAAGATATCTGCATCTGTCCGTATTTCTGTTCTTACTTATCTTATTGTCAGTGTTAGCGGATGCTTTTTCACAGATAAACGAAGGATTGGAGTACAAGACATGGCTGTCTCTCCCTATGTGGCTCCTTTGGTGCATCACATTTGCGGCAGATTTTTTGATAATATGGGATATTGCAGGGCTTTGCAGACAAGGGAGGCAGGAGCTCGGCCGCGATTCCATCAAACAGGCTCTGGATATGCTGCCAAGCGGCATATGTTATTTCACACCGTCCGGGAGCGTTAAGCTGTGCAACAGGCAAATGGATTCTTTATTCCGCAGGATTTCACAGAGCGATCTCCAAACTCTTGCAGAACTACAAGATGCACTGTCAAATTGCGATGCGTGCAGCGGAGTGATCCGGCTCCCTTGGGAGAGGCAGACCTATCTTTTCCCTGACGGCAAAGCATGGCGTTACCGACAGACCGAGGTAAAAGCCGAGGACGGCGTTGTGTATACGGAAGCCATATTTTCAGATATCACAGAGCTGTACAATAAAAATCTTGAGCTGAAAGCGCAGATCAAGCGGCTGAATGCCATTTCCCGCGAATTAAAATGGCTTTCCGACAATGCTCTGATTCTTACAAGAGAAAAGGAAGTGCTGTCCGCCAAGACGAAGCTGCATGACAATATGGGAGCGGGACTGATCGCCATACGGCACATTCTCTACCACAACCGGACGGAGGAAGCGGCAAATGCCATGGATTTGTTCCGTCAGGCTGTCAGTGCCATAAAATACGACAATGCACATCCGCAAGGGCGTAGCGAGTTGGACAGATTTCTGCATGATGCCGAGGCAATTGGCATAAAAGTGAATTTGTCCGGAAATTTGCCTGAGCAGGAGGAGCTTCGGCGTGTTATGATTCTTGCCATGCGGGAATGTTTGACAAACAGCGTGCGTCATGCCGGAGCAACAACACTATATATCACGGTGGAGAAAAAGGGAGACAGCATTTCCTTGAAGATTACAAACGATGGAAGATATCCCGAAACCGAGGTTGTTCCCAAGGGCGGCCTTCACAACCTGTACCGTCATATCATGGATTGCGGCGGTACGATGGAAATACAGTCGAAGCCGAGCTTTGCGTTAACCGTGGTTCTCCCGGTGATAAAGGAGGGTACAGAATGAAACGGGTTCTTATTGTAGAGGATCAGAGGATGCCCCGTGAAAACATGGAGCGGACGCTTTCCGACAGCGGCAGATACGAGCTGGTCACCAGTCTCAACGGAGCGGATATTGCTTTTTTGAAATGCTGTCAGCAGCACATTGATTTGATTTTAATGGATGTCTGCACTTCGGGGAATAAAGACGGAATTGAAGCTGCCGCAGAAATCAAGGCGAAGTTTCCGAAAATCAAGATCATCATTGTCACATCAATGGTTGAGGCGAGCTACATTGAACGTGCCAGAGCAGCTGGGGTTGACAGCTTCTGGTATAAGGATATCAGTCCGGAAGCGCTGATCGACGTGATCGACCGGACAATGGCGGGCGAGCATCTTTTTCCGAATGAAACGCCGAAGGTGAATTTGGGACTGGTCGATAGTACGGAGCTGACGTCAAAGGAGATCGAGGTGCTGCGGCTTATCTGCGACGGATTGGAATACGATGAAATAGCCGACCAGCTGGATATTGCGAAAAGAACCGTCAAATACCATGTTTCCAACATTTTATCAAAAACCGGATATGCCAACAGAACCCGGCTTGCCATTGCAGTAACAAACAAGAAATTTATCGTTCCGCACCTCTCTGAAGAATAGGAGTTTTCCACAACCGAATAACCGAAACCTTATCAGTCTATCCCGGCTTCTTTTGGAGCCGGGAATTTTTTTGAAGAAAGTGCTCAAACCTGTACTTAGGGACAGGGCGCAATCAAAAGAAATCCATTATAATGATTATGATACAAATCTGTGTTTTAGAAATTTGTCATGCTAACGCATGACGCGCATCTCGCAGCAAGAACGCCGAGGCGTTCTTGAATTCTGAAACGGAGGTGATTTAAGGCGGAGAGTTGTTGTTGATATGCAATGAAGTCATCCGGCAAAATGCCGGAAAGAAACAAGGAGGTAATTTATGAAAAACATAGGAGTAAAAAAGCTACTTGCATTGATTTTAATATTTGCATTGACACTTTTAAGTTTTGGTAATGTTTCACAAGCAGCATCGAAACGATATGTTAAGAGTCTGAAACTTTCAAAATCAACGGTATCTATGAAAGTGGGAAAGAGCATAAAGATTAAGGTTACGGTTAAAGTATCCGGAAAAGCAAAAAAGACGGTGAGTGCCAAGAGTTCAGACAATTCTGTTGCGAAAGTAAAAGTTGGAAAGGCAAATAAAAAAGGAGTAACGGAGCTTACAATTACAGCAAGAAAAGCAGGTAATGCGAAGATTACGGTTACAACAAAGGATAAAGCAAAGAATAAGAAAGCAGTTAAAAAGACTATCAGAGTTAAGATAGCATCAGCAACAACGCGGGCACCGGAATCGACAAAAACACCGGCAACGCCAGAAACACCGACAACGCCAGAAACACCATTGCCAGAAAAGCCAACTTCTGTTCAGGTGAAATGGACAGTAAGTGAAGAACAATTTACAGGTAAATATTCCCAAATAAATGAAGCTACAGGGAAGGAAGAGATCCTTTCAAAATTATTGACTAGAAAATATGTTAGTTTTAGTCCATGGCCAACAACGAATGAACAGGTAGAATATGTAATAAAAAATTGTGATGATCCATATGTAATTGGGGCATTATATGTAGTTGCTTTGGATAATTTTGAATACAAGGGATTAGGAAATTATACTGGAGAGGTATATAAGATGCTGAATACCTTGATGAGTGGTGCGGGTACTGTTACCGGTTCCAATTACCAGTTGAGCAATTTTGCAAAACAAAAAATCTGTGAGTTTGGATCTAAGCAGGTGACAATGGGTGATGGAACGGTGGTAAAGGTTAGTACATTTGCATCAAGAGCCTACTTAAAAGGTGCGACTCCGTATAATAACTATACACCGGAAGGCGGTATGAAAGATAAGACAAAATGGAAGATTGTTATGGATGAGTATGTATACTGTGGAGATTTAGGAAAAGGTTATATTACGGTTTGTCCGCAGCGATATTCAGAAGAACAGTTGACGGAAGAAAGTAAGCAAACGGTAGTAGAACATTGGCAGGGGATTCGGATTGGATTTAGATGGAATAACACGGCAAAAGTGTGGCTGCCTACAGATAACGCAGCTCTTAGCAAACCACCAACAGGATTGCTGGTACCATTTAATGTAGAAAGTCAGGTTTTATTCTCCAGCAATTATATGGTTCCTGTACCGAATCAGGGATTTTAATACCATGTAGTTTTAAAACATTTACGTATATTAATGTATGTTAATGGGGATATGTACAACATAATTTGAGAAGAAGTGAATGACACTGACCAAATAGAATCCATTTCATGAGGGTATTCATTTTTGTGAAAGAATTGAGATTTACAAGAGTGAATACCCTCTTTTTGAAAAAAGTGCTCGAACCTGTACTTAGGAACAGGGCGCAATCGAAAGAAATCCATTATAATGATTATGGTACAAATCTGTGTTGTCGATTTTTAATTCTGAAATGGAGGTGATTTTATGCGGAGAGTTGTTGTTGATATGCAAAATGCTTTATTTGCTGACGCCATTGCAACGGCTCTGCGGGATTTTGATTCGGACTTCGAGGTATATCAAAGTGAAAGCCCTGCCAAAACCACGGATATGTGCGCTTTTACGGAAGCAAATATTCTTATCATGGAGGTCACAGCTTACACGCCTTGGAAGCTGGAGGAACGCATGAAAATTCGCAATGAAGTGAGAGTACAAAGTCCGGGCTGCAAAATTGTACTGGAAGTGGATGAGAATACCGAAAAAAAGCTGGCGGACAAGGTGCGTCAGGCGAAGAAGGACGGGCTTATTGACAATTTTATTTACGGTTCCGTTTCCGCTACCTACCTGTCGGCTGTAATCGACGCCCTATGACAGGCAAAGCGGATACCAAGTAAGTATTGTAGCACCTAAATGAAGGAGGAAGTTTTATGAACAATCGAAAAATCAATTTCCAAACGGTTATTGAGCCTGCTGCTCTGCCTTTCCATGGTGCTGATGCTTATTCAATTATGGCAAATACATGGAGACCGGAAAACCTGTGAAGGAAAAATAAATAGATAATGCTGATGAAAAATTAAATCTTGAAAGGAGTAACTGATATGGGACTTATTAAAGCAGCTGCGGGAGCATTAGGAGGAACTTTGGCGGATCAGTGGAAAGAGTATTTTTACTGTGATTCATTGAGCAAAGATGTACTTGTAACGAGAGGACAGAAGCAGACCAACGGTCGTTCCACCAACACGAAGGGACATGATAATGTTATTTCCAACGGTTCCGGTATTGCCGTTGCAAACGGACAATGTATGATGATTGTGGAACAGGGAAAAGTCGTTGAAGTTTGTGCGGAACCGGGTGAGTTTACTTATGATGCTTCCAGCGAACCGAGTATTTTTGCCGGTAATCTTGGAGAGAGTGTCGTTGAGGTATTTAAAACAGTCGGTAAACGTTTTACATATGGCGGCGATACCGCAAAAGATCAGAGAGTTTATTACTTTAATACCAAAGAAATCATGGATAACAAGTTCGGTACACCAAATCCTTTTATGTTTGACGTGGTGAACAAAGAGCTTGGCATGCGTAGAACCGTTCAGGTAAGATGTAACGGTGTGTATTCATATAAAATTACAAATCCGCTTCTGTTTTATGCAGAAGTTTGTGGTAATGTGCAGCAGGAATTTACCAGAGAGGAAATTGATAGTCAGTTAAAGACCGAATTTATCGATGCATTGCAGCCGGCATTTGCATCTCTTTCTGAACTGGAGCTTCGTCCGGCACAGATTCCGGCTCATACCAAGGAGCTGAAAGATGCCATGAATAATACGCTGAAAAACGACTGGGCGGAACGCAGAGGAATCACCGTACAGTCTATTGCATTGAATCCGATTACCCTGACTTCGGAAGATATGAAGAAGATCAATCAGATGGAAGATGCAGCTACCATGGGTAGAAGCCCTTATATGATGGCAGGACGTATGGTGGATTCTACAGCAACTGCTAAGGAAACCGCAGCAGGCAATCCGAATGGTGCCATGATGGGATTCATGGGCATGGGAATGGCACAGCAGGCTGGCGCAGCAGATTTTGGTGTGGCACAGAACTTTTACAATATGGGTGTTCAGCAGGATATGGCAGCACAGCAGGCAGCAGCGCAGCAGCAGGCGATGCAGCAACAGGCTGCTCCGGCATCGGCAGCAGGCGGCTGGACCTGTTCCTGTGGCGCAACGGCGACCGGTAAGTTCTGTCCGGAATGCGGTTCCCCGAAACCGGAACCAAAACCGGCCAATGCATGGAAATGCAGTTGTGGTACTATGGCGACCGGCAAGTTCTGTCCGGAATGTGGTTCCCCAAAGCCTGCAGATGACGGTTGGACCTGTTCCTGCGGCCAGGTGAATAAAGGTAAGTTCTGTTCTAATTGTGGTGCGAAGAAACCGGCAGGTGTTCCACTTTATAAATGTGATAAATGTGGATGGGAACCGGAAGATCCGGCAAATCCTCCGAAGTTCTGTCCGGAATGCGGAGACCCATTTAACGACAACGATATTCAGTAGAAGGAGAAAGGAGTAATTATGGGCTTATTTGATAAAAAATATTGTGATATTTGTGGTGAAAAGATTGGTTTATTAGGCAACAGAAAACTGGATGACGGAAATCTCTGTAAGGAATGTGCGAAAAAGCTTTCTCCTTGGTTTGAGGAGCGCCGGCACAGTACAGTAGACTCCATTAAGGAACAGCTGGCTTATCGCGAAGCCAATAAAGCAAAGGTTAAAGCATTTCAAGTAACCAGAGAGTTTGCTGCTGACCGCTATCATGTTTACATTGATGATACGAAAGGACAGTTTGCGATTGCCACAGCCATGAACGTTGATGTGAACCCGGATATTGTGGATTTGTCTCAGGTTATCAGCTGTAAACTGGATGTCCAGCAGAAGCGCAAGGAAGAGCAATACCGGGATAAAGATGGCAATCCTCAGGATTATGTTCCTCCAAGATATAGATATTCATATGAATATGAGATTAAGCTGGCAGTATCTTCTCCTTGGTTTGATGATATGGATTTTAAGCTGAATTCTTTCGCCATTGATGAACATGAACGACAGAAGATCATGAATATGGAGAATACAGGTAATCAGATTGTTGCCGCATTAACCGGTACGCCTATGATGAATAGCGGTTATGCGCAGCCAATGGGAATGCAAAATAACGGCTACGGTCAGCCGATGGGAATGCAAAATAATGGCTATGGCCAGCCGATGAGAACGCAGACGAATGGTTACGGCCAGCCGATGGGAATGCAAAATAACGGTTATGCACAGCCGGTGAATCAGGGAATGCCTCAGCACGCAAATTATGCCGGTGCGGTAGCCGGTGGTGTTGCCGGAAATCAAGCTATGAATCAAGAATCGTGGCAGTGCAGTTGCGGAATGGTAAATTCCGGAAAGTTCTGTGCCCAGTGTGGACAGCCGCGACCGGCGATAAATGTATCCGGTTATTCCCAGATGAATGTTGTTCGCTGTAACAATTGCGGATGGCAACCGAGCGACCCGAATCAGACTCCGAAGTTCTGTCCGGAATGTGGAAATCGAATCGGATAAAGGGGATAAAAGGGGGACGGACCTGGTGGCCGACTGAACCATCTGGTGCTGTTAGTGGGCACCAGACCCGTCACCTGTAGAAAGGAGATGAAATCGTTGTCTGGTATTATGGAATATAAATGTCCTGCATGTGGCGGTGCGATGGAATTCAACAGTAAGTTGCAGAAGATGAAGTGTCCTTACTGTGATACCGAGATGGATGTGGAAGAATTCCAGAAGATACAGGATGAGGAAACCGGAAGTGCCGGCGGAGCCGATGAAGAATGGAAGGCCGCAAGCGACGGACAGTGGCAGGAAGGTGAAACCGATGGAATGCGGATTTATGCCTGTGAATCCTGTGGCGGTGAAATTGTTGCGGATGAGAGCACTGCAGCAACCAATTGTCCGTTTTGCGGAAATAAGATTGTAATGAAAGGACAATTTGAAAATGATTTAAGACCGGATTATATCATCCCATTTAAACTGGATAAAAAGGATGCAAAAAATGCATATCTGAAACATTTGTCGGGAAAATCATTTCTGCCAAAGGTTTTTCGCGATCAGAATCATATTGATGAGATGAAAGGCGTTTATGTTCCGTTCTGGCTGTTTGATGCGGATGTGGATGCAGATATTGAATATAATGCAGAAAAAACCCGCATCTGGGAAAGTGGCGATACGGAATATACAGAGCATTCTTATTACAAAGCGGAAAGAGGAGGAAAGGTTTCATTTCAACGTATCCAAACGGATGCTTCAAAGAAAATGGATGATACGCTGATGGAGTCCATTGAACCATATAAGTTTGAGGAAGCTGTTCGTTTTGAACCCGCATACCTTGCCGGGTATATGGCAGACCGTTATGATGTGGACATGGAGGAACGTATGCAGCGTGCCAAAGAGCGAATCAAGCATTCAGCGGAGAGAGCGTTTAAAGATACGGTGACCGGGTACCATTCAGTAAATGTGGAAAGAAGTCAGGTTGCCATGTCCGGAGTGAAATATCTGTATGCATTGTATCCGGTATGGCTGCTCAATACTACCTGGAATGGAAAGAAATTTACTTTTGCCATGAATGGGCAGACGGGACGGATGGTCGGCGATCTTCCGATGGACAAGGGTGCGTTCTGGAAATTTGTGGCGACAAGAGGTATCGCTATCGGCGCAATATTATATGCTCTTATGTGGATATTTGTTACAATATAGGGAGGAAGGAAGTATGAGAAAAAGATTATTTACCATAATGTTAACTGTCCTTCTGACCCTGACCATGGTTTTACCGGTAACGGCAGAAGAGAACAGGCTATACATTATTGATCAGTTGGGTGTGGTTTCCGATCAGTTGACGGAGCTCAATCAGAAGGCGTCTGATTTATCGGATACATATGGAGTGAATGTAACTGTGCTTCTACTGAGTACGACAGAAGGCGCCGGAACACCGGATATCGGTGAGAAAGTATACCAGGCCAGTTTCGGTGAAAGCGACGGAATGATGCTCATTTATAGTCAGGATGAAAAGAAATGGTTTGTTTACAAAACCGGAACTGCAGCAGAAGTCATCACAGATGAAGATGATGAAGCTTTGTGGAATGCCTTTGCCGGTGAAGAGTATTACGATGATTGTGTCAATGCCTATCTGGATAAGGCACAGGAACAGCTGACTGCAAAGCTTGGAATCGGCGAAACAACGACAGATGAAGCAACAACGACAGAAGCTGTCCGGACAATTCCGGAAAACCGATTGCTTCCTCGACTGACCGATGAAGCGGATCTGTTATCCGATTCAGAAGAAACAGATCTTTTAGCCAAACTGGATGAGATGAGTGAATGTCAGGAATGTGATGTTGTGGTGGCAACGGTGAATTCCTTAGAAGGCAAAACCGCTATGGAATATGCCGACGATTTCTATGATTACAACGGTTACGGATATGGGGAAGAAAGAGATGGAATCATTCTCCTGATCAGCATGGAAGAGCGCGACTGGTGGATGAGTACCTGCGGATATGGTATCACAGCCTTTACTGATGCGGGACAGAAATACATGTCTGATAAATTTGTTACGATGTTGAGCGATGGGGAATATGCCGATGCATTTACAAAATATGCCGACCTTTGTGATGAATTCCTGACCCAGGCCAAAACAGGAGAACCATATGACACAGGCAATATGCCAAAAGAATCAGTGGACATTATCTGGCTTCCGATTGATCTTGCAGTTGGTCTGTTTGCTGCTTTCATTGTTGCCTCTCGCAAAAAAACGAAGCTTAAAACAGTGAGAAAAAAAGTGGCAGCGCAGGATTATGTGGTGGATGGCAGCTTTAGAGTCACCAAAAATAGTGATCGCTTCATAACAAAGAGCGTGACAACAAGAAAAATTCATCGCGATGATGATTCCGGAGGAAGTTCTACTCACACCAGCTCTTCCGGATCCTCCCATGGTGGATCAGGAGGAAACTTCTGATTTTCGAATAGAATACGGATTTTAAAATGAGGGTTACCCGGGTTGGGGGACCCTCATTTTAAAGGTGCGCCTTGCGGCGCACGTTTCTAATGGGTGAAAGTCCCTAATCCGCCCTAGTAGTGGGAAGGATACAGCCAAACACCAAGGGTGTCCGTCGCGAGGTGGAATCTGAAGGAAGGTGAAGGTTATGAAAAGTAAGTTATTATGCAAAGTTGAGTACATACTTTGTTGGATTTCTTAATTATGCAAAGCTTCGCATAATTTTTAAGGAAAGAACCAAAGGTGGGTTGAATAAGAGGGCAACTGTCGGTGCCCCCTTATTCAGCACACTTTTGGTTTTTCCGAATTGAACAAAGTCGCGTCCGGTATATGGGGATTCAATATCTCACATTCTGT
>JALEJP010000020.1 GCA_022769625.1 Lachnospiraceae bacterium | reverse complement strand
TTCTACGATCGGCTGTTTCAGTTCCACTTTTGCCATTCTTTCTTCCTCCTTATATTATTTTTATCTTTTATCGCCGATAAAAACCCCCGTGCGCAAAGGCACACGAGGGTCATAAGGATTCACATATTGGAAATCTCTCTTTCCCTCGGCAGGCGCTTACGCTTACACCATCAGGTACCTGCTGTCTTCGGCGAATGTACGGGTGAAACCGTACTCATATAAATTAACACACATTGGAAATCGTGTCAATTTCTTTTTCGATAAAATTCTTACATAAATCTTATCGGATTTACCTTCACACCGGGGCCCATTGTAGAAGTCAGAGTAATGCTTCTCAGATACTGGCCTTTCAGTGCGCTGGGTTTTGCTTTTATAATAGCACTCATTAACGTCTGGAAGTTTTCGGACAACTGCTCCTCAGTGAAGGAAGCCTTGCCCAGCGGTACGTGAACGATATTGGTCTTATCCAGTCTGTACTCGATCTTACCAGCTTTGATATCAGCGATAGCCTTAGCTACATCCATCGTAACGGTACCAGCCTTCGGGTTTGGCATAAGTCCTTTCGGACCAAGTACACGACCCAGACGACCAACAACGCCCATCATATCCGGAGTTGCTACTACTACATCAAAATCCAGCCATCCTTCGTTCTGAATCTTCGGAATCAGTTCCTCTGCTCCTACGTAATCAGCGCCTGCTGCCTGAGCCTCGTCTGCCTTTGCATTCTTTGCAAATACCAGAACGCGAACGGTTTTACCGGTTCCGTGAGGCAGTACAACTGCGCCACGAATCTGCTGATCTGCGTGACGTCCGTCACAGCCAGTTTTGATATGAGCTTCGATTGTCTCGTCAAATTTTGCAACAGCAACTTTCTTAACTAAAGAAATTGCTTCTGGAACATCATAGAGAGTTGCGCGGTCAACAACTTTTGCAGCCTCTACGTATTTCTTTCCTCTTTTCATATTAAATAACCTCCTGGTGGTGTTTGCGGGAATATCCCTCCCACGTTTTCTCGTTTACGTTTACAAACATTAATCTTCTACAACGATACCCATGGAACGTGCAGTACCTGCGATCATGCTCATAGCAGCCTCGATACTTGCAGCGTTCAGATCCGGCATCTTCATCTCAGCGATCTCTCTGACTTTGTCTTTGGAAATCGTAGCAACCTTTGTCTTGTTCGGTACACCGGAACCAGATTTGATGTTGCAAGCCTTTTTCAGCAGAACTGCTGCCGGCGGAGTCTTTGTTACGAAGCTGAAGCTTCTGTCTGCGTAAACAGTGATAACAACCGGGATGATCAGATCGCCTTTATCTGCTGTTCTTGCGTTGAACTCCTTTGTAAACTGAACGATGTTAACACCATGCTGACCAAGTGCCGGACCAACTGGTGGAGCCGGTGTTGCCTTTCCAGCAGGGATCTGTAATTTAATATAACCTGTTACTTTTTTTGCCATCTTAGGCACCTCCTATGTGGTATTGGCGGGGGTTTCCCTCCCACGTGCTGCGGGCTGCGAATCTGCCCGGAGCTGTTGCTTTGTTACATACAGCATCGCCGTCTCTTGCCATGCAGCTGACTCGCTCCGCTCGTCCTGCTTTCCAACTGCATATATGCATGGCAGACAGCATTACATCTTCTTGACTTCTGTGAAACTGATTTCTACCGGGGTTTCACGTCCAAACAGTTCGACGTTGATCGTGACAATCTGTTTGCTCTCATTCATGGACTGAATGACACCGACAGTATCCTTCCAGACACCACCGGTAATCGTAACGGTGTCGCCCTCCTGGAAATCTACCTCCAGCTCTGCAGGTTTGATTCCAAGCGGTTCCATCTCTTCTTCGGTAAGCGGAACTGGTTTCGATCCAGGTCCAACAAAGCCGGTAACACCTCTGGTGTTTCTCACAACATACCAGGTATCATCATTCATAACCATGTTCAGAAGCACATAGCCCGGAAACAGTTTTTTCATAACCTGTTTCTTGGCGCCGTTCTTCACTTCCACCACTTCCTGCATCGGAACCCGTACTTCCAGGATCTGATCCTCCAGGTGGCGGTTTTCTATTGTCTTCTCAATGTTGGCCTTCACTTTGTTCTCATACCCGGAATAGGTATGAACTACATACCAGTTTGCATCTGACATAAAATCACCTTGTCCTTACTTTACTAAGAAATCCACACCGTACTGCACTAACAGATCAATAATTGTAATAATAACACCCAGTACTACTGAAACACTAAGGACCGCTGCCGTCTGCTTGCCAAGTGATTTCTGATCCGGCCAGATGATCTTGTTGAATTCCGCTTTCAGACCATCAAACCAACTTTTCTTCGGAGCTTTTTCTTTCTTTTCCTGTTCGCTCATATGATCACTTATCCTTTCGCTCTGCGGATTATTTGGTTTCCTTGTGATTCGTGTGTTTCTTGCAGAATCTGCAATACTTCTTGGTTTCCATTCTTTCAGGATGAGCTTTCTTATCCTTTGTCATGTTGTAATTACGCTGTTTGCACTCTGTACATGCCAATGTAATTCTTGTGCGCAAAACTTCCACCTCGCTCTCTTTGTTTTTTGCTCACAGCCTTGACAGCTGTTGAATTTTAGGCATAAAAAAAAGACCTACTTCCATTCGCCTGTCCAGTTTAACACGACAGGTACAGGAAGTCAAGCCTTTCTTTTACGGCATGTGCCATATTTCTCCTTTTTCCGGCTCTTCTCACAGCCCGCTCCACCATATCTTATCTTTCATTATCTTTTTTCTATTTTGCAATCCATATGGAAAATTCATTTCTCGTCTCATCCAGATATCTTCTGCTGACCGGAATCACCGTTCCGTCCGTCAGAACAAACTCATTTCTCCGGAACTCTCTTACATAACGGAAGTTGATCACATAGCTGTTATGGCAGCGTATCACATCATGCCTTCCAATCTGATTTACAAGAGCCGTCAGATCTGCCGCCGTAGTCAGCGTTTCATCCTTGCAGATCACCTTTGTCATGCGCTTATCACGCTCCATATACATGATATCCGACACATACACCACCAGCTGACGCCCTTTCATGTTCAGGAGTATCCTCTCCCGCACCATGGTCTTCATATACATAAACAGTCTCCGGAAAATAATCGGAAGATACATTATAACTGCATCCTTTTTCACAAGAACACCGTACTCCAGCTCCCGCGGAAATATATCTTCTATCCGATTATCCGTCATAAATATAATCAGGGTCGTAATATTCTCAATCCCCTGCAGCCCGGCATTCGTCTCATCAATACCTACAAACAGAATATCCAGCTTGGTCTGTCCGCTGTACAGCTGATCCACATCCGCAAACTCCGAAATCGCATAATTATACTTTTGACCGGATAAATAATCCTCGATTATTTTTTTGAATCTAAGACGTTCCTTTCCATCACACATCAAAATCCCCACATTTATCATTTACCGATATTTCTCCTCCTTCCGTTATGTATTATGTTGACTATTATACCATTTTCTTCCAGTATTGTGTACATTGTTTCACAATTGACCTACTTGTTGTCATATTTTGCACTGTCTTGACAATATGGGGTAGAAAAAGTGGGTTAAAAGGTTAACAAAAAACGCTGGATGTAACTGTAGTTTCCTGTACTTCCAATGCCGTTGATGCTCACTTTTGTTCTTCCGGTGATATTAACTGTAAGTGTCCTGGCCCCTAAAAGCGACTTTGTCACATAAATAAAACCATGACCGGTAATCTCATAATAGTTGCTGCTGTTTTCATAATCCATAACCTTTCCCGTCAGCCGGATCTTTCCGTTGTTCCTGGAAACGCAAACAGTTACTGAAGGTGCTGATAACGTTTTGACAGGGATTGTCTCTGTCTTGGTTTCACTACATACCATACAAGCATAAGTCATAATGCCTTCTTCTTCCGTAGTGGCCTCCTTTGTCACCGTGCCTGCGTCCCAGGTGTGCCCCAATGCATCTGTCTCATCCCCAATATAGGTATCACCGCACAGAAAACAAGTATATGTGGTATAACCTCCCTTTTTACAGGTGGATACCGTTACAACCGTTTCATACTCATGAGTACATTCCGATACGTTTTCTGGTATATATCTGGTTTCCTCAATCCTGTATGTATCCGTAAAATTCCCATCCATAATCAAATAATGGATACCCTTGATCATCTCAGAAGATTCCAGACAGTCAAAGTCTGAGATTCCTTTCAGAAAATATTGGTAAGCACAGGTTCCTGCGGCAACCTTATCGTTCAATCCAGAATCCCAGGTAGAATCTGCGTAATACCATTTATTGTCAATTTCAGCAATATTCCATGCATGGTTTTCATAATAATTTGACTCATCTTCCGATACTGCACCGCCATATCCGGTCGCGACACGGACGCCAAAGCCAATCTCTCTCAGCAGACGGTAAAACAGAGAGGCATATCCCTGACAGACAGCCGTACCATTGATCAGAGCGGCATAGGTTGAATATTTTAAAGTGTAAGTACTATCATCCAGACTTTCATTGTCATACGTGACATTGCTGCAGATATAATCATAAACGGTATACAATTTCGTATAATCAGAATCTCTGTTCTCAAAAGTAAATTCATTTTCAAGAAGCCCATCAATCGTTTCCGTCACAGCTGTCTCCTGCTCCGCGGTGGTAAAATAAGTCGGAGTAAAAACAATCGTATAATATCTGTAATTTCCATCGCCGTCCGCTGCAATGGATGCTTTGTATCCAGTACCGCCATAATTATAACGCAGATAATCTCCCTCATTGGCATTCCCGGTTTCCGAAAGTGCCTCCGGAATGATCTGATTCGTACACAGATCTTTAAAATAAGCCGAACTGTATGTATCACCATAATAACAAACTGTGATGGAGTTCTCCCGTGCAACCATCCCCGAACGCAAAACTGCACCGGCTTCTTCAACCGTATCGCAATATTCGGTATCTTCTGTCAATGCATAGCTGATGGCATTTCTGCAAGACCCAGATTTCTGAATTTCGCCCGGAACACAAATATCTTCTTCTGTGATAACATCTACATAGGCAGGATTAATATAGACAACGGAATCCGTTTCCAAAGATCTGGCACTCCCATCTTCCTTTTCGGATTCCGTCTCTACCTCTTTCTTCAGCGAAGGATACTCTGCATCAGAAGCAGCCACGGTATCAGCAGATACGAAGAAAAAACACAGTAATATCGCTGTCACAAGTGATCGTATTCTTTTTTTCATTTTGCGTATTTCTCTCCTTTTCTCAATACAGCAAATACTCATCGCTGTCTCTTCAACGCCTGAATGATTTCGGTTTACGGCAGAGAAGAGACAGCCATAGCCTCTGACAATTCTTATTCTGTCAGGCTTCCATAACTCGTGTAAATCGGATCAGAGTAAACATAAATGGTTTTACCGTTGCTGTTTGTATAAGTCAGATAAGCACGAATTACGTATACAGCAGAACTTGTTTTCGATGTCATGCTGTAACTGTATGTTCCTGTGCTTCCGACAGTTTTAATACTGACTTTTGTTCGTCCGGCCGTATTTACATTCAGTGATTTTGCACCTAATAGAGTTTTACTCATATAGACGAATCCCTGGCCGGTAATCCTGTAATAGTCATCCTGATTCCCAAAATCTGCTATTGCTCCGGTCATTCTGATCTTTCCATTATTCTGAGATGCGAAAACAGTAATTTGAGGTACTTTGAGAGTCTTTATTTCTTCCAGCTTTGGTATCGTCTCATTCCTTGTTTCGCCGCAAGCCGTACAGGTGTAAGTCATGATCCCTTCTTCCTCGATGGTGGCAGCTTTGGTCACAACACCACTGTCCCATCTATGGCCGGTGGCGGAAATTACCGTTCCAACCGTAACCGTTTCGCCACAGATCGCACATACTTCATCCCCGGTATAGCCATTCTCCGTACAGGTGGCTTCTTTTTCATTCATTATACTGGTATCCTTGTGGGCACAGGACAGCTTCACTTCATAAGTTTTCGTTTTGCTTCCATCCTCGGAAACAGTCAGGATTCGTACCACGCTATCCCTATAAACCGGAAGAATCGTAATACCTGCATTCACATTCGTTTCTGCTGTCACAACAGAACCGGCAATCTCATAACTCAGCTTGTCAGCTTCAAACCCGCTGACTTCGATACCATCCACAGAAATACCGTACAGATCGGCAGATGCGTTTACTTCCACACTTCCCGCATAAGTCATCATCTCAGCCTCAATCAGGCCTACACAATGCGTTCCCGATGTTCCTCCCTGCTGGGTCAAAATAACCCGAACCGAAACAGGATTTATAACCTCATCAAAAGTATAGGCTATCTCCTGCCCAAGGCTTGCAGTCTGCACCGTCTCGCTTGAGAAGGAAACAGACGTATAATCTGTACCATTCAATGAATACTGAAATTCTACACTTTCCGGCAATGCAGCACTGTCGCTTCTGGTACGATTGTTGTAATTTGACCAACGGGTACTGGTATTGTCCTGAAAGTCTGCAATTCCATCATTAACCGCATTCAGATTATCCGACTGATATGTCGAGTCAATATTCTGAGTCAGAGAATAGACAATGGGAGCCACATTCGTACTTTCCGTATTCACCGCCTCAGCCACACGAACATTACAGGTGACTGGCAATGTTTCATCTCCGATGATCCCTGCTATCCCCTTAACCGTCACAATGTCCCCCACTGTTCCAAAATCATCTGTGCTGACCGGATCCCATGTTACATCGAATTCTCCTGTTACTGTACCGTCTGCCAGTACACCATTCACAGTGCTTGGCAGCACAGGTGTCCAGATGAATTTTGGTTTTTGCATCAAAATAAACTCTGCGCTCTTTGTCGCCTTTTCCCAGGACTATACATTCCCGTTCTGAAAAATCGATGTCTTCCCGGTTCAGCTTTACCAGTTCTCCTGCACGGATTCCGGTGGAAACCAGAAGATCTACCATGGCCAGATCCCGTTTATGGCTGCATTCGTCGCGAAGATGCTCCAGAGATTCGTCCGAAAGCGGTTCTTTGACAAGCATGGTTGTCTTCACTTTATGGATCCTCCGCACCGGACTTTTGATAATATAATCTTCATCTTCCAGCCATGTAAAAAAAGATGACATGATCCTGCGTATATTATCGATCGTCACCTTTCCTGCTTTTCTTGTATTTTGATAGTTGGACAAATACAGACGAAGATCATCTGTGGTAACATCACAGAAATTTTTCTGCACAGAGTCCAGAAGTGTTGTAAGAGTATTGGAATAATATTTCAGGGTATTTTCCGAACATCCTTCTATTTTTTTCGCAGCAATAAAACGGCTGATTGCCCCGGCATTATCTGCTATCCCGCGTTCCTGCTCCGTCCCTGTCTCATCATTGATTCCAAATCTTGATAAAACCTGTCCTAATATTTTTTCCAGATACTGGCTCTGCTGTCTGTTCAGCTGTGAACCCATAAGACGACAAACCTCATGCATAATTTCTTTCTTCATACCTGCTGCCTCCATTTCGCTTTGCGATGCATTTTACTATTGATCTCTTCGATAAATCGGGATTTACTTTTCCTGTTCCCCGTATTTATATAATATATTGGCTTCTGATAAAATGCCACAGCATAGACGATAGAAATTCTGATGAGCAAAAGCACATAACACATATTCCTGCCATAAAAAAGCATCCATCACAAGGATGAATGCCATAAAAAGGGAATGCTATTATTTATTTTTCAAGCGCTGCAGACAAAACATCTGTCACAGAATACAGAGAACCGCTTCATCCTCTTGCGGACAAAGCGGTTCTCTGCTGTAAAAAATATTCCTTATAAGCTGTTATAGCTCACACGTATCGGTTCAGAATATGCATATACAGTTCTTCCGTTTTCGTCTGTATAAGCAGCAAAGGCTCTGACTATGTAATAAGTAGTTGCATAGGCCGGTTTCATACTGTAGGTAAAGGAGCCGTCCTCTTTGTAACCTGAGAAGTTCACTCTCGTTCTTCCCGGTGTATTTACTGTCAGGGTTCTTGTACCAAGCTTCGCCGCAGAGTAATACACCAAACCATGCGCTGTTATTTCGTAGTAATTGTCTTTGTTTTCGTAATCCACAATCTTTCCGGTCAAAGCGATTTTTCCGCTGGCACCCTGTGCAGCAGACACAGTCACTTTCGGAACCTGTTTTTCTTTCACAAGTTTTGGAATGACTTCTGTCTTCGTTACACCGCAGGCCGTACAGGTATAGGTTCTGATGCCTTCTTCCTCCTCGGTTGCTTCTTTTGTCACAACTCCGGCATCATAGCTGTGCCCTTTTGCAGAAACAGTCTGACCCGTTTTAACCGTTTCACCACAGACCGTACAAACTTCGTCCCCGGTATATCCCGTTTCCGTACAGGTAGCCTCTTTAACGTTTTGAAGCTCCGTATTCTCATGCGCACATGTCGGCTCTTTTTCCAGTGTAACCGCATAAGTTCTCGCATCACTGCCGTCTTCGGAGATCGTAAGGATACGAACCACACCGTCCAGTTCCGGAAGAATCGTGATACCGGCATTGCTGTCTGAGACAGCTGTTACCACTGTTCCTGCTGCCGTGTATTCCAGCGTATCGGCTGAGAAGTTTTCAATCGTTGTTCCATCCACAGAAATGCTGTCAAGGGCTGCTGAAGAGTTATATTCCAGTTTACCGGCATAAGTCATAATCTCAACTTCCGTAAGCGCCACACAATTGCTTCCGCTTGTTCCACTCTGCTGCGTCAATGTGATACGAAGAGCCACCGGATTGACGGCCTTCTCAAAAGTATAACTATATTCTGCACCCAGAGAATAGGCTTCAACCAGCTCCTCTGTACTGTTAATCTCTGTAAATGTCTGACCATCCAGTGAATATTCAAACACAACCGATTCTGGCTTTGCCGCACAGTTGTCATAATAATAATAGAGATTGGCACTGCTCAGAAGCTGTGCGGTATCCCACCGGAAGGTTATTGCTGCCGCAGCGGAAGTTGTCCGGTTATTCCAGTTACTCCAACGTTCACTCGTGTTATCTCCCGGCTTGGTAATTCCATTATTGATGGATGCCAAATTGTCTGACTGTTTACCTGAATCAATATCCTGTGTCAGCCCGGAAGCTGCCAGAGCCACATTGGTACTCTCCGCATTTACTGCTTCTGCCACGCGGATGCTGACCGTTACCGGAAGTGTTTCGCTTCCCATAACGGTTGCTGTTCCAGGCACAGTAATTGTATCACCAGTATTTACAAACTGCCCCTCCGACATTTCATCCCATTCAACAGAAAACTCGCCGCTTAACGTGCCATCTGCCAGCACTCCACTCACTTTATCCGGAAGAGTCGGCACAGTGCCAGGTGTGGTTGCTGTGGAAATATTGCGCATAGCGATCACGTTGGCAATCACATGCAGTCGGCAGGTCACAGAAATGGGTTCTATTCCTGCAAAGGTCAATGTTCCGTTAACTGTGTAATCTCCAGGGGTATTGTAGGTCTCCTCACCCAATTCTTCCCATGCAAGGCTTCCCGCAACGGTCGTACCATCTGCCATGCTTCCGCTGGCTGTTGTCCGCAGCTCCGGTTTCGTTCCGGCTTTTACCGTATAGTCACGCACCAGGGTGTAGCTGATGAGACCTTCTGATGAAGTAACTTCTTCTGCTTCCTTCGTGGTTACGGTCACGTTTCCGCCTGTCAGACCATTTGAGGTCACGTTAACTATAAAACTTCCGGCATCCTTTGTGGAACGCACAATGACAAGTGCCTTACCTGCATAGGCTGCAATGTTTGCGGAAGTTGTACCGGTCAGCACGGAAGTCTGCTGATATTTGGCTGTGGTTGCCTGATCGCCATTATCCACACCCACGATCTCCCCATTTCCAGTAAGAGAAAACTGAATGGTATTGGTCGCTGTGGTATCCAGGTTTCCACTTGCATCCGTCACATCCACGGAAATATAAGTAAGGCTTCTGCCATCCGCCTTTACCTCTGTCTGATTTGCCTCTACCTCCAGCCTGCTTACCGTTCCCGGTGTAGAAATGGAATGGCTTCCCTTTACATCTGTAATCTCCACTCCGTTTTCGTCATAGGCTTTTGCTGAAATCGTACCTGCTTCATAAGTTACATTGAACGTTGCATACAGACTGGCAGATCCCGAATCGGTGACTGCCGTACATACGCTGCTGTCATTACTTGTTGTTGTATAGGTATAATAGGTATGGCCTGCTGAAGTCGTATTCACGGTACGGGTTGCCGTTCCGATCAGCGTACCATTGCGGTACAGTTCTACCTTTGGTGCATTGGAGTACACTACAACCGGTGTCTTTCCACTGGTCGTCAGCATATTGTCACTGTCCCATGCAGTAACCAGATGCAGGGTCGTATCCTTCCGGTTCCACTGACTGCGGTACAGATAATAAGTATCCTTCGGAAAACCGGTCGTCTCTACAATTCCGAAATAGCTGCTGTTTGGGATTGCTCCGGAACCGCTGACACTTCCCGATCCCGTTCCATTCCACGGCGTAGGCTCACCAATATAGTCAAAACCTGTCCAGACAAACTCGCCGCCTACATAGTCCAGCGTCAGTGTATCCCACATGGAATCATGAGCAGTTTTACCCCAGCCAACTTTCGAAGTATCATAAGAAGTCAGATGATATTTGCCGTCTGCATTGGATGCATCGTTCTGAGATATATAAATACCGCGGCTGTTTACTGCGGAGGATGTCTCCGAAGCGATAATCGGACCATACGTGCTGTGCATGGAACTCAGCTCACTGCTGGATGCATAGTTAAATCCAACAATACCGCCATTATTTTTTATCACGCTGTGCACGGATCCCAGCGTGCCGCTGGTGGTGCGCTGGTTGCTTCCGATGGTAGTCGGACGGGTGGTATCTTCTTCCTTTATCCAATTAATCAGATTCTGCGCAATCGTCGGAAAACTGCTGTCTGCGCTTGCCCCCTCCTGGATCTCATTTCCCAGAGACCAGAGAATCACGGAAGGATTGTTGCGGTCACGTTTTACCGTGGATTTCAGCGCAAATTCTGCCCAAGTCATGGAACTGTCACCGCCTGATACCTGATTGCTGCTGTCAAGTGATGTATTAAAATATCTGCCAAAATCATTGCTGTTCCCATTTTTGGAAACACTCCAGCCGTCAAAAAACTCTTCTACCACCATCAATCCAAGCTCATCACAGATCTCAATAAACTGTTTGTCCGCCGGATTGTGGCTGGTTCGGATGGCATTCACACCCATATCCTTCATAATAGAAAGCTGGCGATACATGGCATCGTAGTAAGCCGCAGAGCCAAGTGCGCCCTGGTCATGATGCAGGCAGACACCGTTCAGTTTCACGTTCTTTCCATTCAATTTAAATCCGGTGCTACTTTCAAATTCAAACCATCGGAAACCAAATCTGGTATCATAAGTATCCACCACTTCACCATTTTTCAAAAGCTCCGTGCGGACATAATACAGGTTCGGCGCATCCGGTGACCAGAGTTCCGGATCTGCAACCGTTACTGTACCAGATGCTTCAGCAGCTGCACCAGCTCCTACCGAAACAATTGTCTCAGCCGATCCCGAAGCTGCTGCTCCATCCGAAGTGTACACGGTATTTCGCACCGTGATGTCCGCTGCTTCCGCACTGTCATTTTTGATTTCTGCCGTAACATTCACCGTTCCGGTTTCGCTTGCGATATCCGGTGTCGTAACAGTCGTCCCGTTCAGATCCACATGAATCGGATTGACAACATCCAGCGTCACATCCCGGTAAATACCACTTCCGGAATACCAGCGGCTGGATGGAATATTATTGACTGCCTTGACTGCAATCACATTTTCCGTAGCACCGTCACAGGTAACATACTCACTGATATCAAATGAAAAGGCGGTATATCCATAATGATGCTCACCCACCTGCGTACCATTTACGTATACATAGGCATCTGAATATACGCCGTCAAAATTTAAAATAACTCTGCTGCCAGCAACACTTGCAGGCATGGTAAAGCTCTTCCGATACCATCCGGTGCCGCCCGGAAGGAAACCACTCTCTGCCTCTCCCGATGTGGTAAAGCCCTGAGTGATACTGAAATCATGGGGAAGCGTTACCGAATCCCAGGAAGAATCATCAAAGTTTACATTTTGAGCCGTACCGGATGTTCCCAGATAGAACTTCCATCCCTCATTAAAATTCTGTGCACGGCCAAGTTCTGTGGCATTTCCTACACTTACCGTTTCTTCCTCACCACATATGGTATCGGATGCACTCTCCGCCTCTGCGCGTGCAGGCAGAGAAGAAAATACCAGCACTCCTGCCAGTACCCCTGCTGCAAGGCGCCTCCATAAACGTTGCTTTTTCATTTGTCCTCTCCTTATCTCAAAAATCACGTTCCCTTTGTTACTTTTTCAGTATACTACACTAAAAGATTGAACTCAAATACTTTTTGAATTTTTAATGACAAATATTATTTTATAAACAGCATGTTCTGATGTTATCCTGTCACATTTCGTGTTAAAATTGGTAACTTGAAGGATGGATTGAAATTAAGCATTTATTCTTAATACTTTCACATTTCTTACCGGATCCTTCCCTTCTTCTATCAGTTCCATATAGTTCCGATAATAATGTGCCGCTGCATGATTCATGCGACAAAGATATTCCGGGCGTCCATTTATATCACCTGACTCATTGTAAACCATTGCGATACAGGAATGACAAAGATAATAATTTGGACAATTTGTGCATACAGGAGAATATCGTATCTGATCTGTTTCTTCCACGATGTCTTTCCATACCTCTTCAAAAGATCGCTCTGCCACTCTTTTTCTTATCGAAGAATACATCCCACAACTGCCCAGTTTTCCCTGCCAGTCGATCCAAAATGCACATCTTCCTGCCCGGCATCCCATTTCATGTCCTTCTTTTTTGGCCTGCTCGGACAACATTTTCTCTGTAGGCGGTACAAAACAGTGATATCTCGCAGCCTGTCCCCGAAACCACTCCAGATTATTCTGCAAATAATCTGCTTTTACCTTGATAAGCGCTGCCTCTTCCGGCGATAATCGGTCATTTACCCCGATCATGTTTGCATCGCGCCGTACCGGCGGAAACATATAGGCTGCCACTTCAATCGGAGAATCCACAGAACGGGCAAACTCCATCATCGCCTCAAGATCATCTTTATTGTACCTGGTAATGCTGGTATTAAACTTAACCGGAACTCCGTATCTTTTCAGATATTCCACCGCAGAGCGCATTTTCCCGAACGCCTGTCCATTACCGCAAAGATTCTGATAGCTTTCCTCACTTGCACCATACAAGGTAAGATTAATGCGCACCGGTTTATGTTTTCCCAGCCATTTTGCCATCGCCTCATCAATTAATGTTCCATTCGAGTTAATACTTACCTGTAATCCACGTTCCAGCATTCCAGAAAAAATTTCCTGAAAATCTTTTCTCAGGAAAGGTTCCCCTCCCGTAAGAAGCGGAAACAACAGTCCAAGCTTCATTGCCTCATCCGCTGTTTCCAGCCAAAAATCTGCAGGGAGCAGTCCTCCTGCTTCTTCAACCTCTCTCTGCGTTTTTCGCACATAACACATTTTACAGGAAAGATTACAGGTCGGTAAAAGTTCAAATGCACCTGTCAGAGGAATACGTTTTATCCCAGCTTTATCCCAGAGATTTTTCACTATCTGTGCCATCCTTTATCACCTCATCCTGAATTAATTGCCTTTTCAGCTCTTCTACTGCTTCAAACTCCGGCGTACAAACCTGCTCATATACTGGAATTTTTTCAAACAATTTCAGGAGAATACCGGTAATCTCCATCTTTGCTTCCACATTCCAGCAATCTAATACCATCTGCTCCATCAAGAGCCTGACTGCGCGCCCCGGTCGAAGTCTGGTTACAAAATTACGATTTCCCTGCTTTAATAATACAATGCATCCAAGTCTGTTTACCATATTGCTCCGAACCGGTTCTGACCCATCAATCGGATAACCATACGTATACCAGACTCCATCCTTGTTCCTTAATAGCGTTCGATCATTACAAACAAACTTTGCATTCATATGATCACGCCAAAGCTTCGCCTGTGTTGTCTTTCCTGTTCCGGATGGCGCAGCAAACACAATTCCCGTCCCATCCAGTGCCGCCTGTGAAGCATGTAAAAATAATGTGCGGAAATGGACAAACACAGCCCGCATCGGAAGCAGACGAAGAATTTTTTCCAAAGTATCCGGCGGTTCTAAAAATGGTTTCTCGTTGATTGCACACTGCATCCATCGAAAATCTTCCCTGTAACAGGTACAGGTTACCGGCGCTTTTCCACCTTTTGACTCGCAAAACCAGAATATTCCTTCTTTGTAATACTCCTGAAGCAGATCCTCCCCAATCGGTTCCGTACTCGGATGATGAGCATGTTCCCAATCCCAGGTGATCTGAATCTGTATCTCAGGTTGAATTTTCTTTTCACATAAAAACGGGGCTAAATTCTCTGATATTGCCAGCTCTCTCTCCGAGCAAATTTCAAATACAATCCCACCAAGTTCTAAAGCTATATTCATTACTCTCCTATCCGTAAAAGACCGGCAGAAAACTGCCGGTCTTTCTCCGTTCATCCGATATGATACAAAATTATGATGTAAAGCATCCGCTGCCTGCACTGTAATAACAATCACAGGTTTCCTCGCTCCAAAACTGAACGTTGTGTGGCAAGCTATACGC
>JALEJP010000077.1 GCA_022769625.1 Lachnospiraceae bacterium | reverse complement strand
TACTCCTCGGCATTTTCGAATCTGAACTCTCTTACGTATCTCTTGTAAGATACCCCAGCCTTGTCAAACTGGCCTTTCATCGGCTTGTTTACGAGTTTTTCTCTCTTCTCGCCAAAGCCAACCTGTACTGCACTGTAGCCGTCGTTCTCAACGGTCTTAACCTGTGTTACCACACAAGGTCCAGCCTGCAGAACAGTTACCGGAGTAAGCACTCCGTCTTCATTGAAGATTTGAGTCATTCCGACTTTTGTTGCTAAAATCGCTTTCTTCATGATTTACCTCCTGTTTTTCTACAGCGGATTACACTGTGTTGTGCAATCATCCTAGTCAAACAGTCGATATAAGTGGAACTTACGTTACTTCTATATCAACCTTTTAGGATAATTTACGGAACTGATTATTTGTTCTTCATTTTGATATCAATGTAAACACCGGCTGGCATTTCCAGTCTTGACAGGGCATCTACCGTCTTCTGGGTCGGTGCAATGATATCGATCAGTCTTTTATGAGTTCTCTGCTCAAACTGTTCTCTGGAGTCTTTGTACTTATGTACAGCTCTCAGAATCGTAACAACCTCTTTCTTTGTCGGCAGCGGCACAGGTCCACTCACCCGAGATCCGTTCTTCTTTACAGTTTCAATGATTTTCTTTGCAGATGCATCGATCAGCTGATGATCATATGCCTTTAATGTGATTCTCATTACTTGACTTGTTGCCATAATAAAAAAGTCGCCTCCTTTTCGCACTTTGTTTCAGTACGACAAGCGGTGACTGTACACTATGCCGTGTGTGTCTCAAATTCTCACACGGTGTTTCCGGCTTTCCCGGACATTTCTATATTGTACAGTGACTTGTCGCCAGTTTCTATAACTTGACATTCGCTCCACGGAAAACCTGCGGTTTGAGTCCGCAGCAACCTCACGCTTCATTGCTATCAATGTCACAACACTTGCCATTATAATCAAAAGCCCTGGCAAATGCAAGGGCTTTTTGGTTTTTTTCAGGATTTTTTTGTTCTTTTTTTTGTACAATTCAATCGCCTAAATTGAATCGGATGTCCCATCATACTTTTCCTTTCATTTTGAAGGAAACATGGCCATTTCCACCCATGGGCTGGTAAGGCCCAAAGCATACGATTACTTTTTTACCAGGTTTAATATAGAATTTAAAATCTGAGTAATCCATTCTCATAATCGGATCGTATCCCAGACTGGATATTTTTTTCGCGTATGCGTTTGCGATCTTCTTTTTGGCATCCTTCCGGTTTCCTGCGAGCACATCCTGAATTCCCATTTTCTTTCCGTCCTTCAGACGATAGGTCAGACCATATTCCCAGCCATTGTGAACGCCTCCTGCATACCATTCACAGGTATATTTAAAACAGATATATCCTTTCTGGTTATAAGTCACCTTACATTTGTACAGACAGAAATAATCGTCCTTATAAGAAGCATTTGAATTATCAAAATACCAGAACAGACTTTTCTTACTCTCCAGTGTCGATTTGTAATCTGCTTTGAGGGATTTGTTTATTTTTTTGACAGCATTGCTGCTTCCCTTTAACTGCGGAAGCTGGTAAAGGTATGTGGCTGTCCGATTCTGATTGCTTTCTGTCTTCTTTTTATTGATAATCTCGTAAGATGCTTTTGAAGCAGCTGATACCCTGGAATATCCTTTGGGATTACAAAAAGATGCAATCAGGGCGATCAAACAAAACAGAAACACATGTTTAAAAATTCTTGTTTTCTTTTTCATATAAGTTTTCTCCCTCCCATATTCTTCAAAAATGCCTGATACCCCTTAAACGCCTCATACACGTCCGCCTTGCTGGTCACCTCATAGGGTGCGTGCATGTTCTGGACTGCCACACCGCAGTCGATGACTTCCATTCCATAGTTTGCCAGGATGTACGCGATGGTTCCGCCGCCGCCTTCATCCACACGGCCAAGCTCTGCCGTCTGAAAGGCCGCGTTGTTTTCATCCAGCACTTTGCGGATTCTTGCAATGTACTCTGCGTTGGCATCGTTGGAGCCGGATTTGCCTCTGGAACCGGTAAATTTGTTGAAGGTCAGACCTTTTCCGAAAAAGGCACTGTTTTTGCGCTCCATCACGGATGGATAGTTGGGGTCATAGGCTGCGCTTACATCCGAGGACAGCATCCTGGAATTCTGCAGTGCCCTGCGCACCTTCAGTTCACTGTAATCACCCGCTGCATCCATGATCTCAGCCACTGCATTTTCAAAGAATCTGGAATGCATGCCGGTGGCACCCACACTTCCGATCTCTTCCTTGTCCACCAGAAGGCACACACAGGTATATTCGGTATCGGTAAGCTCCAGCATCGCTTTGTAAGAGGGATAAGCGCATACTCTGTCATCCTGACCATATCCGATCAGCATGCTCTCATCCAGGCCATAGTTGCGTGCCGGTCCTGCCGGAACAGCTTCCAGCTCCGCAGAAATAAAATCTGTTTCTTCTATATTATATTTGTCTTTTAAAAGCTGCAGGATCTGTTTTTTCACCGGCTCTTTCTCTTCGCCTGCCAGTGGAATACTTCCGATCAGAATGTTGAGATCCTCGCCCTCTATGACCTCGCTTCCCTTCTTTTCCATCTGTTTTTTCCCGAGATGCGGAAGCAGATCGGAAATGCCCACAACCGGATCCAGAGCGTCCTCACCCAGAGTGATCTTCACGACACTGTCGTCTTTTTTGGCCACAACTCCATGCAAAGCCAGGGGCATGGCAACCCACTGGTACTTTTTGATGCCGCCGTAATAATGTGTCTCAAGCATCGCCTGTCCGCCGTCCTCATAAAGTGGATTCTGCTTCAGATCCAGGCGGGGTGAGTCAATATGGGCGCCCAGAATGTTCATCCCCTCTTCCATGGACTTTCTGCCGATATGAAACAGCGCAAGCGTCTTTCCCATGATCGAAACATAGACCTTATCTCCCGCCTTAAGGGACTTCCCTTCTTTACGGATGCTTTTAAGGCTGCGATATCCATGCGCTTCCACATCCTTAAGAATCTCTTCCACACATTCTCTCTCCGTCTTGCACTTAGACAGAAAGGTGCGATATTCCTCACAAAAATCGAATACCTTTTCTTTTTCTTCTTCCGTATAGGTTTCCCATACTGTCTTTTCATTCATTTTCTGCCTCCATTCCATACACAAAAGTGTACATATTCTTCTTTATTTCTGTCAAAAGCACTGCATCACAGACTGCCTTACATCTGTCTGCCCTTTGCCACGCAGGCTTTCATGGCCTCGATCACGGCACTGCGCATCCCCTTTTCTTCCAGCACGCGGACCGCTTCAATGGTCGTTCCCCCCGGCGAGCAGACCATATCCTTCAGCTCTCCCGGATGCTTTCCGGTCTCCAGCACCATCTTCGCGCTTCCAAGCACAGCCTGTGCGGCAAACCGGTAGGCCTGCGCACGGGGCATACCATCCGCAACTGCCGCATCTGCCATGGCCTCAATAAACAGAAACACATAAGCCGGTGAGCTTCCGCTTACGGAAACAACCACATCGATCAGATGCTCCGGCAAAACCTCCGCTTTTCCACAGCTTTCCAGAATTCCAAGTACTTCCTCCATCTCCTGATCCGTCACCGCATCATTGCCGCACACGCCTGTCATCCCTTCGCCGACCAGCGCCGGAGTATTGGGCATACAGCGTACCAGTTTCACCTTTTTTTCAAACTTTTCCTCCAGCCAGGCAAGGGTCTTTCCCGGCGCGATGGAGATCATAATCTTTTTCTCATCCGTCACATCCCGGATCTGACGAATCACTTCCTCATAAAAAACAGGTTTCACCGCCAGCACGATCACATCTGCGTACTGTGCTACCTCTCTATTATCCCCGGTAACGCGGATTCCATAATCATCCGCCGTTTTCTCCCGGCTTGCCTGCGTCCTGGCGGACGCAAGGATTTCCTCTTTCCTACACACTCCATTTTTTAAAATGCCGCCTAGCATGGCCTTTGCCATATTTCCGCAGCCGATAAATCCAAGCTTCATCCGAATCACTCCTATCCATATACGACAAGTCGCTGCCACAGGGTAGCCTTCGTTATTCTACGAAGTATACTTTAGCATAAGAAAGAGCTATGGTCAAGTCTGCCTGATATTCCTTCCTTCAGTTCTACTTGATTTTCTCCCTTCGACTCGCTATACTGATTATACCTTATTACATTCGGAATACCCCCCTGGCACATACAAGCATCAAAGGAGAACTGTACATGAACGATACCGCTTACCTGAAATTAATCGAAGAAATATCGCTGAATGCCTGGCCTTCCCACAAGATAGAGCTGTACGACGGGTGGCTGATCCGTTTCTCCCATAACTACACCCATCGCACCAACAGTGTGGAACAGGTGGGTGCCTCTCTCCTTCCGGTGGAAGAAAAGATTGCCTACTGCGAAGCGCAGTACCGCAACTATCACACACCCACCAATTTCAAGATCAACCCTCTGCTGGATCCTTCCTTTGATCTCCTTCTGGAATCCAAAGGCTATCAGATCCAGCATGTCACGGAAGTGATGACCATGCCCATGGAACATTTTCATCCCTATCCTTCCGAATCGGTGGAATATGAGTATTATGGAAGAAACTCCAATCTCCCCTCCTCCGTCTTTTACCCGGATCACATCGCGGTTCAGCTGCGTGACCGGATCACGGATGAGTGGATTTCCTCTCTTTTCCGTCTGAACGGCACCACACGTCCCACCCTGCGGCGGATCGTTCCCTCCATGTTCAAAGCGATTCCAAAGGAAACGATCGTGGCTTTCATCGAGATTGACGGCCGCATGGTAGCCTCCGGCCTTGGTATTCTGGACCGGGGACACATCGGGCTGTATGCGATTTATGTGGATGCCAGCTGCAGACATAAGCATTTCGCCCGCGCCATCTGCAGCTCCATTCTCACCGAAGCACGAAAAAAAGGAGCCGAGCATGCCTACCTTCAGGTGGTAAAGGGAAACACCTATGCCAAACAACTCTATGCCTCCCTTGGTTTTGAAGATTTTTATACTTACTGGTTTCGTTCAAAAAATATCGATTAGAGAGATGATTGCAGACAGAGAAGCCATCTCAGGCGCTCCAAAAGCAAAACAGATCTATTACAACGCGAAAGGAAATAAATTATGTGGATTGCAGATAACTGGAAAGATTACGAAGTACTGGACACCTCCAAAGGAGAAAAGCTGGAGCGCTGGGGTAACTACCTGCTGGTGCGTCCCGACCCCCAGGTCATCTGGGATACCCCGAAGAGCTTAAAAGGCTGGAAATCTCCAAATGCACACTATCACCGCAGCAAAAAGGGCGGCGGGGAATGGGAATTTTTCGATCTTCCGCAGCAGTGGAGTATCCAGTATCAGAAGCTGGGACTGACTTTTCAGCTGAAACCCTTCAGCTTTAAACATACGGGACTTTTCCCGGAACAGGCTGCCAACTGGGACTGGTTTTCCGATAAGATCAGACAGGCCGGACGTCCCATAAAGGTGCTGAATCTGTTCGCCTACACCGGCGGTGCCACCATCGCCGCGGCAGCTGCCGGAGCGGCAGTCACACACGTAGATGCCTCCAAAGGCATGGTCACCTGGGCAAAGGAAAATGCCCGCTCCTCCGGGCTTTCGGATGCGCCGATCCGCTGGATCGTGGATGACTGTGTCAAATTTGTGGAACGGGAGATCCGCCGCGGCAATCACTACGATGCCATCATCATGGATCCTCCCTCTTACGGACGCGGTCCAAAGGGTGAAATCTGGAAAATAGAAGAAGCGATTCATCCGCTCATAAAGCTCTGTGCAAAGCTTCTGAGTGACAAACCGCTTTTCTTTCTTGTCAATTCCTATACAACCGGACTGGCGCCGGCTGTGCTGACTTATCTGTTGGCCACCGAGCTGAAGGCTTTCTCCGGACATGTGGATTCCCAGGAAATCGGTCTTCCGGTCAGCAGCAATCAACTGGTGCTCCCCTGCGGAGCCTCCGGACGCTGGTCTGCTGACTGATCCTTCAGCTTTCGATACTGGAAAAAGAACAGGACTGCCGTGGCAGTTACCGCAATGGTATCTGCCACCGGTTCTGCCAGAAAGACCGCCATCACCTGATCCTGCAGCAAATGCGGCAGCAGATAAATGAGCGGAATCAGCAGAAATACTTTCCGAAGAAGCGCAAGAAACATACTCGTCTTCGCATTTCCAATCGCCACAAACGTCTGCTGGCAGGCCACCTGGATGCCCAGGATACAGGAGACTGCCATATAAATCCGGATCGCCCACGTGGTAAATTCAATCAATTCCTGCGAATCTGCAAAAATCATTACCAGAGGCTGCGGTGCAAACATACAGATGCACCAGAATGAAACCGAATATACACAACAGCACATCAGCAGTATGCGGAAGGCTTTTCGCACTCTCTCCCTTTTCCCTGCTCCATAATTATAGGAGATAACCGGCTGCGCGCCCTGTGTCAGACCCTGCAGCGGCAGCATGGAGAACTGCATGGCACTGGACAGGATCGTCATGGCTCCCACCGCCAGATCTCCGCCGTATTTCTGCAGACTGGAGTTAAAGCATACGAACAGAATCGACTCAGTAAACTGCATGATAAAAGGTGACATGCCAAGCGCGATACAGGGAAACATAATCTTCCGGTTAAACCGCAGGTTTTTCCTCTTTATATGCAGTATGGATTTCTTCGAACTCAGAAAAGAAAGCACCCAGATACAGGACACTCCCTGAGACAAAATGGTTGCAAACGCAGCTCCCTTCACTCCCATCCCAAGTACAAAAATAAACACCGGATCCAGAGCAATGTTCAGTGCGGCCCCGATCATCACCGTCAGCATACTGGTCTTTGCAAAGCCCTGAATCGAAATGAAAGCGTTCAGTCCAAGGGTCAGCTGTACGAAAATGGTTCCAAGGGCATATACATTTATATAGTCCAGAGCATAGGTGATTGTCTGCGCACTGGCTCCGAACATCATCAGGATATTCTCTCCAAACAGGAGAATGGATGCCGTCAGCGCAGCCGCCAGCACGATGAGCGTAAACAGAGATCCGCCCATGATTTTCTCCGCCGCATCATAATCCTTTTTCCCCATCATAATGCCGGCCCGCGGTGCACTTCCCATGGCAGCAAGCGCCGCAAACGCACTGATTGCCATGACCACAGGCATCGTCACACCCACACCGGTCAGCGCCTGTGTACCCACCTCCGGAATATGCCCGATGTAAGCCCGGTCCACAATATTATACAGAACATTGATGATCTGTGCCGTGATCGCCGGGACGGATAGCTCAAACAGAAGCTTTCCGATACGTTCCGTTCCAAGCCTTGTCTTACTGTTTTCACTCATATCTGTCTATCCTTCCGTTTTCCATTTTATAAATACCGCTTTATCATACTCCTGTTGTGACTTTCCGTCAACTTTTGTTCCCCCCTAACAGAAGAAACCTGTCAAACAAGATTCGCTTTGCGTATCCCGCTGCCAGCAAAAAGGGCTTCAAAGCCAGCGCCTGAAGCCCTTTTCTTCCCATCTGTCTCGTTTGACAGATGGATGTATTTTCTTTTATTTTGTACGTGCCTTTTTCTTTACACTGTACTTTGTATAAACCGTCTCGTTGTCAATGACTTTATATGCCTTAATTCTTACATAATAGGTCTTTTTCGCTGAAAGCTTACGGATGGTCCTGGTCACGGCTGTACCGCTCTTGATTGTAATGCTCTTCTTACCCTTGAAGTTTGATTTTGTTGCATACTGGATCACATAACCCTCTGCACCTTCCACCTTTTTCCAGGTAATCGTCACTTTCTTTTTCTGGCCTTTGACCGATTTCACAGCAACCCTGCTTTCCTCAAAAGCAGCTTTGTCCAGCATATTCTGGAGTTTCTTCTGCAGTTCGCCCGCTGCCTCCAGTTCTTTTTTCGCAGCTGCAAGCTTCTGGTCTGCCTCTTCCTGCGCTTTTTTCAGGAGCTCTTCTGCTTCCTTCTGTGCCGCCTTTGCTGCTTCTGCCGCTTCCTCTGCCCTCTTCTGGGCTGCAATCGCTTTGTCCGCAGCTGCCTCCGCTGTCATCATGGCAGCCTCTGCCAGCTCTTTCTGTGCTGCTGCGGCAATACTTGCTGTTTCTGCAGCCGCTTTCGCACGTTCTGCCATCTCCTTTGCGTACTCTGCATCCTCTTTTGCATCCTGTGCAGATTTTGCTGCGCTTTCTGCCTCCAGCTTATAGCCGCGTGCAAGCTCTGCCGCTGTCTCAGCCATCACCTTTGCTGCCTCTGCATCTGTCTTCGCAAGCTCAACGGCATCCTGCACATCCTGTGCCGCTTTGGCTGCCGCTTCCGCTTTGCTCTGTGCTGTCACGGCACCATTTCTGGCATCTTCTGCCGCCTGGGCTGTCGTCTGAGCTGCCTCTGCCGCTTCCTTTGCTGTCTTTGCTGCTGCTGCCGCCTCATCCTGGGCTGTTTCTGCCGCCGCCTGAGCTGTCTCGGCCTTTTCCTGTGCTGCTTCTGCCGCTTCTTTATCTTCTGCCGCTGCCTCCTTGGCATTCTTTGCTGCCTCTGCGGCACTTTCCGCTGCCTTCTGGGCTTCCTCGGCTTTCACCTGGGCTGCTTCTGCCGCTTCCTTTGCTGCCTTCGCATCATCACTTGCCGTTTCTGCCTTTGTCTGAGCTTCCTTTGCTGCCGCTTCGGCTGCTTCCGCCGCTTCCTGGGCTTTCTTTGCGTCATCTCTTGCTGTCTCTGCCTGTTTTACAATCTGTTCCAGCAGGTCGGATGGGTCTTCCGGTTCCTCCGGCTCTTCTTTCACTTTCTCGTAAACTCTGGCATCTGCAACATCCACACAGTCATCATTCATACCGCCAAGCTTGTCAATGTAAATAACCAGTTTCGTTACGCCGGTGAGATCTACCTTCATAAACTTTGCATCATCCGGCTGGAGGATCGTACCGCTTTCTGCAAGCTTATTTTCCTCGCTGATGCTGTCCTTATAAAAGATAAAGTTCGCACCGTCACGGCTTGTTTTGCCTGACTTCACGTAATCGATGCCTACATAACCTTCAAAACGATCCGCCTCAATGCTGCTTAAATCAAATACCATGGTACAGTCTGTATTGGCACTGATACCCTGTTCAAAGACTTTCTTCTCACCGTTTACGTTCATGCTGATCACAGAACCATTTGTGCTGGTACCGCCATCGTACTCATTTACATGGAAACCGCCCCAACCGGAACTGGAATTTGCCACATCCAGATAGATCAGTCCATACGCATCCGATTCCGGTGTATCCGTACCGTATACGCCATTTGCCTCATCAACCTTCGCGGTCAGATAAGAATAATCCTGCTCCACCACTGCAGGCGGCTCTTTTCCGCCCTGAGGTGTGACTTTCACGTCCTCTGCCCGGGCAGTAAGCATACCCTGTGCATCCGCCATCTCCAGGCTGGTGATTCCAAAGACAGTCTCCACCTGCGTGGCATCCTCTGTCAGAGTAAACACAGCGCAGAACAGCTCTGCCTGTACCGGAACTGCCTTCGACAGCTCATATACCACCTGAACCTTGCCGTTTCCGGCAGCTCTGGTGGAGATGGTACCTTCCACACCTTCTGCAAGTGTCATACTCTGCAGGACATAATTTCCGGCATCGTAATTCAGGATAAAGCTGCCGGCTGCCATGCCGGACTGCTCCTGTTCCGAAGTCTGGCTTATGCTTCCTGTTACGGTCATCGTTCCGTCTGTGTCCGCCGTATTGTCCGCCGCATTCAGGGATACGGTCACATCTTCTGTCGCACCGCTTATGGACGCACCCGCCAGCGCACGTACTGCTGCCAGGTCGGCGATATCCGTTTTTCCGCTGCGGTTTACATCTGCCGCATAGGCATTCAGTGTATCCAGGGAAGCATTTCCGGCCAGTACCTCACGCAGCGTGTTGATATCCGCTATGTCCACCGTGCCGTTTGCGCTTCCGTCCACATCACCGTTTACTGCCATGGTGACCGTATCTGCCACAGTGCCGTCTGCCCGCAGCTTCACCAGATATCCGGTTGCCACCGGTGCACCGTCCTCATCAAAGGAGGCATTATACGGGTCTTCCATGGACAGAGTTTCATTTTCTTTCAATTCAAACAGCTCAAAGAGCTGTGCCTTCGTCATGCCGGCCGGAATGTTATACAGGATCTTTTCTGCCCGGTCGATTTTAGCTGCCGCATCACTCTTAAGCTTCAGTTCAGCGGTTACCTCAGAGAAGCCTTTCAGGATCACCTTCGGATCACACCAGCTTACCTCATCATGTCCGTTTGCGATATTCTTATCTGTGTACAGACAGATATATTTCGTTCCTTCCGGAATGGTAACATCAAAATATTCCGCATTCTGTCCGTGTTTCAGCAGCTTGCTGGTCCATGCCAGTTCACCCTCCGCATAATTCCATTTACCAGAGGTATCGGCAGACGGTGTTTCCGAATAGAAATAGATCTTTGCATAGGCACCGTCCTGTGTTTTTGCCTTGTGTGCGTCAATGCCCACATACCCCTGCAGACGTTCCACATCCAGGCTGGAGATATCGAACCAGAGCTCACTGTCTGAGTTGATACCAAATCCGTGTTCAAATTTCGTGCGCACACCGTCAATATAAAGATCAAGCTCCGTACCGCCGTTATCCGCATCTACCCAGATTCCATTGTAACCGGAGGTACTCTGCAGCTTATCATAGCCAAGCTCGGAAAGCTGGATGGAACCGTCATTTTTCAGCTCAATGGTCCAGGTTCTGGTATATCCGTTCTTTGAAGTTGCTTTTACCGCTGCAGTACCCGGCAGGGCTTCCGCCTGCGTGATCTCAACCGTCACATCCTGGGATGCCGCTGTTGCTGTGACAGCCGGTACACTGCCATCCGGTGAAGATACATTCATGGAATAAGATGTAATATCATTGTCAAAGCCTTCCAGCTCTTTCTCTCCTACCTGAATTCCGGTAAGGAGCTCTGTTTCATCTGCATATACCTTTTTGCTCTCCTGCATCAGTTCTGCCGTATCAGCACCGCTGATCGGTTTGAGTCGGTAGCTGTAGGAATAAACCGTGCCGGAGGAAAGCAGATATTTGGACAGGGTTGCCTGGCCGCAGCTTGCCGTACCAAGTCCCATCTGGGCATAATCGATGGTAACCACCGTGTTCTCCGTACGTTCGATCTGGTACGGGTGTCCTGCTTTTTCCAGTGCTTCCTGTGTACAGTTCAGGGCACTCATCTCAAGCAGATGGTCGCCTGCATCCACCAGGATACCATCACCTTCCGCATCCGTCAGTGCCATCCAGCGCACATCTGTCTTGTTTCCTGTCTCCTGTGCATATACAAAATCGGTAAACTGTTCCTCTACCGTGCTGTTCCAGATTCCCACATCGTAACCGGTCTTACGGTCACTGTAGCTGTCAGATTCTCCTCTGCCGTACCAGGTCATCTGATCAAAGCCCGGTGCCAGCTGCAGACGTGTACCCACCCTCTGCATATTGCTCATGTTGGAGCTGGGTGCCATGGTCGCTTTTACTACGATCTCGCCATCCGCATAAATGGCGTAGGTGAGACGGTCTTTGGAATCCGAGCAGTTTTTCAAGGTGCGCGCAACGGAAACGTAAACGACCTTCGCCTGCTTTGTCACCGTCACTTCATCGATCCGGACATTCTCATTTGCTGTCTTCCATTTCGCATCAACCGCTTCTTTCTTATCATTATCGGTATAAGCTCTCCAGTAATTGGGTTCAATCCCTTCTGCAAGCATTTCCTTTCCATTTGCCTGATAAGAGGTCATTTCTCCGCTCTCTTTGTCAAAAGTCACAGACCAGCCGTTTCCGGCTGCCGTCACAAAACGGTCTGTCTCCTCAAAGGTCTGGATCTCTTCCAGTGTGGAAGCATCCACCGGTTCCACCTCTTTTTCCGTACCTGCAAAATCCAGTTCAAACTGATCTTCTGCCACCACATGGCCTTTGTCTGCCCAGGAGAACTGATCGTCACTCTTTGTGACGAAGGAAAGGTTCAGGAAGTATTCTTCCCCTGCTTTTACCTCTTCTGGTGCGGCAAACGGAATCACCACATCAGCGGTGGTCTGTGCCGGGATATCAACCTCCATGCTGCCGCTCTGAATCGTCTCCCCATCCTTTACAAGCGACCAGTTCATGGTGTATTCGTTTGCGTTGGTTGCGATCCATTCATTGCTGATCGTAACGGTGCGGGAATCCAGATCCTTCAGATTCATCTGAAGTGCCTGGTAAATACGTTTTACTTCATAGGCTTCCGGCTGGATGGTACGATCCGGTGAAACGATACCGTTTACACAGAAATCTGTATTTCCGGATTTCCAGGAGCTGTAGCTCTTTGTGTTTCCGTCGCCGTCCGTATAAGTCCCGTAGTTCCAGTCACCGTCATAGCCCCAGTAGGTAGTCTTTCCGTCCCAGTTTCCATCCGCATCAAGCTGCGGCGTATTGTAGGTCTGGTCCACAAAATCCCAGATAAATCCACCCTGCAGGATACCGTTTGCGCGGATCTCCTCCCAGTACTCCTTCATACCGCCGGCACTGTTGCCCATGGCATGCAGGTACTCACACATCAGGAATGGTTTCTTCTTATTTTTAGTCTGAGAACCGATATTCGGATACATGGTAGACCACACATCCACACCCGCGTTGTCATTCCAGCCCTGGTAATGTACCGGTCTGGTATCGTCATGATTCTGGAAATAATCAATCTCAGCCTGCAGGGAATTCCCGGTACCTGTCTCATTTCCAGGTGACCACATGATAACACAGGCATGGTTCTTATCCCGCTCCAGCATGTTGACCGCACGGTCTTCTGCCGCCTCAATATAGCCTGGCTGGCTGCCCGGCACCTGATACTGGCTGCGCCCGTTATGGGACTCCACATTTGCCTCATCCATCACATAGATACCATATTCATCACACAGTTCATAGAAGGTGGGATCGTTTGGATAATGAGAAGTACGAACCGCGTTGACATTCAGCGATTTCATCAGCTCAATATCCCTGCGCATGGTCTCCTCCGTCAGCGTCCATCCGTTCTGCGGGTCATTCTCATGGCGGTTCACACCGGTAATCGTGATGATCTGTCCATTGACACGGAGCCTTGCATTGTCTGTATTGGCATCCGTGATCTCAATCTCCCGGAAACCAACTTTTGATGATACGGCTTCCTTTGTGACACCGTCTTTTTTCAGCTCCAGAACCAGGTTATAAAGGTTTGGCTTCTCCGCAGACCATTTGTCCGGATTGCTGATATGACGGGTCAGATTCACCGTCGTTTCCCCGCTCTCTGCGTCAAAGTCTGTCACCCTTCCCTGAAGCGGTTCGGTGGTAACCAGACTTCCTTCTGCATCATACAGGTTTCCTTCCACCGTCCATCCGGCTGTATCCTGTGCGGACAGGCTGCGCACAGCAACCTCCACATTCAGATCCGCATCCGTATAAGTCTCATCCAGGTCGGTAACCACCGTATAGTCACGGATCTCCACTTCATCCTTTGACATCAGGTAAACGTCCCGGAAGATACCGGAAAGACGGACCATATCCTGGTTTTCTATGTAGCTGCCGTCACTCCAGCGGTAAACCTCCACCGTGATGACATTTTCATTGCCCTCTGAAAAGTCCAGTGCACTGGTGATATTGAACTCGTTCCTGGTGAAACTGTCCTCTGCATAGCCGATGTACTGGCCGTTTACCCAGAGATACATGGCAGAGCTGACACCTTCAAAATCAAGAAATACTTTTCTGCCTTCCCATTCCGGATTTACCGTAAAGGTCTTGCGGTAAGTGCCCACCGGATTACATTCCGTCGGAGCCTGTCCTACCTGGTAGGCAGTATAATTCTTCCCTTCCGCATTCATCCAGGGATAATTCTGGTTGGAGTAGATGACCGGATCATACTTCCAGGAACCATCCTCATTTACATAAGTCTGCCAGCTCTTGGGAACGGTAATATCATCCCAGCCGCTGTCATCATAATCCTTCTGGTTAAAATCCGCATCCTTTGCGCCGATGCGGTCTGCCGGCTTTACTGCCCAGGAAAACTTCCAGTCATCTCCATTGAGCAGCTGGTAAAAAGCGGACTGCGTTCTGTCCCCTGCCTTTGCTTTTTCCGCCGTATCATAGCTGTAGAAGGTAGCTCTGGCCGGTTCCCGGTTTACCTGGAACACACCCGGCTGCCCGTTCCACTCTGTAGCTTCCGCTGCTGCGACCACCTCCGGAATGATCCCTTCCAGGCCGCTAAACCCGGTACCGGTAATCACCATCGCGCCTGCCAGCAGAAACGACAATAGTTTTTTCTTCATACACGATCTCCTCCTTGTCTCTCACCATACAAGTTCAAAAATTTCTGCTTTCTCATGTTTTGCGGGTCCCAAAGTCATGCTTTTTCATGCAAGCATGAACAGCATGACCTTTTGCCCCTGGTATCATTTTAAACTGCCATAGTATAGCCTGCAATGTTATAATCTATAGAAAATGTACAAATTCCATAGTTTTCCATGGTATGGATGCCAGAGTTTACTAAATTCTCCGGCATCCGTCCTATCGCTGCACTTTTGCGAAATACAAACGCCGCAGCGTCATTTCCCGTTATTTTTTCACTTTGCAGCTCTTTATCGAAGAATATGGACCGTATACTTTCTTTTTTCCCACCATGCGGTAAGCGCGCACCCGGTAATAACAGGTCTGATTTTTCTTCCGTTTCGTATCTGTATACTGAACAGTTTTTCCTTTTTTGACTGATTTTATTTTCTTATAGTTTCCTTTTTTCTTAACTGCCCGGCTGATCTCATAGCCATCTGCACCGCTTACCTTCTTCCATTTTATTTTCAGCTTTCTGCCCGGAAGATTTTTCACAGAGGATATCTTTGCTTTCGCAAGGGCCGGTTTTGCATACCTGATTTCCGAAAAATCACTGTAATCCCAGGTGCTGCCTCCGACTGCAGAACGCACCTTGTAATAATACGTCCGGCCGGTAACCAGCCCTTTGTCGATGTAGCTTACGGTATCTGCAGACCGGGTTTCAAAAATCTTCTGATAGGAGCCATGGATACTCTCTGCGCGATACAGCTCATACTTTGATGCATCTTCTTCTTTCCCCCAGGTGATTTTCAGACTGTTATACGAAGCACTGCTTACGGAAGTCATTGCAGGAACAGCCGGTTTTTTCACAATGACCGGTGGTGTCACAATCCCCTGTTTTTTCAGTCCCTGAATGGCCTGATCCAGAGCTTCCAGTGCCGCATCCACTTCCTCCTGCACCTTATAGGGCTTCTCCATCAGCTCCTTCGCCTCTTCCAGAGCCTTCCGGAATGTCTCCCAGCTTTCTTTTGTATAGCCGCTGTTTACCATCTCCGAAGCACCCGCAATCTTGTCCTTAAGCTTTTCGGTATCCGGTGTGATTCCGGCCTGTTTGTCAATATCTGCAAGACGGAATTTCGCCTGTCGGATGTAACAGAGATCCGTGGTCACTCCTCCGCCCCAGCTCTGCGAAAATTCCTTATCCCAATGTCCATAGGAATCCAGGATAAAGGTGCCGTCCGGCTGCACCGTCACACCCGCATATCCGGTATCACCGGACTTTGCATTGTTTGCCCAGTCCTCTGCAATCAGGATGCGGTACTGACCTTCTCTCTGATTGATCAGGTCATCATAGGTACCCACCCATGCAACCCAGTCACCGGCCATCCAGTCACTGTATCCGTCAAACTGATTGTTTCCGTTCTGGTCGTAACAGATCTCCCGGAAGGTGATAAGCAGTCTTCCACTTACCGGGTCATAGGCCGCTTTGTGTCTTTCTCCCGCAAGAGATCCCGGAAGGTCCATCGGCTTGCTCCAGGTGTCCCCTTCGTCATCCGAGTAGATCAGGGTTGCCGGATTGTTATGAGACTGGCTTCTTGCCAGACCAACGATCCGTTTTCCGTCCGGTGAACGGAACATACCAATCTCACACATCTGGTAGGTACTCTCAATACCGCGGTATTTTTCAAGCAGCGGCTCCGGCTCACTCCAGTGCTGATTGCCCTGCTCATCAAAGGTCAGATACGTTTTATAGTTTACATAATTGTAATTATGATAAACACCCATCCATTTATCTATGGCATTTCCGTTTTCATCCTTCAGCTGAATCAGACTTGCCATGGCAACAATGGTCCAGTTCTTCTGCCCGTTCAGCGTCTGGTGGAAGGTTTCATACTCGGTCCATGTTTCCCCGTTATCCTCCGAAACAGAAGTGCTCCATCCACCGGTAAGGTTGCCGTTCCAGTTTGGCCTTCCGGTAATCAGCATCAGCTTAGTGGTGCCGTCTGTCATATTCAGCTTATACAGGGTCGGAGTTTCAAGGGAACCCTCCCAGCTTTCCGGGAGATCCGTTTTCTCCTCCCAGGTCTTTCCGGCATCACGGCTTACCTTCATCACAATGGGGCCACATCCATGTCCCACCGGATAAGCAGTGATCAGAGTCTGGTTGTCATCCAGCATGATCATATCCGGCTGTCCCAGATACTGTCTTTCCCCTCCCTCATCTTTGTCGATATCCGTCAGGCAGGGCGCATCCAGCTGATAAACCGGAAGTCTGTTTTTTATATACAGTTCATCCTCTGTATCCGTTCCGGCTGCCAGCAGACATCCCATAATCTCATGGCGTGTCAGCACGCGATTGTAAATACTCAGCTCATCGATTTTTCCCCGGAAACCGGTGCCGCCGATGAGGTCTGCCGGACAGAGGAAGGTATTTTCTGCTGTCCATCCATTTGTCTGGATCAGCTCTCCGTTGATATACAGGGACAGACCGATTCCCTCATCCTGGGTCCAGGTCATGTATACCCATGTATTGGCCGGGAATGTGTACGGATAGGTCAGCACATCACCGGATCCCGTTCCCACATGGACACCGCACCTGGTCCGGTCCACCGCAAGACGGACATCAAAGGAATAATTGCCGTCACGGCTCATCAGTACAGAGCTTCTGTCTGCCGTCGCCTCTGCCTTTACCCAGCAGGATACCGTCCAGTTCTCCTGGATTGCCGCATCGCCCTCCGGCACAGCACACTGTCCGTCCTCTGAAATCTCCAGTGCCCGCCCTGTTTTTCCTTTCACCAGAGCTGCACCCTGATTCACCGCATCTCTGCCGCCCCAGGCATCTTTTATCACAAGGTCATCCGTCTCATCAAAAGAATAATAGGAAACACGTGCCGATTCTTCGATCTGACCATAACCGCTTTCTCTGATTCTTATGTACTCCTCTGTAAGCTCCGCCACACCCTGTTTAAATGCATCCATTTCCTCCGAAAGAGAAGCAACCTGGGCATCATTTAAAAATGCAGAGCTGCTGCGCGCAGTCGTTGTGATCCGGCCATAAAGCTCCTGAATATCTGCTTTCAGCACCGGCATCTCTTCTTCCATCAGCTTCAGCTTATTTACATCCCGCACGCCCTCTGCCATCCTCTCCAGACGGACAGAGCTCTTACTTGTGGGATTGTCCGCATCCTTTTCATCCGGGAAAATCAGGAAGCAGTCGCCTGGTTCAAAAAGCCGGTGTGTCGTATCACGGAGAGGATCCTCCACCCATGCATCATAGGCCCATCTCAGAAATCCTGCCGTGCCCATTTTTCCTGCATTTATGATCGACCAGTAGCTCTCCACCGGTGCACTCAGAGAAAAATTGCCAGGCCGGTGTCCTGTACAGGAATACAGGGTGGTCCGAAGCCCCTTTTCCTCTCTTTCCTGTAAAAGCTGCGCAAACTCCGAAGCATGGGCAGCCGCTGCCGTATCACCCACATTCAGATCCGTCACTCGCATGGCCAGATCTTTTTTCTCCACAAAGCTGTCCATGGCTCCAGCCGTTTTTAAACATTCTGCATGAATATTTTTTACAGACTCAATCAGGTCAAAGGCTGCTGACGTAAATCCCCGTTCATCAATACCGATATAGGATTCCTCAAACCATCCCTTCTCCATCAGATGTGCCACAAGATCCTCCAGGAAATCCTTCCATACCCTGGAATACCTCTCACTTCCCGGTGTGAACCGCTCATAGGTCAGTTTTCCATTTTCCCAGTAGGTAAACGAATTGTGCCACGGCGCAATGCTGTAAAGCACGATCTTGTCACCGATACCAAGAGATTTATTAAACTCTACCCAGGCATCAAAATCCGTATAATCATACGTAAAGCTGTCACCCGTTTTGGTCCATTTGACCATAGAAGGGTAATGAACTTCATTTTCACTGTAGGTCTGTCCGCTCCATGCCTCCTCCACGATCGAAGCGGTGATTGCATGGCCGCCGATTTCCTTATATTTGAGCATGGAAGACTTCATGATTTCCAGATGCTCCGGTGAAAATGGCTCCACATCATAATATTCCGCACTGGTATAGGGATACTGCCAGAGTTCAATGTCAAAGGTGCTGCCAAAGCTTTCCGGAAGCTCTGCGCCCTGCACGCGTATCTGACACTGAAACACAACCGGCTCCTCTATGCCGTCTGCCGTGGCTGACAATGTGCCCGTATACGTTCCGGCCTTTGTTCCTGCCGGGATTTCAAATTCCACCCAAACCGGCTGCAGACTGTTAAATGGTATGTCAATGGGCTCTGTCTGATAGAGAATATCAGCAGAATCCGCCCGGTTGCTTTCTGTTGCCGGCGGTACCACTCCGCCGCCCGGGTATCCGCCGGTATAGGCCTTTGTGGATTTAATATAAGTGGCTGTCACATGACCGGAAGAGATCTTCTGTTCTCCATCTGTCAGATCACTTGCCGTAATGGTCACATTTTCCAGCTTTCCGCCCCTGGAAAAGAGAACCAGTTCACTGACTGCCTTGTCATTTGACCAGGCGGTAAGTTCCATAGTTCTTCTGTTTTTAATGGAAACCTCGTCATACCGCGCCTGTGTATACTGTGTATTATTGTCCACAACCGTTCCGCCCAGATCCAGTACCGCATCCTTTACCTGAACCTCTATGGTTTTGGCAATGCCTGCACGTTCACTGGAAACCGTGATTACAGCCGTTCCTTTTTTCTGTGCAGTGATCCTGCCGTCCGGAGAAACGGATGCAACACCTGCATCCGAGCTTTCATAGCTCAGATCGTCCAGAGACGCATAGGAAGGAACAAACGTACAGGAAACCGTCCCGCTCTGTCCTGCTGTCATGACCAGACTCTCCTCTGACAGGGTAAAATCCGTGGCAACATAGGGTGCATGGGTTACCTTCGCGTAAGCCACCTGGTTTACAATGGCGCTGCCTGTCCGCTCCTTCTGTGTAACGGCTCTCAAGACATGCTCTCCCTCTCCCAGATTTCCTGCCTTATAGACGGACTGCGGTGAAGTACGCGTGGCATTGTACAGATCCACAAGGGTTTCTTCCCCGTCATCCACACTGTATTTCACCTTACCATGATTATGGCTCTTATTTGCAAACACCTCAATCGCATTTCCGGTGAACGTCACCTCATAGTAGCATTCCTCCGCCCTGTCGCTGGAACTGCCCAGGTCAATATAAGCCTCGGCCTCCGAAGGTACCCAGCTTTTTCCCGCATACGCCGTATAGGTGAAATAATTGGTTTCACCCGTTGTCTCGTTGGGCAAAATCGTGCGTACTTCATTGACCTCAGTCGCCATAGCCTGCATCAGATTCCCAGGCACCATCAGCAAACATGCCAGAATCAGGCTGATCAGTTTTTTTCCACTCCATTTCATCTTCAAGATTCCCCCTTTTCCTTTTGCGCACTTGTAAAAATGCTCATTGATAGTATCATGATACAACATACTCCTGTGCACATTCAACAAATATTTTCACAAAAGCAAAACAGCTGCAGAATGGTTGGGGCAATGCCCTGCAAGCCATTCTGCAGCTGTATCACATCAGAATCACAATCGTAAAATCCGGATGCTTTCCTTAAAATCCCTGATCCTCCACCGGTGCCATATAGTTGCTGGAGAACATAATCTGTTTTGTAATGTCGAACGGAACCAGTGCGCCGGTCGGCGGTGTATTCAATGTAGTATTATCGGTCGGAAGCCATACTTTCGCCGTCTTATTCCACCGGAATCCAATACGGATTCCCTGCCAGTGCTCGATCACCTTCTGCTCACTTCCATCCGTCTCTTCGCTGTACCTCTGTGGGCATACGGTGATATATCCGTTTTCCAGGTCTCCGCAGTATACATACTCATCCATCACGATCTTCCATTTTGTTTTATCCGTCAGACCGCCCTCCGGAGTATAATTATTATAAGGGGTAGCGCCCTTCAGGTATGCCCTGGAAGCAAAGGTACTCACATTGATTGCAGTTCCTCCTGTGGTTAAAACCTGTTTCATGCCAAAATCACACAGCTTCTGCTTCTGCGGAATACTCAGCTGGTAGGAACTGCCGCTGACTGTACCGGCACCATTCATCAAATCATCCAGCATAGCGTATGCCACACTGGTATAATTGGATAATCCCTTATACTCGTAATTATCCAGCGCAACCACATACAACGCTCCCACTACAAATGGATCATCACAGTTTTTGATCACATATTCCACCTGTGCCTCTGTCGTCGGCCACGGGCTGAAGCTCACATATTTTCTTGTGAGTTTTTTCGGAATAATCTGATCCTCACCGGTCTCTTCATCCTTATAGGAATAGGCTCCCATAAAGCTTTCCTCCGTTACTGACCAGGTTACTTTCGGATCCGGTGTCGGATCCGGTGTCGGGTCCGGTGTTGGGTTCGGCGTTGGTGTCGGGTCGGGTGTTGGGTTCGGCGTTGGTGTCGGGTTCGGTGTTGGAGCCGGATCCTTACCCGGCAATGCTTTTACCGTAACCATAATCGTCTTTTGAACCTTCTTTCCTTTTTTATTCACCTGGCTGGCTGTCACTGTAATTTTTACCGTCCCGGCTTTTTTCGCCGTAATCTGGATCGTTGATACGCCTTTTGTTCCTTTCCCGGACGGCTTTTTTGCAATCTTTGCTACTGCTACACTTTTGTTTGAACTTTTGATCTTCACTCCCAGATCTTTCGCTGCTGCCTTTTTCGTGCTTTTCACGGTTGCCTTTACACTGGCCGTCTCTCCTTCATTCAGACTCAGCCTGCTTTTTGACAAAGACACACTTTTTACAATCCGCTTTGACGCTGCCTGTACCGGAACAACAGAAAATGCCATGACCAGAACGACCGCCAGAAATGCTGCCAGCATTTTCCCGGATTTTTTTAAAAAACTTTTTTTCTCCATTTCTTTTTTACCCCTTTCTTTTTTTGATTCAGGCCTGACCAGTTTCCACATACTAGTTCCTTGCTTTTTTTTATTATACGTAAAAAAAGAAGAAAAGTAAATAACATTCAGTAGTATTTTCTTCCTGTATTTCCAAATATACTACTGAGTAGTATATTCAAAAGTACCATTTGCACATATAAAATGCCGTAAAATCACGGGTCTGTGATTTTACGGCACGTTTTATCTCCGTTTTTATTTTTCAAATACCAGATCTGCAAACTCACCTTTACATACCCTTTTCAGATCCTCCGGCTTCAGCTCAATCTGAACACCAAGCCTGCCTCCGCTGACGATCATCGTATCGCGAAGCCTTGCGCTCTCATCAATGCGGGTGACATACTGCTTTTTCATGCCGACAGCCGTGCAGCCGCCTCGGATATACCCTGTAATTTTGTTAATATCCTTCACATGGATCATGGAGACTGATTTTTCTCCTACCGACCTGGCAGCCTTTTTCATGTCCAGTTCCCGGTCGATCGGTATGACAAACACAAAATAATCTCTGCTGCTCCCCTCTGTCACCAGTGTTTTATAGAGCTGCTCATAAGGCTGCCCCAGCTGATCCGCCACCTTAAGTGCATCAATAAACTCCTCACACTCATAGGTATATTCTTTGTAGGGTATCTTATTCCTTTCCAGAATGCGCATGGCATTTGTCTTTACTTCTTTTGATTTTCCCATAATGTTACTGCCGGAACAGGCTTCTGACAAATTCTGCCGCAGCTTCAAAATCCTTTCTGTCCGGATGAAGAAGTGCCTCATCGAAATTACGAATCAGGCAATCGATCTGTGCTTCATTGGATGGAACACGCATCTCTTCATAGCGTCTGCGCACCTGTATCGGCATCTTACCCTGACAGAGAAATGCTCCGAGATACTCACAATCCTCCGGTATGAATGCAGCCACTCCGCTCGCAATTCTTTTGTAATACTCCGGATCATTTCCCATACCGCAGGTACCAAAAAGTGCAACCTTTTTCCCGTGCAGACTCCCCAGCAAATCAAGGATCTCAGGGCTTGCTGTACCTCTGTCCGTCCAGAACCCCACAAGATACAGATCTCCATCGTCCCGTTCCGTTCTCTCCTCTATCCTTTTTACGTTCTTTTCTTTTACCGGTACAGCTTCAAAGATTGCCTCCGCAAGCTTTTCCGTGTTACCGGTACAACTGGTATATACAATCTGTACACGCATGATAATCTCTCCTTTTCTCTGAAATCTTATCATAGCACAATTGCATATACATAGAAATATACTAACTCTAAATAATTCTAAAGTTTTTATAATCCTGTGACTGGCACGATTCTGCCATCAAAGTTTTCCCAGTTTTTCTGCCCACAGAGCTTCTTTAAAACCGGTAAGCACAAAATCTTCTCCGACCAGCAGCGGGCGCTTTACCAGCATACCGTCCGTGGCAAGCAAGGAAAGCTGTTCCTCTTCACTCATCCCCGGCAGTCTGTCTTTGAGCTTCATCTCTTTATACAAAAGTCCGCTGGTATTAAAGAAACGCTTCAGCGGAAGCTGGCTCCTGTGATACCATTCCGTAAGCTCCTCCAGTGTCGGATTCTCTTCCTTGATATCGCGCAGTTCATAGGATATTCCATTTTCATCCATCCATTTCAGCGCTTTTTTACAGGTTGTACATTTGGGATAACATAAACAAAGCATCTTTTTTCCTCCTGAGATTACCTCACACTATTGATTTCCAAAACCTCCACGGTATCTGCCGTGGCATCATTGCCTTCAAAACTGCCACGATACACAACGCTGACTTTCATTCCCTTTGACAGACCACTTTCAAAATAAAGCGGCACCTGGATCGTGCGGAAAATTACTTCGCTTCCCTCTTCCGTCTTTACCGTGATCGTGCTCATCGTAAGATCCGTAAGTGTTCCCTGCAGTGTTTTTTTCTTGCCGGTCACAACCGCTTCTTTCGACTCTTCTGTCGTCTTCTCCGTTTCTGCCGCCTGCGTTTCCTGAATGGAAACGGTATCTGCCGAGCCTGCAATACGCACAGCTGATGCTTTTTTCGCACCTTTTTTTGTTATTTTACCGGTATAATCCACCGACACCAGATTTCCCACCCGAATACCGGAGGGCAGATCGATCTGCGCATCACTCACTGCAAATGTCAGCTCATTTCCATTGTCGGAAAGCATCGTAAGCTGATCCATCGTCAGCTCCTCCAATGTCCCGATCACGGTACGGAATCGCTTAGATTCCTCCGTCTCACGGTCTGTTTCCTGTTTGTCTGTATCTTCCTCTCCCTCATTTCCTGGCACTTCGGAAGTCTCTGCCTGTGCATCGGCAGCCTCCCCATCAGTCTCCATCCGGACTTTTTCCTGACCGTCTTCCGTCCCCTCGCTGTCTTTCTGATCCGCTGTTCCGGATTCCTCCTGTGTCGTCTCTGCCGCTTCCTCCAGCCTTACTTCTGTCTGAGGATCCGATGTTTTCCCGCTGCAGCCTGCCACAGCCAGCACAGCTGCCAGCAGAATCGTCCATAAAAATCCCTTTCTCATCTGTCCACCTCCATGTCCTTACGGCATATTCCCCATTGTGTGACCCCTTCATTATACCCTTCCCATCTTGTTCTGTCAAAATATCTCTTTCCACGGAAATCTTTATCCTGTTCTCTTTTCTTATTTATAATGGTATGTTAAAATGAGCCAAGGGACAAATGGGTTTTTAATCCATCTGATTAAACCATTGTGAGTATTTATTCAGGAGGAAAATGAGTATATAAAAAACAGAATACTGAGTCTTCTTTTAACCGCATCCTTACTGCTCGGAAGCAGTCCCATTGCTTCTGCTGCAGAGACACAGGCTCAAAAGTACCCATCAGTACAGGAGACACTGCCGTTTACCTTTATGGACACAACAGAAAATATTAATGACGATCGGGTAAAAGGACATTGCATCCAGATCACCGATGAGGATGAGAACTGGAAAACCATCGAGCATTTTGGTTCCAATTTATTTTATTATTCTGTAAAGGCCATTAGCGCAATATCTGCCCCATCGTATTCTGATCCATCCGCTTATGTGGATCAGCTCTATGCAGTCTGCAATCCGGAGACACAGTCTTACGACATCTATAACGCTGCAACCGGAGAATACCATGATTACAGGCTGGACGAAGTTCCTTCTTGTTTCCGCAACAGTAAGGGGGATTCTGCCGGTGTTTTCCGGATCATAAAAAATAAAAAAATCGGAATAATGGCTGCTGACGGTACACTCCTTTACTAGGCAGTGTACGATGATATTTCCAACCGTTCTTACGAAAGTGGTTTCCCGGACGGCTCGCTTGACTCTCTTCCTTATTCCATATTTCTGGCAAATAAGGACGGCCTCCGCGGATTTGTAGATTCTCTTGGTCTTTCCGACGGCACATATGTCGCCTACAGCAGCTATGTCAATGGATATGCCATAAAACTGGAATGTCCTGACACGAATCCTGGTACAAGCTATGCCGCAGAAAATTCTACCGTAACCTGCAGTCTTGTCGATACAAAGGGTGAAACAGTCTTGAAACTCCCAGACAATGCAAACCGTACTGCCATCGAAGGCGTCCGGGACGGCATTGTCTTTCCGGGTGACACAGGCAGTACCCATGACAAGGTTCTAATCTACGATACAGAGGACAATTCCGTAGTTCTGGAGGAACCAAATGCCTATTTTCCCGAAACAGATTTTGACCTGACCACAAACATTGGCGGTCACCTGTTTCTTCTGTACAGTCCCGATGTCGACTCTTATGCACTGTTTAACTCCTTTAACAGGACTTTTTCCGGCTGGAATTTCCTGGATCATTCAACAACGAATGATTTTGAAAATATTCCGGAAAGCATTGTTGGATCCGACATGGTTTTCCCCTTCAACGGTACCCTGTATAATGGTTCCTTTCAGCCTGTCGGCCAGCTGGAGTATCCTGACTTTGTCACGAAAAAAGGTAACTTTGTATTTACCCGCAATAATTCAATGGAGGAAGGCACTTATGAGGTTTTCGACCGGAAGGGATCTCCCATCCTTCAGTATGAAATCCCTGTAAATACCGATTACAGCGATCCTTCCATTTATTCTCTCCTTACCGTCCGCGAAAGCGGGAACTCCCTGTGGGGTTATTGCGATGAAGACGGTATGATGCAGATTGAACCACAGTTTACCAATGCGAACAGGATGATTCTTGGACTGGCAAAAGCGGCAGATGACTCCGGTGCAGGCATTGTCGACCAGAACGGAAACCGGCTTATCTGGGGAGATTATAACTGGAAGTACCTGAATCTGAACCTTGGTCTGCTGAACATCTATCGTTTTAATCGCTGTTACATGTATGACTTTACGGATCTCATGCGCAGCGCAGCAAACAACCCCTATACGGAGGATGATCTGTTCGGAAAACACCACCGCTATCTGAAGGAAAACGCCGCCTACAAAGCCATGCACAACACACTGTTTGACGCAGGAGCTGCTGTTCTGGCGGCACGCACAGGCACAGATGACCGTAACAGCAGGAGAAGAAGATTCCTTTGGTTTTCTTTACACCAGAAACGAAAAGAAGGATATCGAATCCTGCAGCAGCAGACAGTGGTTTGCCTGCCATTACACCGGAAGGGAAGTATGTCCGGAATTATACATCTATGATCCGGACACCTCAAAACGTCTGACAGAAGGGGTCGATTACCAGGTCACCTTTGAAAATAACGTGGAAATCGGTACCGCCTGGGCCGGTGTTCAGGGAATCGGTGCCTACAGTGGCTTGCTTGATGTATATTTCAATATTATAGAAAACAATACCGGAAACGAAGACAATAAGAACGAGGATAACAAAGAGGATGATACGATTCCCTCTCCAATGCCTGTTCCTGTCTCCGGCATTCGGATCAGCGGTATCTCCCACAATATTGCTGCCGGAAAGAAAATTGCTCTGAAAGCAGAGATTTCACCCGCCAATGCACAGGATACCAGACTGATCTGGAGCTCCAGCAACCCAAAGGTGGCAACCGTAAATACAAATGGTGTAGTAACAATGAAAAAAGGCAGCGGCGGAAAGAAAGTAACCATCAAAGCTGCCGCGGCAGATGGCAGCGGTGTGTTTGCCTCCTATCGGATCACCTCCATGAAAGGTGTTGTGAAAAAAATATCTATTTCCGGGAAGAAAACCGTAAAAGCCGGAAAGAGCATCAAGCTGAAGACAAAAGTCAGTGCCACCAAAAAAGCAAATAAAACACTGCTTTGGAGCAGCAGCAACGAAAAGCTGGCCACCGTGAAAAATGGAAAAGTAACAGCAAAGAAAAACGCAAAAGGAAAAAAAGTTAGGATCACAGCCACTGCCACAGACGGCAGCGGAAAAAAGAAAACCCTCGCCATCAAGATTCTCTGATCCATCCACATTGATCTAAAAGAGAGAAACGGGTATGCTTAACCGCATACCCGCTTCTCTCTTTTATTCTGTAAATCTTCCGACAAATGCCCTCAGGCATTTGCCTCGATCACATCATGCATATCATATCTGCCCGCCGGCTTCCCTGCCAGGAATTTAGCCGCCTGCACAGCACCTTTTCCAAAGACTGCCTTGGAATATGCTGTGTGCTTAAACTCAATCACCTCGTCGGTACCCGCAAAAATCACCTCATGTTCTCCTACGATATTACCGCCGCGCACAGCTGAGATACCGATCTCCTTCGGATCTCTCTCTTCTCTGCGGTCGCTTCTGTCATAGGTATAGTGATAGGCTCCGCCCAGAGCCTCATTTATACTGTCAGCCAGTGCAATGGCTGTACCGCTTGGTGCATCCAGTTTATGTTTGTGGTGCTTCTCCACAATCTCCATGTCAAATCCTGCATCTACCAGTACCTTTGCCGCACTCTGAAGCAGATTCAGCAGAGTATTGATACCAAGAGACATATTGGCCGATTTTAATACCGCTGTCTTCTTTGCCGTATCCTCAACCTTCTGAAGCTGTGCTTCGGAAAGTCCGGTGGTACAGACAACTACAGGCATCTGATGCTCTGCACAGTAATCCAACAGCGCATCTTCCGCCTTTGCCGAAGCAAAATCAATGATCACATCTGCCGGCACGTCACACTCCTCAAGACTTTTAAAAACAGGATACTCCATTTTTCCGTTATCAAAAACATCAATACCCGCTACAATCTCTGCATCGGAATCCTCTTTTACCAGCTGAGTGATCACCTGACCCATATGTCCGCAGCATCCGTGCATAATAATCTTTACCATTTGTATCTTCTCCTTCGTTACTCTGCCAGCTTAAGACCAAATGCCTCCATCTCTTTTGCCAGCACTGCCGCATGCTCCTCTTCCATCTCGGAAAGCGGTCCTCTCAGAGGGCCTACTTCCATGCCCATCAGATTCATGGCTTTCTTCACCGGAATCGGATTTACTTCGCTGAAAAGAGCATTGATCAGAGGCAGCGCACGCAGCTGGAGCGCACAGCTTTCCTGAATTTTTCCTTCCATATATAACTTTACAATATCATGTGTCTCCTGCGGTGCAACATTTGACAGCACCGAGATAACACCCTTTGCTCCCAGAGACATCAGCGGTACGATCTGGTCATCATTTCCGGAATACAGATCAATACAACCATCCGCAAGCTGCATCAGCTTTGCGATCTGAGAAATATTTCCGCTTGCTTCCTTGATAGCAACAATATTCTCTACATTTTTTGCAAGCTCCACTGCTGTCTCCGGCAAAATATTGCAGCCTGTTCTGCTTGGTACATTATAAAGGATGATCGGCAGCTTCACAGATTCGGCTACTGCCGTATAATGTGCGATCAGCCCCTTCTGGGTTGCTTTGTTATAATACGGTGTTACCAGAAGCAGCGCATCCGCACCGGCTTTTTCTGCCTCCTGGGAAAGATAGATTGCCGTCGCCGTACAGTTTGAACCGGTGCCTGCAATCACAGGAATCCTTTTTGCAACTTTATCAATTGCATATTTGATAACATCAACATGCTCTTCCATGGTCAGAGTGGCAGATTCACCGGTTGTACCGCAAATTACCACTGCATCTGTCCCATTTGCGATCTGATACTCCAGAATCTCTCCTAATTTTTCGTAATTAACATCTCCATTTTCATTCATCGGCGTGACAATCGCTACACCAGCTCCAGTAAAAATAGCCATCCTTTTTCCTCCTTAAGCTTAAAAATGGGACAGACGATTCGGTCTGCCCCAAAGAATCCATAAATTATAATCAGCTGCATTCTTCAGATAGCTCCCCATCGTAATCCGATGACAGTCATAAAGCTCTTAACTTCATGCCCAAGCCTGCAGCTCACAGGTACTGCAGCTTTCGGCATATTCCCCTTTCCGATGCCTTCTCCTGTGCCTGAACACATCCGGCATCCTACTCTTGAAATACGCAACCTCTATCATAATATGTCTGTTATGCTCCGTAATCTGTTCTGCTACAGCCGGGCTGTACCTAAACTGATTCTCAAATTATCCTATCATTATTACTATGCATTGTCAATGCTTTTTTCAGATTCGGATTCCACTTTCCGGTAAACGGTTATCATTTCCGTCACCTCATCCACGCGGTCCCACAGCTCTTTTGCCGGATAGATTCCCGTCAGGATCAGACTGGTTCCCTCATGCTTTGCATCAAACAAGGCATACAGATCCTCCGCCTCAATCACATGAGTCTCGATCAGTCCGAGA
>JALEJP010000056.1 GCA_022769625.1 Lachnospiraceae bacterium | reverse complement strand
CTTATTATCGCGGAAATAAGCGGTTTTTCAAGAGCTTCATGCGCATGTTCAGTCTAGTTGCCACCGATTTGCCACCGTAATTTTTAAAAATGATACTGAATTCTAATTATTTGTGTTAATTAGGTTGCTGTAATACTTGGTTTTTCCAGACAAAACATCATCATAGAAACCTTGTTTCCAGTCGATGTAATCAATACAGTCCTGAACCTGTTTTAATTGTTCTAACAGAGCAGTACGTTTGATGTCAAGAATCGCTTTTCGCTCTGGAATAGTAGATTCACCTGCAAGGCAAAGATTGATATATTCTTTCATTTCAGAAATACTCATGCCACAATTTTTAAGACAGTTTAAGCTTTTAATCCAGGAAATATCTCTTTTGTCAAAGATGCGGTGATTATTTTTGTCGCGCTTGACATTGGGAACGAGTCCCTGATTGCAGTAAAATTTCAGTGTTTCATATGGCAACTGTGTTTGCTCGCATGCTTGTTTCATCGTAAACATATTTTTCCTCCGAAATATTAAAAAGTACTTGACCGGTAGTAACTACCGATTGATACAATTGGACTGTATCATAGATACAGAATAATTTCAAGGAGGTTTTTTCTATGGAATATAGGATCCTAAGTAATGGTGTAAAAATGCCACAGTTGGGTTATGGAGTATATCAGGTGACAAAGGAAGAGTGTGAGCGTTGTGTGTTGGACGCTCTGAAAGCAGGCTACCGCTTGATTGATACGGCACAGTCTTATTTTAATGAAGAGAAAGTGGGTTCTGCCATTAAAAAAAGCGGAATTTCGCGTGAGGAAATTTTCCTTACCACAAAAGTATGGATTGAACATTATGGCTATGAAAATGCCAGGAATTCTGTACTTGAATCCATGAAGAAACTGCAGACAGAGTATCTTGATCTTGTACTTCTTCATCAGCCGTTTGGTGATGCGTATGGAGCATGGAGAGCGCTCGAAGATTTGTATGAAGAAGGAAAAATCAGAGCTATTGGTATTTCTAATTTCTATGTGGACAGAATGGTGGAGTTTGTGAATTTCAATCGCATTAAGCCAATGATTAACCAGATGGAAGTACATATCTTTAACCAACAGAAGCAGCTGAAAGAGTATGCTGACAAATACGATGTGCAGTTAGAGGCATGGGCACCATTTGGAGAAGGACGTAGGAATACATTCGATAATGAAGTGATTAAAGTTATCGGTGACAAATATGGTAAGACAACAGCTCAGGTAATGCTCAGATGGAATATCCAGAGGGGGATGGTAGTAATTCCGAAATCTACCCACTATGAAAGAATAGTAGAAAACTTCAATGTATTTGACTTTACATTGACAGATGAGGAAATGAATACGATTGCAGGACTCGACACAGCAACCTCAAGTTTCTTCTCACATCAGGACCCTGCAATGGTAGAATGGTTTGTGAAGATGGTTGAAGAGCGTAAGAAAAATAATTGTAGTGAAAACGAAAAGAAAAATTGGTAAGGAGAAAGATTATGAGTAGAATTGATTTTGGTGCAAAACCTTTCCTGTTTCCGATGCCAGTACTTATTATTGGCACATATGATGAAAATGGAGTGCCTAATGCAATGAATGCTGCATGGGGTATGATCACAGATTATCAGGAAATTACAATCAGCCTTTCAGAGCACAAGACAACAGAGAATCTGACAAATTTGAGAAGTCAGGATTTCATGCAACGTAGAGCACCAGAGTAGATGCTCCTCTTATTGATGAACTTCCAATGGCTCTTGAATGCAAAGTAAAAAGTTTTGAAGACGGAATCCTTGTTGGAGAAATTGTAAATGTATGTGCAGATGAATCTGTAATTACAGATGGAAGGATTGATCCTAAAAAACTGAGACCTATTGCCTTTGATCCTTGCAATAATACATACACAGGGCTTGGTGACGTTGTAGGTAAAGCATTTGGTGATGGCATGAAGTTGAAGTAGAATCCCTATTTTTCGTGTTTAGATAAAATGAGTTGCCCGACAAATGAGCCTAACGTCGATTTTTTCGTGCTTTGCACTCCCAAAATCGACGAAAACATTCGCAATCCGCTCATTTTTCTGCGAAAAATGGCTGTTTGCTCATGTTTTGCGGGCCTCATAGACATAAAAATACATGCAAGCATGTTTTTATGTTCATTTGTCCCTTGGCTCATATCACATGAATCGAAACGATTATGACCGAAAGCTGTTTGATGCCTTCGGTCATAATCATTTAGATATTCTTTATTGATTTTGACTTTTTTTCTCATATATCAGGTGGCTGTGGAAGAATTCAGGCACTCCGGAGTCATCATCCAGTCCGTAAAGGCAGGAAAGAACAAAGCCGAAGTAAGATGGTCTAAAGTTGAAGGAACGGAAGGATATGTGATTCAGTATGCGGTACGTTCAGGCTTCCGAGGTGCAAAGGAAATTACCGTAAAAAGCAGTACTGCCACAGCGAAAACGCTTCGTAAACTGACGGGCAAGAAGACCTATGATATACGGGTAAAGGCTTATCGGATTGTTGAAGGCAGAACTGCGAAACAGACCAGTTCTGCCTTCTTTTTGGCATAGATTTTATCTGTCCAGGAGTCTGTTGAAAAGAATCAAAAAGAAGTAAAGTATTTGTGGAATGAAACAGGAAAGGAGAAAAATATGCTGTCATTTGAAAACGATTATTCGGAAGGGGCACAGGAAAAGATTTTGCAGCGTCTTCTGGAGACAAATCTGGAAAGTTTATCCGCCTATGGCATGGATTCACACAGCGAAAATGCCAGGAAGAAAATACGGGAGGTCTGTGCGTGCCCGGAAGCGGAAATTTTTTTTCTGAATGGTGGAACGCAGACAAACGCAGCGGTAATCGGAACCATGTTAAATGACTACGAAGGTGTTGTGTCGGCAAAAACAGGACATATCAATGCACACGAAGCCGGGGCGATCGAGTATGCAGGACATAAAGTTCTGGAAATACCGCAGCATGAGGGAAAAATCATGGCGGAGGAACTAAAAGATTATCTTTCTGAATTCTGGGCAGATGTCAATCATGAGCACATGGTATTTCCGGGGATGGTATACATCTCTCATCCGACAGAATATGGAACGTTATACACAAAAGAGGAACTGAGAAAGATTTCCGAAATATGCCGAAGCTATGATATTCCGTTGTATATGGATGGCGCACGTCTGGGGTACGGGCTGATGAGCAGGGAGACGGATGTGACTTTGCCGCTGATTGCAGAGTATTGTGATGCTTTTTATATCGGCGGAACAAAGGTGGGAGCTCTGTGCGGGGAAGCACTTGTTTTTACCGGAAAAAAGGTGCCCAGGCATTTCTTTACACAGATCAAGCAGCGAGGTGCGCTTCTGGCCAAGGGACGCTTGTTTGGAATTCAGTTTGAAACACTTTTTACCGATAATCTGTATTTTGATATCAGCAGACATGCCATTGATATGGCAGAATATTTAAAAGAGGGATTCCGGAAGAAGGGATACACGTTTTTTCTGGAATCGCCAACCAATCAGCAGTTTATCATCCTGGAAAACGATGAAATGACCCGTCTGCAGGAAAAGGTAAAGTTCAGCTTCTGGGAACGGTACGACGCAAATCATACGGTGGTACGGTTTGCTACCAGCTGGGCAACCAGAAAAGAGGATATTGATCAGCTTATGGAGCTGCTTTCCTAGGCAGAAAGTGGCTGCCTGAATACTGCACGAAAACGTATCTGTTTTTTTCATCACAGAATGTTCACATAATCCGGTGTTTGATTTCAGGTTGATTTAAAGTTTAGAAAGTATACTGGAACAAAAACAGATAATGGAAGGTATTTGGTGTAAGCTTTCGGTTGTCTGAGATCAGAAAAAGGATGTGTACAGGATGAAAAAAAAGTATATTGCGGTATTTCTTGGTGTTACGCTTGGGATGACAGCTTTAACCGGATGCGGCGGACAGAGTGCTGCAGTGACGGAAAATGCCTCGGAATCAACAGAAGCCACGGATGCAGATGATTCCGAAAAAACAGGTTATGGAATGGAAGCAGACGTCTATGGAGAGGTCAGTGCTGTGGGAGACCATACTATAACAATAAAGGTTGGTACGATGAAGCAGGGGATGCGTCAGGAAAACAGAGGAGATACTGGCGATGAGCAGGCTCCGGAAACGCAGAGTACAGGGGAATCCGGCGATGGCAGTAATGCAGAACCGGGACAGAAACGGGGATTTTTTTCTCAGCTGGAATTAACCGGTGAGGAGCAGGAAATCACATTGACGGATTCCACTGTTATTACACGCATGGGAATGGGCGGCAGGATGCAGATGCCGGAAGATGGGCCGATGCCGGAAGACGGACAGATGCCGGAAAAACCGGAGAAAGGTGATATGCCGCCAACCGGAGATGGTGAAGGATTTCTGGAAGGTGAAGCCGGTTCCGGATATCCGGACAGGGGAACAGGTGAAAAACCCCAGAGAGAAACAGAGGAAATCACTCTTTCCAATCTCTCAGAGGGAGATACGGTTGCTATAACGTTTGATGAGGATGGAAACGCAGCCAGCATTATGGTCATGGGCATGTCAGGTGGAGCACCATCGGAGCAGCCGGAACAACCGCTGGATGGGGTAGACAGCTATGAAGCAGTAAATGCCTGTACTTCTGACACAGAGTTTGACGGAGATACGATCACATCTTCCGGGACAGACGAAAATGCGATTCTCATTTCAGATGGGGCTGCTGTTCGTATGACAGATGTAACGGTTTCGCGCATTTCTTCAGACAGTACCGGTGGTGATCTGTCCAGCTTTTACGGTGTGGGTGCTGCCATTCTGGCAACAGATGGAACCGCGTATATCAGTGACAGTTCCATTGATACAAATGCAGCCGGAGCGGCAGGGATATTTGCTTATGGCGATGGTACGGTCTACGCTTTGGGAACAGAAATAGTTACACAGAAGGACACCTCAGGCGGCCTGCACGTGGCAGGGGGAGGAACGCTTTGTGCCTGGGATATGGATGTGGAAACGAACGGAGAATCTGCGGCAGCCATTCGAAGTGACAGAGGCGGCGGAAAGATGACGGTGGACGGCGGAAGCTATGTTTCAAACGGTGTTGGCTCTCCGGCAGTCTACAGTACAGCGGAAATTACAGTCAACGATGCTGCGCTTACGGCAAATGGTTCAGAAGCAGTCTGTATCGAAGGGAAAAACACACTTCGCCTGTATGACTGTGAAGTCACGGGAAATATGAGCGATGACGACCAAAATGACTGTACCTGGAATGTAATCCTTTATCAGAGCATGTCAGGTGATTCGGAAGTAGGAAACAGTACCTTCGAGATGACGGGCGGTTCGTTGACGGCAAGAAACGGAGGCATGTTCTATACGACGAATACAGAGTCAACCATTACTCTGGAGGACGTGGATATCACCTACGCGGCCGATCATGAGTTTTTCCTGAGATGTACGGGAAACGCAAATCAGAGGGGCTGGGGGCAATCCGGAGCAAACGGAGCAGATTGTCTGTTTACAGGCATTGATCAGGATATGGAAGGAGATATTGTCTGGGACAGTATCAGTAAACTGGATGCTTATCTGACAGAAGACAGTACGCTTGAGGGTGCAGTTCTTCAGGATGACAGCTGTGCAGGAAACGGCGGAGATGGCAGCTGTAATGTCTATATAGGAGAAGACTGTACCTGGACCGTGACCGGAGACAGCACCTTAAGTGCACTTTATTGTGCCGGAGAGCTGGAGGACGAGGATGGAAATACCGTGACTGTAAAAGGGAGCGATGGGACAGTCTATGTGGAAGGGGAAAGCAGTATTACAATAACCGTAGATTCCTATGAAAACAGTGTGGATCTCCAGGGAGCATCCACAAAAACATCCTGGAGCGATTATGAAGTGGAACAACCGGAAATGTAAAACAACAGGAAAGAAAAAACGCAGAGGAATTTGAGATCCTCTGCGTTTTTTAATATGCAGGAAAGCAGTCCGTGAAAGCTTTCCCGAAGCCTATGCACATCCCGGTTTACAGGACAATATATTTCAGAATAAACAGAACAGCCAGAACATACATCAGTGCGCTGATCTTCTTTTCTTTGAATTTTCCGGTTACCAGATTGATTACAACGTAAGAGATAACGCCCATTGCGATACCATCGGAAATACTGTACATGAACGGCATTGCGATGATTGCGATGAAACACGGAATGGACTCGGTGTAGTCTGTAAAATCGATTTTGATGATAGAGGTCAGCATCAGGAAACCAACCAGAATCAGTGCAGGAGCCGTTGCAAAGGACGGAATTGCCAGGAAAATCGGTGACAGGAAGAGAGACAGACCGAAAAGAATCGCTGCTGTAAGTGCAGTCAGACCGGTACGTCCGCCTTCTGCAACACCGGAAGCACTTTCCACGAAGGTGGTAACGGTGGATGTACCGCATACAGCACCTATGGAAGTACCGATGGCATCAGAAAGAAGCGCGCCTTTGATCTTCGGAAGTTTGCCGTCTTTGTCCAGCATATCTGCTTTGGAAGCAACACCGATCAGGGTTCCCAGAGTGTCAAACATATCGACAAACAGGAAAGCAAACATAATGACAACAAAGTCAAGTGAAAATACAACGGAAAAATCCATTTTCATAAAGGTTGGTGCCATACTTGGAATGGACAGGCCGTTTGAAAAATCAGGAAGCAGGCTGTAGAATCCGGCTTCTGCATTTGGCACGTAAAGACCGGTAAACTGACAGATGATACCAAGTCCCCAGGTAATCAGGATACCCCAGAGAATGCCGCCCTTGATGTTCTTAATCAGCATGATTGCTGTGATGATGATACCGATCATGGCAAGGAGTACGGTGATTCCTTCGGAATTAAAAGTACCGGCTGCCACAGAACCTTTAAAAGAGAAGAGTCCAAGCAGTGTGGAGTCGTTATTGACAACAATTTTGGCATTCTGCAGACCGATAAATGCGATAAACAGACCGATACCTACGGATACAGCATGTTTCAGATTCATCGGGATGGCATTGAAAATTGCTTCACGAACGTTGGTGAGGGACAGAACGATGAAAATGATACCTTCAACGAATACAGCTGCCAGTGCCATCTCCCAGGTATATCCCATACCAAGAACGACGGTATAAGCAAAGTATGCATTCAGTCCCATACCAGGTGCCAGAACAAATGGATAGTTTGACAGCAGAGCCATCAGACAGGTTGCAATGAAGGATGCCAGTGCAGTTGCAGTAAACACGGCTCCGCGATCCATACCGGAGGCGGACAGGATGTTTGGATTAACTGCCAGAATGTAGGCCATCGTCATAAATGTAGTGATACCGGCCATGATCTCGGTGCTGACAGTAGTACCATGCTCCTTCAGTTTGAAGAGTTTTTCCATGTAATTTTCCTACCTTTCCTTTGGTGATTATTTATAGAATACTTGATTATCTTAATCTAATTTAAGTAATTTTGCAAGTGAGGAAGCGGAAAAAATACTGGAATTTGACAAAATGGATGCAGAGTTGAAAGAATAAAGTGAAAAAGAAAACAGCATCCGGTTTAAAAGGCATTATACCCAGATTTACCTGCTGCTTTTTGGTGGTTTTTTTGGAAAAAACAGCTTGTAAAGGAAGTACTGTCAGTAATAAGATGGTATCAAAGTCAAAGGGTCATGCATTCGTTGCAGGCAGACTTTTGGAACGGCAAATATATATACGAAAGGAGCAGAAATTATGAGATTTTTTCTGGACACAGCAAACGTGGAGGATATCAGAAAAGCAAATGATATGGGAGTCATCTGCGGTGTCACAACAAATCCATCTCTGATTGCAAAAGAAGGACGGGATTTTAAGGAGGTGATCCGTGAGATTACCACGATTGTGGACGGGCCGATCAGCGGTGAGATCAAAGCGACGACGGTGGATGCGGAAGGAATGATCCGTGAAGGACGTGAAATCGCAGCAATTCATCCGAATATGGTTGTAAAGATACCGATGACGGCTGAGGGGTTGAAAGCAGTTAAAGTTCTTGCACAGGAAGGGATCCAGACCAATGTGACACTTGTCTTTACGGCAAATCAGGCGCTGCTGGCTGCCAGAGCCGGTGCAGCCTACGTTTCGCCGTTTCTTGGAAGACTGGATGATATTTCTCAGGCAGGAATCGATCTGATCCGCGTGGTGGCAGAGATTTTTGATAACTACGCCCTGGATACGGAAATCATTGCGGCAAGTATCCGCAATCCGGTTCATGTGACAGACTGCGCACTGGCGGGGGCAGATATTGCGACGGTGCCCTATAAGGTGATCGAGCAGATGACAAAGCATCCGCTGACGGATCAGGGTATCGCCAAATTCCAGGCAGATTACAGAGCGGTTTTTGGAGAATAACACAAGAAGCGAAAGCGAAAAGAGAGAAAAAGGACCGGAAGTGTTTTTGAAACGCTTCCGGTTCTTTTTCTGGCAGAAAACGGCAGTGCTATTCGTCCCATCCGTCGGTGAAACGGATGTTTACAGAAATATTGCGGATACTTTCGCCTTCCTTCAGTTCGATGTCGTCCGGCTCCGAAATGGGCGGGAGTTCAGAATCAAACTCGGTCAGCTCTACATAGATCCAGTTATAGGCAGCTTCATTTGCCTGTTCAATGCATTCATTCAGTGTTTCTCCCTGAACCTCACAGTGGTCGAGATCGGGAAAATAAGCCTGAAAAGTCCCCTCTTCTGTCTGACGAAAAACAGCGGGATATACAAATTTCATAGATAAGATCTCCTGTCCGAATTAATATGGGCAGCAGGCAGTAAGCCTGCGGCATGTAAAAGTATACAATAACCGAATGGGGATTGTAAAGCGGTAAGTGAATCTTTGTATTGTGCGGATGCGGTTTATTGCTTGCCTAACGACAGATCGATCAAAAAGAAATGTAAAATATACTTGACAATAAGACATTAATAGAGTACAATAAGGACAACAAAGTTAACAATATGAACGCAAAGGGTTCAGAAAGGAAGGATGAATTATGAGTTATTATGGAATGGGAGTTGTGTGTGGTATTCTGGTTGGGTTATTGCTGATGGTTGTTATTTTAAAACTGACAAAAACAGATGGATCTCTGAAGTGTAAATACGATGAGCGTCAGCAGCTGGTGCGTGGCAAGGGTTTTCAGTATGCCTTTTTTACTTTGATGATTTATGACGTGCTGTTTGGAATCCGGGAAGAAGTTTTTGGTTTCCGGCTTGTGGAAGATATGACGGGAGTATTCATCGGTATTATCCTCGGATGCATGGTGTATGCGGTGTACTGCATCTGGCATGACGGGTATTATTCACTGAATGAAAATCGCGGGCGTGTACAGATGCTATTTCTTCTGATCGGTTTGGTGAATTTTCTGCTGTCCCTTCGGGGTATCATACATGGAACGATGATGGAAGATGGTGTCCTGACAGCTCCTTTCTCCAATCTGTTCTGTGCCGTGCTGATGTTTGCACTTTGTGGAGTAACCTTTGTGAAGGGCCGCATTGCGGGGAAGGAGACAGACGATATATGAAAAATCTGAGGCTGAAGGCAGCACGTGCGGCTATGGATCTGTCACAGCAGGAGCTGGCCGATCAGGTGGGAGTTTCCAGGCAGACGATCAGTGCGATTGAAAAGGGGGATTATAATCCCACGATCAATCTCTGTATAGCCATATGTAAATCACTGGGAAAGACGTTGGATGAGCTTTTCTGGAATGAATGAGTAGAAAGAGCAGCCTGCATAAGCTGCATCTTGACAGGAACCATATGCAGTATAAGATTCTGTCGGAGGAGAGACAGGAAGATGGATCTGTGATGATTGAAATTATCAAACAGTATAACAGTTCTCCGGTGGGAACTTATCTGGATTAAAATTGTCCCTTTAAAAATTCGATAAATTGTGCATTTAAAAAAGGACAGAAGAGTTTATAATAGTTTTCAACCTGCAGGATAACGACATGAAAGGATGAAGCAACAATGGAAGAAAACAGATATGAACTGAACAAGCAGCTTGCACAGATGTTAAAGGGCGGCGTTATTATGGACGTTACCACACCGGAACAGGCAAGGATCGCACAGGAAGCGGGAGCATGCGCGGTTATGGCTCTTGAGCGTATTCCGGCGGACATCCGTGCAGCGGGTGGCGTGTCCCGTATGAGTGATCCGAAAATGATCCGCGGTATTCAGGAAGCCGTTTCGATTCCGGTTATGGCAAAGTGTCGGATCGGACACTTCGTGGAGGCACAGATTCTGGAAGCGATCGAGATTGACTACATTGACGAGAGTGAAGTACTTTCACCTGCAGATGACGTATATCATATTAATAAAAAAGAATTTAAGGTACCTTTTGTCTGCGGTGCACGTGATCTGGGAGAGGCTCTTCGCCGTATTGCAGAGGGTGCATCCATGATCTGTACCAAAGGAGAACCGGGAACCGGTGACGTGGTGCAGGCGGTGCGCCATATGCGGGCGATGAATTCCGAAATCCGCCGTGTACAGAACTTAAGAGAGGATGAGCTGTTTGAAGCTGCAAAGCAGCTCGGTGTTCCGGTGGATCTGCTGACCTATGTTCATGACAATGGAAGGCTTCCGGTTGTGAATTTCGCGGCGGGCGGTGTGGCAACCCCGGCAGATGCAGCATTGATGATGCAGCTTGGAGCAGAAGGAGTGTTTGTTGGATCTGGTATTTTTAAATCCGGCAATCCGGCAAAACGTGCGGCTGCAATCGTGAAGGCTGTGACTAATTATAAGGATGCGAAGCTTCTCGCAGAGTTGTCTGCAGATCTGGGCGAGGCCATGGTTGGCATCAATGAACAGGAGATCAGGCTTCTGATGGCAGAGCGGGGGAAATAAAGAATGACAATTGGAATACTTGCTCTGCAGGGGGCATTTGCGGAGCACGCGCATGTGCTGGGAAAGCTTGGTGTTCCCCATTTTGAAATCCGACAGAAAAAGGATATGGAGCGGGAATTTGACGGCCTGATCCTGCCGGGCGGTGAGAGTACGGTTATGGGGAAGCTGCTGCGGACCTCAGAGCTTTTTGATCCGGTTCGTGAAAAGATTCTGTCCGGGATGCCGGTCTTTGGCACCTGTGCCGGTCTGATCCTTCTGGCTAAGGAAGTGGAGGATGACATATCGCATCTTGCGACCATGGATATATGCGTGAAGAGAAATGCCTATGGAAGACAGCTTGGAAGCTTCTATACGGAAGAAACCTTCCAGGGGCTTGGCATGATTCCCATGACTTTTATCCGCGCACCCTATATCACATCGGTAAGCGGGGACACGGAAATCCTGGCAGAGGTGGAAGGCAGGATCGTGGCAGCCAGGGAAGGAAACCAGCTTGTCACGGCATTTCATCCGGAGCTGAATGAGTCTCTGAAAGTGCATGAATATTTTCTGAATATGATCTGAATCTGCAGTTCCCGGAAGGCGCGGCAGTACAGAAAAGATAAGGCGGCATGTTTCCATGCCGCCGTTTTTTTCATTTTTTCTGCCATTATATTACCACAAAATCGCGATTTTTTCAAGACTTGTAATGAAGCAGGTCAGTGGTAAAATCTATGAATCAGATGGAAGGGGGATATTATGGAAGAAGGAATGGAATGGATGCAGCAGGTTTTTTCTGTGTGCCAGATGGAGATGCTTGCGAAGGCGAATGAGAAAACGGAAAGATTCGGTCTCGTGCTGTCCCAGGAAGAGATGGAGGCTTTGCTGGAACAGCGAAAAGAGATACTGAAGCGGGAGGAGAGAATTGAGTTTGGGGAGGGGATTCTTCCGAAACTTGTCTACACATTCTGCGATTCCGGTTATCTGTCACAGCAGGATTATGCGGATACGCTTGGCAGGCTTCAGGAGATTTTCTATCAGTTTAAAAATGAAATGCAGGATCGGGTCACCGATGAGGAATTGCTTGATTTTATGAGGGAACAGTTTGATGAGGTGTGTTTCGGGGATCTGGATTATCTGGAGAGCACCTGTCTGGAAGCGTTTGCAAGAAAGGTGCGGGCAGGATACTATGGAAAATGATACCGGATATACGTTGGAAGAGCTGATTTTTCTTACGGGCTGTCTTTCTGAAAAATATACGGGAAAAGAGAACACATCCGTACGCTATGAAACGGCGCGGCAGCTGATGGGCGCGGTTCTCTACTGTATTCGCATGTATCAGCATCAGGATACAGGACTGCCTGCAAAAGTCCGGGTCAGTGCCGGAGAGGCATACCAGACCGGTTATCAGTGCGTTGTGGAAAAAACCAGGGAAACACAGCAGAAATATAACAGGCTGATTATGGAATTTAAAGATTACGGGAATGAGGCATACTATGATACGGTGGTGCGCGGCATGCCGGAATTTTTTCGGCGCTACGATGCCAGATTTTGTCCCCAGGATCATATGCTGACGCTGGATTATCCGGTGCTGCGCAGACTGGAAGGTCTTTGCGGAATCTGCAGGATCGCGGAATATCTCAGGTGTATCGAGCTGGAACAGAGGTTTCTTGCGAAGCTGCCGGAGAAATCGGTGTGGGAAATACTCCTGGAGTATCATCCGGAGTATGAAGGATTATTTATCAACCTTGCGGAGATTGTAACGGACTGGTTTATGGGGAAAATGTTGACGCATTCCGGTATGGATGTGGATAAAACAGATGTTCTGGAAGTGGAGAGGAGACTTCAGGAGGGACTGCAGAAGCTGATAGAAGAAAGATTTGGAAATGATCAGGAAATTCTGGAATATCTCGGGCTTACGGTGCATGATTTTGTGGTGCTTCAAAAAAACAGGAGAAAAGATTTTTGAAGCTGCCCGGGGAAAAACTGCATTGCTTTCTCGAAATTTTATTGTTAAAATAAGGGATAAAGAGCAAAAATGCATCGGACTGGCAGAAAAGGAGGTTGAAAATGGGACATTTGACAACAAGGGATGCATATAAAAATCTGGAAGAGCGTATCAACTGGTTTACACAGGGAGCGCCGCCATCGGAAACCCTGTATAAGATTCTCCAGGTGCTCTATACGGAGAAAGAGGCAAAATGGGTCGCCCTGCTTCCGGTGCGTCCGTTTACCTTGAAAAAGGCGGCAAAGATCTGGGGCACGACGGAAGCAAAGGCAGAAAAATTTCTGGATCACCTCTGTGATAAGGCACTTCTGGTGGATTCCGAATACCATGGACAGAGGCAGTTTGTCATGCCTCCACCGATGGCAGGTTTTATTGAGTTTGCGCTGATGCGTACCAGGGGCGATATTGATCAGAAGTATCTCAGTGAGCTCTATTATCAATACATGAATGTGGAAGAGGATTTTGTTAAGGATCTGTTTTTTGCCACCGAGACAAGACTTGGAAGGGTCTATGTGCAGGAGCCGGTGCTGACCAATGACAAGACCAATCATATACTGGATTATGAAAGAGCCACGCACATTGTGGAAGAAGCAAAGTACATCGGACTTGGAACCTGCTACTGCCGTCACAAGGCATATCATGCAGGTCATCCCTGTGAAATCGATGCACCCTGGGATGTGTGCCTGACCTTTGACAATGTGGCCCGTTCCCTTGCCGAACATGGAGAGTATGCAAGGCTGATCTCAAAGGAAGAAGCCAAAGATGTTCTGGAACGTTCCTATGCTGCCAATCTGGTGCAGATCGGAGAAAATGTGAGAGAACATCCGGCATTTATCTGCAACTGCTGCGGCTGCTGCTGTGAAGCACTGCAGGCGGCAAGAAGATTCAGCCCAATGCAGCCGGTGGCCACCACGAACTACATTCCGGAAATATCCCTGGATCAATGCATCGGCTGTGGAAAATGCGCAAAAGTATGTCCGATCCTGGCGATTTCCATGGAAGAGGACAGTGATGCGCAGAAAAAGACAGACGGGCGTAAAACTGGAAAACATCCGGTTATTGATCGGGAGATTTGCCTGGGATGCGGCGTGTGTGCCAGAAACTGCGGAACAAAGGCGATTGAGCTGAAAAGACGTCCCACACAGGTGATCACACCGGTAAACAGCACACACCGCTTTGTTCTGCAGGCCATTGAAAAGGGCACGCTTCAGAATCTGATTTTTGATAATCAGGCTTTTGCGAACCACAGAGCTATGGCGGCTGTATTTGGAACCATCCTGAAGCTGCCCCCTCTGAAACAGGCTATGGCAAGCAAACAGTTTAAATCCGTTTATCTGGACCGTATCCTTACGGTATACCAGAAAAGAAAAGACAGCGGCAAATAAAACCGTTTCAGAAATCCTTATACTTGTAATCAGACCAGCATGGAAGGGGAGTACCATTCTCCATGCTGGTTTTTATATCGTTGTAGTAATGAAGCTTGCGCTCCAGATGTTTCAGGGATGCCTGGTACTGGGCGATTTCATCCAGGATATGCTGCTTCTGATCAGTCAGCAGCTCCAGGATCTCATCAATATGTGATGCTTCGTCTTCTTCACAGGCAAAAAAGGTCTGAAGCTTTGCGATGGACATTCCTGTTTTTTTGAAACAGCAGATGGTTTTCAGCCGGTTGATATGGCACTGGCTGTATTTTCGCTGGCCGGATGGTGTGCGTTCCACATGAGTCAGGATGCCAAGTTCCTCATAATAGCGCAGCGTGGAAGCGGGAAGATCAAACATTGCGGATATTTCTTTGATGGTATAGGTTTTCATAATGCCTCCTGATATTATTTTATAAAAACTATTGACTTCAAGTGTACTTGAAGTAGTATAGTTTGTAAAGAGCCAGACAGAAAAAGCTGGAATCAAAGAATGACACATGTTTACAGAATACACCATAATACAGGAGGAGACAGAATGTATCAGGCAAATGCTTCACGTTATGAAACCATGCACTATAACCGCTGCGGCCAGAGCGGCCTGAAGCTTCCGGAGTTATCGCTTGGACTCTGGCATAATTTTGGCACGTATTGTGATTATGAAAATATGAAGGCGCTGTGCTTTACCGCCTTTGACAATGGTATCACTCATTTTGATCTTGCAAATAACTACGGGCCGGAGCCGGGCAGTGCAGAAGCCAATTTTGGGAAGATTATGAAGGAAGAACTGCACGCTTATCGCGATGAGATTCTTGTCAGCACGAAGGCCGGTTATCTGATGTGGGATGGGCCTTACGGGGACTGGGGGAGCAAAAAGTATCTGATTGCCAGTCTGGATCAGAGTCTGAAACGTATGGGACTGGAGTATGTGGATATTTTCTATCACCACCGCATGGATCCGGAAACACCGCTGGAGGAGACTATGGAGACGCTGGCTCAGATCGTGCGAAGCGGAAAAGCACTCTATGTGGGGATTTCCAATTATGACGGCGAGCATATGAAACAGGCAGCTGCCATTCTGAAGGATCTGCACTGTCCTTATATCATCAACCAGAACCGCTATTCCATTTTTGACCGCACCATTGAGAAAAATGGATTAAAGCAGGCAGCCTGCGAAGAGAAGAAGGGGATTATTGCATTCAGCCCGCTGGCTCAGGGAACACTGACAGACCGGTATCTGAACGGCATTCCGTCTGACAGTCGTATCGCCACAGACGGAAGATTTTTAAAGGCCAGTCAGCTTACGGAAGAAAAGCTTGCAAGCATCCGGGCACTCAATGAAATTGCGAAACAACGTGGGGAAAGTCTGGCACAGATGGCGCTGAAATGGGTGCTGAAGGATCACGTGGTGACCAGTGTCCTGATCGGAGCGTCCAAGACTTCGCAGATTCTGGATAATCTGAAGGTGCTGCAGAGTGCAGACTTTACAGAAGAAGAATTGAGAAAGATTGATGAAGCGTCACTTTGATGAAGTAAAAAAACAAACTTCTCTCTAAAAATATTGAACTGCTTTTTTACACCGAGAAAATTTTTATACAAAAATCGTAAAATATCAGGTGTAAATAAAGCAGTTTTTTTTGTATAATTGACATAGCAGCGAAAAGTCAGGTACGTTGTGCGGCGTGGCTGGAAAGTTTTTCACATGCCGGCATGTTCTGACCGCAAACAGAGTTTTATAACAGGAGGGAGATATGAAAATGAGAAGCAGAGTACTTGCGTGGCTTCTGGCAGGAAGTATGGTTCTGCAGGGAGCGGTGCCTGTGAGTGCTTCGGCAGCAGGGATTGCAGAGGATGACGGCAATGCTGCCGTTTGGGAGCAGACAGTCAGAGCAGGAGAGGTACTGGAGGATTCCGCTACGGTTGTTCTGGCGGATTTCAGTTTTGATGAGGAAAATGAAAATGGCGGTTTTGATGGCGGCAATGCGGCCGCTGTGAAAAATGGCTCCAATATCTCACTGGAAGAGCATGAAGACAATGGTATGGCAGTAAAGCTGGGATCCGGAAGTTTTCTGAATGTTACGGCAGCAGACGGCAGCAGCCTTCTGACCGGATGGGATGAGGTGACGGTTTCCTTTGATCTGAAAGCAACAGCGAATCTGTCCTGGATTTTTTATGCGGCGCCGGATACGTCGGCACCGTCTTGGCCGACAGAAAAGTATTATGCTTTTTTGAGAGAAGCCGGAAAAAATAATTTTGTTGTGCAGCGTTATAATAATACGACAGGAAGACCGGCATCCGCTTCCACGAGCATAGCATCTGGAGAATGGCATCATGTGGAGGTGCAGGCGACGGAAGATAACACGGTTATTATTGTGGATGATGTACAGGCCGCATCCCAGAGCAGTACCTATCGAATCAGCGATATTTTGAAAGGCAGCAGTATTCTGCAGATTGGAAAAGCAAACTGGGGAAGCGGCGAGTACAGTGACATGGTACTGGATAACTTCAAAATTACAGCGTCCATCACGGATTCGGTGACCATGGAGGATACGCTGGAGGTGATGGAGGGCAAGAGCAAAAAGCTTTCCGTTACGGGCTATTCTGCGTATGCTTCGCCGGAAATTACCTATAAATCGGATAACGAAGCAGTGGCATCTGTAGATCAGCAGGGAAATGTGCAGGGTGTGGCAGAAGGAAGTGCTGTGATCACCGCAGTCGTATCCATGCAGGGTGCCACGAAAGAACTGACAGCGCAGGTTACCGTAATGCCGAAGGAAGAGGCAAAGGTAGTGGCTTCTCTTGATTTCGATGAGGAGAGCATCGGTTCTGCCAGCGCTGTGGTGACAAAATTTGCAGATTATACCGGAACACTTTCGTTTGAAGAAGGACGTGTGGGGAAGGCAGTTCGCCTGAACGGCTATGGTCTCCGACTCAACCAGAAGAATGTGGGACAGAGCTATACGGTATCCATGTGGATGAAGCATGATGATGTTCTGAAAGAAAATCAGCAGATTCTGTTTCTCGGACATGGAGATAATTCTTCAGAAAACTGGCTGGATATTGCCGGCGACCGGGGAAGTAATCAGACGTATCAGGTCTGGACAAGAAATACAACGGCATCTTCTTCAATCAGTGGCTGGAAGTATCTGGATGAGTCCAAAAAACAGGCGGCGGGAGAATGGGCAATGCTGACGGTTACCGGAAACGGTACCGATTTCTGCGCCTATTTAAATGGAGAGCCGTTTGCGCTGAATGGAAGCGGAAGCAATGCGGATGCTCTGAAAAATGCAGCCAATGTTCTCTCAGGCGAGAATCAGGATATATATATTGGAATCAACTACTGGGACAGTATTTTCGGCGGACTGGTGGATGATGTGACGGTATATGACCAGGATCTGTCCGCAGATCAGGTACAGGATCTGTATGAGAAGCAGTATACGGAATACGTAGCAGAGCATTTCAGGCCGGGCAATCTGAGTGAGGTGAGCGATAATCTGATCCTTCCGGATTCAGAAGGAAAGGCATCGATTACCTGGAGCTCCGATCGGGAGGATGTACTGGCAAATGATGGTACGGTCACACGTCCGGACGAAGATACTCAGGTTATTCTTACAGCTGTGTTCCGTTTTGGAAATGCCAGCGTGGAAAAAAATTACACTGTGAATGTGAAGCATAAGGATGTAACAGCAGATCTTCAGGAAGCGTATGATGCGCTGACGCTCTGTACGGTGACAGCCTCCGATCTGGCTCTGCCGGCTGCAGGAAAGAAAGGGGCAGCCATCACCTGGAGTTCTTCCGATCCGTCCGTTCTTGGAGATGATGGAACAATCGTGTCACGTCCGGCAGCAGGTGAGGGCAATGCGCAGGTCACACTGACTGCAGTGATCGCTAAGGCCGGAGAAAAGGTGGAAAAAACCTTCCAGGTAGAGGTTCTGGAAGCTTATTATGGTTACATTTACGGTTACATAACCGGAGACAATGACCGGACCGGAAGCCTGCATCTGGCATACAGCCGGGACGGCGAAAATTTTACAGCACTGAATTCCAATGCGGGTGTGCATTTTGCGAAAAATGATCCATCCAATGGTGATAAGACACTGTCCACCGGTATCCGGTTTAATGAAATTTCCCTGTTCCGCAAGGCGGACGGCAGCTTCGGGCTGGCAGCACCTCAGGGCAAGGATGCAAAGAAGCTTTACCTGTATGATTCGAAAGATCTGATCACTTATACAAATGAGATTCTGCTGACAACCAACACAGGCATTGGTGCAGTGTCTGATGTGGCAGTACAGTATGACGCATCCATCGGAGGCTATGATCTGTACTGGAGCAGCGGGGATAAGCAGTATGTCAATACAACGGCGGATCTGCTGACCCTGAATGAAGAGGCGGAGGCTTCCTATACCGTACCGGAATGGTCTCTTGCGCAGGTTCCGGAGGGGGCAAAAAAAGGCAGCGTGATCGGTGTGACAAAAGCAGAATACGACAGGCTGGTCAGCCATTTCGCAGGTGTGACATACAGCAAAACCCAGGAACCGCAGTCTGTGACAGTGAATACGGCGGCAGAGATAAAGAGTGCACTTCCAAAATCAGTCAGCGTATCCTATGATGACGGCTCTGCATCTGCCATGGATGTAACCTGGGATGTGGATACACCGGATTTCAGCAAGGCTGGAACCTATACGGTTACCGGTACACTGAAATCCTACGATAATCCATTGACGGAACAAAGAGCGGATCCGCAGATCGTCTATGATGAAACGGAAAACTGTTATTACTTTACGGCTTCCTATCCGGCTTATGGCAATGTAAACAGTGGTTATGACCGTATTGTACTGCGCAAAGCAGACAGCATCAGCGGACTTTCCGATGAATCAACGGAAATCACCATCTGGACGGCACCTTCAAGCGGCACCATGGCCAGACATGTGTGGGCACCGGAGCTGCACAAGATTGCAGGAAAATGGTACCTGTTCTTTGCGGCCGGCAATTCAGATAATATCTGGGAAATCCGTCCTTATGTTCTGGTATGCCAGGGAGATGACCCGTATGTGGCAGAAAACTGGAAGAAGGCAGACGGCAGCGCAGAGGTTTATGCGGCAACCAGCAAAGACAGCAGTAAATTTACCCATATGTCGCTGGACATGACGTATTTTACAGATGAAGATGCAGAGGGAATCACGCATCACTATGTGATCTGGGCAGAGCTTTCTCCATCCTCCCTGTATATGCAGGAGATCAATCCCGATCGGCCGTGGGAAGGCATCAGCGATGTGATCCTGCTGACTACACCGGAATACGGTTGGGAGCGTGACAGCGAACTGGTAAATGAAGGACCTTCGATCCTGAAGCATGATGGAAAAATTTTCTGTACCTTCTCCGCATCCGGTACCGGACCGGAGTACTGTATTGGTCTGCTTTACGCCGATGAGACATCGGATCTGATGAATCCGGATTCCTGGACCAAATTGTCCTATCCGCTTCTGACTTCCGAGGATGTTCCGGGTGAGTATGGACCGGGACATAACTCCTTTACGGTAGATGCGGACGGCAATCCGGTGTTTGTATACCATGCACGTTCGGAAGAATGCTATAATGATAAATGCCAGTGGGCGAGCTCGGATCCGCTGTACGATCCATGCCGTCATGCAAGAGTGAAAAACGTGCACTGGAGCGCAGATGGACTTCCGATTCTGAATATGAGTGCGGAGGAAGAACTGCCAGAGGAGGCAAAGACGGTAACGATTCAGGTCGTTGTGCTGCAGGATTCCGAAGAGCTCAGAGATCTTTCGGATGCAGAGATCACAGGCGCAGATACTGTGGTGGAAACGGGAGCTCAGATCTGTCCGGAGATTACAGTAAAATGGGGCACAGCAGTTTTAAAAGAGGGTACGGATTATGAAGTATCCTACGGAGAAAATGTAAATAGAAAGGGAACGGTGACCATCACCGCAAAAGAAGGCGGAAGATATACCGGTTCTAAGACAGCAGAGTTCCAGATTCTGGCAGCAGTGATTGCGGACTTCAGCTTTGATGATCTGGAGGAAGGACTCCGAGGCGGCAATGCGGTGGCAGCGGTTGCCGGAGGAAGCATTGAGCTTGTAGCGCATGAAGATGGTTATGCGGCGAAGTTTGAGAAGAATGATCAGGATTATCTGGATGTCAAAGCGGCAGACGGCAGCAGTCTGCTGGCAGGCTATGATGAGATTACGGTTTCCTATGACATTCTTCCGGAAACATCCGGTACACACTGGGTATATTATGCGTCACAGGATGATACCATGCTGTCCTGGGGTACAAACGGAAACCATGAAACCTATCTGGGCGTTCTGGTAAAGAATGGAAAAACGGAGGTGGAGCGTTACCATAATAATGGTTCCAGACCCACCAATCCCAGTGTTTCCATGACAGCAGGCAAGTGGCAGCATATCGATATTGTATATGCAAAGGACCGCACGGTGGTTTATCTGGACGGTAAGCGGGTAAGCATGGTGGCAAGCGGCTATGCACTCACCGATATTCTGGGAGATGGCAGCTTTTTCCAGATTGGAAAAGCGAACTGGGCACCTGGTGAGTACAGCACCATGCAGCTTGACAATTTTAAAATCGCAGCGGGTACTAGGCTTTACGAAGAGGACAGACTGAATCAGGCAAAGGTGGAGATAGCAGAGAAACTTGGTGATCTTTCCAATGTGACAGAGAATCTGGAGCTTCTGCAGGTGACCAGTGACGGTCTGACCGTTTCCTGGGATACTTCTGATCCGTCAGTCATCACAGCGAAAGGCGTTGTCACCGTTCCGAAAGAGGAAAATGTGACCGTAACGCTGACAGCATCCATTTCGGATGGAAACAAAACAGTAACGGAGACATATCAGGTAACGGTACTGGCAAAAGGAAATGTGGTACAGAAGCTGGCGGCACAGCTGACGCTTCCGTATTCCACAAAGGCGGGAAAAGAAGTATACGGTAATATTACACTTCCGGATACGGTAAACGGCACAGGTGAGGTTACCTGGACTACGGATCATCCGGAGATCATCAACGTTCGTGAAATCCCTGGCGAGGATGGCTATGATCCCACACCGGCGGGAACGGTGACAAGACCGGAACGAGATACGGTTGTGACTATGACAGCGACTGTGACGCTGGATGGAAACCAGGCAGAGAAGATATTTACCTTCACCGTAAAAGCGGCACCTGAGGAACTGACAGAAGACGACTACACGGATTATTTCTTTGCATATTTTACAGGAGAAGGATATTCAAACGGTGAACAGATTTATTTCTCAGCCAGCCATGACGGACTGAACTGGAAGGATCTGAACAACAACGAGCCGACTCTGACCTCCACAATGGGAGAAAAGGGTGTGCGTGATCCGTTTATCATCCGTTCTCCGGAGGGGGACAAGTTCTATCTGATTGCGACGGATCTGAAGATCAACGGCGGAAATGGCTGGACAGCAGCACAGGAGGCCGGCAGTCAGGCACTGATGGTATGGGAATCCACAGATCTGGTAAACTGGTCCGAACAGCGAATGGTGACCGTATCTGCGGATATTGCAGCAGGCTGTACCTGGGCACCGGAAGCAGCCTATGATGCGAGAACCGGTGAATATGTGGTATACTGGGCATCCAAGGTTGCATCGGACGGCTACGCAAAACAGAGACTGTATTATGCAAAGACACGTGACTTCTACAGCTTTACCGAGCCGAAGGTCTATATTGAATACGATCAGTCCAGCATTGATACAACGATGATCGAGTATAACGGTACATATTATCGTTACACCAAGAATGAGGGCGGCGCAACCAATGAGCTTGGCGCTCAGACAAAGACGATTTTTATCGAGAAGAGCAGTGACGTGCTTGGAACCTTTACGCAGATTCCGTCCACGGTTCTGAACAGCCGTGACAATCAGTACGTGGAGGGACCGACGATTTTCAAACTGAACAAAGACGATGCAGAAACAGATACCTGGTGTCTGCTGGTGGATGATTTCGGCGGAGGCGGTTATTATCCGCTGTTGACCACCGATCTGGAGAGCGGAGAATTTACCAGACTGACGGAGGGGTATCAGCTTCCGGGCGGATCCCGGTTCCCGCGCCACGGTACACCGATCCGCATCACCGCAAAAGAATATGCGGCAGTGGCAAAGGCGTACCATGCAGAGAGAGAACAGCTCAGCAGCATCACACTGGACGGAGAAGCTTTCGAAGAATTCCAGCCATCCCAGAAAGATTACCGTGTCATCAAAGCAGATGCGGATCCTTATCCGGTTGTGGATGGAACGTTTGCTGGAGAAGAGCTGACACTGGAGGTTACCCAGGCGACAGCAGAGAATCCGAAGGCAGTTCTGACACTGAAAAATGCACTTGGTGAAACGGAATCGGTTTATACTATTACTTTCGTCAATGAGTCGGAGTTATCGGATGAACCTGTTCTGGAATATAATTTTGAGTCTGCCACAGCAGATGGTATGACAGCGGTGGATACCGGTAACGGATCCAGATATGGCTATGACGGAAAACTGTACGGCAAAGCAGCCATTGTCACCGATGAGGAGCTGGGAAGCAAGGTACTGAAGCTGACCGGCGGAGACAAGAATGATCCCGGATATCTGGAATTCCCGAGGGGATTTTTCGATGGCCGTGATACGATGACGATCATGATGGATGTGAAATCAGAGCTTTCCAGCGGAAACTTCTTCACCTTTACCTTTGGTCAGGATGCAACGGTGTACAGCTATTTGAGAGTACGCGGCACTACCGTTCGCAATGCCATCACAACAGGCAGCTGGAGTACAGAGAAGGATGTACAGGGAAGCCTGGCAGCCTCCGGAAAGTGGCAGCATATTGCCCTTGTATTTGAAGGCAAAAAGCTCAGCCTTTATATCAATGGCCAGTTAAAGAACACAAACAGCAGCACGGATGTGTCAGTGTCTCAGATGGGAAGCAATCTGCTGGCCTACCTTGGAAAATCCTTCTATGGGGATGATATCTATGCGAAAGCAAGCTACGACAATGTTAAAGTTTACGAAAAGGCTCTGACAGAGGAGGAAATCCGCCGTCAGACAAAGGAGGCGCAGGATGCGTTTGCAAAAGCGGCTCCACAGGAGCTCAAGGCAGTTGTACAGGGAAGTGAGATCACGCTGACCTGGAATGCGATGGAGGATGCCGGCAGTTATGTCATCTTCCGCAGAAAAGCAGGTGAGGAGCTTCTGAAGCGTGTCGCAGTTGTGGGCGGCGACGAGCTGACCTGGACGGATGCACAGACAAGAGAAGGTGCGGATTATATCTATGTGGTGAAGGGCTGCTGGAATGAGGATGGAAACGGTGGTTTAAGTGCCGCATCAGAAGAATGCATCGCAGGTATTCCGGCTGCAGAAGAGCCGGACCGCAAACCGCTTCCGGAAATCAAACCGGTGGATGACGAGAAAAAGGAAGAGGAAAAACCGGATCAGCCGGTTACTGTTAACCTTCCGACTCCGACTGCAGCTGCAAAATCAGCAGACTATCACACCATCCAGATTTCCTGGAGTGCATCGGCAGGTGCAAAGAGCTATGTGATCTTCCGCAGAACCGGAAACGCAGCATTTGCGAAAGTAGCTTCCGTGGACGCATCTGTTCTGACCTTCCGGGACACCACAGCAGTGACCGGGCAGAAATATGACTACTGTGTACAGGCAGTGAGTGCAAAAGGAAACAGCGGACTTTCCAGGAGCGTAAGTGCCGAAGCTGTTCCGGCTGCTCCTTCTGTGAAGGTAAAAGCAACAAAATCCGGTGCAAAAGTGACCTGGAAGAAGGTTAAGGTTTCCGCAAAATCCTATGCGGCAAGCTACCAGATTTACCGGAAGAAGGGAAGCGGCAAGTGGAAGAAGCTTACAACAGTGAAAGCCTCCAAATTGTCGTATCTGGATAAAAAGGCGAAGAAAGGTACCTATTATTACCGGGTGAGAGCAGTTGTGAAACAGAATGGAAAGACCATTTACGGAGACTGGATCACAAAAGGGAAAAAAGTGAAGGCAAAATAAATTCAGCTGATTTTCCGGACGAAATTCATAGAAACCGCAGCAGAGCAGAAAAGCTTTGCTGCGGCTTTTCTGCTGGAATGTATCTTTACAGTTGCGCAAAATTCCAATTTAGTGCATAATAAAGTCATATAACGATCACGGAGCAGGCAGAGATTCTGCCCTGGGATGAAAAACACCAGACTAGGAGAAGATTTGATTTATGGAAGAACACTTACCTGATATTTTACTGATTGTATTTTTTGTCCTGTTTTCTTCGTATTTTTCTGCTACGGAAACTGCGTTTTCCTCTTTTAACCGGATACGTATGAAAAATGCGGCATCCAAGGGAGATAAAAAGGCGAAGCTTACCATGGATCTGGCGGAACGGTTTGACAGTGTACTGTCTACGATTTTGATCGGCAATAATATTGTAAATATTGCGGCAACCTCCATTGCCACCACGATGTTTGTCAGCATTTTCGGAAATATGGGTGCTACGCTGTCTACGGTGGTGATGACGGTTATTCTGCTGATCTTTGGAGAAATTTCCCCAAAAAGTATTGCAAATAATATGCCGGATACTATTTCCAAGCTGTCGGCACCGATTCTTCGTATTTTCTGTATTGTGCTGATGCCTTTGAACGTGATTTTTTCTCTCTGGCAGAAGATGCTCTCTAAAATCTTTAAAAATGCAGACTCCAATAAGGTGACAGAGGAGGAAATCCTCACCATGGTTGAGGAGGCGCAGAGCGAGGGAGGTATTGACGAAAAGGCAGGCGAACTGATCAAAAGTGCCATTGAGTTTGAGGACTGTGATGCCGTTGAGGTGTGTACACCGCGTACGGAAATCGTGGGCATTGAGCGGCGGGAGACGGTGGAAAATATCATGAAGACCTTCCAGGAAACCGGCTTTTCCAGACTCCCGGTCTATGAAAAGACGACGGATAACATCATCGGAATTCTCAATGAGAAGGATTTTTATCAGCATGTGATCACAGGCGGGAAGCGTGTGGAGTCCGTTCTTCATCAGCCGATTTTTGTGAATGCCAATACAAAGATTTCCAGACTGATGCAGAAGCTGCAGAGCACCCACAACCACATCTCCATTCTGGTGGATGAGTACGGAGGAACTGTGGGGATCGTAACTCTTGAAGATATCATCGAGGAGCTGGTAGGTGAAATCTGGGATGAGCGCGATGAAGAGACAAAGGAAATTGTGAAAATCTCGGAGAACAGCTACCGCGTGGCAGGCTGGGCCAATCTGGACGAGCTGTTTGAGCTGTTGAACATCGATACAGATCTGGATTTTGTCACAGTGAATGGATGGGTGCTGGACTGCTTCGAGGGGATTCCAAAGGTCGGAGACACGTTTGAATATAAGAACCTCAAGGTCAGTGTAAAGAAAGCAACACAAAAACGAGTGACAGAGGTGGTGATTGAGGTAGAGGATCCGAAAGAGGAAGAGAAAACATAAAATATTTAAGGAGGTTGTACAATGAAAAAAGTGACAAAACGTGTTATGTCATTCATGCTTGTGCTTGCCATGATCATGACACTGCTTCCGGCTATACCGGCGGAGGCATCCAAAAACAAGACAGCCTGTTATGCAGGCAATTATAAGCAGTGGAGCCAGGGACAATCGGCTTATTCTGAGATGCGTGAGGTGGGATGCCTGATCGTTGCACAGGCAAAGATGCTGTACGAGGCGAATATTAACCGGGAGGCCTCTTTTAATCCGGATGTCTGGTACGAGTGGCTCTGGTCCAACAGATGTCTGAATAATCCGCCATCCAATTTATACATGACGGATCTCAAAGGAGCGGTGCGGTATGCATCAGGCCGCGGAAAGAAGCTGGAGTATCTGGGGTACTGGAATGCAGATAATGCCCAGCTGTGGTATAACATCCGAGCGGGATATTATTCGATTGTGAATGTGACCGGACATTGGGTTCTGATCGACAATGCCACTTCGCTGAGTACAGGGAAGCTGTATATTTATGATTCCTACAGCAGGGGCGACAAGCATCCCACATCTTATCCGATCAATAACCAGTTTTCCTGGAATGACAGTCCATGTCTGTTTTCCAAATACAAAAGTGTGAAAGGTGCTCATGTATACAAGAGTACAGCAACGGTGGTGACGGTGCCAGGAGCCCCTTCCGGAGTGACAGTCAGTACTTCGGACATCGGGATCGGTGACGCATTTTCAGTTTCCTGGAACGCACCGGAAGGAGCCTCCCAGTATCAGGTGCAGCTGATCTGTTCTTCCGACAGTACGAAAAATCAGACGAAAACAGTAGGAAGTACCAGTGCATCCTTTGCAGTCAGTGCACCGGGCACTTATCAGGTAAGTGTCCGCGCATCCAATTCTGCAGGGACGGGCGCGGCTGCTGTGTCAAAAAATGTTACGGTTCATCCGAATGTCACAGTCACCTATAAAGACTGGGATGGAGCGGTAATCGGGCAGCCCCAGAGCGTGAAATACGGAGGAAATGCGGTGCAGCCTGCGGCACCATCCAGAGAAGGCTATACCTTCCAGAGCTGGAGCCAGGAAGGAAAAAAGATGACAGAAGATACCGTGATTGAGGCGGTGTATTCAATCAATTCTTATTCTGTGAAATTTGTGGATGAAAAAGGACAGACCATTGGAAATGTGCAGAAAGTGGAATATGGTTCTTCTGCTGTTCCGCCAACGGATGTCCCGGCGAAAACAGGATATGTGTTTGCCGGATGGAGCACCGATGATTATAAAAACGTTAAAAAATCCATGACAGTGGAGGCTGTGTATGTCTGGGAGAATGCAAACCTTCCAATCCACACGGAGATTGTATCAGCTGTCCGGAATACGGAGGCCACAGGCTATCAGATTTCCGTTAAGCTGACCAATTTTCCGGATGATTTTACCACGGGCAAGCTGGTGGCTGTGCTCAAGACAAAGGAAGGCAAGATGGTAGCCTCCGAGACGCGCTCCATCTATCTGCCTGCGACGAAAGAGACGACAGAATCCTTTACGGTTCTGTACTCCGGTCTGGCAACGCAGGTGGAGGTTTCGATGATCGGTGTAGTGGACGATGAAACCAGCGGAACACCCAAATCAAAAGCAGTGACAAAAGCCATTGATGTGGGAAATGAGTGGTCGGACTGGAGTGAGACGATTCCGGAGGGAGACCAGATCGTATGGGAATCCAGAACGGAATATCGATATAAAGATAAAAAAGTCATCAAAGCAGTTGCAACACCGACCACACCGGCCGGATATACGCTGACGGGAAGCGAAAAGACAGGCACTTATACGGACTGGAGTGCATGGAGCGGATATTCCAGTACTGCGGCATCTTCCAGTACGCTGGTAAATGTGGGTACAACCACAGGATATCGGTATTATGCCTTTGTGTGCGGCAGCTGTGGTACAAGAGATCCCTACTCCGGCTCCTGTTCAGGCTGCGGAAGAAGCGGTCTGTACTGGCAGGAGGCCTGGGGAACCACAAGCGGTTACAATTATGGATACACTCAGGTAAACAGTGCAAAAGGAAAGATCTGGTGGCAGAACCAATGGTGGTATTTTGAACTGAATGGTTCTTCAAACGGACAGGGAGGCTATGGGCAGCCAACCTGCACGCTCTACCGGACACGTACCAGACAGGAGTATACCAATTATACTTACTGGCAGACGAATTACAGTGAATGGCAGCCGGAAGCAGTGACGGCTTCTGATTCCAGGCAGGTGGAGACCAGAACAGTATACCGTTTTAAGACAAACTCTAACGAGATACCATGCTATCATTATAAAAGATACAAATACGAAAATGTAAACAACGGAAAGACTGTCTACTCCTATACCAGTGCCTATGCGGACAGTATGGAATATCCCGGTGAGTGGGAATATAACACAACCTTTACTCCGCTGAAAAAAGTGGCTACAGTGGATGATGACATCGATCTCTACAACGGAACCGGTGAGAATTCCTGGTACCGTGCCGATGTCAATACAGAAGGAGAATCCACCGTATTTGAGACAACCTCAACCCTGGAAGATACCAGAGGAACAAAACGTGTCCTTGAGGGTAAGGTGGAAGGAGGCGCCGGAAAGACGGCAACTCTGATGGTTTACAAGGGTCAGAATGAGGATCCGTTAGCCAGCCAGATCGAGTATATTGGACAGACAGTAATCGAAGAGGATGGTTCTTACCGTTTTGATTACATTACGAAAGAGGAGCCTGCCGCTCAAACCGGTGATTTTGTGATCACTCTTGGAATCGAAGGTTCCACCAACTATATTGTACTTGGCAAAATCGAAGCACCGAAGGAAGTATTTACCGTTGATTTTGTGGACGAAGAAGGACAGTCCATCGGTGAACAGAAAAAAGTAGTCTGCGGCGGAACGGTGGAAGCACCGGAAGCACCGGCAAAGGAAGGCTATGTATTTGCGGGATGGGATACCGGCCTGCGCAACATCCGTGAAAATATGGTGATTACTGCGCAGTATAAAAAGAAAACATGCACCGTGATTTTTGTGGACTGGGATTCCAGCAGCCTGAGTATCTGTGAACTGGAATACGGAGATCTGCTGAATGCAGGTACCATACCGGAAAAAGCCGGGCAGAGATTTGCGTGCTGGCTGGATGAGAATGGAGACGAAGTGACTACAGTCAAAGGAAACATGATCGTACAGGCATCCTATGTGGATACGAAATATGTCATCACCTTTACAGACTGGGAAGGCAATGTGATCCGGGAACAGGAAGTTTCTTACGGAGAGCAGGCTGATCTTCCGGAAGATCTGGAGAGCCCGGGCGAAGGAAAAGTGTTTGCCGGATGGGATCATTACGAAGAGGCTGCCTTTGCAGTCAGAAGTGTAGTCGTGTCACCGGTATATGAATATGTAAATACCACAGAAGAGCCGATGTTCACGGCAGCATCCGGAACCTACGAAAAAGAACAGAAAATAGGCCTGTATGCGCTGAGTTCCGGTGTGGATATTTACTATATGGTCAAACCGCTTTCGGAAACGGAGACGGGCGCCAATGAATATCTGGATACGGAAGCTTTTCAGCTCTACCGCGCACCGCTTACCATAACGGAAAGCTCTGTGGTATATGCCTATGCGGTCAGTGAAAATGCTAATAACAGTGCAGTTGTGACCAGTGAGATTGTGATTGCAAAAGAAGGTCAGAGTGTTGATCCCGGGAAAGACGGGGACAACAAAGGAGATTCCGGAGAGAATCCAAAGGAGCCTGCCGTTAAACTTGCAAAGCCCTCTCTGAAAGGGGTCAAGAATCTGAAGGGCAGGAAGGTGCAGATCACCTGGAAAAAGGTTAAAAATGCTTCCGGTTATCAGATTACGTATGCTTTGGATGGCAAATTCAGTAAGGGCAAAAAGAATATAAAGATCACAAAGGGTTCTACGACGAAGAAGGTTATTGCAAAGCTGAAAAAGAATAAACGGTATTATTTTAAAATCCGGGCGTACAAAACGGTGAACGGAACGAAGGTCTACGGAAGCTACAGCAAGACGAAAAAGATTGTGATCAAGAAGTAAATTGAAAATGAGATATTTGAAATCATAACAAAAGGGCAGGTGTACGAGGAAAAGTCGCGCACCTGCCCTGATTTACGGGAACAAAAAATTACAGGCTCCATGTTCTATGTGCAAAATCAGGAGAGCAGCTCCCGCACCATCTCTGCATCAAAGGATACCGAGCTTACGTGGTTTACTTCAATCTGATACAGTGCGTTGGCGGCAATGTGTTCCGCAGCCTGTTCCAGATCACGGATTCCGCTGGTATTTTCATGCAGGACGATCACGGCGTCCAGACCATCCGGAGTCAGGATGCACTCATCCTCTCGCATGCCGATTCTCTTTAATACTTTCGGGAGTGCATATCTGGAAAAGATCACTTTCTTTTCCTCAGGAGTATAATCAGGAATCTCAATGACAGCGAAACGGGACATCAACGGAGCGCTGATCTGATCCTTGTCATTTGCAGTAGCGATGGGGTACACACCGGAGGTTGGGATCATACATTCGATATAATTGTCTGTAAATCCAAGATTGTCAAGCAGCGTCAGAAGGACATCGGCCGGATTGCCGTTTCCCTTGCCGGAGGCTGCTTTGTCCAGCTCGTTGATGATAAATACCAGGTTGGATTCGCCGGCCATGGAAAAAGCATCCATGATAATGCCGGGCTTTGCATTTGCGTAGATACGTGAGCTTCCGGTCAGCTGCTCCGGGTCGTTGATGGAGCTCATGTCAAGGGTGGTCCAGGGAAGCTTCAGTATGCGGGCTACCGCATAGGCAATCTGAGATTTGCCCGTTCCGGCAGGACCAATCAGAAGAAGGCCATAGGCCGGAAGTGTATGGGTCCGGTTGATCTGAATGACGGTTTCGATGATTCTCTGCTTCACGCGTTCCATGCCGTAAAGCTCTTCGTCCAGTATGCGGCGGGCTTCTTCGGGATCAATGGACTCAAAATAGTTGTTTTTCCACTGAATATTCAGCATCATGGAGAGTGCGCGCTGTGCATGACGCCGTTCTTCCGGGGATACTTCATGGGAACGGGCCACAGCCAGATTTCTTCTTGCCCAGAGACGGATGTTGTCCGGCAGAGTCTTACCGGCACAGTTGATAAAATCGGTGATGCTCTGAATGCTGGTAAGCTTCATACTGTCACCGGTTTCATCCGGATCCTCATCCTCAATCTCGTCTGCAGGGGCGCTGCTTGCGAGAAGGCGGTCGATCATAAACTGCAGAAATCCGTCCTCAGCGGAAAGCTTGGCACCGCCTCCGAAAGCGATCTCACGAATTTTGTAGACAGCGTAACCATCTTCTCTGCAGACACCGGAAAGGCGCACATTGATGTGATTTTCGCCCAGCCATTTTAAAAGACTGACGAAACGGGCATCAATCTGCAGAATATCTGCACTGACGGTACCGTTTTCCTCTTTGAATTCAAAAGCAGTCCGCTTGATCGGATTGGTAAATACACCGCAGGAATGATGTTTCAGATTTTTTCCTTTGTTGTCCAGAACAAGGATCGGCTGTTCCGGAGAGGTGGTGGATTCGTTGGTGCGGAAAATGGTATAAGTACACTGGGAAACGTTTGCTTTTTCCGGGGAATTGCTAAAATCAAAAACTGGCATAAGGTATCCTCCCTGTCTTCCGTATAAAATCTTTTTTAGTTTAGCATGGAATAACAGTATGTACAATAAAAAAGTTTTCTTTACATATTTTCTGTTTGAGGCTATACTGAAAGTTACCGGAAATATTCTGGATGATACCAATGATGAAAAGAGAAAATACGAGGGAAAAATTATGGTGTATACATTTTATCAGTTATGCTGGTTCTTTTTGATTTATTCCTTTGCCGGATGGTGTGCAGGAGTTATCGCAAATGCGATCCGTAAGAGACGTTTTGTCAATACCGGTTTTATGAATATGCCGGTCTGCCCGTCCTATGGTGTCGGTGCCGTGTTATGCTGTATTTTTCTCACCGAGTTGAGAAATCAGATCTTTTTTCTGTTTCTGGGCGGTGCGATCCTGGCAGCGTTCGTGTCACTGATGACCGGACTGATCCTGGAACGTATTTTTCACCGGAAATGGTGGGATTTCAGCAGGAATCGTTTTCAGTATGAGGGATATTTCGGTATCTGGCATCTGGCTGTTTTTGGTGCGGCTGTGGTGGTTATGCTGAAATTCCTGAATCCGCTGATTCTGCAGCTGCTTCATTTGATTCCTCTGTTTGTGGGTAAAATTGTACTGATCGTGGCGTATGCACTGATGGGCATTGATCTGGTCGGATCCATTGTTGCCGTTCTTCAGCTGAAGATCCGGGTTCACCGGATCGAGCAGATCAATGAGAATATGCAGAAGGTGACGGATGAATTTGGCAATGCGCTTACCGGAAAGATCCAGAAGCGTATGATGAAGGCCTATCCGAATATCCATGCGGACAAGATTAAAGAAGCGGAGAAGACCCGAAAAAAGAAGGTGGTATTTGCCGAGGGCTGTTGTTTTGAAAAGCTGTTCTGGCTGTTTTTTATCGGAGCATTTATCGGCGATATTGTGGAGACGATTTTCTGCCGTTTTTCCATGGGACGATGGATGAGCCGCAGCAGTGTTGTCTATGGTCCTTTTAGTATTGTGTGGGGGCTTGGATGTGCCATTCTGACTGCACTGCTCTATAAATATAAGGATAAGAGCGACCGGTATATTTTTATGCTGGGCACGGTGCTTGGCGGTGCCTACGAGTATATCTGCAGTGTGTTTACCGAGCTGGTATTTGGGACCGTTTTCTGGGATTACAGCAAGATACCATTCAATCTGGGAGGCAGGATCAATCTGCTGTACTGCTTTTTCTGGGGCATCGCTGCGGTGGTGTGGCTGAAAATGATCTATCCGAAGCTGTCAGCACTGATTGAAAAAATACCGATCCGGCAGGGTATGGTGCTTACCTGGATCTGTGTTGTGTTTATGGTGTTCAATGCAGGTGTTTCTGCGCTGGCACTGGATCGTTACAGTACCAGACAGAATGAGGCGCTTGCAGCGGAAATAAATCGGCAGATCGGCGAAAGTGCAATATCCATACAAACTCCGGGAGAGGACGGACGTACCGATTTTGAAAAGTTTCTGGATGATCATTTTCCGGACAAACGGATGGAAAGGATCTATCCAAATGCAAAGCTGGTGAAGGATTAAACAGCCTGGAGTGATACATTGAAAAACGGGAGGTGCTTATATGAGAAAAGGTACATTGGAATGCTGTGTGGACAGTGTGGAGTCGGCGCTTGCTGCAGAAAGAGGAGGCGCGGACCGGCTTGAGCTGTGCGGCGGGCTTGTGATCGGCGGAACGACACCGAGCCCATGTCTGTTTCAGGAAATACGGGCACAGAGCGAGATACGCATACATGTGCTGATTCGACCCAGGTTCGGGGATTTTTGTTATTCGGAGAATGAGGTATCTGTCATGTGCCGGGAGATCGCCCTCTTCCGTGAGCTGGGAGCGGAAGCGGTGGTGATCGGCGCGCTGTCTGCGGATGGTTCGCTGGATCTTGCGGCGATGGAGCGCATGCTGGATGCGGCGAAGGGGATGGATGTGACCCTGCACCGTGCGTTTGACGTGGCAAAAGATCCCTTTGAAACGCTGGAGACGGCAGCGGAGCTTGGAATTAACACGATCCTCACATCCGGACAGCATCAGAACTGCCTGGAAGGAAAAGAAATGCTGAAAGAACTGCGCAAACGCGCGGCGGGGCGTGTGGATATACTGGCAGGTGCCGGTATTGATGCGGCAGCCATCCGTGAGCTGGCTCCGTATACAGGAATTGCTTCCTTCCACATGTCCGGAAAAATAACACTCCCAAGCCGTATGGAGTACCGCAGGGAGGGGATCAATATGGGGCTGCCGTCCATGAGTGAATTTGAAATCTGGCAGACGGATGAACGGAAGGTAAGAGAGGCAAGAAATGCGCTGGATGCATGTGTCTGAGCGCAGGTATCCGGGGAATCTGCCAGCGGCAGGTTTGTAAGGTGATATTTTATGGATAGGAAGAAAAGGCATGGTAAATAAAAAAATGACAATGGCAGATATCGCAGAGATGGCCGGTGTTGCAAAAAGTACAGTGTCACGGTATTTTAATGGTGGTTATGTCAAGCAGGAGACGAAAGAAAAGATCCAGAAAGTGATTGAAACCTATAATTATGAGCCGAATGCATTTGCCAGGCTGAATGCCAAAAACAGCAACGTGATCGGAGTGGTGGTTCCCACCTTGAATTCCAAGATTACAAGCAGGGTTATTACAAGCATTGACCGCTATCTTCGGGACAAGGAATATACTACCCTGATCAAAAATTCAGACCATGATATCGATCTGGAAATTCAGAATATCCAGCGGCTGATCAATTTGAATGTGGATGGTCTGCTTCTGAGTTCCATCTCCATTACGAATGAGCACAAAAGGATTTTTGAGGAAGCTTCCATACCCATCGTTGTGCTGGCACAGGACTATCCGGAGGGACTATCCATCATTGATGACGATTACAGTGCAGGCAGATTTATCGGTGAATATATTGGCAAAACGGGACATAAGAAGGTTGGATACATCGGTGTCTATGAAAAAGACGAAGCAGTGGGAATAAGACGCAGGCAGGGGGTACTGGATGGACTTGCGGAATATGGTATTACAGATCCTGTTGTGGTAATGGGAGATTACAGCTTTATCGGAGGACAGGAGAAAACGAAAGAGATCCTTGCCAGATCTGAGGTGGATGCGATCATCTGTGCCACCGACCGGATTGCGTTCGGCTGTTATAAGGTTCTGCTGGAAAAAGGACTCCGGATACCGGAAGATGTGTCGGTGACAGGCTTTGGAGGCTATGATGAGAGCAGTCTACTGATACCGGAGCTGACAACGGTGAAATTCGATTCCTATGCTATGGGATATCTGGGAGCAGAGACGATCCTGAAACAGATTAAAAAGGAACCTGTTTCAAAAAAACAGATTGTAAACTACGAATTCATCGAAGGGAAAAGCGTGAGAAAGAAAATGGAACCGATACCATAAATAAAACAAAATGAAAAGTTACTTCGATACAATTATAAGCCTGTGGAGAGCAGAAGATGTGCTCTTTCAGGCTTATTTTTTACATAAATATCAATTGTACAGTTACCGAAACAAAAAAAGGGAAAATATGGAACCGATTCCATAAAAGTACTTGACAAAATAGGAAACACCGATTACAATAAAAACATGGAATCGATACCACAATAATACAAAATGGAAAAGGAGAAGGGTAATGGATTATGCAAAAATTGCCGGCCAGGTTATTGAGCAGGCAGGAGGGAAAGAAAACATTATTTCAGCAGTGCACTGTGCAACCAGATTACGGCTGCAGTTAAGAGATGAGAATCTCAGAAATGAAGAAGCCATAAGCGATATCGAAGGGGTAAAGGGCGTCTTCATGACACAGACGCAGTTTCAGATCATTTTCGGCTCCGGTCTGGTGAATCTGGTCTGTGCGGAAGTACAGAAACAGCTGGGACAGGCAGCAGATACTGTCGTCAATGAAAAGCAGGAGAAAAAAGGAAATCTGCTCCAGCGATTTGTAAAAATGCTAAGCGACATTTTTGTGCCGATTATTCCGGCTATTGTTGCCGGTGGTCTTTTGATGGGTCTGAATAACATACTGACTTCCGCTCTGTTTCACGGACAGTCACTGATCGAATTGTATCCCCAGTGGGCAGGGCTTGCGTCAGCGATCAACACATTTGCCAATGCGCCATTCACCTTTCTGCCTGTGCTGATCGGATTCAGTGCGACGAAGAAGTTTGGCGGCAATCCCTATCTGGGAGCAGCTATGGGTATGATCATGGTTCATCCGGATCTTCTGAATGCATACAGCATCGGAATTGTCGAACCTCCGGTCTGGTCTATCTTTGGATTTGATATTCCGGCCATCGGATATCAGGGAACGGTACTTCCAGTTCTTGCGGTAGCATTTATTCTGGCAGCTATTGAAAAGAAGCTTCACAAAATAACGCCCACCTGGCTTGACAACCTGACGACTCCGCTTCTTTCCATTATGATTACATCATTTTTAACCTTTATCTGCGTCGGTCCGGTATTGAGAGAGGCAGGTAATCTGCTGGCAGCAGGTATTACATGGCTTTACAACTCCCTTGGATTTGTCGGAGGCGGTATTTTCGGACTTGCCTATGCACCCATTTGTCTGACCGGTATGCACCACAGCTTTATTGCCATTGAAACACAGCTTATCAGTAATGTGGCACAGACAGGAGGAAGTTTTATCTTCACAACAGCCAGCATGAACAATGTGGCACAGGGTGCAGCAGTTCTGACGGTTTTATTCCTCACGAAAAATGAAAAGATGAAATCCATCTGCTCTGCATCGGGAGTATCCGCTTTGCTTGGAATCACAGAACCGGCAATGTTTGGTGTTACCTTAAAATTAAAATATCCATTCTATGCGGCGATCATCGGATCCGGAGTGGGAAGTGCTTACTGTGCGGCGACTAAGGTGCTGGCTCAGGCACTGGGTGCAGCAGGTCTTCCGGGATTTATTTCCATGAAACCGGAATCCTATCTGAACTTTGCCATCGGCCTTGCTTTATCCATGGCAGTATCTGCTCTGCTTACCATGATTTTCTGGAAAAAATTCGGAATCGAAGCAGAAGAGAAGAAAGAGAATAACTGATCAAATCACAGAATAGTGGGAAAATGGGACAGTTGAAAGGGACAATCATGTTTGAAAAATATAAAAAGGTATTTAGAGAAGATTACAGGACCTGGTATGAAGAAAATGGCGCGTATCGGGAAAAGGCTGCAGAAGATCCAAGGCGTCTCTGGTTTCATCTGATGCCGAAAACGGGATGGATGAACGATCCCAACGGATTATGCCAGTTTCATGGTACATATCACATCTATTATCAATACACACCATTTGAGCCGACGGGTGAATTGAAGCTCTGGGGACATTATACAACGAAAGATTTTGTGCATTATAAAGAAGATGAACCTGTTCTGTTTCCGGATTCCGACTATGATGCGCACGGGGCTTACTCCGGTTCAGCTTATGTGGAGGATGACCAGATCCGCTTCTTCTATACCGGGAATCTGAAATATTTTGACAGAGACGATTATGACTATATCAACTCAGGCAGAGGAAGCAATACCATCACGTTTACCAGTAAGAACGGGCATGATTTTACAGAAAAAGAGCTGCTGATGACAACAGCGGATTATCCTTCCGATATGAGCAATCACATCAGAGATCCTAAGGTGTTTCAACAAAACGGGATGTACTATATGGTTCTCGGCGCCAGGGATCGGGAAGGAACCGGGATGGTTCTGCTTTACCAGTCGAAGGATCTGAAAAAATGGACTTACAAAAACCGCATTACAACGAAAGAAAAATTTGGCTATATGTGGGAATGTCCGGATTTGTTTGAACTGGATGGAGAGTGGATTCTGATCTGCTGTCCTCAGGGAGTAAAACAGCAGGGGATCGATTATGCCAATGTCCACCAGTGTACGGCGATGAAGATTTCTTATGATTTTGTGACAGACGAGTACGAGATCACAGATATCAGGCTTCTGGACAGAGGATTTGATTTCTACGCACCACAGACCTTTCTGGATGAAAAGGGAAGACGCATCCTGATTGGATGGATGGGGATTCCGGATGCGGATTATACAAATCCCACAACAGAGAGTGGATGGCAGCATGCCCTGACCATCCCCAGACAGCTTGTTATGAGGGGGAATCAGCTGATTCAGGAGCCGCTGGAAGAACTGAAGCAGCTTCGAACCGGAGAGGAGATCGTCGAACGTTTTGAGGAACAGACAAAAGTATGCCGGGATAACCTGGTATATGAGGCGGTTGTTGAATATGAGACCTGCAGGAGCATGAAAATGGTTCTGCGCAAAGGCGTGACGCTGTCCTATGAAAACGAAATACTGACCCTGGATCTTGGAACCTGCGGCTTTGGACGAGATACAAGAAAGGTGAAGGTAAAGGAGCTGAAAAGTCTTCAGATCTTTGCAGATACTTCATCTGTGGAAATCTTTGTCAATCATGGGGAAGAGGTATTTACTTCACGGATTTACAGCCTGGAAGGTGAGATTTCCATGGAAGGCAGCTGCAGGGGAAAAATGACCATATATTCCCTGAAAGCATTTTCAATCGAAGGAGGATACGATGAATAACAGATTGTGTGGAATCAGAGCCCGGATGGACCGGATGAAATTCTGAGAACAGCCTCATAACAGGAAAAGGGCTGCTGTACCTGTGATGTTTTATCACTTGTGCAGCAGCTCTTTTTATGCCATGTATCCGCGGGCATCCTTACATGACGGTATAGCCTTTCTGTTCGATGCACGCCTTCACTTCCATGATGTCCTCGGAATGGAATACCATGATCGGCTTTCCGGTATCACGGTTAAAGGACAGATACAGATAGTTAACATTGATATTGCTCTCGGAAAGCGCACGCAGCAGCTGGTTCAGATTTCCGACTTCATCCATAAGCTCAACCGCAACAACTTCCTTCAGATGGCAGAGAAAACCTGCCTCGGTGAGTGCCTCCACTGCTCTTTTGGGGTCAGAGACAACCATGCGGACGATACCGTACTCTGCACTGTCATTCGTAACAGAACCCAGAATATTAATCTCCTCACGGCGAAGTACTCCGGTGATTGTTTCCAACATTCCCTTTTTGTTCTCTGCATATATTGATACTTGCTGCATGATAAAATCCTCCTAATGTGAAATAAATGTCGGCAGTTGGTGCCGGCGGGTAATCTATGATCTGTTTTATATTTTAAAGCTTTAGAGCTTAAAAGTCAACTGGGGGATGGAAATTGAAGAGAGTTCTGTGAGTGAAAGAAAGATGAATGATTGCTTTTGTCTGGAAAACTGGGTATACTGTAGACGATAAGAATTAAAAGCAGGAAGGAAGCAAAAATGTTGGAAAAGAGGAAAGGGAAGAGTTACAGAAAGGGAATACTTCTGACAGGTGTTCTGCTGTCTGTTTTGGTTGCTGGATTATGGATCGGCACAGGCGAAGCAAATGCAGCGGCAAAGGTGTTGAATGTGGAAACGCACACGAAAGATGAGATTATTGCGTATATTCAGTCACATACAGGGGTTTTGGAGGATACGATCACGTATGGGCAGGAGCCGGTGACAACAGCGCCTTATTCGGCAGGAAAGCTTTCGGATGCGACACAGCAGTATGGGCTGGCGGCACTTAATGAGGTGCGCTACATTGCGGGAATTTACCATGAGGTGACAGCAGATGATACGTATGTGTCTCAGGCTCAGGCGGGAGCTCTGATTAATTATGTCAATCGTCAGCTGTCCCATACTCCGTCCCAGCCAGAGGGCATGAGTGATGATATGTATCAGCTGGGCTATCTGGGGACGAGCCGCGGCAATATTGTGTGGTCATCCGGCATGATGCCCCTTGGAAAGGCTGTGATTCACAGCTGGATGGCAGATGAGGACAGCGGCAACATTGACCGTGTGGGACACAGACGGTGGTGTCTGAATCCTTCCATGGGAAAAACGGGATTTGGCGCGGTGACCGGATGCAATGGAACATATGGAGTTATGTATGCATTTGACCGGTCGCATACGGTGACAGAAGATCCGATTGTTGCATGGCCTGCAAGAAACATGCCGGTGGAATATTTTGACAGCGATTATCCGTGGAGCATTTCCTCCGGGACAGCTTTCTCGGATGACGTTTCCGTGAAAGTGACCAGGGTGCAGGATCATCAGGAATGGAATTTCTCATCATCCGCGGCAGATGGTTATTTTAATTACAGCAAAGGTGGATATGGACAGTACTACTGTCTGATTTTCCGGCCATCGGGAATATCCGGTTACTTCTCCGGAGATGAATACCAGGTGGAGGTGATGGAAAACGGAGAAATTACGCTGGATTATACGGTTTCCTTTTTTAATATTGAAGAGATACCGGAGGATACGACCATTACACTGTCTTCGTCCACCGGGAAGGTTTCCGTATCACAGGATGGTTATTACTATGGTGTGGCGTCCATATCCATTTCAAATCCGGATATTTCGGCGGATAAGCTGTCTGTTACGTCTTCGGATGAAACCGTAGCCAGAGCGATGGTATCTTCAGTGGGATCGAGAATACTGCTCTTTGTGAAGGGAATCAAGGACGGAGTGGCAAAGATTACGGTATCACTTTCCAGAGAGATCAAAGCTGATTTTTATGTTACAGTCGGAACCGGAGGAGATCACGTACATACCTATGATGTCCAGTATACGATTGATAAAGAGGCAACCTGTGAGGGAGAAGGCAGCAAATCAAGACACTGTACGGGCTGTGGAGCCAAAACAGATATCACGGTAATTCCGGCGAAGGGTCACAGCTATGGAGAATGGACGGTGACCAAGGCGGCTACCAGTACGGAAGCGGGAGAAAAGGAGCATAGCTGTATCGTCTGTGGTGTGACGGAGACAGAAATCATACCGGCATCCGGTGAAATATCGGAAAATCCATCCGTACAGCAGACCGTTCTGGAAACCGGTACGGTGGTAAGGGAAGCAAAATCGAAGGCTTACTATAAAGTAACAGCCTCTGATACTGCAGAATATCAGAAACCGACGGAAAACAATGCGGTAAGTCATACCATTCCGGCATCGGTTGTTCTGAATGGGACGACCTACCGTGTGACATCTGTTGCGGATGACGCATTTCGTAATATGAAAAATCTTACCAGAGTAGTGATCGGCAGCAATGTGACAGCAGTGGGTGCAAAGGCATTTTCGGGCTGCAGCAGGCTGAAAACAGTTACGATGGGGAAAAATGTAACCACGATCGGTGCAAAAGCGTTTTACAAATGTGTCAGCCTGACCAGAATTACGATACCTTCCAGGGTGAGTCAGATCGGAAAACAGGCATTTTATGGATGCAAAAAGCTGAAAAGCATTACGGTCAAAACGAAGAAGCTGACGACAAAAAATGTGGGTAAAAAAGCTTTCCAGGGCATTTACGCAAAGGCTGTTATCCGTGTGCCGAAAGCAAATCTGAAGCAGTATCGGAAGCTTCTGCAGACGAAGGGCGCAGGCAGGAAAACTACGATCAGAAAATAAACGTAAAGAGGAAAATACAAAGGGGGATTCTATGAGCGACAAAAAAAGTAGTGTAAACAATATTTACCGGCTGGAAGGCCGGGTACCGGTTGAAAAGGCGATACCGTTTGGCCTTCAGCATATTCTGGCCATGTTTGTTGCCAATCTGACACCGATCACGATTATTGCGGCAGCCGGAGGACTCTCTCAGAGTGAGATTGCAGTGCTTCTGCAGAATGCAATGTTCGTGGCAGGCATTGCCACGCTGATACAGCTTTATCCGTTGTGGAAGGTTGGTTCCGGTCTTCCCATTGTGATGGGTGTGAGTTTTACGTTTGTAACTGTATTAAGTACAATTGCGGCAAACTATGGTTATCCAACTGTGGTGGGTGTTGTACTGGTGGGCGGTATTTTTGAAGGGACACTGGGACTTTTTGCGAAATACTGGAGAAAGATCATTTCTCCGATTGTTGCGGCATCTGTCGTTACCGCCATTGGGCTTTCCTTATTTTCCGTGGGAGCCAGATCCTTCGGCGGAGGCTATGCGGAGGACTTTGGATCTGCGCAGAACCTGCTGCTTGGAACGATCACACTTGTCGTGTGCCTGGCATGGAACTGTCTGGCAAAAGGATACTTAAAACAGCTTTCCGTGTTGGCCGGATTGATCGTCGGCTATGTAATCGCAATCTTTATGGGGAAAGTGGATCTGTCGGTTATTCTTGCAGACGGTGTGATTTCCCTGCCAAAACTTCTGCCATATATGCCGGAGTTTCATCTGGGAGCCATTCTTTCTGTCTGTATTATTTATCTGGTATCCGCAGCGGAAACCATTGGGGATACCACAGCGATGGTTTCCACAGGGCTGAACCGGGAAATCACGGACCGGGAAATTTCCGGTTCTCTTGGCTGTGACGGATATGCTTCTGCCATCTCTTCTCTTCTTGGCTGTCCGCCGGTGACCTCTTTTTCCCAAAATGTGGGTCTGGTTGCGATGACGAAGGTGGTGAATCGTTTTACAATCATGACAGGAGCGGTATGCATGATCATTGCCGGTCTGCTTCCGCCGGTTGGAAATTTCTTTGCATCACTTCCGGAAGCCGTTTTGGGTGGCTGTACGATCATGATGTTCGGAACAATTTTTACATCCGGGATACAGATGATTGCAAAAGCCGGATTTACCCAGAGAAATATTACGATTGCGGCACTTTCGCTGGCTGTCGGTGCGGGATTCACGCAGGCAAGCGAGATCGATCTCTGGCATATTTTTCCGTCCATGATTCAGACGGTTTTCTCGGAAAATGTGGTGGCGGTCGTGTTTGTGACGGCGATTTTGTTAAATTTCGTTCTGCCGGGAAATATGGAAGTGGAAAAAGTGAATGGAAAACAAAAGGAGCAGTAATGGAGCAAATAATATTATAGCCTTGATGTAATCATCTCCGTTGGCTATCGTGTGAAATCAAAACGTGGTGTAGAATTTCGTCGTTGGGCAAATTTCGTATTGAAACAGTACATATTGAAAGGTTATGCGGTGAATGATAATCGTATTAAACAACTGGGAGAAGTGATACGAATTATAATCAATTCCAGAAAAGCCGACCTCCCGCAAAGTTTTTTACGCCCTTTTATATTATTTTACGAACGTCTCTGCAATTTGTGGAAAAGAAAGCATATCAAAATTTCTGTCCCTCAATTTTATTATTTCGTTATTTGTAAAGCCGTCATAGTGTAAAGAGGACCATTCCATTGCCTTTTCGGTAAACCCCGATAATTGAAGCGATTTGTAGTCGCTCAAAAAGTCATATGCCTTATAACTCAGTGGCCGCTTATGAATAATTTGATCATCTTTAAATTCGCCGATGTAACCCTGACTGTAAAACCCTTGAGTATCCCGAATGAAAAACAAAATAGTATATTGATTTTCAAGTGCGTTGTACTCAATATGACTTAATGCCAACGATCTGTCATTCTCAAACAAACGCTTAACAGGTGAAAAGGAATGCATTTCGTATATAGATAATCGAGAATGAACACTGGATCCGGTTCGTTCAATATTTATGAAATAATTTCCATCAGGAGAAAAGCAAAAGCCATCATCCTGTTCGCCGTCAACATTGGAAAATCTGAACTTGTACAGCAATTTCCTTTCATCAAAATCATAAACAGCAAGGCGGCCTTCTGTTGACTTCAGAACAAAAATGTTGGATTCTGGTTTAAAAGCTCCCCGATAAGCATATGGGATGTCCTTATATTTTGCCAATTCATGATCGTCTGCATCGTACAAATACATTGTTGCTCCGTTACACCCAACTTTGTATTTCCCATTATTATAAAAACCCCAGAATTTTCTCATTTGCTTCCTCCATACCCAAACATATTATATAATCAATTGTACCAGAATCAAATTCTATTTCATAGGGGAATCGGAATAAAAACTGAAACTGAAACAACCCTGCATAGTGTTAATTGAGAGATTGACAATGCTTAGGTTAACCGATATCCTATAAAAAGGAGGGAACGCCGATGATTGCTAATGAATTGATGGATATATGGGAA
>JALEJP010000031.1 GCA_022769625.1 Lachnospiraceae bacterium | reverse complement strand
TCATACAGCTCGTCGAAGCGGTCGCTCTTTCTCTGAGATACGATTTCCTCTTTTTTCTGCTCGGTAGCGCTCTCGTCAAAGGTGGACTGCATTTTGATAACATAGTATCCACTGTCGGTCTCCACGACTTCTGACGCAACTTCTCCGTCCTTCAGTCCGTCTGCTGCTGTACGTACCGCTTCATCCAGTGCGTAACTCTCGTCATTGTCGCCATAAGAAGCGGTGCTCACACTCTTGTTTTCATCAATCGCGCTCAGCGCTTCCTCCATATCGGTGCCGGCTGCCGCCTCATCACGCAGCTGCTCTGCCTGTGCCAGCAGTGCGGCTTTCTCATCGTCTGTCAGTGCAACCGTATTGCCGTCCGCATCGGTCGTATCTGCCGTGCTGAAGACAACATACTGAATGGTCTTCTGAGCTGCTTCCTCGTCGGAAACCTCCGTATCCACATCTGCAACCATAGCTTCAGACATCTTATTCTGAATCGTATACAAGGCCAGCACACGCTCAACGGTTGCCTGATCGGCACACATGGCTTTCAGTGCCTTTTTGTCATTATCAGAAATAAAAGTTGCTGCCGCATCGGAGATTTCCTGCTTTTCCTCATCGGAAATCGTAACATTATACTCATCCATGTGCTGTTCCAGAATCAGCATCTGTTTCAGCGTACTCATCAGATTTGTCTTTGTGGTATCACCATACTGCTCCCACATGGTATCTCCCATGTAAGCTCCGTAATAAGACTGCATCTGTGCCTGACTGTAACGAAGCATAACACTTGCCACTGCATACTCTGTCTTTTCTCCATTCAGCGTAATGATCGCCTTATCTGCATCTCCACATCCCGTCAGCATACCTGCTGCCAAAACAAAGCACAATCCTGCTGCTGCCAGTTTCTTTCTCATATTGCTCATCTCTGAATCCATCCTCCTGATCACTTCTGCTTTTGAAATTGCTACGCAGTTTCTGATTGCTGCACTTTTTCCGCTTCCACTTAGACTCGAAAAAATGCTGCGCATTTTTCCTCGTTAGCATATCAGCCCCTTACGGGGCTACGCAGCTTTTACTGCGTAAAACCCGCTTGAAACTGCTGCGCAGTTTCTGATATGCTACATTATATCCTCTTTTTTTGTATCCGTCAATCAATGTACAAATAATTCACACATTTCACACAATTACGCTTTCCCCAACTCCTAACGCCTACGAAACCCGGCTTTGCCGTCCTTTCGACTTCACCTCCCCATCTTCTCCAGCAGCTCCCGCACGATCATCAGCACATCCTCATTGTCTTTCCCGTTTTTCCTTGGTTTTGCATAGACAAAGTAAGGGTTTTTGTCGATGGTAAATTTCAATTTCCCTCTGCTCTCTTTGACCAGCTGCTCGATCTTTGCCGCATCTACTTTTGCCCGTTCAAACATGGTAAAGCGGATCGTATCTCCTTTTTGTGCCACTTCCGTGATCCATGCACGGTGTGCCATCGCTTTCAGATTTGCCACAGCCAGCAGATTCTGGACAGATTTTGGCGGTTCCCCAAAGCGGTCCATAAGCTCCTCCAGCATGTCATCGTACTCTTCCTCATTCTCGATTGCCGCGATCCGTTTGTACACATCCAGCTTCTGGAACTCGTTTTTGATGTAACGTTCCGGAATATAGGCATCAATATCCAGATCAATGGATGTCTCGAACTCTTCCTCCGGATCCGCCTCACCCTTCAGTTCTTTCACCGACTCATTCAGCATTTTACAGTAGAGATCATACCCCACCGCCTCCATATGGCCATGCTGCTCTGCACCCAGCAGGTTGCCGGCGCCGCGGATCTCCAGGTCGCGCATGGCGATCTTAAACCCGCTTCCCAGATCGGTAAACTCCCGGATGGCATGCAGCCTCTTCTCCGCTATTTCCTTCAGCATCTTGTTTCTTCGGTACATCAGAAATGCATAGGCGGTCCGGTTGGAGCGGCCCACACGCCCGCGCAGCTGATATAGCTGGGAAAGTCCCAGATTGTCCGCATCGTGAATAATCATGGTATTTACATTGGAAATATCGAGTCCCGTTTCAATAATGGTGGTGGAAACCAGCACATCGATCTCTCCATTGATAAAATCATACATGATGTGCTCCAGCTCCCGTTCCCGCATCTGACCATGTGCAAATGCCACACGTGCCTCCGGTACAAGCTCCGCGATCTTATTTGCCGTCTCCACGATGGTATTGACGCGGTTGTACACATAGTAAACCTGACCGCCTCTGGCCAGCTCACGGCTTATGGCCTCGCGCACCATCTCCTCATTGTATTCCATCACATACGTCTGGATCGGAACACGTTCCATGGGAGCCTCCTCCAGCACACTCATATCACGGATTCCCACCAGGCTCATATGCAGGGTCCTTGGAATGGGGGTGGCGGTCAGAGTCAGCACATCAATATTTTCCCGCAGTTTTTTTATCTTTTCCTTGTGGGCAACGCCAAATCGCTGCTCCTCATCAATGATCAGAAGTCCCAGATCCTTAAACTCCACATCCTTTGACAGCACTCTGTGTGTTCCGATGAGAATATCCACAAGTCCCTTTTTCAGATCCACCAGCGTCTTTTTCTGCTCCGCAGGTGTGCAGAATCGGCAGAGCAGATCCACACGCACCGGATAATCCTTCATTCTCTGTACAAAGTTATTGTAATGCTGCTGCGCAAGGATGGTAGTAGGTACCAGAAACACCACCTGCTTGCCATCCTGCGCCGCCTTAAAGGCCGCCCGGATTGCGATTTCTGTCTTTCCATAGCCTACGTCCCCGCAGATCAGGCGATCCATGATCTTGCCGCTTTCCATGTCCGCTTTTACCGCATCGATTGCCGCCAGCTGGTCATCTGTCTCTTCAAATGGAAAGGTTTCCTCAAACTCCTTCTGCCAGACCGTATCCTCTCCATAGCAAAAACCATTCTCGCGCTGTCTGGCCGCATATAATGCCACCAGATCCTTTGCAATATTTCTCACCGCACCCCGCACCTTCGTCTTAGTGCGGTTCCATTCCTGTGTGCCAAGCTTGTTAAGCTTCGGCCGTTTCGCCTGGGAATCCGCATATTTCTGGATTACATCCAGCTGTGTTGCCGGCACGTAGAGATTACTCCCTCCTGCATACTCCACCTTCATATAATCTTTGGTGACCTTATCCACCTCAATTTTTTCAATTCCCCGGTAAATGCCAAGACCATGGTTCTCATGCACCACATAATCGCCCACAGAAAGCTCGGAAAAGCTCTGGATCGCCTTCCCTTCATAACGCCTGATTTTTTTCTTTTTCTTTTTTTCTTTTCCGAAGATATCACTTTCAGAAATCACCAGGAATTTAAGGAGCGGATATTCATAGCCCCTGTGTGCGCTTCCATAGATCAGCAGAATTTCTCCCGGCTGTACCACCCGATCCAGATCCTCCGAATAAAAAGCATTCAGTTCGTTGTCCCTTAGATCCTCCGCCAGACGTTTTGCCCTGGTTCGGGAACCGCAGAGCAGAATCACTCTGGCTCCTTTTTTCTTCCATTGGGTCAGATCCTTCAACAGAAGCTCAAAACTGTTGTTATACCCATTGACACTGCGCACATCAATACTGAATCGCTCCTCAAGTCCCCACTGGGCACCTGCCGTTTCCAGCATACACAGCCCCATACAGCGGTGGCTCTGAAGCTTCTGTGCTGCTTCGGCGCTGCTGTAAAGAAGCTCCATCTGTCCCGGCAGCACATAGCCTTTTTCCAGACGGTTTGTCATACTCTCGTGAAATTCTTTTTCGATGGCCAGTGCCTCCTGCCACAGGCGGTTGGGCTCGTCCAGCACTACAAGAGAATCTGCACCAAAATAATCTGCAAAGGATACGGTTTCATCATAAAAATAATTGACAAGCCCGCCAAGGACGGTCATCATCCCTCCGTCCTCCAGACTTTCCTTCGTCTCCGATACCATAGTCTTCAGGCGATAGGCTTCTTCCGTCTTCCTCTCCTGCCGAAATTTTTTTGCAAGCTTCTCCGCCTCTTTTTCCATGCGCAGGATACCCAGGCGGATACGCGCATCCTCCGCAATAAATTCACATGCCGGATAAATCCGGATGGAATCCAGATTCTCAATGGAACGCTGGCTCTCCACATCAAAACTGCGAATGGAATCCACCTCATCCCCCCACAGCTCGATACGCACCGGATTCTCCTCGGTAAGGGGGAAAACATCCAGAATACCGCCACGCACTGCAAACTGTCCGCTTCCTTCCACCTGTCCTACCCGCTCATATCCCATGGAAACCAGCTTTTTCTTCCATTCTTCCAGATCAAACAACGCATCATTCGTCACCGTCTCCACCTGCCCTGCAAACCATTCCATCGGCAGAAGATGATCCATCACACCGCCCATGGAGGTAATGACCGTGGCCGTATCATTCTCCAGAATACCTTTCAGTACCTGAATACGCTGCTGCACCAGAAGATTGCTCTGCACATCCGCACTGTAAAAGATCAGATCCTTCGCCGGATAGAGCATAACATTTTTATCAAACAGCCGATAATTCTCATAGAGTTCCTTTGCACGCAGCTCGCTGTAGGTTACAATCAGCTTTTTTTTGTAATCCTCCCCCGCCGCATAGATAAAATGTGCCTTCTGCGCATCAATACAGCCGGCAATCTGTACCGACCTTTTCTGCAGAACATTTTTTAACTCCAGAAATTCTCCCAGTTCCTTTAATGGCTCGGTAAACGCTTTCATTTTTTCCTCCTGAAGATGCACATCTGACATCTGCTTACTATTTTTCCACTTTTCTGTTAAATACATTCATGGCGCTGTCCATCCCTTCCGTCATCATACATACAACGGCCGAAGCTGCCCTTCCAAAAGCCTCTTCCACAGCCTCCCGCTCTGCTTTTGGAAAATGACTGAGCACATAATCTGCCAGATCCCATCCCTTTGGTTTCTCTCCAATTCCGACTTTTACTCTTTTAAACACCTGTGTCCCCAGATGGGCAATGATATTTTTGATTCCGTTGTGTCCACCGGCACTTCCCTTTGGACGGATCCGAAGCTGTCCCGGCTCCAGGCTGATATCATCATAAATGACAATGAGTTCCTCCTCCGGGTCAATCTTATAGAAATCCACCAGTTCCCGCACACTCTCCCCGCTCAGGTTCATAAAGGTCTGCGGCCTGGCCAGTACCACCCTCTGCCCTTCAATAACACCCTTTCCGCAGACTGCCTTATGTTTTTTGATGTCCATGGAAATATGATATCGTTCTGCTAATATATCTATCGTATCAAATCCAACATTATGCCTTGTGTGTGCATACTGTTTTCCAGGATTTCCAAGTCCCACAATAATATACATTTTTCTACCTCCAGACGACAATTTTGCCCGCCTTTCGTCAGGAGTGGGTATCCTGACAAAAAGCCGGGCTCTTCTTTGTATTGTACAATATGTTTTTGTGCTTGTAAAGGTTTGTCTTTGCCGAAAATCTGCCTCTATGCTTCCGGAAGCAGAAACCAGAAGAGTACGCCATTCTCGCAGTTGGTGAATCCGTATTCCCCTCCATGCCTGCTGATGATTGTCCTGACCATGTAAAGACCAAGCCCCGCATGGTTGCGGATCTCCTCACCCTGGTAATAGCTGTCCCAGATTCTTTTTTGCTCTTCCTCTGCAATCCTGTCACCATCGTTGTAGACGCCGAAAACGATCATCCCCTTCTCTTTTTTCAGGGTGATCTCAAGGCATCTTCCGGTTCCGATATGGCTGAAGGCATTCATGATGTAATTGTTCACTGCCTGCTCAATATACTCCCGGTCAGCCATGACAAAGCAATCCTTTTCCATGTCTGTCTGAACTTTCAGTTTTTTCTGACGAAACAGTGCATCATACTTCAATGTCATATACTCGATCACTTCTGAGAGATTCAGTCTGCCTTTTTCCACCGCTTCCAGCTTATGCTCCAGGGAAGCGATATTTAACAGATCGCCAACCATATCGCTCATTTTCTGAACCTCTTCCCGGATAGACTGGAAATAATAGTCCCGGTCGATCTTATCTCCCATGGTCTGAAGCAGCTCAACCTGACTGGAAATCACTGCCAGAGGCGTCTTCAGTTCATGGGACACATTGGCTGTAAAATCATTTCTCATCCGGTTAAACTCTTCCAGAGAATCCTTGCTCTCCTCCAGCTTCTGGATATAGTACTGGAGCTGATCCGCCATGGTATTAAAATTATGGGCAAGATTATTGATCTCCTGATAAGTATGGTAATCTGTGGCACGCACGGAAAAATCACGCTCCGCGATTTTCTGGGAAACGCGCGCAATATCCTCGATGGGCTTTGCGATCCGTCTGGACTGCCAGTACATCACAATGCATCCTGCCACCAGAGACATAACCACCACAAAAATCAGAAATTTTTCCGTGTAAAACAGAGCACTGTAAACCTTCCCAACATTTTCCTTGATGCAGACAAAGTATTTAACCTTATCCTGCGAAAATTTCCCCAGAATCCGGAGGGACTCATTTCCTCTGGCGGTCCAGTAAAGTACCTTCGGATTTTTGGAAAACAATCCTTTGTTTACAACAATGTTACGATGCACCTGCTGCGTCTGAAGCTCTGTGGATTTGGAGGAAGTATAAATTGGATTCATCAATTCATCCGCAATGGTAAAGGTAAGATTTTCGGATTCATAGCTTGTAAAAATCTCCAGATCTTCCTCACGAAGATTGGCGAGATCCATCATCCGGATCTCGCTGTAAGCCTTCTCAATTACCTTTGACTTCTGCTTCCGGTAATACCCGGGTGCAAATACACTGTAAAAAAATGCACTTCCTCCCACCACGATCACCAGAAAAAGGACTTCCATCAAAATCATAGTTACTTTAAGCTTTGGTTTCATTTTCCCTCCCGATTTTGCAGCTTTCTATGCAATACATAGAAAGGGCAAAAATTATTCGACCGTCTCTGCTTCAAAAACATATCCAACTCCGTATACGGATCTGATATAATGCTCATAAGGATGTATCTTTTTTCGCAGCTGCTTGATCAATGTGTCAATCGTGCGAATATCTCCGGTGTAATCATAACCCCAGACCGATTCCAGGATACTCTCCCGCCGCATGACCACATTCTTGTTTTTGATCAGATAGGTCAAAAGCTCATATTCTTTTGGTGTGGTTTCAATCAGTTTCTCATCCACATATACTTTATAGGTGGCAGGCTCCACTGCCACATGACCGGCATGAACCTGCTCTTTCATTTTGCCCGCACGTTTCAGAATCGCTTCTATATGTACCTTTACAATGGCCAGCACATAAGGTTTTGTAATGTAATCATCTGCTCCGTTTGCAAAATTAACCAGCTGGTCATGAATGGAGCTTTTGGCTGTCACCATGATCACCGGTGTACTGGATTTCTTCCGGATTTCTTTCAATACCTCATCCCCATTGATGCCCGGCAGCATGATGTCCAGCAAAACCAGATCAATCCGGTGCATATTGTCATAAAACAGTTCCAACCCCTTATTTCCATCCAGTGCACACAGAACCTCATATCCGTTCAGTTCCAGATACTCCGCAAGTGTTCTGGAAAGCTTTTCCTCATCTTCAATCAGTAAAATTACGTTTTTGTTCATGTCTTCCCCTTAACCCCTTTATCCCGCTCTGTTATCGGCTAAAAGCATAAATATCACACTCCTCACCGCATAAAAGTTTAAAAAACAACTGTGAGAAAAATGTGAGAAAAAGAAACCGCTGTATTTTACAGCGGTTTCTTGTAATCTATTCTGTTACTGTTCCTCATCTGCCTGTGCGGCAGCGATCTCATACTGCTCCAGGATCATTTTCTGGATGCGTTCTCGCGTTTCGGAATTAATCGGATGTGCAATATCTCTGTATTCTCCATCAGAAGCTTTACGACTCGGCATCGCGATAAACAATCCTTTTTCTCCTTCAATAACCTTGATATCATGTACCACAAATTCGTCATCGATCGTAATGGAAACAACAGCTTTCATCTTTCCTTCTTTTGCGACTTTGCGTACTCTCACATCTGTGATCTGCATGACTCAAGCCCCTTTCATTCTATAGTAATTGCTATGTATTTACAGAACGTATCTCTCGTTCTTTTCGATAACAATCTTAACCCCTTCTTCACCCACATGGTAAGAATTTGCGCGGATCGTATCACGGCTCTCAACAATGCAGTTTTCAATGTGAACATTGTCACCCAGATATACATCATTCAGAATGATGGAATTTTTGATCACACAGTTCTCGCCGACAAATACTTTCTTAAACAAAACGGAATTTTCCACATACCCGTTGATAATACAGCCATTGGAAATCAGACTGTTCTTAACCTCACAGCCAGGATTATATTTTGCAGGCGGGTTATCATCTACCTTGGAATAAATATCCGGATACTGATGGAAGAAATAATCACGCACCTCCGGCTTGAGGAAATCCATATTTGTATTATAGTAAGATTCTACCGATGCAATATTGCTCCAGTAATCTTTGATCTTATAACCATAGATTCTCTTGAGATTTTTGTAGCGAATCAGGATATCTTTTACGAAATCGTAACGATCTTCCATCGCACAGCGCTCGATCAGCTCGATCAGCTGTCTTCTGCGGATGACATAGATACCTGTGGAAATACAGTTGGAGTTGCTCACCATAGGTTTCTCCTCGAACTCCTCGATCCTGCTGTCCTCATTCATCTTGAGTACACCAAATCTGGTCGCATCCTCACCCTTTGGAAGCTCTTTGCATACAACCGTGATATCTGCTTTTTTCTCGATGTGATACTCCAGAACCTTGTTGTAATCCAGCTTGTACACACCATCACCGGAAGCGATGATTACATACGGCTCATGGCATTTTTTCAGGAAATCCAGGTTCTGTGCAATGGCATCTGCCGTGCCTCTGTACCAGTAGTTATTTTCTGCTGTGGTAGTCGGTGTAAATACAAACAGACCGCCCTGCTTTCTTCCAAAGTCCCACCATTTGGATGAACTCAGGTGTTCATTTAAGGATCTTGCGTTGTACTGTGTAAGAACTGCCACCTTCTGAACGGAGGAGTTTGACATGTTGCTCAATGCAAAGTCAATTGCACGATAGCCGCCAGCGATCGGCATGGCAGCGATTGCGCGCTTATTAGAAAGTTCTCTCATGCGGTGATTATTTCCACCGGCCAAAATAATACCTACTGCTCTCATGCCACGTCACCTGCCTTAATAATAGATTCGCCGCTCTCCAGAACGCCGTTCGGATAATCTTCCGATGTAGTCTTACCGGAAATTGCTGTGTTCTTTCCTATCTTAACTCCATCCGGAACGATAGAGTTCTCACCGATGGTCACCAGTCCGAAGGAATATACGGCCGGTTTCATCTTGTTTGGAACTTCCTCACCGATACCAAGGACAACACCATTTCCAATCTGTACATTTTCTGCAATGATGCTGCGGTCCATAACCACATTTTCACCGATCACGGTACCCTGCATGATGATGGAATCGCGTACCACAGTGCCTTTTCCAATGGTAACACCGGCTCCGATTACGGAATTATATACTTCACCGTACACCTCGGTGCCGTCGCCGATAATACTCTTCTGTACCTTGGCTTCTGCAGCAATATACTGCGGTGCGATGATCTCACTGGAGGTATAGATTTTCCAGAACTCCTCATACAGATTGAATTCCGGAATGATATCGATCAGCTCCATGTTTGCTTCCCAGTAAGAGCCAAGTGTTCCGACGTCTTTCCAGTATCCGTTAAATTCGTAAGCGGCCATCTTGTCTCCGCGGTCTTTCAGCCATGGAATGATGTGCTTACCAAAGTCACAGTTGCTCTGGTCTTTTAATGCAATCAGAGATTCGCGCAGCGCTTTCCATGAGAAAATATAGATACCCATCGATGCCAGATTGCTCATCGGATGCTCCGGCTTTTCCTGGAACTCTGTGATGGTATTGTTCTCATCGGTAACAACTATACCAAAACGGCTCGCCTCTTCCATCGGCACAGGCATAACCGCTATCGTCACATCTGCGTTTGTTGCCTTGTGGAAATCAAGCATCACTTCGTAATCCATCTTATAAATATGGTCACCGGACAGAATCAGAACATACTCCGGATTATACATTTCCATATAACTAAGGTTCTGATAAATCGCATTTGCTGTACCGGTATACCACTCTGTGTTTGAACTCTTCTCATATGGAGGCAGTACCGTCACACCGCCAATGTTCCTATCCAAATCCCACGGAATACCAATTCCAATATGACTGTTCAGTCTTAAAGGCTGATACTGAGTCAGCACACCTACTGTATCTACACCAGAATTAATACAGTTACTCAGCGGAAAATCAATAATGCGATACTTACCGCCGAAAGCTACAGCTGGCTTTGCCACTTTTGCTGTAAGTACGCCAAGACGGCTGCCCTGGCCACCCGCAAGCAGCATAGCTATCATCTCTTTCTTAATCACGCTATCACCTCTTGTTGTTTATTTTTTTGTTTCAGGAAACGGAAAGCAGGAGATTTTCCCAATTTCTTCTTAACTACTGCCCGAAACTCTATTGTGTTTTTTATTATATCACAGTTTTCTGGAATAGTGAACATTTTTTACAATTTTTTGAAAGTTTTTTCTTGTTTTTTATTATAATTGCAGTACATACTTTTTGTATCTTTTTATCTGGTGCAAACTTTTTGTCAAAATTTGATATTTTTCGATGATATTCTCCCTTAATTCTTCTCTTTTTTTCCATTTTCTTCCATTTACCGATCTTTTCGGAGTTTTATTCTCCCTCTCCCGAAATCCTTTTTTCCGCATAATTTTATGTCCTGACAGAAGAAATACTTTTCTTTTTTTCCAAAAAAGATTATACTGAATACAGCTTTGATGCAGAGATTCGGCCATCCGCAGCTTCTCTGCATACCAGGTCATTAAAATCAAAGGAGAATTCATATGTATCAGATAGATTTCAAAACACCTGTTCATGTACATTTTATCGGTATCGGCGGCATCAGCATGAGCGGACTGGCATCCATCCTGCTGAACCGGCATTTCAAAGTATCCGGTTCGGACTCTCAGGAATCCGACCTGACCAGACTTCTGGCAGAGGAAGGCGCCATTCTCTACTATGGCCAGCGGGCCTCCAACCTGGACGACACGCCTGATCTTGTGGTGTACACGGCAGCCATCCATGCAGACAACCCGGAATATGCCGCTGCTGTGGCAAAAAGCATCCCCATGCTTTCCCGTGCGGAGCTTCTTGGTCAGATGATGAAGAATTTCAAAACACCGATCGCCATCTCCGGCACACACGGGAAGACTACCACCACATCCATGGCTTCCTACATCTTCCTTGAGGCAGATATGGATCCCACGATCTCCGTGGGCGGTATCCTGGATGCCATCGGCGGAAATATCCGCGTAGGCGGACACGACACTTTCCTGACGGAGGCCTGCGAATACACCAACAGCTTCCTTCATTTTTTTCCAAAGGTTAGTGTTATCTTAAACATTGATGCAGACCATCTGGATTTCTTTAAAGACCTGGAAGACATCCGCCATTCCTTCCGCCGTTTCGCAGAACTTCTTCCAAAGGACGGCACACTGATCATCAGCAAGGAGATCGACCGTCTGGATGAATTTACAGCCGGTCTGCCCTGTCAGGTGGTCACCTACGGTACGGATGCCTCCTGTGACTATTACGCAGAAAATATCACATATGACGAATTTGGCCATCCGTCCTTTGACTGCCAAAAAGGAGACACTCTCCTTGGCCATTTCTCCCTGAATGTACCTGGTATTCACAATGTACACAACGCTCTGGCTTCCATCGTTCTGTCCGATATCCTTTCCGTCCCGATGCAGGCGGTTCGTGACGGCCTGTACAAATTCGGCGGCACCAAACGCCGCTTTGAGAAAAAAGGAACCATCGGTGAGGTGACCATCATTGACGATTACGCACACCATCCCACCGAGATCAAGGCAACTCTCCATGCGGCACAGAATTATCCGCATAAAAAGCTCTGGTGTGTTTTCCAGCCCCACACTTACACCAGGACAAAAGCTCTGATGGACGATTTCGCCAAAGCCCTGACTCTGGCTGACCATGTTGTCCTGGCTGATATTTATCCGGCCAGAGAAACCGACAACCTGGGCATCAGCTCCGAAATCCTCATGGAAAAGATCCAGGCACTGGGCGGAACAGCAGAATATTTCGATTCCTTCGACAAGATTGAAAACTACCTGCTCCAGAATTGTGAACCGGGTGATCTGCTGATCACCATGGGAGCCGGAGATGTGGTCAAGATCGGTGAGCGTCTGCTGGGAAAACGGAATTAAGAAAGGATGTGTGATTATGTCATTACCCCAGGGGGAACTCTATACAATCGAAGATATCTACAACCTCCCGGAAGGAACCAGAGCGGAGCTGATCGACGGACATATTTATTACATGGCTCCACCAAGTAGAAAACACCAGGAAATTGTAGGAACGCTTTACCGTAAAATTGCTGATTATATTGACTCCAAAGGCGGCTCCTGCAAGCCCTATATTGCCCCATTTGCCGTATTTCTGAATGAAAACGACAGAAACTACGTTGAACCGGATATAGCCGTCATATGCGACAAAAACAAGCTCACAGACAAGGGCTGCACCGGTGCGCCGGACTGGATCATTGAAATTGTATCACCTGGCAGCAGGCGAATGGATTATTTCGTAAAGCTGTTCAAATATCGCTCTGCAGGAGTCCGGGAATACTGGATTGTGGACCCAGATAAAAACAGAATTCTTGTATATAGCTTTGAATCCGAAGATACCGGTGACTATTCTTTCAGTGATTCCATCAAGGCCGGGATATTTCTGGATCTCCACATTGATTTTTCTCAGCTGAATATCTAACATCACCCTGCTGCCAGATAGCTACCTATTGGCAGCAGGAGTTATCCACATTATCCACATGTTTAACTCGCATGATTTTATCATGTTTTATCACGTTTCATTTTCGTTGAAAATTCAAGGAACACCGTAACTTTTGAATTTATCTTGTTTTATCTTGTATTGTTCTTATCGGGGTAAATTTCGGGGTAAAAATGGTAAAAATATGGCTGCCATCTGGTCTCTTTCGAACCTCTGGCAGCCCTTCTTTCATCTTGCCTTCGCTCTCTTCTTTAATGCTTCGTGCTTTCCGCTCTGATTTCCTTTCCTCAATTCCGAATAGATATTCAGAGTCGTGGCGGCGTCAGCATGTCCAAGGATGGACTGAATATATTTAACATCGTCTGCCGCGTTCACTCCTTCTATATTCTCACACAACCAGCAGCAGAAACTATGCCGGAATGTATGGCAGCTTATTGACGGAAGCTGTTCTTCGTGAGTCTTATTGTACCGGATCACAATGCGTCGCAATTTATGATCTATACTTCCATAGTCATATACACCCCCTTTACTGTTTCGAAAAATAAACTGCTCCAGATTATCCAGTGTAACATTGTCCGATCTGTTCAGTGAGACAATCTTCTGTTGATGACGATCTTCTTTCATTTCCTGCAGGATGGACTTTACATTCGAAAGCATGGGTATCTCTCTAATACCCTGCTTTGTCTTTGGCTCTTTCAGCATGAACTTGAATTTTCCATCAATCCGTTTATAGCTCAGTGATCTATTTATATGGATAATTTCTTTCTGGAAGTCAATGTCGTTCCAGGTGAGTGCCAGCAATTCATTTATACGGCATCCGGTCCAGGCCAGAATGTAGAATATAGGATAATATTGGCAATATTGGGAATCATTCCTTATAAATTCCAGTAAGCTGGCCTGCTGCTCCTCTTCCAGTGCGTGTCGTGTTTCCTGCTGTACCACAGAACACTTTTTCTTCAACGCTCCTATTGCACCATCTGCAGGATTATATCTAAGAATATTCTTCTTTACAGCCTTCTGTAAAGCTGGCCGGATCAGCTTATCTAATGTAGAAATGCTGCTGATCTTCAGCGGTGCTTCTTTGTCATGCAACAATGAACTGTAAAATCTTTCTATATCATCGCATGTCAGCTTTGCTACTTTTTTGGTTCCTATCGTAGGCTTTACATGTTTCTCATAAGAATACTCGTATCCGTTCAAAGTGCCAGCTGCCCAATAAGCTTTCTGCTCTTTAATATACTCCTGGATAAGCTCATTCAAAGTCAAACTTCCCTGCCATGCTTTTAACCCGTCCAGCAGATCTTTTTGAATCTGTTTTTCCATTTCCCGCAAGCTCTGTCCGCTCTTCTTTCCTTCCGGCGCCTGATCCTCCGGACGTAATCTCCACGAATATACATCATGTGCGACCCCATTGTTATCAAAATATCTGTAGCGATATCGTCCTGTTTTTGCGTTCTGGCTTTCGCCTAAATTTAATACAATCCCTCTCGCGTCTTTTCGTTTTGCCATAAAACACCCTCCTCCAAATCACACAAAGGCAGCAGTCCGCCGCCCTGTGTTGTATGTGTATTGTTATTTTCAAACCTCATGCAGAACTGGTAGACCAGTTCCAACGACTCCTTGTTAGGGGTTTCCCAAACCAGCTCCACTATCTGCTGTTTTAAATCCGTAATTCAGTCGCTGTCAGGACGCGCTCCGCAAGCTTGAGATAAACGTCAAAATTCAGTTCGACGTTAATTAATTTATAGGTCATTGTATATTCTCCTGATAAAGTGGAAAACTCCACCGTAATTAATCTACTTTCGGATTGCCCGCTGGCGGTATCGGAACCCGCCAGGCATTTTGAATTTTAGGAATTTCGAACTGTGTTTTTAAGTGTTATGATCCGATTTTCGCTATGCAATCCTAAAAGAAATGTCTTATACTGCACCACCTCCTTTTACAAGCCGTGTATCATCGAACCAGCGAATAGATCCGCCGGCAAAGTTTGTTTTCGGGATCCAGATATATGAGCGTCCGACGTGTGTCACCGATCCGCCTCTTGATTCAACTGCAAACTGCAGAGTTTCACGTCTTGCAGGAACTGCTTTCATCATAAAATTTCTCCTTTGATTTCTCGCCGGAACCGTGTTAAAATACGATATCCGACTTTTTGATGTAGGTTGTCGGGTTACTCGCCCCTGTCAGTGTTGGCGCGCTGGCAAGGGCATTTTATTTTTGATAAATTGTCTATATCTGTCCAGGACTGAATCAGATGAGCCATTTTTATAAATCTTCCGAACGTCTGAAACATTTCTGTCTTTCAGAAGTGCCAGCTGTTCGATAAGATCTTTCCGGTTACTGGCAAATTTGCAGCATCCTCGATCTGAAAATTCAATGCGGTATTTCATTTCATCACCTCCAAAAACCGGCCTGTGAGTTTGAGTTATAGTACATCATCGGATATTCTTCTAAGCCATCATCTGAACCTGTGAGCGTCCGAAGAATCTCGCTTTGTAAGTCTTGTCGTCCCCTCTGCTTCCCCAGATCAGATCTGTTCCAAAGAGAGCCTTGCTCCCGTGGATCACTTCATAGCCTAACTTCTTCCATCCGCTCCAGGTGTTTGTTTCTTCCGTAATCCCTGCTGCCGCCTTTGCGTCCGCGATCCGTTTTGCATTGACTTCCTCAGCCTTGGCGGAAAGCCATGCACGGTGAAGGCATTCACCAAAGGTAAGTCCCTCATTCTTGCGGTAGTTCTGCCATGCTTTCAGCATGATCCTTCTAAGATTGTATTTCTTCATGTTTCTGTTCTCCTTTCGTCCAACCGGCTGAATCATCTTCCTGACTATTGTTCGTTCTCTGCCCCCTCACAGGTATATGGTTTTCAGCTTTGCATCTTTTCGGGATGTTCGGTTATCATTATGCTTTGT
>JALEJP010000012.1 GCA_022769625.1 Lachnospiraceae bacterium | reverse complement strand
TAAACAAACTTTGTTTGTGGGAAATTGAGTTATATATTTTAAACTAGGATATAATCCCTGTTATCTTTGAGTTTTTTAAATAAATCCATAAAATCTCATACTTAAGACTGATTGAATCCAGACTCAATGTCATTTATAATGATGAATAATTGTGGTGCATTCTCTGCAGATGATTTGTGCAGGGATGTTTCCCCTGAACAGCTGTCCATAAAAGGAAGCAATTACTTCTTAATATAATGAGTGTTGATATGAAAACGATAGATACAAGACAGTACGTGCAGACCCTGCGGGAGCTGACAGAGCAGGGGAAGGAAGTCAGCATGGTGGTGGCGGGCGGCAGCATGTCACCGTTTCTGGTACATCAGAGAGATGTCATCTGTTTTCGCAGACCGGATGGTCCGTTAAAACGCGGCGACATGGTCTTTTATCAGAGAGTGAACGGCCAGTTTGTGATGCATCGGATCTGGCGTGTGGGGAAGGACGGATATTACCTTGTGGGCGATGCCCAGACGGACATCGAGGGACCCATCCACAGGAACCAGATATTCGGGCAGGTCATTCGGGTAAAACGCAAAGACAGATGGATCGAATCCGGTGATTTCTGGTGGGATTTTTTCCACAATATATGGATCCGGATGGTTCCCTTCAGACCGTTTGCCTTCAGGCTGTACTCCATTTTCAAGCGGCGGGACAGAACAGAGTTACCGGAAAGCAGCAAACAGGATGTAGATTGAGATTCCGATAGAAATGGATGATAATGTATGAAAAAGTATGAAAAAGATGTGGTGAGAAACAAAGAGATGGTGCTGCGCGGCGGAGCACTGATGTTTCTGGATGCCCTGATTATTATAATCAGTATGGCAGGAGCACTGTGGATCCGGTTTGATTTCCATTTTGGTGATATTTCACAGGAATTCATAGAAACCATCTATGATTATCTGCCGGTGAATATCATTGTGACGATTTTGCTTTATCTGATCTTTAAGCTTTATACCAGCCTTTGGCGTTTTGCCGGTGTGGAGGAGATGAAAAATGTCATTCTGGCAGGCATACTCTCCACCGCAGCGCAGACCATCGGGATGAAGGCAGGGGGATTTGCCATTCCCAGAAGCTATCCGTTTCTGTATCTTCTCCTGCTGGTGTGCCTGACGGTGATCAGCCGGTTTTCCTACCGTTTTCTGAGACTGTTTTACCATAATGTCCAGAATATGCGGAAAAAGAAGGTGATGCGCACCATGATCGTGGGTGCAGGTGCGGCCGGCTATATGATCGCGCGTGAGATGAAGCGCAGCAAGCATCTGAACAAGAAAGTCTGCTGCATTATCGACGATTCCACATCCAAGATCGGTACCTATCTGCAGGGCATTCCCATTGTGGGAGGTAAGGAGAAGATCCCATATTTTGCGGAGAAATATGAAATTGAGGAGATCGTGATCGCGATTCCTTCGCTGACTCATGCGGCGCAGCAGGAGCTTCTGGATATCTGTCAGCAGACAACCTGTAAGATCCTGATTCTGCCCGGTGTGTACCAGCTGATCAATGAAGAGGTCAGCGTGTCCATGCTGCGCGAGGTTCAGATTGAGGATCTGCTGGGCAGAGAGCCGGTGAACCTTGAGATGGAAGAGATCATGGATTATGTGCAGGATAAGGTGATCCTTGTCACAGGAGGTGGAGGATCCATCGGAAGTGAGATCTGCCGTCAGCTTGCCATGCATCACCCGAAAAAGCTGATCATCTTTGATATTTATGAGAATAATGCCTATGAGATTCAGAATGAACTGAAGAAAAAATATCCGGAGCTTGATCTGGAGGTACTGATCGGCTCCGTGCGTAATCAGAAAAGAGTGGATACGATCTTTGAGACCTGTCATCCGGATCTGGTGTATCATGCAGCGGCGCATAAGCATGTGCCTCTGATGGAGGACAGCCCCAATGAATCCATTAAAAATAACGTGATGGGTACCTGGAACGTGGCCCATGCAGCGGATCATTACGGAGCGAAAAAGATGGTTCTGATCTCCACAGATAAAGCGGTTCGACCCACCAATATCATGGGAGCTTCCAAACGGCTCTGTGAGCTGGTGATACAAAGCTATGCCCAGGATTCCAAAACGGAGTATGCGGCAGTGCGTTTTGGCAATGTACTGGGCAGCAATGGAAGCGTGATCCCACTGTTCAAAAAGCAGATTGCGGAAGGGGGACCTGTGACGGTGACCCATCCGGATATCATCCGTTATTTTATGACGATACCAGAGGCAGTTAATCTGGTACTTCAGTGCGGAGCGCTGGCCAGAAAGGGTGAAATCTTTATTCTGGATATGGGAGAACCGGTCAAAATACTGGATCTGGCGAAAAAGATGATACGTCTTTCCGGATACATACCTGATGAGGACATCAAAATTGAATTTACCGGGCTGCGTCCCGGGGAAAAGCTCTACGAGGAGCTGCTGATTGACGAGGAAAACCTGAAAGAGACGACGAACAAACGTATTTTTGTGATACAGCAGACAAAGGTGGACAGTGAAAAACTGAAACAGGACATTCATCTGCTGATTGAGCATGCCTTTGAGGAGGCGGAGGATATTCGGGAACAGGTACAGAGGCTTGTACCGGAATATGTAATAAAAGGGCATTAAAATGTCCTTTTATTACATCAATATTTGAGAGTACGACATACTTTTTGCTTGCGGATCCTGCTCATGGAACGTATAATAATAAGTAATGAGCTTTCCGGACAATCATCCGGATGAGACAGGAAGAAAAATAGATGGAGAGAAAAACATGGCAACAATTAGAGATTTGGCAAAACATACCGGGTTTTCGGTGACAACGATTTCACGTGTCCTGAATAATGACCCGACGTTAAATGTAACGGATAACACGAGGGTTGCGATTCTGGAGGCAGCAGACGAGCTGCATTATTCGCTTCCAAAGACGCGTCGTGCCCATAAAAACCGCCCGATACATATCGCAATTGTGGAGATGATGTCGCTGAAGGAGCAGCTGTCAGATCCGTATTATTTATATTTAAAAAACTATGTGGTCCGCAACTGTATGGAGCGCGGATGTAATGTGTCCTACCTGTTTGAGCAGTCCGGAAAGTATCAGATGCTGGAAAAGATCGCTCTGGATGGCATATTGGCGATCGGTATCTTTTCCGAGCAGCAGATTGCGCAGCTTCAGGAAATCAGTTCTACCATTGTTTTTGTGGATTCGGCGCCGGATGAACAGAGATTTGATTCCGTTGTGCTGAACTTCAAGCTGGGCGTTGAGCAGGCATTGGAGTATCTGATTGCAAAGGGACATACGAAAATCGGTTTTCTGGGTCCGGCATACAAACTGGATCAGAAAAAACGTCCTGCTCTGGAGAGCAGACGGCAGTATTTTAAAGATTATATGGATAGGATCGGCCTTTATGAGGAAAAGTGGATGATAGATACCGGTCTGACGGTGGAAAAGAGCAGAGAGCAGATGAAAAACTGGCTGTTGCCAACCGGAGATCTGCCGACCGCTTTTCTTGCCTATAATGAAGAGTCTGCGATTACAGCGGTGAGTGCACTGCGTGAAATGGGACTTTCGATTCCGGAGGATATCTCAATCATCAGTTTTAATGATACACCGCTTTCGATTTTGATTGAGCCACCCCTTACCAGCGTGGCGGCACATCTGGAGGTGATGGGTGAGATGGCGGTGAAGATGATTCTGGATCGTATTGAGGAGCCGCAGCACCTGCCCTGTAAAATCGTTCTGCCGCCCACACTTACCGAACGCAGCAGTGTAAAAGCATTAAAGTAAAAGCATATGCCGTATCCGGTCAGAATGCTCTGAGACCGGATGCGGCATATTTCATTGAAGGAATAAAGAAACGGAAATTTACAGTATTTTACAATCCTGTCTGAAATTTAAAAAGCTTTTTACAATTATCCCAAATCAGATTTTACATAAAATTTCTATAATAAACCCGTTCCATACAAACAATGAGAAAAAGATGAAATGCAGGAGGATTGAAATGAAAAGAAGAGCAGCGGTGATCACACTGGCAGCAGCTTTGACGATGGGCTCACTGGCCGGCTGCGGGAATCAGACAGCACAGAAAGAAAAGGCTGCACAGGCAGAACCGGAAACGCAGATTGAGACAGAGGCAGGTACGGTAAAGGAGACAGTATCGGAAACAGAAGTGGAACTGGCAGAGGAGCAGACAAAAACCCCGAAATATATATTCCTGTTTATCGGTGATGGTATGAGCTATCCCCAGATTCAGCTGACAAACTATTTTGTAAGCGCATCTCAGGGCGAAAATGGCGGAAGCGTAACCGTGGACGGAGAGGAAAAGAGTATTCTTTCCAGTAAGAATCAGCTGACTATGATGTCCTTCCCGATAGCAGGGTCTGCACAGACCTACGACAGCACTTCCTTCGCACCGGATTCGGCATCCACAGC
>JALEJP010000001.1 GCA_022769625.1 Lachnospiraceae bacterium | reverse complement strand
GCATTCAGCCGTGGAAATACGGATATTGGAAATGGTGAGATCTCCGGATTTGTTTACGTTCCGGCGGAAACCTTTGACACGGATTATTATATGCAGATTTATATGCTTGCTGCAGGCGCCGGGGATACGACAGCGTATCGGAAGGAATATGAGGATGTGGTGGATCAGGCCAGAGAGCAGGTGATCTCCATTGAGGAGAAACGCTGCGAGGTGCGCTATGCCGAGATCCGGCAGGAAGCCAGAGATAAGGTGGAAGACGCGAAGCAGGAGCTTGCAGACGGCAGACAGGAGGCGGATGAGAAACTGGCAGATGCGAAACAGGAGCTTGCCGATGCGAAGCAGAAGCTTGCGGATGGCAGACAGGAGCTTGCCGAGAAGAAGCAGGAGCTTGCTGACGGAAAACAGGAGCTTTCTGAAAAAAAGCAGGAGCTTGCCGATGCAAAACAGAAGATTGCAGATGGCTTTGTGCAGTTAAACAGCGCGAAGCAGCAGCTGTCAGAAAAAGAGAAAGAGTACAATAAACAGAAAACGGCAGCGGAAAAAAAGATAACAAAGGGGGAAAAGCAGCTTTCAGAGGGGCAAAAGGAGCTGAATGCCCAGAAAAAAGAGTTTGAAAAGAAAAAAACGGAATTTCAGACGAAAAAAAAGGAATACGAAAGCAGCAAAACCCAGTACGAGCAGAAAAAAGCAGAATATGACAGCGGATATGCACAGTTTACGCAGGGCAAAAGCCAGTATGAGGCAGGGGCAGCAGCTCTTGCGGAACAGAAAAAGAATCTGGAACAGCTTCAGGCCATGATTGATGCGGGACTGGCAACAGAAGAGCAGCAGGAGCAGGCAAAGACACTGTCGGCTGCGATTGAACAGGGCGAACAGCAGCTTGCCGTGACAAAGGAGCAGCTGGATGCCACAGAGCAGACACTGAACCAGTCTGCACAGGGATTAGCGGTCTGGAAAGAACAGCTGGATGCGGCAGCACCTCAGATCACGGAGGGAGAAAAGCAGATCACGGAGGGAGAAAAGCAGTTAAGTGCAGCACAGAAACAGCTGGATGCAAGTGAAAAAGAGCTGAAGACGGCAAAGCAGCAGTTAAAAGACGGCAAACAGCAGATTGACGATGCAAAAGCGAAGCTTTCTTCGGAGGAGGCAAAGCTTGTGGAATCCCGGAAGCAGGTGACAGATGGGGAAGCACAGATTGCAGATGCGGAAAAGGAACTGGAAGACGGCGAAAAAAAGCTTGCCGATGGCGAGAAAGAGATCGAGGAAAATGAGAAAAAGCTCGCTGACGGCCAGAAAGAGTATGAAGATGCCAAAGCAGAGGCGGAGGATACCATTGCAGATGGTGAAAAAAAGATCGCAGATGCGGAAAAGGAAATTGAGGACATCAAACAGGCGGAGTGGACGATAAGTGACCGTTCGGATGTACTGGAGTATACCGGCTATGGTGAGAATGCAGACCGTATTCGGAACATTGGAAAGGTATTTCCGGTTATCTTTTTCCTTGTAGCAGCACTGATCAGCCTTACCACTATGACACGAATGGTGGAGGAGGAGCGGACACAGATCGGTACGCTGAAGGCACTTGGCTATGGCAAGGCTGCCATTGCGGCAAAATACGTAATGTATGCGCTTCTGGCTACTCTGGGAGGAAGCATTCTGGGTGTGCTTGTCGGAGAAAAGATCCTGCCCTACATTATCATTCAGGGCTATGGCATTATGTATATGCACATGGATAATATTCAGATTCCCTATAATCTGGTTTTTGGTGCAGAGGCAACGGCGGCTGCCGTATTCTGTACCATGGCAGCTACGGCAGGGGCCTGTGCGAAAGAGCTGCATGCATGGCCGGCAGTTCTGATGCGGCCGCCTGCACCAAAGCAGGGAAAACGTGTGCTGCTGGAGCGGGTTACTTTTCTGTGGAGCCGTCTGAGCTTTACCTGGAAGTCTACAGTCCGGAATCTGTTCCGCTATAAAAAGCGTTTCTTTATGACGATTCTGGGAATCGGAGGATGTATGGGACTGCTTCTGGTTGGCTTTGGCCTGCGGGATTCTATTATGGATGTGGCCATCCTGCAGTATCAGAAGATTCAGCTGTATGACGGTATGATCATTCTGGATGAGGATGCCGGGGATGCAGAAGTGCAAGAACTGACAGAGCACCTTTCCAGGGACGGTCAAGTGGAGAATTTTGCCAGAGTTTACATGAAGAAAATGGATCTCTGTTCGGAAGGTGAAAAGCGGGAAATCTATCTGATGGTGATTCCTGATGACGTGCCGGTGGGTGAATTTATTCATTTTAATGACAGAACCTCGGGAGAAGTGTATACGCTGGATGACACCGGTATCATACTCACGGAAAAGACAGGAAGTCTTCTGGATGTGTCGGTGGGGGACAGCGTTTATCTGGATGGCGCACACAGTGATGTGGAGATACCCATTGCACACATCTGTGAAAATTATATGTCACATTATGCATATATGACCGAAAGCCTGTATGAAGTACTCTTTGGAGAAATACCGGAATATAACAGCATTCTTTACCGGACTGCGGAACGTGACGATGCGGTGACGCAGACGGTTGGAGAGAATGCACTGCATTTTCCGGCGGCACTGAGTGTGTCTTACACAAGCAATATCAGAGCTCAGCTGGATCATATGCTGACTGCCCTGGATTCCGTCATTCTGGTGCTGATCGTGTCGGCTGGTATGCTGGCCTTTGTAGTTCTGTATAATCTGAATAATATCAACATCAATGAGCGGAAGAGAGAGCTTGCCACATTGAAAGTCCTTGGATTTTATGACAGAGAGGTGTCTGCCTATGTGTACCGTGAAAATATCCTGCTGACCGCACTTGGAAGTATTTTTGGTATTTTCTTTGGAATTGTGCTTCACCGGTTTATCATTGTGACAGTGGAGGTAGATGTCTGCATGTTCGGACGCAACATCAATCTTCCAAGTTTTGTGTATGCCGTGCTGATCACCTTTGGATTTTCCGCACTTGTGAATTTTGCAATGCATTTTAAACTGAAAAAGATCGACATGGTAGAATCATTAAAGAGCGTGGAATGATCTGCCGGAAACAGTTACAGACAGGCGCAGGTTTTTTATAATAGAAGCGAGAGGAAGCAGGAGAAAACAGTATGAATTTACCGGAAGCGTTTACTGACAAAATGAAAGGAATACTGAAAGAGGAGTATAAGGATTTTCTGGCCGGATTTGAGAGGCCGCGCCATTTTGGACTGCGGGTAAACACAGCGAAAATATCTGTGGAGGAATTTGTGAAGCTGGTACCGTTTCATCTGACGCCGGTTCCATGGGTGGAAAATGGATTTTATTATGAGGAAGAGGATGCGCCTACGAGACATCCCTACTATTTTGCAGGTTTGTATTACATTCAGGAGCCAAGTGCCATGACCACAGCCTCAAGGCTTCCGGTGGAACCGGGAGATCGCGTGCTGGATCTGTGCGCAGCACCGGGCGGAAAGGCGACGGAGCTTGGGGCAAGGCTGTTGGGTGAGGGTGTTCTGGTGGCCAATGACATCAGTGCCAGCAGGGTAAAAGCGCTGCTGAAAAATATTGAGATTATGGGGATTCCAAATTCATTTCTGTTAAATGAGGTGCCGGCAAAAATTGCAGAGCAGTTCCCGGAGTATTTTGATAAAATTCTGGTGGACGCCCCATGTTCCGGTGAAGGAATGTTCCGCAAAAATCCGGAGGCTGCACGTGTCTGGACGGAAAGAAAGCCTCTGGAGTGTGCCAAAATGCAGCAGGAGATTGTAAAGCAGGCGATTGCCATGTTAAAACAGGGTGGAAAGATGATCTATTCCACCTGTACCTTTTCACCGGAAGAAAATGAGCAGATCATTGCATGGATCTTGCAGGACTTTCCGCAGATGCATCTGATAGCGATGCGTGGATATGAGGGGTTTGCCCAGGGCAGGCCGGATCTGGCGGACGGAAATCCTGAGCTTACCAAATGTGTGCGTATCTGGCCCCACCGGATGGATGGAGAGGGGCATTTTGTAGCACTGCTGCAGAAGGGAGAAACGACAGACAATGTGGAAAACAGCCTGGATTTCCCGAAAAAAAGTGGAAAACAGTCAGGGAAGACACACGATTGGGACAGTGGTGCCGTAAGACGCGGCAAATCAAATGAGGGGCAAAGTGGCTGCTGTACCCGTCAGGAGAGAGCTGTGCTGGAGGAGTTTTTTGCGGATGTAAAAGGCCGGTTTGACTGGACGAGGATACAGGTACGCAAAGGTCATGCCTATTATGTACCGAAAGGAATGGAAGACCAGAGGGGACTTGTTTTTGTGAGAAACGGACTCTATCTTGGTGAGATCAGAAAAGAACGATTTGAACCGTCACAGGCATTTGCCATGGCGCTCCAAAAACGGGAGTATGCCTCAAACGTAGATTTTCACGCTGCAGATGAACGGGTCATGCGTTATCTGAAAGGTGAGACAGTGGACGTGGATGATATACAGACGGCACGAAAAAAAGGATGGCAGCTGGTGTGTGTGGATGGATATCCGCTTGGATGGGGAAAACTGGTGAATGGAATGTTGAAGAACAAGTACCTTTCCGGGTGGAGAATAAAAGCCACCCATTGACATTTCTGTGTATTTCGTCTAAGATGGTGGAAGAAAGAATAACTGAAAAAGGGGAGTCGGCGCGCCGGCTGAGAGGGAATACGTTCGATTCCGACCCTGGAACCTGATACGGATCATGCCGGCGTAGGGATAGTGTGATATGGAAGAGATATTACAGGAAGAAAAGCATGTCCGTTTGGGTGTGCTTTTCTTTGTTGCGCATTTGATCATTTCGAAAAGAGGAGGAGAAATATGGAGTACACAACACAGATGGATGCTGCCAGAAAAGGCATCGTCACAAAAGAAATGGAAATTGTTGCCAAAAAAGAAAATATGGATGTAAACGAGCTGATGGATCTGATGGCGAAGGGGCAGGTGATTATTCCGTGCAATAAGCGCCACACTTCCATCGACCCGAATGGGATCGGTTCCGCTCTGAAAACAAAGATCAATGTGAATCTTGGCATTTCCAGGGACTGGAAAGATATGGATATGGAAATTGAGAAGGTTAACAATGCGGTTAAGATGGGAGCAGAGTCCATCATGGATTTAAGCTCCTATGGGGATACCAGAACCTTCCGTCGTCGTCTGACCAAGGAGTGCCCGGCCATCATCGGTACGGTGCCGATTTATGATGCAGTGGTATACTATCATAAGCCGCTGAAAGAGATCACCTCTCAGGAATGGATGGATATTGTGCGTATGCACGCGGAAGACGGCGTGGATTTTATGACCATTCATTGCGGAATCAATAAAGAAACTGCGGGAAAATTCAAGCGCAACCGCCGTCTGACCAATATTGTTTCCAGAGGAGGTTCCATTATCTTTGCGTGGATGGAGATGACAGGCCAGGAGAATCCTTTCTATGAACATTACGATGAGCTGCTGGATATCTGCCGTGAATATGACATCACCATGAGCCTTGGCGATGCATGCCGTCCGGGATGTCTGAAGGATGCAACGGATGCTTCTCAGATCGAAGAGCTGATCACCCTGGGGGAACTGACAAAACGTGCCTGGGAGAAGGATGTACAGGTGATGATCGAGGGACCGGGACATATGCCCATCGATCAGATTGAAGCCAATATGCGCATTCAGAAGACATTGTGCCATGGCGCTCCGTTTTATGTACTTGGCCCACTGGTTACGGATATTGCGCCGGGATACGATCACATTACGGCAGCCATCGGAGGTGCCATTGCGGCAACTTACGGCGCTTCTTTCCTGTGCTATGTGACACCGGCGGAGCATCTGCGCCTGCCGAATCTGGATGATGTGAAGGAAGGTATCATTGCCTCCAGGATTGCAGCCCATGCAGCTGATATTGCAAAGGGGGTAAAGGGCGCACGTGACTGGGATGATGAGATGAGCTATGCGCGCAAGAAACTGGACTGGGATAAGATGTTTGATATCTGCATCGATCCGGAGAAGGCAAGACGTTATCGTGCAGAGGCAAAACCGGAGAAAGAGGACACCTGCAGTATGTGTGGAAATTTCTGTGCGGTGAAAAATATGAACCGTATCCTGGATGGTGAGATTGTAAATATTTACGATGAATGATAAATCGAAACGGACGAAAATCTTCCGGTAAGTTTCGTATGATGTATAAAAAAGAAAAAGCTGCAGTATCATAGGAGTATCCTTTGAGGGATATCATGATACTGCAGCTTTCTTTATATTATTTTAAGAAATTAGAAGGTTGACATACTATGCATTACATACTATATTATACATAGTATTATTCGATGAACAGTGATGAAACAGAAAAAGAGCGAAACAAACAGAACAGGAGGTAATGATGGATACACAGAGAAAAAAGGGATTGCTTGATATTTGTGTACTTGCCGTTCTGAACAGGGGTCCTTCGTACGGGTATCTGATTATCCGGGAGGTATCGGAATGTATCCAGGTATCGGAGTCTACACTGTATCCCATTTTAAAGAGGCTGGAGCAGTCGGGAAGTCTTGTGACTTATCGCCGGGAATATAACGGTCGGATGAGAAAGTATTATGAGATTACAGATGCTGGACGGGAGAAAATACAGGAATTTCTGGATGAATGGGAAGAAATGCAGAATATTTACCGCTTTGTAGAGGATGCGGCAGAGACAGGCAGCCGGGAAAAGGAGGAGACCAATGTTGATGAATGCGAATGAGTTTTTAGCTGTTCTGGGGCATGAGCTGGGGGATCTGGCAGCGGATGACAGGCAGCAGATCCTGGAATATTATCAGGAATTGATTCTGGATGGAGAAGAGCAGGGATATTCAGAGGAAGAGATGATCGAAGGTTTTGGAAATCCACAGGATGTGGCGAAACGGGTTCGCGCAGAGTATGGCGGTATGGTGGTTTATGCCGGAAGTGCAAGAGATGAGGAGGCAAAGGATTACCGTGCTTCTGATCTGGTGCATACGATTCAGGTGGAAGCAACCAATGTGACCATTCGGGTGCGGACGGTGGAGACCGGTCCGATTCGTGTGCTTTTTAAACCAAGGGAGAACAGGGATCGGATTGCTTTTTCAGAAGAGAACGGTGTTTTCTGTTTCCGTCATGAGATGCGCAGCCTGTTTCATTTAAACTGGCTGAATCTGCTTTGGGATTTTAGTATTCTGATTCTGGAGGTTCCGAAAAATTTTGCCGGTACGATGGTACTGAAAACTTCCAATGCAGGTATCCGTGCAGCTAATCTGCAGAATCTGATGCGAGGGGAGTTTGTTGCAATGAACGGAAAAATTGCTCTGAAAAACGTTCATGCAGAGGAGACCTTCCTGAAAACGGCAAATGCATTTCTGGACATGGAAAATGTAAGCGGCAGACGGCTGGAAGCCATCACGAATAACGGGAACGTCTCGGCGAAGGAGTGTGATTTCCGCGAAGGAATCCTGCTGCAGACAAAGAATGGATTTGTGACAGGAAGAAATCTGATCAGCGACTGCATTTCCATGCAGAGCTGCAATGGTTCGATTACCGGTACCGTGATCGGCAATATCAATGATTATACGATCGACAGCCAGACGGTGAATGGTTCCAATAATCTGGATTGTGCTTCCGGTCAGATGGGACCGAAAAAACTGACAGCCAGAACGACAAACGGAAGAATTAAAATCGAATTTATCCGATAGAGCCTGGTATCATAAGAATTGAATCAGAATTAAGGGAAAAGGACAGAGATTTTTGAAATTTCAAGCTCTGTCCTTTTTAGTGTTCATGCAGAGGCCAAGTTAAAGCGAGAGTATGATTGACAATAGTAAACAGATAAGGATATAATTGCTGTATGTGTGTATAGGGACAGCGAGGAGGCGCAGGCATGAACTATAAAGTAATATTGGCAGATGATGAGCCGGAAGTGCTTCGAAGTATCCAGAGAACTCTGGACTGGGAGAGCTACGGATTTCATGTGATCGGGGGTTTTTTAAACGGCAGAGATGTGCTGGATTTTCTGGAAAATCAGGAGGCGGATATTTTGTTTACCGATATCCGTATGCCTTTTATGGACGGTATTGAGCTGGTTGGTCATATTCGGGAAAAATATCCGTATATGAAACTGGTGATCATATCGGGCTATGATGATTTTAATTATGCAAGGGAGGCTCTGGTCCACGGGGTGCTGGATTACATATTGAAACCGATCAATGCAAAAGAAATGATCAATGTGATTCAGAGAGTAAGGGAAAAAATGGATGCCGAGATGGCAGAGAAGAAAAATGTTCAGAATCTGCAGAAACTGTACATGGAAAATCAGCCCATTATCCGTGAAAATTTTCTGAACCGCCTTGTGAGCGGCAATATCAGAGAAACTACACTGCAGGAGGAGCTTGCAGGTTGCTGGATTTATCCGGAATCCAACTGCTTCTGGAGCGTTGCTCTGGCACAGATTGAAAACATTGAAGCGGAAGAAAAGGAAAAAAATATGGATCCACAGCTGGCTTCTGTGTACATACGCAGTCTGATCCACAGTGAGTTTTCGGAAGGTATCTGGCATGAGGTTTTTTATAATCCCATGGGAGAATGCATTCTTTTTGGCATGAAAAAAACGGAAGAAATGGAGCGTATTCTTCAAAAGCTGAACCATGTGGCCCGTGAGAGCCGGCGTGTCATGCATATACGGATTGCCATCGGTGTGGGGAAGATTAAGGAAGATCTGACCAAAGTAAAGGAATCCTTTGAGGATGCAAAGGAGGCACTGCTGTACCGGAAAATGTCACGGGACGGTGAGGTCATTTATATGGAAGATATCGACATTTCGGATCAGGCAATTATTTTGTTTGACATGGAGACAAGAAATCGTCTGTTCACAGCAGTGAAGTTTGGAAAACGGGAGGATATCAGTCAGGTCATTGCCGAGATGAAGGAAAATCTCGCGAAATTAAATATGCGGAAGAGCAATTATCAGGCATATTGTGTCAGCGTACTGAATGCGCTGCTTGAGTTTGTTCAGCAGCAAAATATAGAAGTTGAAGGAATTTTTGGCGGACTGCCCAATTATCTGGAGATTTTAAAACAGCATGAGGAGACCGGAAGCTTTCTGAAATGGCTGGAGACGCAGTGTCTGTCTTTGAACGGCTATTTTGGGCAGGAGCGCGAGAATAAAACAAAAAGCATTATTGAGCTTGCCAAAAAGCATATTCATCAGGAATATGGAAATAAGGATATCAGTCTGGAAAAAGTGGCAGTGGAGGTGGGACTGACGCAGACCTATTTCTCCAGTATGTTTAAAAAAGAGACGGGAATGAGCTTTGTGGAATATCTGACTGATGTGAGGATGAAGGAAGCGATGCGGCTTCTTAAGGAAACAGATGAAAAAATTTATGTGGTAGCACAGAAAGTGGGGTATCCGGAGTCCGGATATTTCAGCCACGTATTTAAGAAAAAGTTTGGCATTTCTCCGATACAGTGCAGGAGGCAGGGCAGATAAGAAATAGAGGGATCCGTTATGTGGGAAAAACTGAAACAGAAATATCTGAAGTTTTTGCTGAAGCAGAGCATGAGAAATATCATATATGCCATTATTGTGATACTGACACTGGGTGTTGCGGGTTTTGTGGGTGTTTTTGTTTCCCGCAATCACAAAGAGGAGCAGAAACAGACTGTGGTGGAGGATAATCAGGAGCTGGCGGAGCAGATCAATGTCTCCATGTCTCAGTACATTCACAGTATGATGCGGCTTTCGGATACTCTGTATTATGACATCATAAAAAACGAGGAAGGTCAGATGGAGCCGATGTTTCAGGCAATGTACGACGGGTATAAGGATTATGTGGAAAGTATTGCATTGTTTCGGCAGGATGGGACACTTCTGCAGGTCAAGCCGGCTCTGTCGGTGGAAGCATCCCAGGATGTGACGCAGGAGGAATGGTTTAGACAGGCCTTTGAGCGAAGCGAAAATATTCATTTTTTTCCGCCTCAGATACAGGACTGTTTTGAAAAAGATACGGGGTTTCCGTGGGTGATACCCATGAGCCGTTTTGTACAGATTTCGGAAGGAAATTTTGTGAAAGAAGGCGTGCTGCTGATCAATATCAAATACAGTGCCATGTCGGAAATTTTCCGAAATAACAATCCAAGTCCGGAGCGGTACGCTTTTCTGATGGATGGCAGCGGGCGGCTGATCTATCATCCCAGACATGCACTGATCAACAGTGGTTTTATGGAGGCACCGCCGGCATCACTGGCTGCTTATAAAGATGGCTCTTATGAAACAGAGATAAGCGGTGATGCAGTTTTTTGCTGTATCAAAACGGTTGGATACACGGGATGGAAGATCGTGAGCGTGATCAGCCAGGAGCGCGTGCAAGGTTACAGGGTGAAAAGTACATTTTTTATGCTTGCGGTTATCTGTCAGGTATTGTTGTTCTTTATGATCGTTGGTTATTATCTGTCAGCTGTGCTGACAAATCCGATCCGGAATCTGGAAGAGGATGTGAAGAAAATCTCGGAAGGAGATCTGGATCTGAAGGTACATACCTCCGGAAGCTTTGAGGTATACCATCTGGGACGTTCCATACAGAAAATGTCGGTGAAAATACGTCAGCTGATGCAGGAAGTGATCCGGGAGCAGGAGGAAAAACGAAAAAGTGAGCTGGACAGTCTTCAGGCACAGATCACGCCTCATTTTCTGTACAATACACTGGATATTGTGGTGTGGATGATCGAGGAGGACCGGAAGGAGGATGCTGCCCAGATCGTCACTTCACTGGCCAGACTGCTGCGTATCAGTCTGAGCAAGGGGAAAAATATCATAACCGTTTCAGATGAGCTGGAACATGTACGAAATTATCTCACGATCCAGTCGCTGAGAGCCAAGGATCAGTTTACCTGGAGAATTGAGAAGGAAAAAGGGGTGGATTGTCTGGCTGTGATCAAGCTGATCGTACAGCCTATCGTGGAAAATGCCATTTACCATGGAATGGAAGGTATGTATGGGGATGGTGAAATTGTCATCCATGCTTATCGGGAGGAGGATGATCTTTATATTTCGGTGAAGGATAATGGCATGGGCATGACGCAGGAGCAGGCAGAAGCGCTTCTGGACTATACGAGAGAGGTAAAGACAGCCAAAGGGAACGGGCTTGGTGTCCGGAATGTGCATGAGAGAATACGCCTCCATTTTGGAGAAGCTTATGGTTTAAAGATTATTTCTGAGGTAGATGAGGGGACGGAAGTTCTGCTTCATCTTCCGGCGGTAATGTATGGGGAGCATGAAAAATGGGCAGAGTGAAAAAAATCAGCATTACATTGGTTGCCGTTCTGATGGTTGTTTTTATGGTGCTGGCATCTACCAATCTGGTTACCGGAGAAGAACAGGAAGAGATTAAAAAAATTTCTGTGATCGTGGAAAATCAGGGCGAGAGCGGAACCGATGATTTTAAGAGAGGAATCGAGGAGGCAGCCAACGCAAAAAGGGCGGATATCGACTATATCGAGATCAATGGAGAAGAGGAAACGGAAAAGATTCTGGAATATATCCGGCGCGAGCGGGAAAATGGTGTGCAGGCCATGATTCTGCTGACAGACAGGCAACAGACCGTACTTCAGTATCTGGAATCCGGGAAAAAAGAAATGCCCCTGATCTGGGTGAATCTGGATTCGGAAGATGGAAAAGTAACGGCAAATATTACCTTTGACACGGAGGTGATGGCACAGGAACTGGCTGAAAAAATCCAGAAGGAATACGGAGAACAGGCTGAGGTGGTGCTCCTGACAAATGAAAGAGATAGTGTGAAGAAACTCTCCCTTGTTCTGGAACAGGAGTTTGCCGGATATTCCTTTGCCGTGACCAGAATGAAGATTTCCAGAAATGCCGTGCGAAAGTGTCTGGATGAAGGAGAGAAAAAAAAGATTTTTATCGGCTGCTCGGCAGACGTGACGGAGCAGGCTTCACTGTTTTTCAGGGAAAATGAGGCAGTGCTTTTGGGAATCGGATATTCCGATAAAGTGCTGCAGAATATCCGGGAAGGAAAAATAGACGGTGTAATGGCATACAGTATGTATTCGATCGGTTTCTATGCGATGCAAAGTGCGGTGACGGCGGCAGAAAAGAAAGATTTTGAACCGGAGATACAGGTTCCGTGCAAATGGATCACAAAAGAAAACATGAAGTCAGAATATGATTTTCTGTTTCCGATTTACTAAGGAGGGGGAAAATATTGAAGAAAAAAGCTTGTCTTTTGATGGCGGTTGCAATGGCCGCAGTGGTGATTGCTGTCGGGTGTACGCAGAAGAAAAACAATGAAATGACGCAGAAGACAGTAAATGTGGGCATTGCGGTTTACAATGAAAAGGATGCTTACATCAGCGATATCTGCGGTTATCTGGACCAAAAGATCCTGGAATATGAGAAGGATCATCCGCAGATTGAAATTCGCAGAAAAATTGCCGATGCGAGAGGAAGCCAGCAGGAGCAGAATCATCAGATTGACCAGTTTATATCTCTGGAATATGATCTTCTGCTTGTGAATATTGTGGATCGGACCAATGCGGCCGTGATCATTGATAAGGCATCCCAGGCAGGCATACCGGTGGTTTTCTTCAACCGGGAACCGGTGAGGGAGGATATTTTCCGCAGTGAAAATGTCTATTATGAAGGCTCGGATGCGAAACAGTCGGCTATTTTGCAGGCGGATATTATTGCGGACGTCTATGAAAAGGATCCGTTATTCCTGGACAGAAACGAAGACGGGGTGATACAGTTTGCCATGCTGGAGGGAGAATCCGGTCACCAGGATGCGCTGATACGTTCGGAGTGGGTACTGAAAGGGTTGGAGGAACGGGGCGTAAAGACCGAACAGATTGCCAGTGAAACCGGAAACTGGGAGAAAAGCCAGGCCAATGTGATCGTGAAGCAGTGGCTGCAGGATTACGGGAACAGCATTGAGCTGATCATCAGCAATAACGATGACATGGCCATTGGAGCTTCGGAGGCGCTGACAGAGAAGGGCAGCAATGAGATACAGATCGTGGGCATTGACGGGGTCGATGAGGTTCGCAGGCTGGTGGAAGAAAAGAAAGTGCTGGGAACAGTGCTCTGTGACACGCAGCTGCATGCGGAGGCGCTTCTGCAGTTTATCGATTATCTGGCAGTAAATGAGAAGCAGGCAGGAGAAATGGAACTGGAGGATGAACGCTACTATATGATTCCACTCAGTAAAATAGAACAGTAAGAAGGAGGAGGTTGGAAAATATATAAAAAAATTCTAATGATATCAAATAAAATTACATTGAAATAAATAACAAAATTAGTTAAAATAACTATAACTGCAAATTTGTCAGGGGCGCAGTATGCAGATATGTGGGCGGTGTCTGAGTTACTGTAGAATCTTTGAGGAGAGGAGGAATGGATGTATCACGAGTTTCGCCCGAAAAGGAGGATAATGAATGAATAAATTAGGCAAAAAAGCACTTGCTGTTTTGCTTACGGGTGCGATGGTTCTTGGAGGAACGTCAACCGTCTTTGCAGCAAGTACGAGCAATGAGGTTTCTGAGAGAGAAGAAGCACATGCGCAGCTGTCCAGAGAAATTGCAGCACAGGGCATGGTTCTGCTGGAGAATAAAGACAGTGTATTGCCGATGAAAGCAAAGAGTGTTGCATTGTTTGGTGCAGGTGCACAGAGAACGGTGAAAGGCGGTACCGGTTCCGGTGATGTCAACCAGAGAGACACGGTAAATGTAAAACAGGGCCTGGAAAATGCAGGCATTAAGATTACTTCGGAATCTTTCCTGACCAGATGGCTGGCAGACTGTGAAAAGGGTGAGGCTGAAAATCCCGGCGGATTCTTTGGAGCAGGTTACCGTCATCCGGATGAACTGATCACAGAAGAAGAGATGGCAGAAGCCAAAGAAGGAACGGATACAGCCATCTATGTGATCTCCCGCAATTCCGGTGAGTTTGCGGATCGTACTATGAATGGAGACTATGAACTGAGTGACGTTGAGAAGGAAAATCTTGCAGCGATTGGTCAGAATTTTGATAAAGTGATTGTTGTACTGAATGTGGGCGGCATCATTGACACAAAGTTTTTTGATGAGATCGAGGGACTGGATTCCATGCTTTTGATGTCACAGGCCGGTATGCGCGGCGGTGACGCAGTCACAGATGTTCTCACCGGAAAGGTTACTCCGTCCGGTAAACTGACGGATACCTGGGCAGTGGACTATGAGGATTATCCGTCTTCGGAAAATTTCGCAAACAATGACGGAAATTCCAGACAGGAAGATTATACGGAAGGTATTTACAACGGTTATCGTTATTTTGATACCTTTGGCGTAGATGTAAGCTACGAATTTGGTTATGGTCTGTCCTATACCGATTTCTCCATGCAGGTGGATGAGGTTCGTGTGGCAGATGAAAAAGTATCGGTAGATGTTACGGTTACCAATACCGGAAACACCTATTCCGGAAAAGAAGTAGTAGAGGTTTACTATTCCGCACCGGAAAATGATACGGAAGAAGTTCCTTATCAGGAACTGGCAGCTTATGCCAAGACAGATGAACTGGCTCCGGGACAGTCACAGAAGCTGACCGTCAGCTACAATGTTGCAGATATGGCTTCCTATGTGGAAGCAGATGCAGCGTACGAGCTGTTTGAAGGTGACTATATTGTCAGAGTCGGAAACAGTTCCAGAAATACAGAGGTTGCAGCTGTGATCACCAATGAAAAGAGTCAGATCACAGAGCAGCTGTCCAATCAGATGAAGGCAGACAAAGAAATCGAAGAGCTGAGCAATGCAGATGCAACTCCGATCACATACGAAGGAGAAGCAGAGGAAATTGCAAATGCACCGAAGTTTGCCATGGGCGATGTGACGACCCAGAACAATGCATCGGAATACGATGATGAGACGGTTACCACCTATGTGACGGAGGGAACGGACGTGTCCACACTTCCGCAGCGCGGTGCTACCGTGAACGGAAAGACCTGGGAGCAGGAGATCGTTGAGGTTCCGGCAGCGCCGGAAGGAACAAAGCTGATCGATGTTTACAATGGAAAGGTTTCCATCGAATCCTTTGTTGCAGGCATGGACTATGATACACTTGGAAACATTACAAACGGCGCAAGCTCATCCAGTGTTTCCGGTCCGGTGGTAGGTGCACAGGCGAACTCCGTAAGAGGAGCAGCAGGTGAGACCACCAGTCTTTACTATGATTCTCTTGGAATCCCGAATACGGTTCTGGCAGACGGACCTGCAGGTATCCGTATTACACAGCAGTATACACAGAATGATGAAACTTATTATCAGTTCTGTACCGCATGGCCGATCGGCACACTTCTGGCTCAGTCCTGGGATGTGGATCTGGTTTGCCAGTTTGGCAAGGCAATCGGTGTTGAGATGGATGAGTATGGTGTTACCCTTTGGCTGGCACCTGGTATGAACATCCACAGAAATCCGCTTTGCGGACGTAACTTTGAGTATTATTCCGAGGATCCGTTTATCGCAGGTACCATGGCAGCAGCAGCTACCAAAGGCGTGCAGACTACACCGGGCATCGGCGTAACACTGAAACACTTTGCAGGAAACAGTCAGGAGACAAACCGTAATTCAGAAAATAATACGATGAGTGAGAGAACACTCCGTGAGATTTATCTGAAAGGCTTTGAGATCGCTGTTAAGTCAGCACAGCCGATGGCAGTTATGAGCTCCTACAACAAGAACAACGGAAGATGGGCAGCCGGCGACTATGATCTGCTGACCGACATCTTAAGAGGAGAATGGAATTTCCAGGGCGTTGTTATGACTGACTGGGGCGCAGCTGCACCGAAGCAGGAGTCCATGCATGCAGGAAATGACATGATCATGCCTGGCAACAGCGGAAAAGTGGTAGCAGATACCCTGCGCGTTGTCAATCCGGAGTTTGGTGAGGATGGTTATGTAACCTCCACCAGAAGCTGGTGGTCCAGCGTGGAAAACTGGAACGATTTTGTGCTGGCAAAGGACGAAGAGGAAGCTGACAATGCTACTAAGGCGTTTACAGCACAGGTTGCAGCAGGTGTGGAACTGAACGAAAAGGTTGCAGAAAAAGTTGCGAGCGGTGTTGCGATGGTTATGACGAAAAGCGGCAGACTCTTAAAAGGTGAAAAGCTGCAGGATACCAGTGAGGACAGAACTGTTTACTACTTTGGCAATATGAGCAATGCAACGAAGCTGTATCTGGGCGATGTTCAGAAGAGCGTGATCACGATTCTTGAGTACATCATGGAGACATCCCAGTTCCAGAAGCTGAATCCGGAAGTTAAACTTGTTTCTCATACAGAGAAATATGCGGATATCCTGAAGGATTATGTGGCGGTTGATAAATCGACGGTCAAAGATGGAGCTACGATCGCAGACAAGGGTCTGGAAAAGATCATTGAGATGGTAGAAAGCCTGGATCCGTCCGAGTATACAAAAGAAAGCTGGGCAGACGTGGAAGAAGCTCTTGCAGCAGCAAAGGATGTGGCAGCAGATGAAAATGCAACACAGGCAGAGGTTGACAAGGCGCTCAGCGATCTGATCAAAGCATTTGGAAAACTGGAGTACGGTGTACAGAAGCTTCATCTGGAAGTTGCCATTGAGGCGGCAGAGGCGATCCTTGCAGTTGGTAATGACTATGAGGATATCGAGGGACTGATCGCTGCAGTAGAAGCAGGAAAGATCGTTCTGGCAGATGAGGAAGCAACACAGGAAACAGTGGACAATGCAGCTTACGCAGTTCTGGATGAGCTGTTTAAGATGGCGAGAAAGGCTGATCTTAAGTCACTGGAGACTCTGCTGGAAGCATCCAAAGGACTGGTTGACGAGAAGTATACAAGTACAAGCTTTGAAAACCTGAAAGATGCCATCGAAAAGGCAGAGGTCGTTGTGGCTGACCATGACAGAACAGACAGCGATATCGCTGATGCTTATGCAGGCCTGATCGATGCGATCATCCAGCTTGAAATGAGAGGCAACAAAGCAGCTCTGGCAGCTATGATCGTGAAGGCGGATGCCGTTGTGGCGGATGAAAATGCATATGTGGCCGATACTCTGGAAGGTCTGTCTGATGTCCTGGCAGAGGCAAAGGTCGTTTATGAAAACGATGATGCATTGCAGGATGAGATTGATGAGGCAGTAAAGGCACTGACCCTGAAGGTTGCAGATGCACGTCTGATCGGTGATGTGGACGGCGATGGCAGTGTTACCACAGGCGACAGTGCAGAACTTCTTCTGTACGCAGCAGAGGCAGCAGAGCTTTCCGCAGATCAGTCTGCAAGCGCAGATGTAAACCGCGATGGTTCGATTGATACGGGCGATGCAGTTCTGATCCTGCAGTACGCAGCAGAAAAAATTGCAGCATTTTAACAAATAACGACAGGAGAGGGAATCTTGGATTCCCTCTTGCTGTCGTATCTATTACGACAGCAGACAGGAGGTTGATCTGATGAAAAAAAGTAAAGTTCTGTCGGTGATTTTAACCCTGCTTTTTGTATTCGGCATAAACTTTTGTGTTGCCAGTGCCGCAGGAAGCGGTGAGATTTATCTGAATGCGAAAAAAGCACGTACCGGGATCGTAACTGTATCCTGTGAGGTACAGGGAATCGAAGGACTTACAAACGGCAAAATTCGGATCCGTTACGCGGCGGAAAAACTGAAACTTGAAAGATCTGAACTGGGGAGTGCAATTGCGGGATTTATGACTCAGATCAATGACCCGATTCAGGGAACAAAACCGGAAGGAGAAATCGTATTTGCCTTCGCGTCCTCTGATGCGAAAAAGGCAGAGGGAAGTGTGCTGAATCTGACGTTTTCCATGAAGGATGATGTGGCACTTTCCGGTGAGGATTTTTCCGTTTCTGTGGAAGAATTGAGCAATGGGACAGAAAAACTGCCGGTTCAGGTAACCAGCACACGCTATGAACAGGAAAAGGAAATACAGAAAACGAATATCACAGATGTGACCATCGCCCCGATACCGGATCAGACCTATACGGGAAAGAAGATCCGTCCGGCCCTTACGGTAACCTGTAATAATGCGGTTCTTCAGGCGGGGAAAGATTATACGGTTTCCTATTCGTACAACAAAAAGATTGGAAGAGCCTCAGTAAGTGTTACGGGAATTGGTGAGTATGTGGGCTCAAGAATTGTTTCTTTTTATATTGCACCGAAAGCACCGTCGGTGAAAAAAATCAGTTCTCCATCCAAAAAGAGAATTTCGCTTTCCTGGACGAAGATCAAAGCAGCAGATGGATATCAGATCCAGGCTGCAACGAATAAGTCTTTTACCAAGAAGGTTAAGACATTCAAAATCAAAGAGAAATCAATAACAAAAACAATCCTGAAAGTTAAGGGAAAACGGAAATATTATGTAAGAATCCGTTCCTATAAAAAGATAGACGGAGGATACCGTTATGGTGCCTACAGTCCGAGTAAAAAGGTGCGCGTAAAATAGCATAGGATCAGGCAGAAAGAAGGGGTGACCGATGAAAAAATTACTATGCGCAGTGTTTGTGATGGCGGCAGGATTTTTCTGTATGGGAAATGGTGTCCTGGCGGCAGGCAGTGCTGAAGTGGCGATAAAAGGGGAGTCTTTCCAGGAGGGAACAGATACCTGGAATGTAACCTGTGAGATTGACGGAGATACGAAGATTACAAACGGTAAAATTCGTGTTACATATGACAGCAGTCAGTTAAAACTGAAATCTTCCGGTGCAGGTTCTGCACTGAGCGGAGCGATGACAAATATCAACGATCCGGTCAGCGGGAATAAAGAAGAGGGAGAGATCGTACTGGCCTTTGCGGCTTCTTCCGATCTGGATGCAAAAGGTTCTCTGCTGGAGCTGAGCTTTGAAGTGCTGAGTCAGGTGAAGACGGATGATGAAGTGACCGTTTCCGTAAAGACGGAGGAAATGATGGGCGGCGGCGATTCCGTGACTGTGACGGATATTCCGTTAAAAATTGCAGTTGGCGGAGCTGTACTGGATCCGGGAACGGATTCTTCCGGTTCGGATACAACACCGGACGGAAATACCCAGAGTACAGGCAGTGACAGTACAGATGCCGATACCAGTGCGGGAATCGAGTCCCCGGATACAACCGCCGGTGATGCGGGAAATAGTTCAACGACAGGCAATGTTACTTCTGACAGCAGTCAGAGCGGTGATTCGTCAGCCGGTGTCAATCCGGTAAAAACGGGAGACAGCACAAATATTATACTTCCGGTGGCGGCACTGATCGTGGCACTGATCGTACTGATCGGTGGATTTGTCTGGAAGAAAAAGAAAAAAGATAAAGAAGATATTGAATAAAAAAAGAAAACATCCGTCGGGAAAAGCCCTTATCTGGCAGCTTCCCGGCGGATGTTTTTTGTGTTTAAGAAAGAAGTGGAACAGGGGCTTTTACTGAATAAGAAAAGTGCATAGAATGGCGATTTGCTGTGCAATCTATCAGCTTTGTACAGTGAAATTCGTGATTTTGTACAGTAAAACATGGAAAATTATAAAAATTTACAAGCAAAACGTATAAAATTACATGTTGTTTGTTGGGGAAATGTGATAAAATAGTGACATCATGCGAAAAACAAAGGATCAGACAGGCGGACACTGTCTTAAAAGGCAGGCAAGAAAAGAAAGGAGGACCGTATTACCTGCAGCAGTCCGGGGAGAAAATGAAAGTTTTAGATATAAGGCAAGGAGGAATGAGCATGAAGAAAACATCGAAACGTGCATTGGCGATTGCATTGTCTCTGTCAATGATAGCGGGTTCCAATCTGAGCGTAATGGCTGCGACGACGAATCCGGATATCAGTGACCGTGAGATACAGCATAAGACAGATGCGAAAAATATTGCAGCGCAGGGTATGGTACTGCTGGAGAATGAGAGCGGTGTACTGCCGATTTCTGCCGAAGAAGGAACAAAGATCGCACTTTATGGACAGGGCGTATACAACACCATCAAAGGCGGTACCGGTTCCGGCGCAGTAAACCAGCGTGATAACGTGACCGTAAGACAGGGCTTTGAAAATGCAGGCTATAACATTGTAAATGAGGGCTTTATTGACGAGATGGCAGCACTCTGGAAATCAGAGGGCGGCGGCGGAAGCTCAGGTATGTGGGGCGCAAAATGGGTCAATGAACATGTTTATGCAGAGCTGGATGGCGCGGTTGACCAGGTAAAGGCAGCGGCAAAAGAGACAGATACTGCGATCTACGTAATTGCTCGTAACTCCGGTGAGGGTTCCGACCGTTCTGCAAAAGCAGGTGACTACCTTCTGAGCGCAGATGAGGAAGCAAACCTGACCCTGCTCGGCGAGACATTTGAGAACGTGATCGTCGTACTGAACGTGGGCGGTATCATTGATACGAAATTCTTTAAAGAGATCAATGGCCTGGATTCCATGCTGCTGATGTCTCAGGCTGGTATGACCGGCGGTGACGCAGTGGTAGAGGTACTGAACGGTACCGTGAACCCGTCCGGTAAGCTGACCGATACCTGGCCGGTGAATTTCAATGACAACCCGTCCAGCGCAGGCTTTGCAAACAATGATGGAAACAATAACCAGGAAGTATACAATGATGATATCTTCGTAGGTTATCGTTATTATGACACCTTTGGCCTGGAGGTTGCTTATCCGTTTGGCTACGGCGGATCTTACACCGATTTCACGATAAAGACCAAATCCGTAGCAGCAGACAAGGACAAAGTAACAGTAAAAGCTACTGTTAAAAACGTAGGCGATACAGCCGGTAAGGAAGTCGTAGAGGTTTACTTCTCTGCACCGGATGGAGAGCTTGACAAACCGTACCAGGAGCTTGCGGGCTACGCAAAAACAGACCTTCTGGCACCGGGCGAGTCCCAGACACTGACTGTAAGCTTTGACACCATTGAGATGGGCTCCTACGATGAAAGCAAGGCTGCTTATGTGATGGAGGATGGCGATTATCTGATCCGTGTGGGCAATTCCTCCAGAAATACCCATGTGGCAGGCAAGCTGTCCCTGGCAGAGGATGTGATCACCGAGCAGTACAGCAACCTGATGGTACAGGTAAAGGACAACCCGAACCTGGCACCGGATGCGAAATATCCGGAACTGGATCCGCTGACTACAGAGGGCGCTACCCCGATCACCTACGCAGGTGAGGCGAAGGAGATCGCAGATGCAGATGCCATCGCACTGGATTTCAGCGGCTATGCGGCACCGACCGTGATCAAGGAGAATGAGGA
>JALEJP010000040.1 GCA_022769625.1 Lachnospiraceae bacterium | reverse complement strand
AGGGTCAAAAGGTCATGCTGTTCATGCTTGCATGAAAAAGCATGACTTTGTGACCCTTGGCTCATTTTATTCTAATCCACACTTTGTTGCGGCTAAAAATATCTATATCCTGTTTTCTGTTCGTTCAGAATCTAATATTTTGCGTTCTGTCAATGCAGTCTTCAGCACCTGCACCGCTTCATAATCCGGTGTGCAAGACAGTTCCAGCATGGGTATCTCTGCGGCCAGTTCTTCCGTCATGTCGAAGGCCTGATTTTGCAGATTTCCCTTCCAGACCGGTGCAAAGATCCTCTGCAAAAGCCAGATGGTTCCCTCATATGGGGAAAGACTGCGTACGGAATTTACGGGAGCCTGACGCAAGGACACAATCGCGCGAATGGGCACTCGGCGGTTAATGTATTCCCCGGAGGAACCAGACCAGGGCATACCGTACGCGTACCAGGTTCCTTCGATGTTCCGGCACAGGCAGCGATCCCCGTTTAAAATCAGTGCCCGTTCTTTGTCTCGCCACATACGGGTATGTGTCGTCTTTCCCACGCCGGAGGCGGCAGTGATCAGGATGCCTTTTCCCTCATATTCCATCACCACACCATGCAAAACGCAGGCATGATGGTTCAAAACGGCATACGAAAACAATGAGCCAAACTCATGAAATGCACGTTCCCCTTTTGTATCTGTCTGATCGTCATAGAGTGTAAACTCTGTCCAGTCCGGAGAAATGCGAAACGATAAGGCCGGAGTGCCATCCTGCTTTTTGGTGATCCAGTCGTATGCACCGGTTTCTCCCTGGTAGAGAAATGTGGGAAACATAAAATCGTCGGATCCGTATAGTAATGTCCTTTTATCATCAGGACTTAGTGAGTCAATATGAAACCGGAAATCGGATATTCTTTCTTCCGGCTGATAAAACGCCATGCCGCAAAACGGAATTTCAGCACATTGGCCGGAAAGACTGCCAACGCAGGACAGCGTAAAACCACCGATCACAAGATTCTTCCTTTTCTCACTGAATCGATTGTCTTCCATAATCAGCTGTATGAAGGCATAAATCTTGGATTTTTTGTATTACAGTCACTCGCAGTCATTCCAAGTTTAACCTTATAATGAGTTTCTGCGTATTCATTGATAGCTTTGGCAGCATTATTTCCATTGCATCCGTTAGGTCCAAGACCCAACACGCTGATGGGAAGACTCTCCGTAGCCGCATCTACCTTTCCATTGCCATCCATATCAAACCAGAAAGTACCTGTTCCCCAGCATTCATCTGCCACTCTTTCTAATAAACGCATTTCCTGAAATTTAAAACTTGGACTTTCATATTTCCTAGTCATATAGAATCCTCCTCACACAACTTTAATATCTTCTAAAATATGGTATAACTGCTCCGCTTCCTGGCAGAAATATTCCGGTATACCAAACCAGTCTCCCGTTTCTGCAAGCCGCGATGCAGGACATGCTTCACACAATACGGCATATTTACATTCTGCACAAGCTTTCATTTCTTTTGCTCCCGGATATTGTTCCGGCAAATCTTCCCATGCTTGTTCAAAGCCTGTCTGAAAGGGATCCGTATGCCCCTGATTAAGCAATTCACAGGCATACATAGTGCCATCCCAACTGATCGTATATTGATTGATACCGGCGCCACACTGTGTAAACAGATAACTTCCCTCTTTCAATGGCTGTTCTCTTTTTACCTGAAGCTTTTTCTTGTTTTCCGCTGTCTCCTGTATGGTTCCATCCAGAATCATCTGCCGTAATTTCTCAACTTCTTCATATACTAATGCTATATTTTCCCGGGGCGTCAGCCGTGATTCTCCGGGGCATCCGATACTCCCTCTGATTTTTTCCATGACGGCTCGGCTGATATGCAGCACTTTCTCTTCCCCAAACCTCTGTTTCACATATTCTCTCATCGCAGGCAGATCCGCCAGATTATCCCTGACTATCGTTGTCCGGATATCAAACAGTGACGGCAGCTTTGACAATCGCTGTACCCCATCCAGAAATCGGTCATATCCGTCTGCACAGCCGCAAAGTTTCTGATAGGTCTCATTGGATGCACCGTACATGGTCACGCCGATTTTATGGGGCGGTAATTTCTCCAGCACCTGCATGATCTCATCCGTCACCATCGTAGCGTTCGTGTAAACCGTCAGCACAAATCCCATCTTTGCGATAGCCTCGTAAATCTCGCAGAAATCCGGCCGCAGCATGACTTCACCGCCGGTAAGCAGAAGGCTCAGTGTCCCGGCATCCCGTGCCTGCCCGGCCATGTGGATCCACTCGTCGGCAGTGCGCTCCCGAAGTCCCAGTTCCCGGATCCGTTTTCTGTCCACACGCACCAGGCACATCTTGCAGGACAGGTTGCACCGTCCGGTCAGTTCGAAGGTTCCGTTGACGGGGAATCGTTTTTCCATCTTACACATAGGCAATCATCCCGCGTTCCAGCAGAATCTTCAGGGTACTGTCCACATCCTGGCAGGCTCTTTCTGTGGAAATGTCATATGCACCTCTCAGTTTCTCAATGAGCTCTTCCCGGGTCGCGCCTTTCTCCAAGGCTTCCCACAAGATTCTGGCAGACTCATTGAGATTAATGATTCCGCAGAAGTCTGCGATTTCCTGACCCACGGAAATCAGAAGAGGTGCTCCGGCAATTTCCCGCATGATATAATTTTTATTTGTGATCAAACGTTTTTTCACCGGGTATCCGCATGATTCCAGCTTATTCTTCAGCTCTTTATCGGATACGTCTTCGCCACACATGCCCAACTCTTTTACATCGCAGCTGTGGATCTGTGCCTCCATTTTGTTGTAAACTTTTTTCACCGCTGTATCCCTCCTGTTCCGTGCCAGAATAAAAATGACTCCTTATTCTCTCTGCATCAGCCTATTGAGAGTATTCTTTAGTATAACATTCTTCTGTCTGGTTTACTGCCTGTAAAACGCAATATGATACAATGCCATGTATTATTAAGAATTTCTTAAGGTTTGTGCTGCATAAAAGACTTCTCTCAAAGGATTTTTCCGAATTATTCTATGCAGGGCGCCCTTTTAATATGCTTTAAAATTATATCG
>JALEJP010000036.1 GCA_022769625.1 Lachnospiraceae bacterium | reverse complement strand
GAGTGATCTGCAATACAAACTTCTGGTTTATCTAACAATTAAAGGAGCTAAGATGAGATTTTCAATGAAAAGCAGGTATGCATTCCGGGCGCTGATTGATCTTGCGATGAATTCCAAAACAGCGCATGTTCCGCTGAATGTTCTGGCAGAGCGCAACCGTATATCACCACAATTTCTGGAACAGGTATTTGCCAGTCTGCGCAGAGCCAATCTTGTGAAAAGTGTAAAAGGACCTCAGGGGGGATACTATCTGGCACGACCTGCTTCTGAGATCACAGCCAGTGATATTCTTTTTGCGGTTGACGGGAATTACTGTATTCCGGATGAAGAGTCGGCAGATTCCGGCAAAGACGGAGAAATTTCTCAGGTGATCCAGGATCTGATCATTGATCCTTTGAATGAGCAGATGAGAAACATCCTGGAGCATGTAACGCTGGAGGATATGGAAGAGCAGTATATCCGGCAGAGCCGGAAGGTATCGTATATGTATTATATTTAGCAGCGACGGAAAACAGACTGTGTGAAGTCAAGAAAAAATGAGGTGGACACTGTGGAAAAGACAAAGGTAGGGGAAGAGGATTTGAAAAGGATCAAAGAATATATTGAATCGGTCCGTTTTGGAACGGTAACGGTTATCGTTCAGGACGGAAAATGTGAAGCAGGGAATTGCACTTGTAAAACAGTATGCTGAAGAAATTGCAAAAAAAACCAGGAAGGGATCAGAGAATGTGTGAATTATTTGGGATTTGTTCAAAAGAGCCTCTGGCCATCAACGAATATTTGAAGGAGTTTTTTGAACATAGTGTACGCCATCCTCATGGATGGGGACTGGCATGTATGGAAGGGAAAGAGGCTCTGATTGAAAAAGAGCCTGTTCAGGCTTCAAAGAGTAATTATCTGAAGGAGCGCCTTTCCATGCCTGTCTGCGAAAAAAATGTGTTCGCACATATCCGTTATGCAACGATTGGGAATGTTGAATTCCGAAACTGTCATCCTTATTCTGTTAAGGATGAAAGCGGCAGGAGGTGGACACAGATTCATAATGGTACGATTTTTGATTTTGAGCCACTGGCACGGTTTTCGGTCATGCAGTCAGGAGATACAGACAGTGAGAGGATTCTTCTCTATCTGATCAGTGAGATAAACAGAGAGGAAAAGAAAAAGGGAGGAAGACTTTCCGGGAGTGAACGGTTTCTTCTGCTGGATTCTCTGATTGTACAGATGGCGAAGGGAAACAAACTGAATCTTCTGCTTTTTGACGGAGAATACATGTATGTGCATACGAATTATGCAGAATCACTTTATTGTCTGGAAAAACAGGAAAGTACATTATTCTCCACCACACCATTGACGAAAGAAGAATGGAAACCGGTTGTTATGAATACGTTGCTTGGATATCGAAATGGGAAACTGATGTTTCAAGGAACCCGTTATGGGCATACGTATGTGGACAGCGAAGAAAATTTAAAATATTTGTATCAGATTTTTTCAAACTTATAAGGAGCTGTTAAAGTGAATGAGCAGATGGTAAAGGAACAGTTATATCAGAGATATATTGAGCCTACGAAAAGACAGAGAGAAAACTATATTGGCATTGAAATTGAGATACCGATCGTAAATCTGAAAAAGGAAGCCGTAGATTTTGCTGTGGTACATGGGGTTACAGCAAAGTTTATGGAAAGGTTTGGCTTTCATCCAGCGGGACTGGATGACGAGGGAAATATTTATTCCGCGGTCGAAAGCGTGACAGGAGACATTCTGTCTTATGACTGCTCTTATAATAATCTGGAGCTGTCTCTTGGAAAGGAAAAGGATCTGAATACGATTTATGAAAGATTTACCGGATATTATACCTTCCTTTGGGAAAAATTCGGCGAGTATGGGCATACGCTGACAGGATTCGGGGTAAATCCATACCGCAGATACAATCATAATGTGCCGATTCCAAGTGAACGGTATCGGATGCTGCTGCATCATCTTCGCTCTTATAAAAATTATAAGCTTCCCATGTATTTTCATCAATATCCGGAATATGGCACGTTTTCCAGCGCTTCCCAGGTTCAGCTGGATGTATTCTATGATGAGCTTCTGGAAACCCTGGAGACGTTTGGAAAAGTGGAGCCTGTCAAGGCGCTGTTATTTTCAAATTCTGTCCTGCTTGGTGAAAACGAGGAGCTGCTGTGCTGCCGTGACATGTTCTGGGAGAACAGTACCCACGGAATCAATCCTCATAATATCGGAATGTTTGACTGCAGGCTGGAAAGTATGGAGGATCTGGAGGCTTATATTGCATCTGCCAGCATTTACTGTGTGGAGCGCGACGGGAAATATATTCATTTTGCTCCGATTCCGATCAAGGAGTATCTTCGAACCCCTGTGGTAACGGGAGAATGGTATGACAGCGGAGTGTATCAAAAAACGCAGGTACAGCCAAGAATGGATGATATCCGTTTTTTACGTACGTTTAAATTTGAAGATCTGACTTTTCGCGGGACAGTGGAATTTCGCAGTGTATGCTGTCAGCCGATAAAGGACTGTATGACGGTGGCAGCGTTTCATGTGGGCCTGAAGGAAAATCTGCATTCGCTTACAAACCTGCTTCATGAGGATCACGTTCTCTATCATCAGGGTTATACGGCGACAGAGCTTCGAAAAATGTTTGTCAAAAGCGAGCTTCCGGGGTTCGTGGATGCGGATGCCCTGTATGATCTTGTGCGCAGTGTTGTGGATATCGCTTCAGAAGGACTGAAAAAGCGTGGTTTTGGAGAAGAAGGGATGTTGAAACCTCTCTATGACCGGATTGAAGAGCGGGAAAATCCGGCACAGAGAATGCTGAGGCTCAGACGGGAGGGGATGGATCTTAGAGATATCATACTGGAATATGGGAAACTGTAGAGAAGAGGATGCAAGAGACAGCAAGATGGGAATGATTGCCTGCTTTACTTTTGGAATGTTTCAGGTTAGAATAGTCACAGGAAAAGACAGAGCCGGTCTGGCAAAAGAAAAGTACGGAGGGTGTCATGGACTGCCTTAAAATTATCGAAAAGCTTCAGAAGGAAGAGACGGCAGACAGAGAGGAAATTTTGTTTCTGCTTGAAAATCTGGATGGTGAAACAGAGCAGGCACTGCACAGGGCAGCAGCAGAGAAAAGCAGAGAAAGATTTGGAAATCGGATTTATCTGCGCGGTCTGATTGAGTTCACAAATTACTGTAAAAATAACTGTTTTTATTGTGGTATACGAAAGGGGAACCGGAATGCACAGCGTTATCGGCTGGAATCAGAGGATATTCTTGCATGCTGCAGGATGGGGTACGGCCTCGGATACCGGACTTTTGTTCTGCAGGGTGGGGAGGATCCCTGGTTTACCGATGAGCGGATGACGGCGATTGTGCGTGCCATCAAACGGGAGTTTCCGGACTGTGCCGTGACCCTTTCCCTGGGAGAGCGGAGCAGAGAATCCTATCAGGCACTGTTCGATGCAGGAGCAGACAGGTATCTGCTGCGGGAGGAGACATCAACAAAGGAGCACTATGAGATGCTGCACCCGAAAACCATGAGTATGGAGTATCGTCTGCAGTGTCTGGAAACGCTGAAGGAGATTGGCTATCAGACCGGATGCGGATTTATGGTAGGTTCACCTGGCTGGAAGTTGGAGTATCTGGTGGATGAATTGCTGTTTATCAAAAAATTCGGACCACATATGGTGGGAATTGGACCTTTTATTCCGCACAGGGATACAAAATATGCAAAAGAGCCTCACGGAAGCCTTGCGCTTACGCTGAATCTGGTTGCTGTTTTGCGTCTGATGAATCCGAAGGTACTGATTCCGGCAACTACGGCGGTTGGTACGCTGGATCCAAGAGGAAGGGAAAAGGCTGTTCTGGCAGGTGCAAATGTGGTGATGCCGAACCTCTCGCCGGCATCTGTCCGCAAAAAATATATGTTATATGATAATAAGATCTGCACCGGTGATGAGGCGGCAGAATGCAGAAGATGTCTGGAGAACCGGATGCGCAGCATTGGGTATGAGATCGTGACAGACAGAGGAGATTACAGGGATTAGAAGACGGGATAAGAAACATATCAGAAAGGGATTGATTATGCTGAATCAGTTTTCAAGAACAGAATTATTATACGGGGAGGAAGCGATGGAGCGGCTGAAGGCGGCCAGAGTGGCAATCTTCGGACTTGGCGGGGTTGGAGGCTATACGGCGGAGGCACTGGCACGAAGCGGTATCGGAACTTTTGATCTGATTGATGATGATAAGGTGTGTCTGACAAACCTGAACAGGCAGATTATTGCCACGCAGAAAACCATCGGTAAATATAAGGTGGATGTGATGAAGGAGCGGATTCTGGACATCAATCCGCAGGCAGTGGTTCATGTGCACAATTGTTTTTATCTGCCGGAAAAAAGAGGAGAAATCGACTTTGCGGGCTGCACTTATGTGGTGGATGCTGTGGATACCGTTACAGCCAAGATTGATATCGTGGTAGCAGCAAGGGAGGCAGGTGTGCCTGTAATTTCTGCGATGGGAGCAGGAAATAAGCTTCATCCGGAATTGTTTGAGGTGGCGGATATTTATGAAACATCGGTCTGCCCTCTTGCGAAGGTAATGCGCAGAGAGTTGAAGAAGAGAGGGATTGATCATCTGAAAGTGGTATATTCGAAAGAAAAAGCCCGCAAACCTCTGGAAAACACGAAAAACAGCTGCCAGACGGGCTGTGTCTGTCCGCCGGGAGCCCAGAGAACCTGTGCTGACCGCAGGGCGATACCGGGAAGTACGCCATTTACCCCTTCGGTGGCAGGGCTTATCATGGCAGGTGTGATCATAAATGACATTGCACTGGGGGAGAAATGACAATTCTCCTCTGAAAATGAAAAATCAGCCCTTAATGATAAAAAAGAATCAATAACGTTATTGACAACTAATGAACATTAGAATATACTAACCATGAAAAAGAAAAGAACATCTTGTTTCTTTCAGGATAAGGAGGATGAAAGGATGCCTTTGACCATGGCGAGTACAGGTGAAACAAACGTGATTAAAAAAGTTGGCGGTAAAGAAGAAACACGGAGATTTCTGGAAAATCTTGGTTTTGTAACTGGCGGTGCTGTAACGGTTGTATCAAAGATCAATGGGAATCTGATTGTAAATGTCAGAGATTCCAGAGTTGCCATTGGAAAAGACATGGCAAATCGGATCATGATCTAGCGGCACATGACATCTGAAAATAAAGGAAAGGGTAAGCAGACATGAAAACATTAAAGGAAGTTGCCTGTGGTCAGACAGTTACCGTAAAAAGATTAAGCGGCAGCGGTCCGGTTAAGAGGCGGATTATGGATATGGGCATTACGAAAGGAGTATCGGTTTATGTACGGAAAGTGGCACCGCTTGGTGATCCCATTGAAGTAACGGTCAGAGGATATGAGTTATCGCTTCGAAAAGCAGATGCAGAGATGATTGAAGTAGAGTAGCATAGCGGGCTCCATTTTTTTTGAGGTTAGATTAGTTGCATCTAACAAAAATAAGAAGGAATAAATAAGGATAAGTATAATCAAACAAAAATAAGCTGTATAAAAACACAAAAGATAATGACGGAAAAAATGATTCAGGAAAGAGGAGGCATGGAAATGTCAGTAAAAATTGCATTAGCCGGAAACCCGAACTGCGGAAAAACCACACTTTTCAACGCACTGACGGGTTCGAACCAGTTTGTTGGAAACTGGCCGGGTGTAACGGTTGAAAAAAAGGAGGGAAAACTGAAGGGGCACAAGGATGTTGTTATTATGGACCTTCCGGGTATTTATTCCCTGTCACCGTATACACTGGAAGAAGTGGTGGCAAGAAATTATCTGATTAATGAAAGACCGGATGCGATCATTAACATTGTGGATGGCACAAATATTGAACGAAACCTGTATCTCTCTACTCAGATCATGGAGCTTGGTATTCCGGTTGTCATGGCGGTTAATATGATGGATCTGGTAAAAAAATCGGGAGATGAAATACATACGGAGAAGCTTGGAAGAAAACTTGGATGTGAAGTAGTGGAAATTTCGGCTTTAAAAGGAACCGGAATTCAGAAGGCGGCAGAAAAAGCCGTTGCGCTTGCACAGAAAAATAAATATTCGGTTCCGGTACACGAATTCTCAAAAGAAGCGGAGGATGTGATCTTACGCGTGGAGGATAAGCTGGTTGGCATCGTTCCGGATGCACAGAGACGTTTTTTTGCAGTCAAGCTTCTGGAGAAGGATGATAAAATAGAGGATCAGATGAGAGAAAGCGTGGATGTTTCCTCAGAGATCAAAGAGCTGGAGGATGTTTTTGATGACGATACGGAAAGTATCATCACAAATGAGCGCTATGTGTATCTTTCTTCTATTATTGGTGAATGCGTGACAAAAAACAGAACAGAGAAGCTGACGGTTTCGGATAAAATTGACCGGGTGGTAACAAACCGATGGCTGGCGCTGCCTGTTTTTGCCGCAGTAATGTGGCTGGTATATTACGTATCGGTCACAACAGTTGGTACCTGGGCAACGGACTGGGCAAATGATGGCGTGTTTGGTGAGGGCTGGCATCTGTTTGGAAGTAATATCTGGGTTCCTGGTGTTCCGGTGCTTGTTGGAAATCTGCTGGAGGCAGTACACTGCGCAGAGTGGCTGCAGGGGCTGATTCTGGATGGTATCGTGGCAGGTGTAGGTGCTGTTCTTGGATTTGTACCGCAGATGCTGGTGCTGTTTCTGTTTCTTGCTTTTCTGGAGTCCTGCGGTTACATGGCGCGTGTGGCATTTATTATGGACCGTATCTTCCGAAAATTCGGCCTTTCCGGAAAGTCTTTTATTCCGATGCTGATTGGTACCGGATGCGGTGTTCCGGGTGTTATGGCTTCCAGAACGATTGAAAATGACCGTGACCGTAAAATGACGATTATGACAACCACCTTTATTCCATGTGGCGCAAAGCTGCCGATTATCGCTCTGATTGCAGGAGCACTGTTTGACGGAGCGTCCTGGGTGGCACCAAGTGCTTATTTTGTGGGAATCGCGGCAATCATTTGTTCCGGCATTATTCTGAAAAAAACAAAAATGTTTGCAGGTGATCCGGCACCGTTTGTTATGGAGCTTCCGGCCTATCATATGCCAACGGTGGGAAATGTACTGCGCAGCATGTGGGAGAGAGGATGGTCCTTTATTAAAAAAGCAGGTACGATCATCCTTCTGTCAACGGTTGTACTGTGGTTTTTGATGAATTTTGGCTGGTATGATGGTTCCTTTGGCATGCTGGAGGCAGAACAGCTGGATTCCAGTATACTGGCAGCGCTTGGACGCTGCATTGCATGGCTTTTTATCCCACTTGGCTGGGGAGACTGGAAGATGGCCGTTGCAGCAGTGACCGGACTCATCGCGAAAGAAAATGTTGTTGGTACATTTGGAATTCTGTTTGGATTTGCAGAGGTGGCCGAGGACGGAGCGGAAGTCTGGGGAGCTCTGGCAGGCAGTATGACTGCAATTGCAGCGTATTCTTTCCTGGTATTTAATCTGCTTTGTGCACCATGCTTTGCCGCTATGGGGGCCATCAAGCGTGAGATGAACAATATTAAATGGTTCTGGTTTGCTATTGGCTATCAGTGCCTTCTGGCTTATGTAGTATCACTGTGTGTATATCAGATCGGTACTCTGGTGACGGGAGGCGGATTTGGAATCTGGACGATTGTGGCTTTCCTGCTTGTGATTGGATTTGTTTATCTGCTTTTCCGTCCTTACAGGGAAAGCACTGTATTGAAATTTTCCCCAAAAGCATCCAGAGTAAAAGAATAGAAAATTCAGGTGTTTGAAAAGATAAGGAGGATTTCTATGGGAACATTTGTAACAGCCGTTGTTGTGGCGGGGATTCTGGCATTTGCAGTCCGCAGCGTGGTAAAAGATGCAAAGAGTGGAAGGTCTGTCCAGTGCGGTAGGGACTGCAAACATTGCGGCGGTCATTGCCATTAGGAGGGACCGTTATGCAGCAGAAAGAATATATTCTTCAAAAGATGAAAGAACGTGGCTGCAGGATCACGGCGCAGAGGCGGATCATTCTGGATGTCATCCTGGAGGAAGAATGTTCCTGCTGTAAGGAAATCTATTATAAAGCTTCCGAAAAGGATGAAAGAATCGGCTTTGCTACGGTATACCGCATGGTGAACACACTGGAGGAAATGGGAGTAATCAGCCGGAAGAATATGTATAAGATTGCATGCGAACAGGGATACGAAAAAAGTGTATACACCGTGGAACTGAGTGATCGTACCGTCTGCTGTATTCCGGAAGAACAATGGAATGATGTGATACGTGCCGGAATGAAGGCATGCGGATATATTGAGGATCAGGAAGTGAAGCGTGTTGTTGTGCATGCAGAGAAATACTGTGGAGATTTGTCACTATGAGATGGTGACAAATCTCTTTTTCTATTTGTTGAAAATGGCAGGAAGCTCCCTGTATAATAAATGCAGAAATAAGGAATTGATTGGCCAGTCATACCTTGCTTTTAACGCCATGAGTCCAGGGGTGGGATTTTTTGTGGATCATGGATTGCTGTCCCTTGCAAGCATGTATTTTATCTCCATTTGTCCCTTGGCTTATAATTATTTACGACAGGAGGATCATTATGAAACGTACAAATTGGTTTGACAAAAAAAGATTTGTCATTATGATGACAGGAATTGTGGGTATAGGAATTTTTCTCTCTTTTTTGCTGGAGGTAAACTACGGTACAGATACCTGTGCCTTTATGAACGCATCCTTATCCAGACGTTTTGGAATTTCCTTTGGGACAACTATGGTGCTGACAAATCTGTTGTTCTTCATACCGGAGCTTATCTGGGGACGGAAACTGATAGGCCCTGGAACCATTGCCAATATGATGCTGATCGGGTACATATCGGATTTCTGCAGGATGCTGGAAGAAACGTATCTTCCTTCTCTGATCTTTCAGGATCCGCTCTTTCGCACTCTGATTTTTCTGGCTGCATTGATACCATTTTTGATATCCGTTGCGCTGTATATGAATGCTGATATGGGACAGGTGCCTTATGATTCTATTGCCACAATCATCAGTGAACGTTTGCACCTTCCCTTTGCCCCGGTACGTATTTTCTGGGATTGTTTGATTATTCTGGTAGGAGTTCTCGCGGGAGGACATCTGACCATTGGTACTGTGGTTCTGGCATTTTCAATCGGACCGGCTGTTACCGTGATTGGGAAAAAAATGAAAGCTCTCTTTTAAAACGGTCAAGATGTTCCCGACAGATATATGCTCGCAGATAATTTATTGGTAATCATTTCACAAACCATGAAGAAAGTACCGATTGGAATGTGGTTCTTGCTGTTCTCGTCTCTGCATATACTGTCAGAAAAAGCGCTGAGGCGATAGTCTTGCAGAAACGCAGAGGTCATATCTTTGTTTGTGGACTGATCGGTATGCTGGCCTTGATGCTGTATATGGAGAGAGGATTCTGGCACAGCCAGGTACTGCCGGCATCCGGTACAGCAAAAAAATATATCAAATGGGTTGATTTTGGTGTAACCTGTGAGGCCATGAAAAAAGCATATCAGTATGATGTGGAGTCGTATGGGACAGACTGCCCGGTCAGCTGGGTGGAACTGCTGGCTTTCCTGGGGGCGAAATACGGAGGAGATTTTTCGTGTTATAAGGAGAAAGATATGGAAGAGGCGGTGTCCTGTCTGCGGGAAGGAAAAACGATGGAACAGCTTGCTTCCGGTCTTACATACTATGCTTATTATCGGGAAGCGTATGGAGCGGTGCTTGACGGTCTGGTGGGAGAGTATGAGGAAGAAATGGAGGAAGGATGGGAACGGAAATATGGACTGAAAGCATTTCATCCGATTGCGAAGGGGTTTCCGTATACGGATTATGACGATTTTGGCGTTTCCAGAAGCTATGGATATAGGCGAAATCATCTGGGACACGATATGATGGGGCAGGTAGGGACACCTGTGATTGCAGTGGAATCGGGATATGTTTTCCATCTTGGGTGGAATCAGTATGGTGGCTGGAGAATTGGTATCAACAGTTTTGACGGAAAACGTTATTATTATTATGCCCATCTCAGAAAAGATTTTCCCTATGCCACATGGCTGAAGGAGGGAAGTATTGTTCAGGCAGGCGATGTCATCGGCTATATGGGGCGAACCGGATACAGTGCCACAGAAAATGTAAACAATATAGACACTTCACATCTGCACTTCGGTCTGCAGCTAATTTTTGATGAATCTCAGAGAGAGGGAAACAATCAGATCTGGGTGGATGTGTATCAGCTGGTTCGTTTCCTGTATCAGAATCAGTCGGAAACGGTGCGGGACGATGCGACAAAAGAGTGGTCCAGAGTAAGGCAGATAAGAGATCCGGAAGTGGAAGAATATAAGGAACAGGCATCCGAAAGGCATTTTTTTGAAGTCAGAAATCTGCGGGAAAGTTGACAGGGTATTCACAAGCGTTTATAATTGATTTTATATGTCCGGACTGTCAAAACAGTCCGACAGAAGAGGTATGGAGGTACAGATTTCATGGCCCGAAAAAATGGTCTGGAGGACTGTTTTGTTATAAAGGAGAATAAAAAACTGCGGCTTGGCTATACCACAGGCTCCTGTGCAGCCGCGGCGGCAAAGGCTGCGGTCAGCATGCTGCTTGGAGAGAAAGCGGTTTCTGAGGTGGAGCTGCTGACACCTAAGGGGATATGGCTGTATCTGGATGTGGAGGATATCCAAAGGACGGAAAATGGCGTCTCCTGTGCCGTGAGAAAGGATGGAGGAGATGACCCGGATGTCACAGACGGACTTCTCGTGTATGCAGAGGTATCCCTGTGTGAAACGGAAGGGGAAAAAAGGGTTTTTCTGGACGGAGGTACCGGTATCGGCAGGATCACAAAACCGGGGCTGGAGCAGCCTGTGGGGGCCGCGGCAATCAATCGTGTGCCAAGACAGATGATCGAGGAGGCCGTCCTTTCCGTGTGCGGCAGATTTTCGTATACAGGAGGAATTCAGGTGATTCTCTCCATTCCAGGTGGAGAAGAGGTCGCAAAGAGGACGTTTAATCCCAGGCTTGGCATTGAGGGAGGTCTCTCGGTTCTTGGAACCAGCGGCATCGTGGTTCCCATGAGTGAGGAGGCACTGATTGCCAGCATTCGTCTTGAGATGGAGATGAAGCGTAAAAATGGAGCGGAAATCCTTCTGATCACGCCGGGAAATTATGGGGCAGATTTTCTGAAGGATGGTTTGAGAATCGATGAGAAGCAGTCCATGAAATGCAGCAATTATGTGGGAGAGACATTGGATCTTGCTGTGGAGCTTGGATTTCGCGGTGTGGTTTTTGTGGCTCATATCGGAAAATTTGTAAAAGTGTCCGGTGGTATCATGAATACCCATTCCCGCCAGGCAGATGCCAGAGCGGAACTGATGTGTGCCCATGCGATACGGGCGGGTGCCGACCTTGAGACTGCCAGGGCGATCCTTGACACAATCACAACAGAGGAAGCCATGGAGATCATCCGGGAAAAGGGTCTGCAGGAAAAGGTCATGTCCCAGATGACAGAAAAAGTACATGCTTCCATGCAGCACAGGGTGGCAGGTGCCATGAAAACAGAGGCAGTGCTGTTTTCCAATCGCTTTGGTTATCTGGGAGAGACACAGGGAGCCGGAGAATTGCTTGCGCATTTTGTGCAGAGGAAAACAGTATAAAAGCGGATGAAATACCGTTTGGCAGGAAAACGGATCAGAAAAGGATGAAAGGCCGATAATACAGGAAAAGAAAAACAGGAGACAGGATATGAATACAGGGACATTATATGGAGTGGGGATCGGACCGGGCGATCCGAAGCTTTTGACGCTTCGCGCAGTGGAGCTGATCCGGGAGAATGAAGTTATCGCCGTTCCGGGGGAGACAGCCTGTGACGCGGTAGCTTATAAAATTGCAGTGCAGGCGGTTCCGGAGCTTGCCGCAAAGGAGCTGGTGGCACTTCCGATGCCCATGACAAAGGATAAGACGGTGCTGGAACAGAACCATGACCGGGCGGCAGAGAGAGTGGAAGAATTTTTAAAAGACGGGAAAAATGTTGTGTTTTTGACGCTTGGAGATCCCACCGTTTATTCCACTTATCTCTATGTGCATAAACGCGTGGCCGCCCACGGCTATCCAACGGAAATCGTAAGTGGTATCACATCCTTCTGTGCGGTGTCGGCGCGGCTTGATATGGGGCTGGTGGAAAAAGCGCAGGAGCTGCATGTGATACCGGCTTCCTATCAGATAGAGGAGGCACTTCAGATGACCGGTACAAAGGTATTGATGAAAGCCGGAAAAAAGATCGGTCAGGTGAAGGAGATTTTAAAAGCTCAGGGTCAGGACGCGATGATGATAGAGAATTGCGGCATGGAGAATGAAAAGATTTACCGCTGTGTGGATGAAATTCCGGAAAATGCAGGGTATTATTCACTGATTATTATAAAGGAGAAGGAAGCATGATACATTTTGTTGGAGCAGGGTCGGGAGCACCGGATCTGATTACGGTGCGCGGGAAAAAGCTGCTGGAGGAGGCCGATGTCATCATTTATGCCGGCTCCCTGGTTAATCCGGCATTGCTGGATTATGCGAAAGAAGACTGTACGGTCTATAACAGTGCAAAGATGACACTGGAAGAGGTTCTTCAGGTGATGTTTGAGGCGGAGAAGATGGAAAAGACGACGGTGCGTCTTCATACCGGAGACCCCTGTATTTACGGGGCCATACGGGAACAGATGGACGTGCTGGATGAAAAAGGTATTTCTTACGATTATTGTCCCGGCGTCAGTGCATTTTGCGGGGCTGCCTCTGCGTTAAATATGGAATATACGCTTCCGGGCGTATCACAGAGTGTGATCATCACGCGCATGGCAGGAAGAACGCCGGTACCGGAGAAAGAGGAGATTGCATCCTTTGCAGCACATCAGGCAACCATGGTGGTATTTCTGAGTACGGGGATGCTGGATCAGCTTTCGGAGCGTCTGATCGCGGGCGGTTATACAAAAGATACACCGGCTGCCATTGTCTACAAGGCGACCTGGGAGGATGAGAAGGCATTTCTCTGTACAGTTGGTACACTGGCACAGACCGCCAGAGAGCACAACATCACAAAGACGGCTCTTATGATTATCGGAGACGCAGTGACCCACAGCCATTATAACCGTTCCGAGCTTTATAATCCGTCCTTTACAACAGAATTCAGACAGGCGACAGAATGATGGGCACAAAACTTGGAATCATCAGCTTTACGGAGCATGGAAGCAGACTGAATGGTCAGCTTGTGGAGCTTCTTGGGAACCGCGGATATGTATGTGAAGGCTATGCAGGGGAAAAATATGCGGGGCGGTATGGACTGTGTCCGCTGACCTGTTCGGCGGGAGAATGGGCCGGACGGATGTTTGAGCGAATGGACGCGATATTATTTATCGGTGCCACCGGTATCGCAGTGCGCAGCATTGCTCCGTATCTGAAAGGGAAGGATCAGGATCCGGCTGTGATTGTGATGGACGAGAGAGGTGTTTTTGCAATCTCCCTTCTGTCCGGGCATCTGGGCGGTGCCAATGAGCTTGCCGGCATGCTCGCCAATCTGACCGGTGCCATTCCGGTTATCACCACAGCCACGGATATCAATGGACGCTTTGCTGTGGATCTCTTTGCAAAAAAACAGAACCTCTGGATCTCAGACCTGAAAACGGCAAAATGTATTTCCGCAGAAATCCTGGATGAGCACCCGGTGGGATTTTTCAGTGAATTTCCGGTTCCGGAGGAGATGCCGAAGGAACTGACACTGCTCAAGGACGGAGATCCATTTGATGGTACCTGTGGAATCGTGATTTCTCTCAATGAGGAGAAACGTCCGTTTCTTCACACGCTGCATTTGATCCCGAGGATTGTGTATCTTGGAATTGGATGCAGAAAAGGGATGGGTGCCGATGTGATTGAACAGGAGGTGCTGGCTGCGCTTCGAAGCTGCCATGTGTCGGTGCACAGCATCGCAGCGGCGGCGAGCATTGATCTGAAAAAAGAGGAACAGGGGATTCTGGATTTTTGCGAAAAATATGGTATCCCTTTTGATACTTATACCGCGGAGGAGCTGCTTGCGGCAAAAGGTGAGTTTGACTCTTCCGAATTTGTCAAACAGACGACAGGTGTGGACTGTGTGTGTGAGCGCAGTGCCGTGCTGGCCGGAGGAAATGCCGGTCTGCTTCTGAGAAAGAGAGCAGGAAATGGTGTGACCACAGCACTTGCCGTCAGAGATTGGAGTGTGTACTTTGAATAAGAAGAAAATATATGTAGTCGGGATTGGACCCGGGGCTTACGAACAGATGACCATGCGGGCGGCAAATGCACTGGAACAGTGTGATGTGATTGTAGGCTATACCGTCTATGTGGAGCTGGTAAGGGAACATTTTGCAGGAAAAAGATTTCTGACCACACCGATGAAAAAGGAAGTGGACCGCTGTATTCTGGCCTTTGAGGAGGCAGCAAAGGGCAGCACGGTTGCCATGATCTGCAGCGGAGATGCAGGAGTCTACGGAATGTCAGGTCTGATGCTTGAAATTGGAAAAGAGTATCCGGACATTCAGGTGGAGGTGATTCCGGGTGTGACAGCGGCAAATGGCGGAGCGGCCGTTCTGGGAGCGCCGCTGATCCATGATTTTGCGGTCATCAGTCTGAGTGACCTTCTGACTCCATGGGAAAAGATTGAAAAACGTCTGCTGATGGCAAGTGAGGCGGATTTTGTGATCTGCCTGTACAACCCGTCCAGCAAAAAACGTCACGATTATCTGGAAAAAGCATGTGATCTGATGATGCGCCATAAGAGTCCGGATACCGTCTGCGGAATTGTATCAAACATTGGGCGTGAGGGAGAGAGCTGCCGTGTGATGACTTTAAAGGAACTGCAGAAGACACAGGTGGATATGTTTACTACTGTTTATGTGGGAAATTCCCAGACAAAAGAAATCGATGGGAAGATGGTGACACCAAGGGGATATGTACATGGATAGGATTCTGATTTTTGCGGGAACGACAGAGGGACGCCGCCTTGCAGTATTTCTGGACCGGAACGGGATTCCCGCACATGTTTGTGTGGCAACGGAATATGGAGAGCAGCTTCTTCCAAAAGGGAAACAGATCCATACCCATGCGGGGAGGCTGGATCAGACCGGGATGGAAGAACGGATGAAACAGGAACAGATCACGCTTGTGGTGGATGCTACTCATCCCTACGCAGTGGCAGTGTCGGAAAATATCCGCAGGGCATGTGCAAATCAGAAAACGGAATACGTCCGTCTGGAGCGGAATACATCCTGGCAGGAAGGGCAGGAATACTCCGATGTGGTGTTTGTGGACAGCGTGGCGGAAGCAGCCAGGTTTCTGGCGGGCAAAACGGGAAATATTCTGGCAGCTACAGGAAGCAAGGAGCTTGCGGAATATACGGTGATACCGGATTATCAAAAACGTGTCTTTGCAAGAGTGCTCTCCACAGCGGACGTGGCAGTTCAGTGCGGCAGGCTTGGATTTGAGGGGAAAAACCTGATCTGCATGCAGGGGCCTTTTACGGAAGAGCTGAATACGGCCATGCTGAGACAGGTACAGGCTTCCTGGATGGTTACAAAGGAGTCAGGAAAAGCCGGAGGATTTGAAGAAAAGCTGCATGCGGCAAAAAAAGCAGGCGCCAGGCTGGTTCTTGTAAAAAAACCGGGTAATCACCGGGAGGTTGGATGCCAGGATGGATCTGACAGGAAAACATGGTTTTGCGGAGATGAATTTGAGGTAAAAGAAATGCTCTGCAAAAGACTTGGGATCCTTACGAGCCGCCAGGTATCTCTGGTGGGAATCGGAATGGGGAGCAGAGCAAATCAGACTCTGGAGGCTGTTGAAGCCTGCAGGGAGGCACAGCTTATCATCGGCGCATCCCGTATGTTGGAATGTGTGGATACAGGCGGAAAAGCTGTCCTGTCGGCATACCGGGCGGAAGAAATTGCAGAGTATATTGCGGACCATCCGCAGTATGAAAAGATTGCGGTTGTTCTTTCCGGGGATATTGGATTCTACAGCGGTGCAAAAAAGCTGACAGATGCCATTGACGCTGTGGACAGGGAAAAGAAAATTACGGTAATTCCGGTTAATGGAATCTCTTCTGTGGTGTATTTCTGTGGAAAACTGAAAACCTCCTGGGAGGATGCCAAACTGGTGAGTCTCCATGGCAGGCGGCAGAATCTGATTTCTGCTGTAAAAAGAAATCAAAAGGTTTTCGCACTCTGTGGGGAAACGGGCGGTGTCAATGCCGTGTGCAGAAAGCTTGTGGAATACGGACTGGGAGAGGTACGGGTTTCTGTGGGAACAGATTTGTCCTATGAGACGGAGCGGATCGTATCCGGAACGGCAGAATCTCTTGCAGATGAACCTTTTGAAAAGCTTTCCGTTCTCTTGATTGAAAATGAAAAGGCCGACCGGCATGTGACGCATGGCCTGGAAGATGAGGCATTTCTGCGCGCCAGAGTACCGATGACAAAGTGCGAGGTACGCAGCATTTCCCTGTCAAAATTAAGACTCACACGCGATGCCGTTGTCTGGGATGTGGGCGCGGGTACCGGTTCCGTGTCCGTGGAAGCAGCGCTGCAGGCAGCGGATGGGGAAGTCTATGCGATCGAGAAAAAGGAGGAGGCAGTTAAGCTCCTAAAGGAGAATAAACGGAAATTCGGGACAGACAACCTGACGGTGGTGCAGGGCTTTGCACCGGAAGCTCTTCTGGAACTTCCGGTTCCCAGTCACGCATTTATCGGAGGTTCTTCCGGAAATCTGAAAGAGATTCTGGAAATATTGCTTGCCCGCAATCCAGGGGTACGCATTGTGATCAACGCCATTGCGCTGGAGACGGTTGCGGAGGCTGTGGAATGTCTGAAAACACTTCCCGTATGTGATACGGATATTGTCTCAGTTTCCGTTGGAAAGGCAAAGGAAGTGGGGAGCTACCATATGATGATGGGACAGAATCCTGTCTATATCATTTCCTGTACGGGAGGTGATAGGGCATGAGTTACCCACGCTTTATGCTGGCGGCGACGGCAAGCGGCAGCGGAAAAACACTGATTACCTGCGGGATTCTAAAGCTTCTGAAGGATCGGGGGATGAAGGTATCCTCCTTTAAATGCGGGCCGGATTACATTGATCCGATGTTTCACGCAAAGGTACTTGAGACAGTTTCCCGAAATCTGGATACCTTTTTTACAGAGGAAGAGATGACGCGCTATCTGTTTGCGCGCACAGCGCAGCAAACGGATCTTTCTGTTATGGAAGGCGTTATGGGCTTTTATGACGGACTGGGCGGTGTGGATGTGAAGGCAAGTGCCTACGATCTGGCCAGAGTGACCGATACACCGGTGATTCTTATCCTGAATGCCAAAGGGATGAGCCTATCTGTTCTGGCACAGATTCGTGGATTTCTTTCCTATCGCCGGGACAGCCATATCAGAGGCGTGATCCTGAATCAGATGTCCGGTATGCTCTGCAAAGCACTGACGCCTCAGATTGAACAGGAACTGGGAGTGAAGGTCTACGGCTATGTGCCGCCCATTCCGGACTGGAAGCTTGAAAGCCGCCACCTGGGTCTGGTTCTGCCCGATGAGGTGGAAGATCTGCAGCAACAGCTTCAGCGCCTTGCAGCGATTCTGGAAAATTCCCTGGATGTGGAGGGGCTTCTGGCTCTTGCACAGAGTGCGCCCGAACTGTCCGCCCCCTGTCCGTCTGATCTCGAACAGCTGCTTTCCGGAAGGGAGGCAGAGGCTGTGCGCAGGGCAGCACCTGAGATTGCGGTGGCAAAGGATGAGGCCTTCTGCTTTTTGTATAAAGATAATCTGCGCCTTCTGGAAGAACTGGGCGCCAGGATCGTGCCGTTTTCACCGCTGCATGATTCAAAGGTTCCACCCGGCATCGCGGGGATGCTTCTGCCCGGAGGTTATCCGGAGCTGTATGCAAAAGAGCTTTCGGACAACAAATCTATGCTTGGAAGTATAAAGGAATGTGTGGATAACGGTGTGCCGACCCTCGCAGAATGCGGCGGATTTATGTATCTTCACAGAGAGATGGAGAATATGGAAAAAGAAGTCTTTCAGATGGCAGGCGTGATTGACGGACGTGCCTATCATACGGAAAAGCTTGGCCGTTTCGGATACATTACACTGACACCTGCGGATGAGGAAAAGTCTGGCAGGTCCATTCTTCGGGGGCATGAGTTTCATTATTTTGACAGTACTTCCTGTGGAGAGGATTACGTGGCAAGAAAGCCGGCCGGCCGGCGCAGCTGGAAATGTATCCATGCAAAAGGAAATCTGATGGCAGGCTTTCCACATTTGTACTATTATTCCAATCCGGAATTTGTGCTGGATTTTCTGAAAAAATGCTGTGAAGGCCAGGAAAGGAATACAAATCAATGATAAACCAGTCACTTGTTGCGCTTATGCTTGGATTTTGCCTGGATCTTCTGATCGGGGATCCGCATGCGCTGTATCATCCCATCCGTCTGGTGGGAAATCTGATCATGGCATCAGAGAAATTTCTTCGAAGCTTCTTTCCGAAAACAGAAAAGGGAGAGCTTGCGGCAGGTGTTTTTCTTGTTGGAATCGTCTGCAGTGTCACCACCGGTGTTGTTCTGGGGGTATGGTATCTGGCAGACTGGTTCGCCCCGGCATTCGGTTTTGCGTTTGAAACCTTATTCTGTTACTGGATGCTGGCAACCAGAGCACTTCGCGATGAGAGCATGAAGGTATATGAAGAGCTGAAAAAGGGAGATCTTCCGGCAGCACGCCGTGCGGTTTCCATGATCGTTGGCCGTGATACACAGAATTTGACGGAAGAAGGTGTGACGAAGGCTGCCGTGGAGACGGTGGCGGAGAACACATCGGATGGCATCCTGGCACCTATGCTGTTTTTTGTCATAGGAGGAGTCGGGCTTGCGGCATTTTACAAAGCAGTCAATACCATGGATTCCATGGGTGGATATAAAAATGAAAAGTATCTGTATTTCGGACGTTTTGCGGCGAAACTGGATGATGTGCTGAACTATATTCCGTCGCGTATGTCGGCTCTGTTTATGATACTTTCCTGCCGAATGGTGGGTCTGTCGGCAAAGGGAGCCTGGAGGATTTTTAAAAGAGACCGTTACAACCATGCCAGCCCCAATTCGGCGCAGACGGAGTCGGTGATGGCGGGAGCACTTGGTGTACAGCTGGCCGGAGATGCATATTACTTCGGAAAGCTGTATAAAAAGAAAACTATTGGGGATGCACGGCGTCCCATCGAATACGAAGATATCAGGCGGGCAAACCGCCTGCTGTATGCATCTGCAATCCTGACTCTGGTTGTTCTGTGTGTGATAAAAACAGGGATTCTCTGGTGTGTGGGATTGTGGTGATAATCGGACGGAAAGGGAAAAGGAAGCAAGATGACAGAACAGAAGGACAGGTTGACATGGCAGGAAGATGGCGGAAAGCACCCGGTGCGCCACAGACATGGCGGAGATGTCTATTCCTGCGATTATAAAATAGATTATTCTTCCAATATCAATCCGCTGGGTCCACCGGCCAGTGTTGTGGAGGCTGTGTACAAAAGTACAGAGCAAATCGCACACTATCCGGATGTGCAATGCAAGATGCTGCGGGAGGCACTGGCAGAACACGAATTTATGACACCGGATCGCATCATCTGCGGAAACGGTGCGGCGGAATTGATTTTTACATACGTATCTGCGCTGCGTCCGAAAAAAGCACTGTTGACTGCACCGGGATTTGCAGAATATGAATCGGCATTGCAGGCAGCAGGATGCGAGATACGCTATTATCCGCTGTATGAGGAGCGGGGCTTTCAGGTGGGGATGGATTATCTGGAGTATCTTTCAGAAGATCTGGATATGGTGATTTTATGCAACCCAAACAATCCCACCGGAGTATTGATCCCCCAGCCTCTTTTGGTGATGATTGCCGGAAAATGTGAAAAATATGGCATTCATATGATGCTGGATGAATGCTTTAATCAGTTTCTGCTGGCACCGGACAGCTACAGCATGCGAACCTTTCTGGATCGTTTCCCACATCTGTTTGTGCTGGATGCATTTACGAAAACCTACGCTATGCCGGGACTGCGCCTCGGGTATGGAATGACAGCCAATCGTAAGGTTCTGGAAAAGATGAGTCAGGTGATGCAGCCCTGGAGTGTATCGGTTCCGGCGCAGTATGCGGGTCTTGCGGCTCTGAAGGAGGATACCTATGTGCACAATGCCAGATGGCTTGTGAAAGAAGAACGCAAGTACCTGATGCGTGCGCTGCGGCTTCTTGGAATGGAATTTTTTGATTCCGCGGCAAATTATGTGTTTTTCAAAGGGCCGGAGGATCTGGCCGTCCTGTGCAGACAGAGGGGAATTCTGATCCGGGACTGCAGCAATTACCATGGCCTCTCCGGAGGATTTTTCCGGATCGCGGTGCGCACAAGAGAAGAAAATGAGCAGCTTGTCACAGTGCTGCAGGATATTGTCAGAGAAAAACAGAAGGAAAGCGGGGCAGTGTACGGATGGCAAAAGTAATCATGGTGCAGGGAACCATGTCCAACGCGGGAAAGAGTCTGATCGCGGCAGGACTTTGCCGGATCTTCCGGCAGGATGGCTACAAGGTGGCACCCTTTAAATCTCAGAATATGGCGCTGAATTCATTCATCACGGAGGAGGGACTGGAGATGGGGCGCGCACAGGTGATGCAGGCAGAGGCAGCCGGCATAAAACCAGACGTGTACATGAATCCCATTCTTTTAAAACCGACCAATGACGTGGGCTCCCAGGTGATCGTAAATGGGGAGGTACTTGGAAATATGAGCGCCAGAGAGTATTTTCAGTACAAGAAAAAACTGGTTCCGGATATCATGCATGCATTTGAAAAGCTTTCGGAAGCATATGATATCGTTGTGATCGAGGGGGCAGGAAGTCCGGCGGAGATCAATCTCAAATCAGATGATATTGTAAATATGGGGATGGCAAAAATGGCAAAGGCTCCTGTTCTGCTGGTGGGAGATATTGACCGGGGCGGTGTGTTTGCACAGCTGATCGGTACGGTCATGCTTCTGGAGGAGGATGAGAGAGCAATGGTAAAAGGCCTGATCATCAATAAATTCCGGGGCGATAAGACGATTCTGGATCCGGGTATCCGCATGCTGGAAGAACGTGCGGGCATACCGGTTGTGGGAGTTGCTCCTTATCTGAATATCGAGGTGGAGGATGAGGACAGTCTGACGGAACGCTTTTCGGGCAGCCAGGAGATTGGATTGATCGACATCGCGGTGATAAGACTTCCAAGAATTGCAAACTTCACCGATTTCAATCCGTTTGAAAGCATGCAGGGGGTATCCCTGCGCTATGTGGACAGCGTCGCCAGACTGAAAAACCCGGATATGATAATCCTGCCCGGCACCAAAAATACCATGGAAGATCTGCTCTGGATGCGTCAGAACGGACTGGAGGCTGCCGTGCAGAAGGCGGCTGCTGCCGGAAAGGTAATTTTCGGAGTCTGCGGAGGTTATCAGATGCTGGGAAGGACACTGTCCGATCCGGAAGGAGTGGAAGCAGGCGGCACGATCGCCGGAATGGGGCTTCTGCCTATGGATACCGTTTTTGCCGGAAATAAGACGAGAACAAGAGTGAGAGGAAGCTTTGGAAGGGTGGAGGGCCTTCTTTCCGGTCTGACCGGTGTACCGTTGGAAGGCTATGAAATTCATATGGGAGTCACGACACTCTCAGAAGGCGCACACTCCCTCACAGGCATTCACAATTTTGCAGGACATGCGGATCGGGAGACAAAAGCGGATGGAGCGTACTGCGGTAATGTATATGGTACCTATGTTCATGGTGTATTTGATAAGGAAGAGGTGGCAAAGGCTGTTGTCACTGCACTTGGAAAGTCCAAAGGACTGGATACCGGGGAAATTACAGGTGTGGATTTCCAGGCGTTTAAGGAGCTTCAGTACGATATTCTGGCAGAAGAGCTTCGGAAGCATCTGGACATGAAACGTATCTATGAAATAATGGAGGAAGGCATCCGGGAATGAAAATGCAAGCGTTCCGGGAAAAGGATGCGAGAAAGTGCGTTGGCACGGAAGGGAGAACAGATGAAAATAGAGCTGGAAAAGGTGCTTCCCGCGGAAATCGAGAAGCGAAGCTTTGAAATTATCACAGAGGAACTGGGAAACCGGACATTTCCGGCTGATCAGGAGCCGATCATTAAGCGCTGTATTCACACAAGCGCGGATTTCGATTATGCGGATAATCTGTGTTTTTCGGAAAATGCGGTACAAAAGGCAAAGGATGCGATCCGTAAGGGGGCCTGTATCGTAACGGATACGCAGATGGCAAAAGCTGGCATCAACAAGAAAAAGCTGGCTGCTTACGGCGGAGAGGTATTTTGCTTTATGTCTGATGAGGATGTGGCAAAAGCGGCAAAGGAGAAGAAAACCACCAGAGCTACCGTTTGCATGGATAAGGCGGCAGCCTTAAACTGCCCCCTGATCTTTGCCATCGGAAATGCCCCCACTGCCCTGGTTCGTCTGTATGAACTCATCCAGGAGGAAAAACTGAAACCGGAACTGATCATCGGTGTTCCGGTCGGGTTTGTCAATGTGGTGCAGTCCAAGGAGCGGATCATGCAGGCGGATGTGCCCTATATCGTAGCACGCGGACGGAAAGGCGGGAGTAATATAGCTGCCTGTATCTGCAATGCACTCTTATATAATATGTAGGCTCGCATTCGTTTGGCTGAGTGCCCGTCTGAAAAGCCATGCTGTTTCAAAATGATTTTATCGTTTTTTAAGAAAAATTTCAGAAATGAATTGACACGGCAGGGATGAGGGAGTATACTGAAAAAGAATTAAATACCTGCAGGAATATTTCAGCAAGGAACTCGGTCAAAAGCCGGACAGTCACCACTACTGTAGCGTGGACGAACGGATGATACCACTGGTTTTACAAAACTGGGAAGGCATCCGGGAGGAAGAAGCGGAGTCAGGATACTTGCGCAGGAAAGAATTACATTTCTGGGCTGAAGGAATGGTCATTCAAGGAAAGAGGAAGAGAATGTGCATGATCCCCGGATGTTTTATCCGGGGATGCTTTTTTTACAGAATCTTTTCCGATGTCATTCAGCTCCTGTCAAAAAAGAAAGGATGAAAAAAAGATGACAAAAAAACAAAAAAATCTATGGAAAACGCTGCTGGCAGTTACAGCAGTCTTTACGGTGGCACCGGCTGCGAATGCGATGCATATTATGGAGGGATATCTGCCGCCTGCTTTTTGTGTGGCATGGGGCGTTGTATGTCTCCCGTTTTTATTTCTGGGATTTCGGGCACTTGGCAGAATTGTAAAGGAAGACCGGAAAACCATGACACTGATTGCCATGGCGGGCGCCTTTGTGTTCGTGATCTCTTCTCTGAAGATTCCGTCGGTAACCGGAAGCTGTTCCCATATGACAGGAACCGGACTGGGTGCGATCCTCTTTGGACCCTGTGCAGTCAGTGTGCTTGGCATCATCGTACTGATTTTTCAGGCGATCCTTCTGGCACATGGCGGTCTGACGACACTGGGAGCCAACTGTTTTTCCATGGCAATCGCAGGTCCCATCCTGTCCTGGCTGATCTACAAGGGACTTTCCAGGACAAAGGTAAACCATAAAGTTACGGTGTTTCTGGCGGCAGCACTGGGAGATATTTTTACATACTGTGTGACCAGCATCCAGCTGGCTCTGGCTTATCCTTCCGGCCAGGGTGGTGTGGCAGCTTCGGCAGTGAAATTCCTGGGCGTATTTGCGCCGACTCAGCTTCCCCTTGCCATTATTGAAGGGATTCTTACGGTAATCGTTGTCATTGCTCTTGAGTCTTTTGCGGCATCCGAGCTGCGGGCGGTTCATTTTGACTGGAAGGAGGAAAACTAGATGACCGGAAAAAATAAAAAAACTATTGGGCTCTTGCTTCTGATTGTTGTGTTGATGGTCATTATTCCCTTTCTTGCACTGCGGGGGGCTGAGTTTGGAGGCTCCGATGACGCAGGCAGCGTCATGGTGGAAGAGATCCAGGGAGAATCGTATGAACCATGGTTTACACCGGTTCTTGAGCGGCTGATCAGCGGAGAAATCCCGGGTGAGATCGAGAGCCTGATTTTCTGTATCCAGACCGGAATCGGCGTGGGTATCATAGCGTTTTTGATGGGCCGATTTTATGAGAGAAAAAAATGGGAAGACAAAGAAAAAAATGAGGAGAGAAAGAAATAAAAAAGGGCGGGACTGCAAATGCAGCCCGCTCTTTCTATCTGGAAATATTATTTTTCAGACATTTTCGGAATGATGACATATCTCTTGGATAGTTACCGGAATCCGGAAGCAGTCCGCTTTTTATCAGCTCTGTGTATACGTCCAGCATCATGGGACGTTTCAGATTAGCCCGGTTGAGAACCGCCTCATCCTGAAATACGGAAAGGGGTGTGCCGTCTGCGATGATCTGTCCGTCGCCAAATACCAGAATGCGGTCTGCCCAGCGGTATGCAAAATCCACGTCATGGGTGGAAATCAACAAGGTCTTTCCTTCTGAAGAAAGCTTATCCAGTACCTCCTCCAGCATGGCGGCATTGACCGGATCCAGGCTTGCGGTTGGTTCGTCAAAAATAATGATTTCAGATTTCATGGCGATGATATCGGCAATGGAAACCCGCTTTTTTTCCCCTCCACTTAAATAATGGGGAGGACGGTCCCTTAAGGCGGAAAGGTTCATGTAATCCAGAGACATGTTCACCCGGTCTTTCACTTCCTCACGGGGCAGCTTCAGATTCATGGGACCGAAGGAAACCTCAGCCATAACGGTGGATGCAATGATCTGATTGTCTGCATCCTGAAATACAATGCCGATATTTTTGCGAAGCTGCTTTAGACTTTTGCGGGTAATTTTTGTGCCGCGGTAGAAAATTTCACCTTCGGTTGGGGTGAGAACACCGTTTATATTCAGAAAAAAGGTGGATTTTCCTGCTCCGTTTGAACCGATCACGGCGATCCGTTCTTTTTCCTGTATTGTCAGATGGACGCCGTCCAGTGCCATATCTTTGCCGTTGTAGGTATAATGCAGATTATTTACCTGCAAAACAGGTTCCTTCATTTCAAAATCCTCCTGAAAGATATCTTATCCTTTATCGAGCGTATTGATTATTCATAGAGTTCCGATTACTTCGTTAACAGCCATATTACCATCAGAAAAAGAAAAAACAGGACGGCGGTCAGAAGCTGGACGGGTTTTAAGGGCTTTTCTTCCTCGAGAAAAGCAAAGGTGCCATCGTAACAGCGGGCTTCCATGGCATCGTAGTAGGTGTGTGCCTTTTTGAGTGCCACAAGGAAGAGATTGCAGGCAATCTTACCAAAGGAATTACAGGAGGTTCTGAAATCACAAAATCCAAGCCTTGATTCCGCTGCGATATGCATGCTGTGCTGGACATCCAGCAAAATAAAGATATATCGATAGATCATATACATCAGTTCCACAAACAGCTGCGGGCAGTGTATTTTGCCAAGCACAGAAAAGAGCTCGTGGGAAGGTGTGGACAGTGTCATCATCAGCATGCAGCTTACTGCGCCAAAAACCTTCAGAATCAGGAAAAGAGTCTTTTGGATTCCTGTTCTGGTGATACAGAGATAAAACCAATGGAGATACAGGTTGTAATCCCCCACCGGTTTTGAGGAAAAATCAACGGCGATGGCAAGGCTGCCAAGCAGAATAAATGTGATCGGGATGGAAAGGACGGACAGATACTTCCGCAGGGGAAGTCCGCCAAGCACAACGGTAAAAAAGGCAGATGCAGCGATCAGGATACCGGAAATATACGGATTATCTGCAACAATGCAGAAAAGTACCAGAAGCATGGCAAAACCCGCCTTGAAACCGGGATTCCAGTGACGTATCCTGGAATTGCAGGCATAAAAATCAATGGCAGAACCTCCGGTGTTGTGACGGTGGACTGCTGTATGAGAATGACCGGATGTGTGCGTATGTTTTGATGTTTTCTGCAGACTCATAATGGTACTTCCTTTTAAAACTTACTGTGCTTCTTCAATATGGCGCAGGAAAATATGGCGTATGCCGTCATATTCGCCCAGTCCTTTCAGATGGCAGGTGACTGCATAGCCTTCCTGTTCAAACCGGGATTTCCAGGAGTCCGGTTCATTGCCTGCAAGGTCATTTTGGGCATGGTCTCCGGCTACGATCATAAAAGGAGCCAGATGGATACGTGACGGCTGATAGTCTTTCACCTGTTTTAACAGAGAATCCATGGAAGGGTAAGCTTCCACTGTGCCCATAAAAATGTTTTTGTAACCAAAATCCTTGAAGGTATAGTCCAGGGCAGCATAGATGGCATTGGCATAATGCGGCGTGCCGTGTCCCATGAATACCAGAGCTTCTTCTTTTGGAAGACCGCCCCATGCGTCTGTCAGCACCTGGATTACCTCACGGCTGTCCTGTTCCGAGGTAAGAAGCGGAGCACCAAAGGTAATACGGGCAAAACAATCCTGAAAAGCCAGAACATCCTCCTTCATCAGGTCATTTTCAATGCCGTTGATGACATGAGTGGGCTGAATGATCACATCGGTGATCCCGTCCCGGTGCATGGTCTCCATGGCTTCCTTTACATTGTCAATGTGAATGCCATCCCGTGTTTTCAGTTTGCGGAGAATCATTTTGCTGGTCCAGGCGCGGTAGATTTTCCGGTCCGGACAGGCAGCCTGTATGTCGGCTTCAATCCGGTCAATGGTCTTTTTGCGTGTCTGGTGATAACTGGTACCAAAGCTTACCACAAGGATTGCTTTTTTTGCCGTGTATTCCATAAATATCGGTTCCTTCCATTCTTATCTTTTTATATCCTGGTTCGTGAGGCTGTGCGATAAAACAGCCCATCATAGAATGACAGGCTGACCAACCCCGTAGAGGTATACGCGTGTTCTCGTCAATGGATACTGTTCCATGCGTAAACAATAACAAAAGTGTAGCATCCGCCGGAGGAAAAGTCAATTGCAGAAGTAGATTTTTTGACAGGTTTGTGGTATCATGGTTAAGGTTCAATTTAAAGTACAAAGGGAAGAAAAATCTATGGGAATTCAGATGATAGGAATCGATCACAGTGTGGCGGCAATCGATATCCGGACAGTATTTTCATTTACAAAAAAGAAGACAGCGGAAGCGCTGGATGCAATAAAAGAGAAAAAGGGAATCCGTGGATGTGTTCTGCTTTCCACCTGCAACCGCATGGAGCTGTGGGTGAGTACAGATGAGACATTTACCGATTCTCTTTATGACATTCTGTGTGAGGTGAGAGAGCTTCGTACGAAGGAATATGAGAAATATTTTGTATACCGGAGTGAGCAGGATGCGGTGGATCATCTGTTTCATCTGGCATGCGGACTGGAATCCAGGATTCTTGGGGAAGATCAGATCCTTACGCAGGTGAAAGATGCACTTTCCATGGCGCGGGAGCATTATGCCACGGACAATGTGCTGGAGATTTTGTTCCGCATGGCGGTGACTGCAGCGAAAAAGGTAAAAACAAATGTGGTACTTTCCGGTGGCAACCATTCTGTTATCCATCAGGCCCTGGAGACGCTGCGTGAAGAGGGCTACGAGGTTAATGGCAGGAAATGCATGGTCATCGGAAACGGAGAGATGGGTAAGCTGGCTGCCACGGTCCTGCGGCAGGCAGGAGCGGATGTGACAGTGACGGTACGTCAGTATCGAAGTGGTATTGTGGATATTCCGCAGGGATGCAAGCGGATCGACTATGGAAACCGCATGAGTATCCTGGGTGACTGTGATTTTGTGGTAAGCGCCACGGCGAGTCCCAATTATACCCTGACCAGGGAAGGGGTACGTGAGGTGGAGCTGAAGCATGAGCTGGTGCTTTTGGATCTTGCTGTGCCCCGTGACATTGATCCCGAGGTAAAAAAACTGATGCATATCCGTCTGTATGATATTGATTATTTTAAGGTGGAAGTTTTAAACGATAAGATGAAAGAAAACATCGCAAAGGCGGAGGCGATTCTGCAGGAGCAGATGGAAGAGTTTTATGTCTGGTATGAGTGCAGGGATGTGATACCGCGCATTCGGGAGCTTAAGAAAAACGTGGCAGTGGATCTGGATCTTCGTCTGCATAAGATTCTGCATGAGCTGCCGCTGGAGCCGTCTTCCAGAGAAAAGCTGGAAGCTCAGATCGGGCAGGCAGCGGAGAAGGTGGCAAATAAGATGCTGTTCGGGCTGCGTGACAATATCAGCGGTGAGGCCTTCCGGGAATGTGTGGAGGGACTCGAGAAGATCTATCCAGGAGGAAACTGACGAAAACAGACAGGAGCAATATCAGGTATGAAGCGTAAGATTATAATAGGAAGCAGAGAGAGCAGGCTGGCGGTGATCCAGTCAGAGATGGTGCGCGATTTTATTCAGGCGAACAATCCCGGTATCCAGGCAGAGCTTTTGACCATGAAAACTACCGGAGATATCATTCTCGACCGGACTCTGGATCAAATCGGAGGGAAAGGGCTGTTTGTGAAAGAACTGGATCGTGCCCTTATGGAGGGCAGAAGTGATCTGTCGGTGCACAGCCTGAAGGATATGCCGATGGAGGTACCGGAAGAACTTCCTCTTGTGGCCTTTTCCAGGCGTGAGGATCCAAGAGATGTGCTGGTTTTGCCGGAAGGCTGCAGGGAACGGGATCCATCCCTTCCAATAGGATGTTCCAGCCGCAGGAGGATTCTGCAGCTGCAATCCCGGTATCCGGAAGCGCAGTTTCGATCTGTGCGTGGAAATGTTCAGACAAGGCTGCGTAAGCTGGATGAGGGCGAATATGGTGCGCTGGTGCTGGCAGCAGCCGGTCTGAAAAGGCTGGGACTGGAAGATCGGATCAGCCGTTATTTTGAGCCGGAGGAAGTGATTCCGGCAGCCGGACAGGGAATCCTGGCTGTGCAGGGAAGACGGGACGAAGATTTTGGATTTCTGGAAGGCTACAATGACGCAGAGGCGAAGGCGGCGGCGATTTGTGAGCGCGCATTTGTCCGCAGGCTGGATGGAGGATGCAGTTCACCCATTGCAGCGCACGCGCGTGTGCAGGATGGAAAGCTGAGTCTGCTGGGACTTTATTATATGGAAGAAACCGGTCAGTATGTGAAAGGCAGTATGACAGGTGAGTGCTCCGAAGCGGAACAGATTGGAAGAGAGCTGGCAGATGTGCTGCGGGCGAAGCTGTCCCGGACGGGAGAATGACAGACAGCAGAGAATAGTGTACAAACGGTTTGGCCTGACTGAAGCGAAAGGAATGAGGAATGAATATGACAGGAAAAGTTTGGCTGGTGGGAGCGGGGCCTTCGGATCCAGGGCTGTTTACTCTGAAAGGCAGAGCGGTGCTGGAGCAGGCACAGGTTGTGGTTTACGATGCTCTGGTAGGGCAGGCGGTACTGAATATGATCCCGGAGAAGGCAGAGCGGATCAATGTGGGAAAACGCGCAAGCAATCATCTGATGCCCCAGGAGGAAATCAATCAGGTGCTGTTGGATAAGGCAATGGAGGGCAAACGGGTGGTGCGCTTAAAGGGCGGCGATCCGTTTCTGTTTGGCAGAGGCGGGGAGGAACTGGAGCTGCTTAGCAGGCATCAGATCCCCTATGAAGTGGTGCCGGGTGTAACCTCTGCGCTGGCTGTGCCGGCTTACAATGGGATTCCGGTGACGCACAGGGATTTCTGTTCTTCCCTCCATATTGTGACGGGACATAAGAAAAAGGGGGAACCCTACAATATTGATTTTGAGGCGCTGGTGCGCACAAAGGGAACGCTGGTCTTTTTGATGGGGGTATCGGCACTTGGGGAGATCTGCCAGGGACTTCTGGCAGCGGGCATGCAGCCGGATATGCCGGCAGCCATTCTCCAGAAAGGAACCACAGCGGATCAGAAACGCATTGTCGCCACCGTATCCACTCTGAGTGAGGAAGTAAAACGTCAGGGAATTGAGACACCGGCGATTATTGTGGTAGGATGGGTGTGCAGCCTTGCGGGGGAGTTTGCGTGGTATGAGAAGCTTCCCCTTTCCGGATGCCGCATTCTGGTGACAAGACCGAAGGAGCTGATTTCCCAGATGGCGCAGAAGCTGAGAGAAAAAGGGGCAGAGGTGCTGGAACTGCCGGCGATCCGGACCGAGGCCATTGCGGATAATATGGCACTGAAAGAGTGCTTTCTGCGTATTGGAAGCTATGACTGGATCGTATTTACAAGCCCTACCGGCGTACGCATCTTTTTTGAAGAGATGGATCAGGCCGGTATGGATGTGCGGAGTCTGGCACATGCCAGGATAGCGGCCATCGGCACCGGCTCCGCAAAGGCCCTGAAAAAGCATGGCATTGTGGCAGATCTGATACCTCCGGTGTATGAGGGGGGCGCTCTTGGAGAGGCACTTCGAAATGAATGTCTGGGAGGTGAGCGTATCCTGATTCCCCGTGCATCCATCGGAAATCAGGAACTGATCGAAGAGCTGAAAAAGGTGGATTCGGTTGTAATCGATGATATTGCAACCTATCATACGTATTATGAGAGCCAGACACTGATTGATGAAAGAGCAGAGTTTGAAAGCGGAAAGGTGGATTATGCCGTGTTTACCAGTGCGTCTACCGTGAGAGGATTTGCGGAGGCAGTAAAGGGTCTTGATTTTTCAAAAGTCCGGGCAGTGTGCATCGGCAGACAGACAAAGGCGGCGGCGGATGCTCTTGGGATGCAGACCTGGATGGCCGAGAAGGCAACCATGGACAGTGTACTGAAAAAGGTGGAGCAGCTGTGCCTGGAACATGGTGCGGCGGCTTCCGGCAGACATGAGACAGAGGAGTTTTGATTTTCATTGGAGGAAAAGATTATGGATATGACAGTCAGGCCGAGAAGGCTTAGAGGAAATGATACCATCCGCAGGATGGTGCGTGAGACGAGAATGGACAAAGCATCCCTTATTTATCCGATGTTTGTGCGGGAAGGAAGCGGTATCCGCGAGGAGATTCCGTCCATGGAGGGCCAGTACCGCTACAGTGTGGACTGCATGGGATTTGAACTGGAACGTCTGATGGATGCCGGTGTAAAAAGTGTTATGTTTTTTGGAATACCGGATCACAAGGATGAGGTAGGAAGCGGTGCATACGATGAGAACGGAATTGTTCAGAGAGCGCTTCGGGAGGCCAGAAAACAGTTTCCGGATTTGTATCTGATCACGGATGTCTGCATGTGCGAGTATACCTCCCATGGTCACTGCGGTCTTCTGTGCGGCCACGATGTGGACAATGACAGCACACTTGAGCTGCTTGCAAAAACTGCGCTTTCTCATGTGGAGGCCGGAGCCGATATGGTGGCACCCTCTGATATGATGGATGGTCGCGTGGCGGCAATCCGCAGGATGCTGGATCAGGCGGGACATACCGGTACACCGATCATGTCCTATGCTGTAAAATATGCATCTGCATTTTATGGTCCTTTTCGCGAGGCGGCAGGTTCTGCTCCGGCTTTTGGTGACCGCAAATCCTATCAGATGGATTTTCATAACAGCAGAGAGGGCATCCGTGAGGCCCTGCTGGATGTGGAGGAAGGTGCGGACATTATTATGGTAAAGCCCGCACTTGCCTATCTGGATGTGATCCGTGAGGTGCGAAATGTGGTCAATACACCGGTTGCCGCTTACAGTGTAAGCGGGGAGTATGCTATGATAAAAGCGGCCGCAAAGCTTGGCTATATTGAGGAAGAGCGTATTATCGGTGAGATGGCAGTGGGTGCCTATCGTGCCGGAGCGGATATTTATCTGACTTATTTTGCAAAAGAAATCGCGAAACTGATGGAGGAAGGGAGAATTGGCTGATGACAAAATCAGAAGCACTTTTTGAAAAAGCGGTAAGACTCATTCCGGGAGGAGTGAACAGTCCGGTGCGCGCATTTGGGTCGGTGGGCGGTACACCACGTTTTATAGACCGGGCGGACGGCGTTTTTATGACGGATGTGGATGGAAATCGCTATATGGATTTCATCGGATCCTGGGGACCTATGATCCTGGGACACAATCATCCGGTCATTCGTGAGGCGGTGATCAAAGCCTGTGAGAATGGATTAAGCTATGGGGCGGCTACAGAGCGTGAGGTAGAGATGGCAGAGCTTATGACAGATATCATTCCCACCCTTGACATGGTGCGTATGGTCAATTCCGGAACGGAAGCAGTCATGAGTGCGATCCGTGCAGCCAGAGGCTACACAGGAAGAGATAAGATCGTAAAATTTATGGGATGCTATCACGGCCATTCCGATGCACTTCTTGTGAAAGCAGGATCCGGTGTTATGACGGCAGGTATTCCGGACAGTGCAGGTGTGCCAAAGGGTTGTACCCAGGATACGCTGTCGGCAGTGTATAATGATCTGGACAGTGTGGAAGCGCTTTTTGCACAGTATCCGGATGAGATCGCAGCTGTAATTGTAGAGCCTGTTGCCGCAAATATGGGTGTGGTTCCACCGGCAGAGGGATTTTTGGAAGGACTGCGCAGACTCTGTACACAGCATGGGACGGTCCTGATCTTTGATGAGGTCATCACCGGATTCCGCCTGGGACTTCAGGGTGCCCAGGGGTATTACAACATAGATGCGGATCTGGTTACCTACGGTAAAATCATCGGAGCCGGCATGCCGGTGGGCGCATATGGCGGAAAACGTGAAATCATGGAGATGGTATCTCCGGTAGGGGCCGTTTATCAGGCTGGAACCTTAAGCGGAAATCCGGTGGCGATGGCGGCCGGCATCGCACAGCTTACCCTGCTGAAGCAGCAGCCTGAGATTTATGACCGTTTGAACGAGAAGAGTGATGCATTTTTTGAAAAAATCAGAGAAGAAGTCAAAAAGGCCGGATATTCCTGGCAGATGAACCATGTTGGTTCCATTGGATCGCTGTTCTTCACGGAGACACCGGTGACCAATTATGCGTCGGCAAAGACATCAGACACCGCAAACTATGCGGATTATTTCCGGTATATGCTGGAGCAGGGAATTCATCTGGCGCCGGCACAGTTTGAGGCAATGTTCCTCTCGGCAGCACATACGGAGGAAAATCTGGAGTATGTCCTGAATGCAGTCAGAGGATATCTGAACAGATAGAGAGAAAGCAGGGCATAATAAAAGGAATATTTGTGATATTGATAGCAGATGAGGCAAAGAGAATCATTTTTTTGATGATTGTTTTTGCCTCATTCATTTTTCGCCTGCTGTAAAAAATGTGAGAAATGTGTATATATTGCTTGACAACCTATATTATATGATGTATAGTATTGGAAACATAACAATATTATGAGTTACCCGACAAATGAGCCTAACGTCGATTTTTCCGTGCTTTGCACTCCCAAAATCGACGAAAACATTCACAATCCGCTCATTTTTCTGCGAAAAATGGCTGCTTGCTCATGTTTTGCGGGCCCAATAGACATAAAAATACATGCGAGCATGTATTTTATGTCCATTTGTCCCTTGGCTCATATTATAAAATAATCAGGTTTGAAAGTTTTTCCTATTCTGGTTGGATTTCGCGTTTTTGAAAGCGTCGATGTGGATTTTTGGTGAGGAGGGATGGCATGGTTTTTAATACTGGAGCGGCTCTTTTGGATGCGATTGTACTTGCTGTTGTTTCCAAGGAGGAACAGGGTACTTACGGATATCGGATCACCCAGGATGTCAGAAAAGCACTGGAAGTTTCAGAATCCACTCTGTATCCGGTGCTGCGCAGGCTTTTGAAGGATGGATGTCTGGAAGTGTATGATATGGAATTTGGAGGGCGTAACCGTCGTTATTATAAGATTACAGAGCGGGGGATGGTTCAGCTGCATCTGTATGAGTCGGAGTGGAAAGAGTATTCTGCACGTATCAGCAGGATTTTTGATGGAGGTGATCTGGAGTGAACAGGAAAGAGTTTATGGAACAGCTGGAGGCTTTGCTGGGAGATATCCCGAAGGAGGAGCGCAGGGCTGCACTGGACTATTATGAGGGATGCTTTGAGGAAGCAGGAAAAGACCGGGAAGAAGAGATCATACAGAGGCTTGGAAGCCCACACAGGGTGGCAGATGAGGTGAAGGATGATCTGTACGGCGGCAGAGAGCACGAAGACGATATCACCTATACGGAAAAGGGATGTGAGGATGCCAGATTCTGTGAGGAAAGAAAAAGCCCGGAAAAGTATGAAGGCAGAGGCGGGAAATATTCGGAGCAGAAGAAAAGATTCCGGGACTGGTGGGAGAGGCAGAGTAATCTGATGCGTGTTATATGGCTTGGAGTATTTCTTGCCGTTCTGTTTTCCGTGGCAGACGGACTTCTGAGTATGGTGTTTGGCATGGCGGGCGGCGTTCTGAAAATGCTCGGCGGACTGCTTGGGATGATTTTTGGATTGTTTGCCGGCATGATCGGGGTTACGGTTGGGGCTTATGCTGCGGGAGCCGGAATGATCGGCCTTGGTGTCGCAAAAGTATTTACAGATCCGGCACTTGGTTTTCTCTACTGCGGAATTGGATGCTTTGGGATTGCATTTGGCATTGTGCTCAGTATTTTGTTTGGATGGCTGTGCAGTAAAGTGATTCCGGCAGTGCTTGGTGCCATAAAGTCAGTTTTAAAAAGGATTTTCAAAGGAAGGAGGCATGAGGCTTGAGAGGACATCACAAAGCGGCACTGATTGCTGCGGGTATTTTTGGGGCATGCGGCATCGGACTTTGCACGGCAGCTATGGTGATTGGCATCAACAGTGGAGAACTTCAGGCAGATCTGCAGGGGTTAAAGAACCGTGTTAAGGACGCAGGAGAGGATTTTTCGGATGACCTGTCGTCAGATGCAAAGCAGACCGCAGATGGCGTGGTTCAGAGTTTCGATGATGTTTCATTCCTGGATATTGAACTGAACTATGCCGGGATGGAAATCCATAAAGGAACCGGACAGGAAATCAGGGTGACCATTCCAAAGGAAGCGGATGGAAAGGTTCGATGCAGACAGAAAGGTGACACACTTGAAATCTCAGATAACCGGAAAGGGTTTCTTTCCTTTCTGAATTCGAAGGATGACAGCGCGCAGATTTATCTGACCATACCGGAGAATATGAAATTTCAGGCAACTGAAATTGAGGTAGGAACCGGAGAACTGAAGATTGTATCCCTGGATACCGAAGAACTGGTTATGAACTGCGGTGTGGGTGAGATTGATTTCGATGGGAGTGTCACCGGCAATGCAGATATTGACTGTGGAGTGGGCAGTATTTCCATGAAGCTTGCACAGAATGAGAAGGATTTTAATTATGACATTGACTGCGGTGTCGGCAGTGCATCCATCGGAGAAATGGATTTTCTGGATGGAATGGGAGCTGAGCGAAGTGTGGATAACGGCGCCAAACAGATGATGTCTGTGGAATGTGGCGTAGGCGATATCAAAATACATTTTTCTGAATAAGATTTAAAAAAACAAGGAGGAGTTTCAATGGAACCGAAAAGACTTTACAAATCAAGATCAAACAGAGTAATCTGCGGCGTATGCGGAGGAATCGGAGAATATTTCAATATTGATCCCACGCTGGTCCGTCTGCTGTGCGTGCTTCTGGGATGTACAAGTACAGGATTGATTATTTACATCGTTGCTGCTATCATAATTCCGGATGAATATTAAGGATCTGCATGAATAAAATCAGAAAAGGAGACCATACTCCAGAAGAGAAAGGGGTATGGTCTTTATGTCTAAGAAAAAAGAAGAAAAAATTAATCTGAGCAATCTGACACCGGAGGAAGAACTAAAATACGAAATTGCAGAAGAACTGGGACTGCTGGATAAGGTTCTGGAGCATGGATGGAGGGCGCTTACAGCAAAGGAGACGGGGCGCATCGGAGGTCTGATGACCAGAAGAAAAAGGGAGCTGAACCAGATACAGTAGTTCCGAAGGACAGAGGAGAACGATCATGAAATCCGTGACGGAGGATATAAAAAACAACAGCTTGAAACAGGTGTACCTCTTTTATGGGGAAGAGGTGTACTTAAAACAGCAGTACAAGAAAAAACTAAGGGATGCGGTTCTGCCGGATGGGGATACCATGAATCTGAGTGTATATTCCGGAAAAGGAATCGATGTGAATGAGGTGATCGCCCAGGCGGAAACCATGCCTTTTTTTGCAGAGCATCGACTGATTTTGCTGGAGGACAGCGGATTTTTCAAAAATGCTTCTCCGCAGCTGGCTGAGTATATACCGGTCATACCGGAGGGAACGATTTTACTGTTTGTGGAGAATGAGGTGGACAAACGGGGAAAGCTTTATAAGGCGGTAAAAGCAAAAGGCAGGGTGGTGGAATTTACATCCCAGGATGAAAAAACACTGACCAGATGGATCCTTGGCATACTGAATCAGGAGAACAAGCAGATTACCCGGTCTGCCATGACTTTGTTTCTGGAGCGGACCGGTACGGATATGGAGCGGATCCGCCAGGAGCTGGAAAAGCTGATCTGTTACTGCATGGAACGGGATACGATAAATGAAGAAGATGTGCAGATGATCTGCTGCGGACAGACGGAAAACAAGATTTTCGAGATGATCAACGCAATGGCGGAAAAGAAACAGAAACGTGCCATGGAGCTTTATTACGATCTGCTGGCCCTGAAGGAGCCGCCCATGCGTATCCTCTATCTGATCACCAGACAGTTTAATCTGCTGATGCAGGTGAAAGAACTGCGTCAGAGCGGATATGACGGGAAAGCGATCGGAGAACGTCTGAAAATGGCGGGGTTCATCGTCCGCAACTATATCAGGCAGGCAGAGTGCTTTACGCTGGATGGGCTCAGACAGGCGGTGCGTGACTGTGTGGAGATGGAAGAGGCGGTAAAGACAGGGCGCATGAACGATGTGATGAGTGTGGAGTTTCTGTTGGTAAAGTATTCCAGGTGAAAAACATACCGTAAGGTGATATCTGCAGAACCTGTCGTTTGCAGCTGCCTTCGGATACAGGGCAACAAAAAACCCATCAGGCTGACGGGACCTGATGGGTTATCTATTTCAAAATTGGTTTGTTTATTTTAAGCCGTTTACAGCTTTTGCTAAACGAGAAACTTTTCTGGCAGCGTTGTTCTTGTGGTAAACGCCTTTTGAAGCAGCTTTGCTGATGGTAGCAGTAGCAGCGCCCAGTGCGTTTACTGCAGCTTCTTTGTCGTTTTTCGCAACAGCAGCTTCTACTTTTTTGATAGAAGTCTTCACAGCAGATCTGATTGATTTGTTGTGCTCAGCTTTTGTTCTGTTAACCAGAATTCTCTTCTTTGCAGACTTGATGTTAGCCAATCTGTACACCTCCAACTTTTTAGACTTGTTTTTAAGATATTATTTCTGTTTCATTAAAGCCGGACACGGACGTTCTAATGCAAACATACTCTAAACATACTCATATAGTTTAGCCCAAAGATTCCCAAATGTCAATAGGGAAAATGAAGTTTTTCTCATACATAGGCGGCAGAAAAAAGGGAAAGCTATCAAAAAAGGAAGAAGGAGAATGCTTATGCTTGGAAGGTTTCAGATTCGTACCGATTTGGCACTGGAAGCGAGGGAAAGCTTTGAGGAAGATGTGAAGATACGCGGGGTTCGCGTGGAGGAAGAGGAAAATGAGGAGCTGGAGATCCGCACGACTACCGTGGTAATTGAGACGGAAAACGGAGCAAAGACGATGGGAAAACCGGTGGGAACCTACATTACCATGGAAGCGCCAAACATGTCCATGTCCGATGAAGATTATCACAGAGAAATCTCAAAGGAGCTGGCCGGTCATCTGAAAAAGCTTATGGGGGAGGAGGAAAAGTCGGTTCTGATCGTAGGGCTTGGAAACCGTGAGGTGACACCGGATGCGCTTGGACCCAATGTGGTGAACAATATCCGCATAACCCGCCATGTGATCCAGGAATATGGAGCAGCCTATCCGGGCGGAGAAAAAATGAATGCCATCAGCGGAATCGTACCCGGTGTGATGGCGCAGACTGGAATGGAGACACTGGAAATCGTAAAAGGCGTGGTGAAGGAAACCCAACCGGATCTGGTTATTGCCATTGATGCCCTGGCAGCAAGGAGCACCAGGAGGCTGAATCGGACGATCCAGATCACCGACACGGGCATCAATCCGGGATCCGGCGTGGGAAACCACAGAAACGGCCTGAATGAACAGGTGCTTGGCATCCCGGTGATCGCCATCGGTGTGCCCACCGTAGTGGATGCGGCCACGATTGTCAACGATGCCATGGAAAATCTGGTGAGTGTCCTGGAAACGGAAAACTGTGTGGAAAACTATCAGCTGATAAGGGAGATGATCCCCTCTCATTTAAATACCATGTATGTGACACCAAAGGATATTGATGAAACGGTAAAGAGACTGAGCTATACGATTTCGGAGGGGCTGAATATTGCGCTGCAGCTGACTGCCGGGAAAGGGGAACACACGCAGGGCTGAGCATGGCCTGCAGCGGCATAAAGAAAAGAGCCTGTTCATATACTTCTATGAATGGGGTGAGGGCATGAAGCGTTTGGGGAAATGGATACATGGAAGCGTATGGGCGGCAATTTTAGGCCTTGGGCTTTATGTCCTGGTAAAAGGGCTGGCACTTGTTGGCGGAGACGGACGGCTGGAGCATGCGGCGGCAAAAGCATGCGCGCCAGCTGTTACATATTCGGGAAAAAGCGGCAGACAAAGCTGGCTGGATGTCCTGTTAAAAGAAACCATTCCTCTGTTTGCCTACTGGGAGAGCAAAGAGGCTTATTTGCAGGAGGACAGGGATGAACTGATCGTTCTGGAGGATTCAGCAGAAACAGAGACCGAGACGTATCTTCCGGCGGAAACAGAGGGGGCAGCGGATGTGATTCCTGAGACGGAAACCCAGAAGCAAGAAGAAACAGAGAAAAAAGAAGAAACAGACAAAAAGCAGAAAAAAGACAGAAAAAAGGAAGCACGTACGAAGGCAGCAGAAGTCAATCTGGATGCACTGCAGGATTTTACTTATCTTTTGGAAAACTATTACACAGTGGATGCTTCTACGACAGCAGATCCGGCGCAGATCAATGCAGATGCACTGCTGTCGCCGGAGATGCAAATCGAAAAGAATGCCGGGAAACCGCAGATCCTGATTTATCACACACATTCGCAGGAAGCATTTGCTGACTCGGTGTCAGGGGATGTCTCTGCCACGATCGTGGGCATGGGAGATTATCTGACAGAGCTTCTGACGGAAAAATACGGTTACTGCGTGATCCATAATACAAGTGTCTTTGATATGATCGACGGGAAGCTGGATCGGAATGCGGCATACAATCTGGCGGAGGCAGAGATCAGTCAGATCCTGGAGGAAAACCCTTCGGTGGAGGTTGTGATCGATCTGCACCGGGATGGATTGGATGGGGAAAAAATGGTCACGGATATCAACGGAAAACCGACAGCGAAAATTATGTTTTTTAATGGGTTAAGCCGAACGGCGCGAAATGGAGCAATTGATTATCTGCCAAACCCCTACATTGCGGAAAATCTGGCCTTTTCCTTTCAGCTGCAGCTGAAGGCGGAAGAATACTATCCTGGATTTACCAGAAATATCTATTTGCAGAGTCTGCGCTATAATCTGCATTTGAGGCCAAGAGCACTGCTTGTGGAGGCGGGAAGTCAGCTGAATACTGTGGAAGAGGAGAAAAATGCGATGGAACCGCTGGCAGATATCCTTGATATGGTTTTAAGCGGAAAGTGATGTCTGATAAAATCCGGCATTTTGCCGAAGACGAATGGAAATATGCCGGATTTCGTTGTTGCCAGATAATAAGAACATGTGCTAAAATGCCAGTTAGAGCATTGACAAACCCACATAGGAGGAATAGTTGTGGCAGTGATAGACCAGAGTAAAATCAGAAATTTTTGTATTATTGCGCATATTGACCACGGCAAATCGACGCTTGCAGACCGCATCATCGAAATGACAGGTCTTCTGACCAGCCGTGAAATGCAGGCACAGGTTCTTGACAATATGGAGCTGGAGCGGGAGCGCGGAATTACGATTAAGGCACAGACAGTGCGTATCATATATAAAGCGAAAGACGGGGAAGAATACATTTTCAATCTGATCGATACCCCGGGACATGTGGATTTTAACTACGAGGTTTCCAGAAGTCTGGCAGCCTGTGACGGTGCGGTGCTTGTGGTGGACGCAGCCCAGGGTATCGAGGCCCAGACGCTGGCAAATGTGTATCTGGCACTGGATCATGATCTGGATGTCCTTCCCGTGATCAACAAGATTGATCTTCCAAGTGCCGACCCTGAGCGTGTGATCAATGAGATCGAGGATGTGATCGGCATCGAAGCTCAGGATGCACCGCAGATTTCGGCAAAAACTGGACTGAATGTGGAGGAGGTTCTGGAGCAGATCGTAAAAAAGATCCCGGCACCGGGCGGAGATCCCAAGGAACCGCTTAAGGCACTGATCTTTGATTCCGTTTACGATTCCTATAAGGGGGTCATCGTATTTTGCCGGATTAAGGAGGGGACGGTAAAACGCGGCACACCGATCCGTATGATGGCAACAGGTGCCCAGGCAGAAGTGGTAGAGGTAGGCTATTTCGGACCGGGTCAGTTTATTCCCTGCGATGAACTCAGTGCCGGCATGGTAGGCTACATTACAGCCAGCCTGAAAAATGTAAAAGATACCCGTGTGGGAGATACCATCACGAACGCAGAGCACCCATGTGCAGAGCCTCTTCCCGGCTATAAAAAGGTAAATCCTATGGTCTACTGTGGTATGTATCCGGCGGATGGGGCGAAATACCCGGATCTGAGGGATGCACTGGAAAAACTGCAGTTAAACGACGCATCCCTGCAGTTTGAACCGGAGACCTCCATTGCCCTTGGCTTTGGTTTCCGCTGCGGCTTTCTTGGACTTCTTCATCTTGAAATCATACAGGAGCGCCTTGAGCGGGAATACAACCTGGATCTGGTGACGACAGCGCCAGGCGTTGTGTACAAGGTTTACAAGACAAACGGTGAGGTGATCGAGCTGACCAACCCGGCCAATCTGCCGGATCCTTCCGAGATCGAATATATGGAGGAGCCGATGGTAAGTGCAGAGATCATGGTGACCACCGAATACATCGGTTCCATCATGCAACTCTGTGAAGAGCGCAGAGGTATCTACCTTGGCATGGAATACATGGAAGAGACAAGAGCACTTCTGAAATATGATCTGCCCTTAAATGAGATCATCTACGATTTCTTCGATGCGCTGAAATCCCGTTCCAGAGGCTATGCATCCTTTGACTATGAAATGAAGGGATACAAACGCTCCGAGCTTGTGAAATTGGACATCCTGGTGAACCGTGAGGAGGTGGATGCACTTTCTTTCATCGTGTTTGCAGATTCTGCCTATGAGCGGGGCAGAAAGATGTGTGAGAAACTCAAAGAAGAGATTCCAAGACAGCTTTTTGAGATTCCGATCCAGGCAGCCGTTGGAAGCAAGATCATCGCAAGAGAGACAGTCAAGGCTCTGCGCAAGGATGTGCTTGCCAAGTGTTATGGCGGTGATATCAGCCGAAAGAGAAAGCTTCTGGAAAAACAGAAGGAAGGCAAGAAGCGTATGCGCCAGATCGGAAACGTGGAGATTCCGCAGAAAGCATTTATGAGCGTGCTGAAGCTGGATGACAAATAAAACAGATGCCAATCATCAGAATATGGATTCGGAAAAAATGATATGAAAAAGAAATTAGAATTATATGTGCATATTCCCTTCTGCGCAAAGAAATGCGCTTACTGTGATTTCCTGTCCTTCCCGGCAGGAAGGGATGTGCAGGAAAGCTATGTGGACTGCCTGATTGAAGAAATCAGGCAGTTTGAGCTGGCAGAGGATTATCAGGTCAGCACGGTGTTTTTTGGTGGAGGGACACCCTCCATTCTGCCGGGGGAGGATATCATGCAGATCCTGTCCGTTCTGAAGGAGCGTTTTCCTTACTGGGGCACTTTGAGCTTTTCGTCACCAAAGATGAGGGAGGAACCCGAGATTACCATCGAGTGTAATCCGGGAACACTGACCAGAGAAAAACTTTCCTGCTACAAAAAGGCCGGCATCAACCGGTTAAGCATGGGCCTGCAGTCCGCGCAGGATTCGGAGCTTATGCTTCTTGGGCGGATCCACAGCTATGAGCAGTTCCTGGAAAGCTTTTCTCTTGCCAGAGAAGCCGGATTTTCCAATATCAATGTGGATCTGATGTCTGCCCTGCCGGGGCAGAGTATGGAAAGCTGGCGGGATACACTTCACCAAGTCTGCCGTCTGTCCCCGGAGCATATTTCGGCGTACAGCCTGATCATTGAGGAAGGGACACCGTTTTATGAGGCGTACCACGAGGATGCGAAACGGCGTGAAAATGGGGACGAGACAGAAAGCCTTCCATCGGAGGAGATGGAACGTCAGATGTATGAGGAGACGAAGCGGGTACTGGAAAGTTACGGATACCAGCGCTATGAGATATCCAACTATGCAAAAGAAGGGTATGCCTGCAGGCATAACATCGGCTACTGGAACCGCACGGATTACGTGGGCTTCGGCCTTGGTGCCTCATCCCTGCAGAATCCCCTGCGCTATAAAAATACTTCCGTGCTTGCAGATTACCTGGAGAGAGATTTCTCCAAAAAAGAGCTTCTGGTGCTTACCAAAGACAACCAGATCGAAGAGACCATGTTTCTGGGACTTCGGATGACAGAAGGCGTCAGCCTGCGGGAATTTGAAGAGCGTTTTTCCTGTCCGGCAGAGGTTGTTTACGGAAAGCAGATCCGTGAGCTGAAAGAGAAAGGGCTTCTTGAGGAAAAAGAGGGCAGAGTGAGGCTCACGGAAAAAGGTGTGGATGTCAGCAACGGAGTGCTGGCGGAGTTTTTGTTTGACTGAATCAAAAAAGTGTCATTTTATATCCCCCATGGAGGCTTGTATCGTTTTTGAAACGTGATAAAATGAAAGTATCAAAAATGAGAGCTTAAAGGAGGGTTTGATTATGCATATGGCAGATGCTCTGGTTGCTCCGGCAGTGGCGGGCACGATGTATGCCTGTTCGGCGGCGGCTGCAGCTTATTCGATAAAAAAGGTACGGATGGAAAATGATCCGAAGAAGATCCCGGTTATGGGGATTATGGGTGCGTTTGTGTTTGCGGCACAGATGATCAATTTTACGATTCCCGGCACGGGATCCAGCGGCCATCTCTGCGGAGGTATGCTGTTGTCGGCTCTTCTTGGACCGTATGCCGGTTTTCTGACCATGATCGGCGTACTGCTGATACAGTGCCTGCTTTTTGCGGACGGCGGTCTTCTGGCTCTTGGATGTAATGTCTGGAATATGGCGTTTTACGGATGCTTCCTTGGATCCCTGCTGATCTGGCGGCCTCTGATGAGAAAGGGAATGTCCAGGGTGAAGATTATTGCCGCGTCGATTCTGGGTTGTGTGCTGACCCTTCAGCTTGGAGCCTTCAGTGTGACCGTGGAGACCTTGGCTTCCGGCATCACGGAGCTTCCTTTCGGCACGTTTGTGGCAACCATGCAGCCAATCCATCTGGCAATCGGTTTTGTAGAGGGACTGATCACAGCAGCTGTTCTGGTATTTGTGTATGAGGCGAGACCGGAGCTTTTGGATGCCAGTACGGAGAAGGAAAAAACAGAAGGAAGATTTTCCTTTAAACGTACCATGGCGATCCTGGGTGTGGCAGCGGTATTGATCGGAGGATCTTTATCCCTGGCAGCTTCTTCCAATCCGGATGGTCTGGAATGGTCTATTGAGAAAATAACAGGCTCTACAGAGCTTGAGGCAGCCGGGGCGGTTTACGATGCGGCTGGTTCCATACAGGAAGCCACAGCACTGCTTCCGGATTATGCGTTCAAAGATTCCGAGTCCGCAGGGGGCACGGCGTTCTCCGGTGTGATAGGGAGTCTGGTTGTAGTAGGTGTGTGCGTGAGTGCGTGCTATGCATTCCGCTTTTTCAGGAAAAAAAGACAATATGAGTAAGATAGGAAACGCAATTTACGAAATTCATCATATGGATACGATTGCGGCGAGGGACCAGTGGGTGAATCAAATACACCCACTGGTTAAATTTGTAATTACTGTTTTTTACATCGCTGTTGTGGTATCCTTTCCAAAATACGATGTGATCGGACTGGCCGGGATGGTCATCTATCCCCTTGCTATGTTCATACTGGCGGAGCTGTCCTTTCGGGACAGTCTGAAGAGACTGCGTGTGGTACTGCCTCTGGTCTGCCTGATTGGGATTTTTAATCCGTTTTTTGACAAGCTTTCGGTTACGGTTTGTGGGATCCGTATGAGTGCCGGCGTGCTCTCCATGCTTACCCTTATGATGAAGGGGATATTCAGTGTGCTGGCCTCGTATCTGCTGATCGCCACCACTTCCATTGAAAAGCTCTGCTATGCGCTGCGGCTTTTGCATGTACCACAGATTCTGGTGACTCAGATCATGCTCACCTACCGATATATCACGGTGCTTCTTTCGGAGGTGAATCGAATGACACAGGCCTATGCGCTGCGAGCTCCCGGACAGAAGGGCATTCATTTTAAAGTATGGGGTTCCCTGACGGGACAGCTTCTGTTTCGAAGCATGGATCGGGCGACTGCCGTTTATGAGAGCATGACGCTTCGTGGTTATCAGGGAGAGTTTCATTACATTGGAGAAAAAGCGAAGTGGAGGAAACAGGATTTCTGCTATCTGGCTGTGTGGCTGATACTGATTCTTCTGTTTCGTCGTGTGCCGGTTATTCTGGTGGCCGGTCGTCTGACAGGAGGACTTTTTGGATGAAAGAGACTTATTTAAGTGTGGAGCAGGTAAGCTTCTCCTATGAAAAAGAAAAAGAAATTTTAAAAGATGTTTCTTTTACGGCACAACGGACGGAATCCATTGGTATTGTGGGTGCCAACGGTGTGGGAAAATCCACCCTGCTGAAGCTTCTGGTTGGGCTTGCCCTGAATTTTGAAGGTTCGATACAGGTGGATGGAGTGCCGGTTTCGAAGGATACGCTTTCTTCCATAAGAAGAAAGATCGGGTATGTATTTCAGGACTCGGACAGTCAGCTGTTTCTTTCCACGGCGTATGAGGATGTGGCGTTTGCACCGCGAAACTATGGATTTTCAGCCAGCGAAGTAGATGAGCGGGTCAACGCTGCCCTGGCCATGACGGGAATCTCACACCTTAGAGACAAACAGATCTATAAGATGTCCGGCGGGGAGAAAAAACTGGTGTCTATAGCCACGATCCTCTCCCTGACTCCGGATATCATTCTGATGGACGAACCGTCCATAGCCCTGGATCCGAAAAACAGGAGAAACCTGATCCGTCTGCTGAATTCCTTCTCTCATCTGAAGATCATCGCTTCCCATGATCTGGATATGATTCTGGATACCTGCAGCCGGACGATCGTGATGTGGGAGGGCAGGATTGTCTGGGACGGTCCCACGGAAGAGATTCTGACAAATCAGCGTTTCCTGGAGGAACATGGACTGGAGCTTCCTCTTGGCTTACAAAAAAGAAAATAACTGAAATGACAAAAGCTCATTCGGACTGTGTTTGGTCCAAATGAGCTTTTTACGTTGCCGTTTATTCGAAGAAAGCTGCCAGTGTCGTCACCGCGTAATGGTGAATCTGCCGGTAAGTATCATTTGTATAATGAAGCTCGTCTACCGTCTCAAATCCCTCCTGCTTCAGATAATGGTAACAATCCAGATACCGTTCGCCAAAATGTGCGGCCAGTTCTTCATTGAAGGCCTTAATTTCCTCATTGGAGGTTCCTTCACATTTTTCACCCACCGGATTGACAGACATAATATAGAAAGAAGCTTCCGGATAATCTGCAAAAATCTGTGGATAATATTCCAGATAGCGGTCGATCTCCTCCAGGTCGTTGACACCAAGATTAAAAATTACGGTGCCATCTGGTTCGTCTGCAAGCACAGCGTCAAGCTGTTCCATACCTTCATGGCAGAGCCAGTAGAAGCCTTCTCCAACCTTTCCGATGAAAAGACAGTTGTCAGAAGGATTTTTCCCGTGAACAGCCTCCTCCATACCTACCGTTCTGGAGTCACCCACAAAGATCAGGTGGTGTGTTTTATCTTCGGTTTCGTCAGCGGAGAAACCATCGGAAAGATTCTCATCCAGGGTGCCGTCCTCGTTTGAGTAGGATTTCTCTGTCTGGGCGGTGCGTATGCGTGCTTCCATGGCGTCTGCCTGTTCGCCGGTCAACCAGGTCATAAATACGGCAAGTCCAAGCAGAAGTGCAATGAGCAGGCAGAGCAGTACAACCAGAAGATTGGTAGTTTTTCGTCTCATAGCTGCCTCCCAAAATTTTATTCGAAGCGTATGCCGCATCAGAATAAATTTGATGTTGGGGTCAAAAGTCTTTGCCCCCCTGATACCTATGGATTTCTCCGCGTTTCACGCTCACGAAATCCTGGCTCATTAATTTATAAGAATAGTATAACGTATTTTGGGGAAAAGTCAATTCAAGAGTACAGGAGGGATAAACGGTTACTAAAATTTCTAAAAAATTTAGAAACCCCCTTGACAAAGGATATCCATAGTGCTATTTTATGTACAAGGATGTTAGCACTCCACTGAGATGAGTGCTAATAAAAGGAAGGAGGATTCGAAGATGCAGCTCGATGAGAGAAAGTGGAAGATACTTCAGGCTATTATTAAAACATATCTCGAAACAGGGGAACCGGTTGGTTCCAGGACGATTTCCAAATATGCGGATTTGAATCTGAGCTCCGCAACCATCCGAAATGAGATGGCAGATCTGGAGGAACTGGGATATATCATTCAGCCTCATACTTCAGCTGGTAGGATTCCTTCAGATCAGGGGTACCGCCTGTATGTAAATCACCTGATGGAGGAAAAGGAACAGCAGGTTACCGAGATGAAGGAGCTGATGATCCAGAGACAGGATAAGATGGAAATGATACTGAAACGTGTGGCACAGTTTCTGGCGGCAAATACAAATTACGCTTCTATGATCACCGGACCTCAGTATCACCGGACAAAGCTTAAGTTTATACAGCTTTCCATTGTAAGCAAGGATCAAATCCTTGCCGTGGTTGTGACAGAAGGAAATGTGGTGCGTAATAAAATGATCCACATGACACATGGACTGGACAATGAAACCGTGTTGAAGCTGAATATTCTCCTGAATACGAGCCTGAACGGACTTACGATGGAGGAAATCAATCTGGGAACCATTTCAAAAATAAAAGAACAGGCAGGCATTCACAGTGAACTGATCAACAGTGTGCTGGATGCAGCTGCGGAAGCCATTCAGTTGGATGAAGAGGATATGGAGATTTACACCAGTGGTGCAACAAATATTTTCAAATATCCGGAGCTTTCCGACAGCGAAAAGGCAAGCAGTCTGATCAGCGCTTTCGAAGAGAAGAAACAGCTGGCGGATCTGGTGGCTCAGACAATGGGGGATGAAGAAAACACAGGCATCCAGGTTTACATTGGAAATGAGACACCGGTACAGACGATGAAGGACTGCAGCGTCGTGACTGCCACTTATGAACTGGGTGACGGTATGCGGGGGACGATAGGTATTATCGGACCAAAACGAATGGATTATGACAAGGTTGTCGGTACTTTAAAAACACTGACAACACAATTGGATGACATATTTAAAAAAGATAAGGACAAGGAAGGATGGTAGCCCATGGCAGAGGAAAATAAAAATGTGAATCCTGCTGGCGAAGACGTAAAAGAAAACGCGGAGCCGATCGCAGGAGAGGATACTGCTGAGGCAGAAAAGACAGCCACAGAGGATGAAAAAGTGCCTGAGGCAGAAAAAGAAAAATCCGAAGAGGAAACAGAGAAAGATTCCAAAGAGGAACCGAAGGAAGAAGAAAAAGAAAAGAAGAGCTTTTTTGGCAAGAAAAACAAGAAGGATAAAAAAGACGAACAGATTGAAGAACTGACCGACAGGCTGAAGCGCCAGATGGCTGAATTTGATAACTTCCGCAAACGTACGGAAAAAGAAAAATCAGCGATGTTTGAGGTTGGTGCCAAAAGCGTCATTGAAAAGATGCTTCCGGTCATTGATAATTTCGAGCGCGGTCTTGCAACTCTTTCCGAGGAAGAAAAAGAGCAGCCCTTTGCACAGGGTATGGATAAGATTTACAGACAGCTTCTGGCCAGTCTGGAAGAGCTTGGAGTTAAGGCAATCGAGGCTGAGGGCAATGAGTTTGACCCGAACTTCCACAACGCGGTAATGCACGTGGATGATGAGCAGTACGGCGAAAATGTAGTAGCCGAAGAGCTTCAGAAGGGTTATATGTACCGTGACAGTGTAGTAAGACACAGCATGGTAAAAGTTGCAAATTAATCATACATTATGATACCAGGGTCAAAAGGTCATGCTGTTCATGCTTGCATGAAAAAAGCATGACTTTGGAACCCGCAAAACATGAGAAAGTAGCCATTTTTCGTAGAAAAATGAGCGGATTTCGAATGATTTCAGGATTTCGTGAGCGTGAAACGCGGAGAAATCCGCAGGTATCAGGGGGTTGCCCCCAACATTATAAAATAAAAGGATAGAAAAATAAAACAGGAGGAATTATTATGAGTAAAATTATTGGTATTGATCTGGGTACAACAAACAGCTGTGTAGCAGTTATGGAAGGCGGAAAGCCGGTAGTTATCGCAAATACGGAGGGCGCAAGAACAACACCTTCTATCGTGGCATTTACCAAGACTGGTGAGAGACTGGTTGGTGAGCCTGCAAAACGTCAGGCTGTTACCAATGCAGATAAAACAATCTCTTCTATTAAGAGACATATGGGTACTGATTACAGAGTAACCATCGACGGCAAGAAGTATTCTCCACAGGAGATTTCCGCTATGATCCTGCAGAAACTGAAAGCAGATGCGGAGAACTACCTTGGTGAGAAGGTTACCGAAGCAGTTATCACAGTACCTGCATATTTCAATGATGCACAGCGTCAGGCTACAAAGGATGCAGGAAAGATTGCAGGTCTGGATGTAAAACGTATCATCAACGAGCCGACAGCAGCAGCTCTGGCTTATGGTCTGGATAACGAAAAGGAACAGAAGATCATGGTATACGACCTGGGCGGCGGTACCTTTGATGTTTCCATCATCGAGATCGGTGAGGGTGTTATCGAGGTTCTTTCCACAGCTGGTGACAACAGACTGGGTGGTGATGACTTCGACCAGAAGATTACCGATTATATGCTGGCTGAGTTTAAGAAAAATGAGGGCGTAGATCTGTCAAACGATAAGATGGCGCTGCAGAGACTGAAAGAGGCGGCAGAGAAAGCAAAGAAAGAGCTGTCTTCTGCAACAACAACAAACATCAACCTGCCGTTCATTACAGCAACCGCAGAGGGACCGAAGCACTTTGACATGAACCTGACAAGAGCAAAATTTGATGAGCTGACCCATGATCTGGTTGAGAGAACAGCAGGTCCGGTAAATACAGCACTCAAAGATGCCGGTCTGACTGCAAGCGAGATTTCAAAAGTTCTGCTGGTAGGCGGTTCTACACGTATCCCGGCTGTACAGGATAAGGTAAAAGCTCTGACCGGTCATGAGCCGAGCAAATCACTGAACCCGGATGAGTGCGTTGCACTGGGCGCTTCCGTACAGGGTGGTAAGCTTGCAGGCGATGCAGGCGCAGGTGATATCCTTCTGCTGGATGTTACACCGCTGTCACTGTCCATCGAGACAATGGGTGGTATTGCAACCAGACTGATTGAGAGAAATACAACCATTCCGACAAAGAAGAGCCAGATCTTCTCAACGGCAGCAGATAACCAGACTGCAGTAGATATCCATGTTGTACAGGGCGAGAGACAGTTCGCAAAGGATAACAAATCACTTGGCCAGTTCCGTCTGGATGGTATCCCGCCAGCAAGAAGAGGCGTTCCGCAGATCGAGGTAACCTTTGATATCGATGCAAACGGTATTGTAAATGTATCCGCAAAGGATCTGGGTACCGGCAAAGAGCAGCATATCACCATCACATCCGGATCCAACATGTCAGATGCAGAGATCGATAAGGCTGTCAAAGAGGCTGCTGAGTTTGAAGCACAGGATAAGAAACGCAAAGAAGCCATTGATACAAGAAATGATGCAGATTCCATGGTATTCCAGACAGAAAAGGCTCTGGAGGAAGTTGGCGATAAGGTTGATGCCAATGACAGGACGGCAGTAGAGGCTGATCTGAATGCACTGAAAGAGCTGATCGCAAAGACCAATCCGGAAGAGATGACGGAATCTCAGGTTGCTGAGATCAAGGCAGCAAAAGAAAAACTGATGGAGAGTGCACAGAAGGTATTTGCAAAAATGTACGAACAGTCCCAGGCTACCGGAGCAGGCGCAGGCCCGGATATGAATGCCGGAGCAGGCAGCAGCTATCAGGCAGATGATGATGTGGTAGACGGCGATTACAAAGAGGTATAAAGATAAGTCAGAAGCAAAATAAGCTTCAGGCGTGCAGGGGCAGGAGTGCAGAACATTCCTGCCCTGTGTGGCGCATAAAGACCGCAGCGAGTGCGGCATGGGAGGAAATGCGCAGCATACCGAAATAGAGCCGCAGTAAATGCGGCATGGGAGGAAATATGGCAGAGAATAAGCGTGATTATTATGAGGTTCTCGGTGTTGATCGGGGCGCAGATGATGCTACCATTAAGAAAGCATACCGTCAGCTTGCTAAAAAATATCATCCTGATATGAATCCCGGCGACAAAGAGGCTGAAAGAAAATTTAAAGAGGCATCAGAGGCATATGCAGTGCTGAGTGATGCGGAGAAACGCCGTCAGTATGATCAGTTTGGTCATGCGGCCTTTGAACAGGGCGGCGCGGGAGCCGGCGGCTTTGATTTCAGCGGCGCAGATATGGGAGATATTTTTGGAGATATTTTCGGTGATCTGTTCGGAGGCGGCCGCAGCAGCAGACGCACCAACAACGGCCCGATGAAGGGTGCAAATGTGAGGGCGTCTGTCCGAATTACTTTTGAAGAGGCAGTGTTTGGATGTGAAAAGCAGCTGGATCTGAATCTGAAGGATGAGTGTAAGACCTGTCACGGTACAGGCGCAAAACCGGGTACCAGTCCGGAAACCTGTCCGAAATGTGGAGGAAAAGGTCAGGTTGTCTATACCCAGCAGTCTTTATTCGGTATGGTGAGAAATGTGCAGACCTGTCCAGATTGTAACGGAACCGGCAAGATTGTCCGGGATAAGTGTCCGGATTGCCGCGGAACCGGTTACATTTCTGAGAGAAAGAAGATTTCAGTTTCGATTCCTGCTGGCATTGACAATGGTCAGAGCATCCGTATTCGTGAAAAAGGTGAACCGGGTGTGAATGGAGGACCGAGAGGCGATCTGCTTGTGGAAGTACAGGTAAGCCGTCATCCGATTTTCCAGAGACAGGATATGAATATTTTCTCTACAGCACCGATTACCTTTGCACAGGCAGCGCTGGGCGGAGAAGTGCGGATCAACACAGTAGATGGCGATGTTCTGTACGAAGTGAAACCGGGCACACAGACTGACACCAAGGTACGCCTGAAAGGGAAAGGTGTTCCGTCTCTGAGAAACAAATCCGTGCGCGGAGACCACTATGTCACTCTGGTGGTTCAGGTACCAACCAAAATGAACGAGGAAGCCAAAGAACTGCTTCGCAAATTCGATGTGGCTATGGGCGGAAGTACAGGATCCGGATCCACAGAGAGTAAATCCGAAAAAACAAAAAAGAAGAGTTTCATGGATAAACTGAAAGAAACTTTTGAAGATTAAGAAATCAATGACACTTTCCGGCAGAAAGGACGAACCGCAGGAAAGTGTCATTTTGTTATGGCTATTTGAATTGTGCCGGAATCGGTGTGCGTCATAGAATCTTAAGGCTTTCGTAATTGACAAGCCACAGGAAAAAGAATAGAATAAACGTTATAAGTGGGATTTCGTTCATCTTTTACTCGGATAGATCCCGGAAAGTGGGTGCAGAGTCTGCTGCATCGTGATTTAGTTTTATGAAAGCGGGTACATAATATGAAATTAAAATTGCTGAAAAATTTAATGATCATCTGTATGTCCTTTGGCCTGGCAGTGACATCCGTTCCGGCATCGGTACTGGCAGCTGGGGATACGACGGTTGAAACATACTCCGAAGAAGTGACAGAAGTTCATCAGAGCAGCACGGAGACAGAGAAAGAAACAAAACATCAGAGCGAGACAGAGGTGCGCAGTGGCTTTATTCCGGAGATCGAGGCTGTCCAGACTGAGGCTCAGGTACAGGAGATCGTTCCGGAGACAGAGGGTGCGACGGGGAAGGTAGTTCGGAGTGGCGGAAGAAATCCGATTACTGTAGGTGAAGAAGGGAAAGACTATGAAATAGACGAAAATGGTAAGTATATCATCAATAAAGACTGCACTATGACTTTGAAAGACGGAGACAGCCTTGGTGATATTACTGTTAATAGTGGTGCTACTCTGAGTATATATATGAAAGGCACAAAGGAGAACAGTATTACAAACATTGACGGCACTGGTAAAGTAGTTTTCTGTAAAACTAAAACAGTCGTTAATGAAGGAAATCAGGTTAAGATGGTTAGCAATGGAAAGGTATCTCTTAAAGGAAACATTTCGGTTGCTGAACTGACAATGGAGGGTGGAACTCTTTTTGGAACAGGTATCGTGCAAAGTCCTAAAGTTGTGGTAAAAGGAGGCTCCCTTGCATGTAATGTTTCAGAGAGCAGTGAGATTAGAAATAGTAGTGAAAAAGAGCTGAAAAAGATTACGGTTTCTGTAGAAAAAAATTCAGCCTGCGTTCTTGGCGATGATAAAGATAATATAGTATGGAGTGACAAGGATGGAAAGCTTGTGTTATATTTTGCAAAAAATACTCCGGTTGCTTTTCAGACTGATGCCATAACTTTTTCGGTTTCTGAAGATGGTTCTTCTATTACAGCAAAGAAACAGGTCTATATTTATGAAGATAGTGAACTGAAAAAGGGACAGAGCGCTACGCTTTATATGGTAAAAGCCGGTGCAATCCTGGAAACTGTTTATGGTGAAAAAATGGAAAATGTTGATATTATTTCAGTAACCGGCGCAAACAGTGGCTATCTTTCAAAGGTGGATTTGCCAGGATTTGATGAAACAAAATTGGAATTAAAAGCTCGTACAAGTGAAACACAAGGATATAAGGTTACTAAAAGTGAGATAAAAGCAGAACCAGGCGAATATACGTATGATTTGTCAACGGTTACGGTTACAGATGTTTTTGAATTTGAACATAAGCTTTCCGGTACCGTAACCCTCAAGATTGAGAAAAAGGAACTGACCCCAACCATCACGATCAATAAAGCCAGCGCCACATCCAAGAACAAAGCAACAAAGGTGTACGACGGAACCACGGATGTGCCGGAGGATACCTGTGAGCTCACTGGCTTTACCGATGTGGTGGACGGTGATAAGGCGGCAGATATTCTGGCGGTTGCGACAGCTTCTTATGTATATGACCATGCGGATGTTGCGACAGCAAAGAAGATTACCGCTACGGTTACGCTGAAAGGCGACTGGGCAAAGAAATATACGGTGGCATCTGTTGAAAAATCTGCGGAGATCACCAAGGCACCCTGTCCGGAGGAGCTTACAAAAAAACTCGTGAAACCGACTCTGGAGGAGCGCCATTATGAGTGGTTCTCTTATAAGACAACAGCAGGTCAGGAATATGCTTATTCCGAGAAGGCAAAGGATGATGAGTGGAAACTCTCCAAGAATGCTGAGACGATCACATATATCAATGAAGTGGACGGAGAAGAGGTAGCGCTGAAGGCAGGCACTTCTTACAAGGTTTACACCAGAATTCCGGAATCAGATAATTATCTGGCCAGTGATCCGGTATCCGTATCCTTTAAGACACTTCGTGCACCGAAGGAAGCCAAGGAAAGCGATGTTAAGCTCACCGGGGTAACCGATAATTCCACACAGAAGCTGGACACTGCTCTTGAGTTTACTGCGACTGGTTCCACTTATGTGGATGAAAAGGATTATGAGCCGTCACTGGATGATGAGAAATACGTACCATACTCCTGGAAACTGACGGAGACAACTACCTGGAAAAATCAGAAGTCTACACAAAAATTTACGGTAAAGCCAACCAAGGCCGGTACCTATACCATTGTGGCAACCTTCCGTAAGTATGTATACAATGGTGAGGAGTGGGAGCGCGACGAGGATGGAGATGTAAAGAAATCCATCACCTTCAAGGCAAATTCCACAGGTACATCCACTTCCGGTTCTTCCGGAAGCAGCTCCGGTTCAACGGTTAAGAGTACCACAACGGCGGCAAAGACAGGGGATACCACACCGCTGATTCCGGTGGCAGCAGCTTTTGTACTGTCCGGAGCGGCAATTGCAGCGGTGATGAAGAAAAGGAAAAAAGTTCAGTAAGAGATTGGGACTTTAAAAAAGGTAAAACAAATGTTATGATAAGAGGTGTGTAAAAAGCACCTCTTATTTGCGCAAAGGCAGAAGAAACAGACTGCACGATGAAATTTGTCGTATGACAGAGGGGTTGAGACAGAAAGAGAGGATACGGAATTTATGAGATGGAATAAATTTACCTTAAAGACACGCTCTGAGGTGGAAGATATCGTGATTTCCACTCTGGCTGAAGCAGGGGTGGAAGGTGTTGAGATCGAAGACAAGGTACCGTTGACCGAACAGGATAAGCAGCAGATGTTTGTGGATATTCTCCCGGACGGACCGGAGGATGACGGGATCGCTTATCTGAATTTTTATCTGGATGAAAAGGAGGACAAGGATGTCCTGCTGGAAAAGGTACGCCAGGCTCTGGAGGAGCTGCGGATGTTTGTGGATATCGGGGAAGGTACGATTACAGAATCCCAGACTGAGGACAAGGATTGGATCAATAACTGGAAACAGTATTTTCATCAGTTTTATGTGGATGATATTCTGATCATACCCTCCTGGGAAGAGGTAAAACCGGAGGATCAGGATAAGATGATCATTCATATTGATCCGGGTACTGCCTTTGGCACGGGGATGCATGAGACGACTCAGCTGTGCATGCGTCAGCTGAAAAAATACGTGACACCGGAAACGGAGCTTCTGGATGTGGGAACGGGCAGCGGCATCCTCTCCATCGCAGCACTGAAAATGGGTGCGAGACATGCGGTGGGAACCGATCTTGACCCCTGTGCGATTTCTGCTGCAAAAGAGAATCTGGAGGCAAATGATATTCCGGAGGGCAGCATGGATGTTATGATTGGAAATATCATTGACGACAAAGAGATACAGGATCAAGTCGGATATGAAAAATATGATATTGTGGCGGCAAACATTCTGGCGGATGTGCTGGTTCCTCTGACACCGGTTATTCTGCACCAGATGAAAAAGGGTGGCCTTTATATTACGTCTGGTATTATCGATGAAAAGGAAGATACAGTAGTCCAGGCAGTGAAGGAAGCAGGACTGGAAGTGGTGGAGATCACACATCAGGGAGAATGGGTTTCGGTTACTGCGAGAAAATAAACAGGCTTGTCTGCAGGAGGGATTATGTACCAGTTTTTTACAGAGTCCTCGAATATCGGTGAAAAGGACATTTATATCCGGGGAACGGACGTGAACCATATCAGAAATGTGCTCCGCATGCAGCCGGGAGAACAGGTATGTGTGCAGGACGGAGCATCCGGGCGGGAATACCGCTGTGAGATTTCAGAATATCTGGAAGATACGGTTCACCTGAAGATCATGTGGGTGGAAGAGGCAGATAAAGAGCTTCCTTCAAAAATATACCTGTTTCAGGGGCTGCCCAAAGGGGACAAGATGGAAATGGTTATCCAGAAGGCAGTGGAGCTTGGAGCATACGAGATTATCCCGGTTGCTACCAAAAGGGCAGTGGTGCGTCTGGACGAAAAAAAGGCGGCAGCAAAGCAGAAGCGTTGGCAGAGTATTGCCGAAAGTGCGGCAAAGCAGTCAAAAAGGAACGTGATTCCTGGCATACATTCTGTGATGAAATTTGCAGATGCGGTTGCCTATGCCGGAAAACTGGATGTTGTGCTGATCCCTTATGAGATGGCAAAAGGTATGGATGAGACGAAGCGAATCATCGCCTCGGTTCGTCCGGGACAGTCCGTTGGGATTTTTATTGGTCCGGAGGGAGGCTTTGATGAGAGTGAGATCACACTGGCCAGTGCATCCGGCATTCGGCCCATTACACTTGGAAAGCGGATTCTCAGAACAGAGACAGCCGGGATGGCGGTTCTGTCTGTACTGATGTTTCATCTGGAAAGTGAAGAACATTGTTAAGAATTCCCGGGTCAGAGGGGACAGGAGGTAAACATGCAGGCATATTTGGACAATTCGGCCACAACCAGGTGTTCGGAGGGTGTGCGGGATATTGTGATCCGGACGATGATGGAGGACTATGGAAATCCTTCCTCCAAGCATGACAAAGGTATGGATGCAGAAAAGTATCTGCGGGAAGCAAGAGGAATCATCGCACGGACGATGAAAGTCGATGAGAAGGAAATTTTTTTTACATCAGGAGGCACGGAATCCAACAACTGGGCACTGATCGGGGCTGCCATGGCAAACAGGCGTTCCGGCATGCATCTTGTGACGACAGCCATTGAGCATGCGGCAGTGGTGCAGCCGATGATGTATTTAAAGGAGCAGGGGTTTGAGGTTACTTATGTTCCGGTGGATCGTTATGGCAGACTGGATCTGGATAAGTTAAGGGAAGCGATTCGGGAGGATACGATCCTGGTATCCACCATGTATGTAAACAATGAGATCGGAACCCTGGAGCCCATGGAAGAAATCGGTAAGATCATCCGGGAGCGTAATCCGAAGGCACTGTGGCATGTGGATGCCATTCAGGCATATGGAAAATACCGGATTTATCCCAAAAGGATGGGGATTGATATGCTGTCGGTCAGCGGACATAAGATTCATGGACCGAAAGGGGTTGGTTTTCTTTATGTAAACAGCCGTGTGAAGATTCATCCGCTGATTCTGGGAGGAGGACAGCAGAGAGGGATGCGCTCCGGTACGGACAATGTACCTGGAATTGCGGGACTTGGATGTGCGGCCCGGGAGGCATATGAGGATTTTGAGAGAAAGACGGCTCACCTGTATGAACTGAAACAGTTTTTTATGGAGGAAATTGCAAAATTTCCCAATACCGTGCAAAACAGTCTGCCCGGAGAGGAAGGGGCACCGCATATTGTGAGTGTGAGCTTTCGTGGAGTGCGCAGTGAGGTTCTTCTTCACGCTTTGGAGGAGAGAGGGATTCAGGTGTCTTCCGGATCCGCCTGCTCATCCAACAAAAGGCTTCCGGTCAGTTCGGTTCTGAAAGAGATCGGAATGGAGAAGGAGCTTCTGGATTCCACGATCCGCTTCAGCTTCTGCGAGCATACGACGAAGGAGGAGCTGATCTACTGTCTGGAGCAGCTTATGGAATTGCTTCCGGTACTTTCAAGATATAGTGCACATTAATGGATAGAATGAGATTTATGACAGAATGACGAATAGAGCAAAACACGGAGGAGAAGAAGATGTTTCACGCGTTTTTGATTAAATACGGAGAAATCGGTATTAAAGGAAAAAACCGTTATTTATTTGAGGATGCCCTGGTTAAGCAGATTCGCCATGCCATGAAAAAGGTAGAAGGCGAATTTACGGTGAGAAAAGAGCAGGGCCGTATTTTTGTGGAAAGTGAAGGAAATTTTGATTTTGAGGAAGCAGTGGAAGCACTGAAGAAAGTATTTGGAATCGTGGGTATCTGCCCGGTGCTTAAGACGGTGGATGAAGGTTTTGAACAGCTGGCACAGGACGTGATCGACTACATGGGCAATGTGTATCCGGATGGCAGCCATACCTTCAAGGTAAATGCCAGAAGAGCAAGGAAGAATTACCCGAAAACCTCTATGGAGTTGAATGCGGATCTCGGTGAGCGGATTCTGGAAGCTTTTCCGAATATGAGTGTGGATGTCCATGAACCGGAAATTCTGCTGAATGTGGAGATTCGTGAGAAGATTTATATTTATTCGAAGATCATACCAGGACCCGGGGGCATGCCGGTGGGTACAAACGGGAAAGCAATGCTGCTTTTGTCCGGTGGAATTGACAGTCCGGTTGCAGGTTATATGATTGCAAAACGTGGAGTTAAGATTGACGCCGTATATTTCCATGCTCCGCCTTACACCAGCGAGCGTGCAAAGCAGAAGGTAGTGGATCTGGCACGCATTGTCTCGGAATACTGTGGGCCGATTGTGCTGCACGTGGTTAATTTTACGGATATTCAGCTGTATATTTATGATAAGTGTCCCCATGATGAGCTTACCATTATTATGAGGCGTTATATGATGCGGATTGCCGAGCATTTTGCAAAGGAGACAGGTTGTCTTGGCCTGATTACGGGTGAGAGCATCGGGCAGGTGGCAAGCCAGACCATGCAGAGTCTTGCAGCAACCAATGAGGTGTGCACCCTTCCGGTGTTCCGACCGGTGATCGGCTATGACAAGCAGGAAATTGTGGATGTGTCTCTGAAAATCAATACGTATGAGACATCCATTCAGCCTTATGAGGATTGCTGCACAATTTTTGTGGCGAAACATCCGGTTACCAAGCCAAATATCAATGTGATCCGACGCAGTGAGGAGAAACTGAAGGAAAAGATTGACGAGATGGTGCAGACTGCCATTGATACGGCAGAGACACTATGGGTCGAATAAACAGAACCTCGTTTTTACGAAGGCTTTTGTTACATAGGAAATTCGAAGGAATCTCCTATGTAACAAAAAAACTGCTGCACCATCGTGCAGCAGTCTGCCATGTACAAATAACTCGGAACGTGATACGTATGGATTAGAGGATGTATGGTTTCAGTGCCTCAAGGATGGCAGCTACATCATCCTCTGCATGGATGTTCAGGTCGATCGGTTTGGAAAGATCCAGGCTGAAGATACCCATGATGGATTTTGCGTCGATCACGTATCTGCCGGACACCAGATCGAAATCATTGTCAAATTTTGTGATTTCGTTTACGAATGATTTTACTTTATCAATAGAATTTAAGGAAATCTGTACTGTTTTCATTGGAATAAAACCTCCTGTAATTTTTATTTTTTACGTTTCCATCATATCCCATTTGACGGATTTCTGTCAAGCCGAAAACCTACAAACTTCTTTCGGCTTATTCGTCAAAAGTGATAAAAATGCCGGAAGGTTTGTAAAGACGGTGTAAAAGGACGGTGCAAATTGATGGAAAACGGAGAAAGGAACGTATTATGAGAAATCGGAAAGCGGCATTCCACAATCTGGGATGTAAGGTGAATGCATATGAGACGGAAGCCATGCAGCAGATGCTGGAACAGGCCGGATATGAGATTGTCCCTTTTGAACCGGGAGCAGATGTTTATATTATTAACACCTGTACGGTCACCAATGTGGCAGACCGGAAATCCAGACAAATGCTTCACAAGGCAAAAAAAATGAATCCTCATGCGATCGTGGTTGCAGCCGGCTGTTATGTGCAGGCTTCCAGAGAAGAGCTGGAAAAAGATTCCTCGATTGACATTATTATCGGAAACAATAAGAAAAAAGATCTGGTGCATATTCTGGAACATTACGAGCAGAGTGCCCTGGAGGAGTCCGTCATTGATATCAATCATACCGGAGAGTATGAGAGCCTGTCTCTGTCCAAAACTATGGAGCACACCAGGGCTTATCTGAAGGTACAGGATGGATGCAATCAGTTCTGCAGTTACTGTATCATACCGTATACCCGGGGGAGAGTGCGCAGCAGAGAGAAATCAGATGTGGTGGATGAAGTGCAGAGCCTTGCGGCAAACGGATGCAGGGAGGTAGTTCTGACGGGGATTCATCTGAGTTCCTACGGACAGGATCTTGGCAACGGTCTGTTGGATCTGATCCTTGCGGTCAGTCAGGTGGATGGAATCAGGAGGATTCGGCTGGGTTCTCTGGAACCGAGGATTATCACAGAGGAGTTTGTGCGCATCCTTTCCGGGCTTCCACAGTTTTGCCCTCATTTCCATCTGTCTTTGCAGAGCGGATGTGATGCCACGCTAAAACGTATGAACCGAAAGTATACGGCAGAGGAATACTATGAAAAATGCTGCCTGATCCGCAGATATTTCGCACATCCGGCCATCACTACAGATGTGATCGTGGGATTTCCGGGTGAGACACAGGAAGAGTTTGAGATCACCAAAGCCTTTCTTGACCGGGTGAATTTTTATGAGACGCATATTTTTCAGTATTCCAGAAGAAAAGGAACCCGGGCTGCCAAGATGCCCAATCAGATTCCGGCGCCGGTGCAGCACGAACGCAGTGCCTGCCTGATCGCGGCGGGCAAACGCAGACAGCTGGCGTTTGAAGAAGAACTGTGCGGAAGCGAGACGGAGGTGTTGTTTGAGGAGAGCATTCTTGTGGATGGAAAGCAGTATGCATCCGGGCATACGAAGGAATATGTGCGCATGCTGCTGGAAACCGGCGAGGATCTGAGCAACTGCCTTGTGAAGGTACGTGTGGGAAAAGAGAGGTGTCAGGGGCTTCTGCTCTGCGAAAAGGTGAAGTAAGATGGAATTTCAAAAAACAGATTGAATTTTGTGGGTAGTTATATTAAAATAGCAATATAGTATGATACCAGGGGCAAAAGGTCATGCTGTTCATGCTTGCATGAAAAAGCATGACTTTGGGACCCGCAAAACATGAGAAAGTAGCCATTTTTCGTAGAAAAATGAGCGGATTTCGAATGTTTTTAGGATTTCGTGAGCGTGAAACGCGG
>JALEJP010000060.1 GCA_022769625.1 Lachnospiraceae bacterium | reverse complement strand
TCCCGGTATTTCGTTGAGAAGTGACGAAATACCGGGATTCTTTAAACAGTGATTTTGAAAAATAGTTCTATTTAGCCATTTCTAATATTTTCATGACATCTTCTTTGTAAAGTGTCTGGAAAAATCCGACATGCCCATTTCCGGTGGCCACACACTTTTCAGCCATTTCTTCAATTTGTGCGTCCGTTGGCGTTATGCCAAGCTCGCGCAGGCTAGTGGGCATTCCAATCTTGCGGCACCAGTCTTCCCAGGCTTCAATTCCTTTTTGTGCGGTTGTATCTGTATCACGGAAATTCTCGGCTACATCGAAAACACGTACTGCAAACTGTGCAAATCTTGCAGGATTTGTTTTGTATACATATCTTGCCCAGCTTCCCCAGATTGCGCAAAGACCTGCACCATGTGCTACATCAAACATACCGCCCAGTTCATGTTCTATTTTATGCGATGCGAAGTCAGAAACGCGGCCGGTACCGGTCAGACCATTGTGTGACAGACTTCCTGCCCACATCAGAGTAGCGCGTGCGTCATAGTTATAGGGATCCTTCACTGCAACCTGTGCAGCTTCACGTACTGAGACAAGAAGTCCTTCTGCCATACGGTCAATCAGATCAGTATCAGAAGCTGTGGGCGTAAAATAGCGCTCCATGGTGTGCATCATAATATCGGAAGCGCCGCTTGCAGTCTGATAAACAGGAAGGGTGTAGGTAAGCTCCGGATTCATGATTGCAAATTTGGGACGTGCACAGTCGTGATTGTAGGAGCGTTTCAGCATACCGTCTTCAATAGTAATTACCATGGAATTGCTTGTTTCAGAACCCGTTGCAGCAATGGTGGAAATACAGCCGATGGGCGCGATTTTGTCTGTGGTAACTTTTCCGAGAAGCAGATCTTCCAGTTCAAAATCATTTGCAAGCCCGTATCCGATGCCTTTGGCAGAATCAATGGCACTTCCTCCTCCGATTGGAAGAAGAAAATCAATTCCTTCTTCTTTACAAATCCGGATTCCTTCTTTTACTAGTCCAAGTCTTGGGTTTGGAACAACACCGCCAAGATCTATGTATTCCAGACCGGCATCTTCCAGGCCCTGATGTACGCGATCCAATGTACCGTTTTTGATAAGATAATCTCCGCCGAAGTGTACAAGAACTTTATGTCCTCCCTGTGCTTTGATTTCCTTGCCGGCTTGTGTTTCTGTGTCTTTTCCGAAGATTACTTTTGTTGGTGTATGGAACTCAAAATTGATCATTATGAAAACCTCCTTGATTAGTATAATTAGTTAATCGCTTGTTTTTGCGTACATTATAATGTGGTTTTTTGAAAAAGAATAATTGTAAAATTTCACCAGAATGGTGCAATGAAATTTTTACTCCATGCAGAAAATGAAAAAAATACCTTTTGTGTCAGGGAAAAGGGGGGTTGCAGAAAAATAATGGAAAAAATATATGGAAATTGTACAAAGAAAGAAGGGAAGTTTGTTGGTAAAATGTCAAATTTTTTAAAAATTGCACTAAGTATTAGAATCAAAGTGAAATAAAGTGATTTGTAAAATCATTGCCTGTGCAGATATAATGAGCACAAGCAACGAGGGAAAGGTGGTCAGATGTTTTTTACAAGAGAGAAGCAATTATTAAGTCTGCTCTTTAAAAATCAGCAAAAATTTACCACAGCACAAATTGCCGCACAGTTGAAGGTAAGCCCAAGAACCATTAAAGCGGATATTAAGAGACTGAACGATGAACTTGGAAAACACTCCTGTGGTATTCTGACAAAGCAGGGTGTTGGTATCTGGCTGGATTACAGCGAGGCTGGAGAACAATTTCTGAAATCGGTTTTGTTTGAAGACCGGGATTCCGTCTACATATCACCGGAGACCAGAAAATACTATCTGGCGGCAAAGCTGCTGCTTCATCATGGGTTCACCTCTATGGAAAGCCTGGCAAATCAATTTTATGTCAGCAAAGGAACTGTGGTAAATGATTTTAATGAGCTGGAAGATTTCTGGACAAAATTTGGTCTTATTTTTATTAAAAAAGTAAAGTATGGAATTTGTGTGAAGGGAACAGAAAAGCAGATTCGGTTAGCACTTACCGACGCATTAAAGCGGGCGGCAAGCAAGAATGACCGCATATCGCAAAAAAGGCTGCAGATGGTATTTGAAAAGACAGACCTGCGTCTGATGAAGGAAATTCTTCAGAGGGCAGAGGAAAGATTTCAGTATGTACTGACGGGTGTTTCATTTGATGAGTTTATGCTTCAGCTTGCAGTTATGTGTGAACGTCTTGCAAATGGCTGTGCCATGGAAGAAATAGAAGAATTTCAGGAAGATGAAGAAAACAGAAGAATGAGTTTTGTGATTCATTTTATCCGTGAACAGATAGAAGTACAAATGGATATGGCAATACCGGATTCAGAAAAGAATTACCTGAAAATCTGCATGCAGGGTCTTCGTTACCATGTTCCAATGATAAGAGAAAAAGAAAAAAATAAAATACGGCAGAGAGCACCGGAAATGTTTGATTATATGATGGAGCTTCTTCAGGGAATTGATGAAAGATATTTTCTGGAACTGTCAGAGGATGAAGAACTTGCCTGTTCCCTGTTTGATCATCTGGAATGTATGGTTTACAGAATACAAAGCAAGATGTTTACTTCCAATCCAATACTGGATTCCATAAAGAAAGAAATGTTTTTTGAATACGAAATTGCTTCGTACTTTATTTCGAAGTTAAGCAGGAAATTCGAAATTGAAGTGACAGAAGAGGAAATTGGTTATGTTGCGTTTCACATAGGAGCTTCCATCGAGCGAATGAAACAGAGAAAAAAAAGAAAATTCTGTGTGACGATCGTATGTATGACGGGAATTGGAACTTCACAGTTTGTTTCCATGAAATTGAAACGGCTGTTTCCGGACCTTGAGATTGTCCGTATTATTTCCGGCAATCAGGCAGAGGGGTTAAAACCAGAGACACAGGATTTTGTAATTTCAACTGTGCCGCTGAATCTGGATGGAATTAAGGTGATTTATATTTCCTCCGTTTTGAATGAGGCGGATGTACAGAAGATTCAGAAATGTATTGAGAAAAAGCAGAATCTGGAAGGAACCGGGGCATCCTCTTTTCCTTTTTTGTCAAAATATCTGCATGAAGAGATAACCATTCTGAACTGTGATTTAAAATCCCGGGAAGAAGTTTTACAGCTGCTTGGCGGAAGAATGGTTCGGGAAGGTTATGCAGATGAGGGTTATGTGGATTCGGTACTGGAAAGAGAAAAGCTGTCTGAGACAGCAGTCGGGAGCCTGGTCGCGATTCCACACGCTTTTGAAGGACATATCAGGAAACAGGGAATCGGGCTTTTGACACTTCAGAAACCCATTCTGTGGGGGAACGAGAAGGTTCAGATTATTTTTATGCTGGCGCTAAGTGCCAGAACAGAGAACAATTTTCAGGGAATTTTTGGTGAAGTACTTGAATTTACGAAAGATCCAAAAAGTATTGATCAGTTGTTAAAAACCAGAAAATTCAGTGAACTGGAGCTTATCCAATAACAGATCATGCAGGAAATACAGCGTGACATACTACGGTGCATGCGATGATATTAGAAAGGAGTAAGACAATACATGAATATTGTGGAAATGATTGATGAAAAGCTTGTGAGCTTCGGATTTGATGCAGCAAGCAAAGATGATGTATTTGAGGGTCTTGGCAAAATGATGTACGATGCTGGAAAGGTTACAGACCTGAATCAGTACATAAAGGGACTTTATGCAAGAGAAGCAGAGTTTCCTACTGGTATGGGAAATGGAATAGCCATTCCACACTGCAAATCGGATTGTGTAAAAGAAGCTGCATTTACACTTGTAAAGCTGAAAAATCCAGTGGAGTGGGGTTCTTTGGATGAACTTCCGGTTGATTATGTAATTATGCTGGCAGCGCCCAATACTTCAGACAATGTGCATTTAAAGATGCTTTCAAAACTTGCCGCTAACCTGATGGATGACGATTTCAGGGAGAGCTTAAAGGATGCTACTGACGTAGCTCAGATCATCGATATATTTAATAAAAGGAAGGAGGACTGAAAAAATGTTCTTAGTAGCAGTATGCAGCTGTCCGGTTGGAATTGCCCATACTTATATGGCAGCAGCCAATTTAAAGAAGGCAGCAAAGAAAAAAGGAATTGAAATCAAGGTTGAGACTCAAGGTGCCACCGGCGTGGAGGACGAAATCACAAGGGAGGATCTTGCAAGGGCGGATGGAGCAATCATTGCGAGTGATGTGAAAATTAAGGGGATCGAACGGTTTGATGATGTTCCGACTATGAGTTTTAAAGTAAACGAACCGATTAAAGATGCAGAAGCAGTAATTGAAGAATTAGTGGAGGCATTGGGATAATGGCAGAGATTCAGAGAAAAAAGAAAAAAAGTACAGGCGTTATTGTTAAAGACGCGATTATGACAGGTATCTCCTATATGATTCCTGTAATTGTAGGCGGCGGTGTGATTACAGCGATTGCCAAGATGATGGGGGGGTATAACATTGGTGCGGATGCAGCCAATATGGAAAACCTTGCACAGGTAATTTTTACAATTGGTAATAATTTGTTCAACTTTGCAGTGCCGTGTCTGGCAGCGTTTATCGCATATGCAATTGCAGATAAGCCGGGCATTGCTCCTGGTTATGCGATGGGTGTTTTGGCAGGTACCATGAAAACAGGATTTGTAGGAGGCCTGGTGGGTGCTCTGTTGGCAGGCTGGTTTGTCCTTCAGATGAAAAAAATAAAGGTTCCGAAAGCCTTGCAGGGTATTATGCCGATTATGTTCATTCCTGTTATTACAACTCTCGTGGTTGGTCTGGTCATGTGGTATATCATCGGAGTCCCCATTGCATGGCTTATGGGAATCGTAACAGGGTGGCTTACCGCACTGAGCAGTGGTTCCAGATTCCTTCTCGGTGCAGTAATCGGTGCGATGATCGCATTTGACAATGGAGGACCGGTAAATAAAACAGCAGCTCTTTTTGTAAATGGTTTGAATGCAGATGGATTTTTTATTCCGACTTCTGCAAAAATGTGTGCAGGTATGACATCTCCTCTGGGTATTGCAATTGCTACTTTCCTGGGAGGTAAAAAGAAATTTACAGACAGTGAGAGAGAGCAGGCAAAGTCTCTGTTGATTCTGTCATGCTGCTATGTTCAGGAAGGTGTTATTCCATTCCAGCTGAAGGATCCGGTAAGACTTACCACCTGTATCTGCATTGGTGGTGCAATTACAGGTGGTCTATGTATGGCACTGGGACTTGAATCTCCGGCCGTACATGGCGGTGTATTCTCTGTTGCAATGACTTCGAATCCACTTCTGTTTATTGGTCTGTGGCTGTTAGGCGGATGTATTACAGGTGTACTGTATGCGTTGATTAAAAAACCGCTTCCGGAAGGTTATGTAGACGACGACATGGACAACCCACTGCTGGGCTAATGGGATGATGAAAGGCAATGGGCTGTTGCAGAAAAAATGATGCAGCAGCCCGTTTTAACAATCAGGAGGAAAAACGATGTATGTTTCAATGAAAGAAATGCTTCTCCACGCACACAGAAATCATTATGCAGTGATGGCAATCAACTGTGTGAACATGGAGCAGGCAAAAGCAATTATCCAGTCCGCAGCGGAGGAGCATTCTGCGGTTATCATTAATATTTCGCCAAGACAGATGAAGGCACATGGACATGGTGATATTCTGGCACCTATGATTAAAAATATGGCTGAAAAGGTAAATGTTCCGGTGGCGTTTAATCTGGATCATGGTGCAGCTTTTGAAGATATCACAAAGGCAATGGAGTATGGATTCTCCAGTGTTATGATCGATTCTTCCAGCTGTGAATTTGAGGAGAATGTCAGAAGGACGCAGCAGGTGGCAAGCCTTGCACACGGCATGGGCTTATCCTGTGAGGCAGAGCTTGGTCATGTTGGTATGGCCAGTCAGGCTGACAACAGCAAAGTGGATCTGTATACGAATGTTGAGCAGGCGAAAGAATTTGTAGATCGTACAGGCTGTGACTGTCTGGCAGTTGCGATCGGAACAGCTCATGGAAGCTATCCGGAAGGATTTATTCCAAAGCTTGATTTTGAACGTCTGAAAGAGTTGAATGAGAAACTGGATATGCCTCTGGTGCTTCATGGAGGAAGTGGGGCAGGAGAGGAAAATATTAAAAAGGCAGTTGCCTGCGGTATCAACAAAATTAACGTGTGCACAGATCTGATGAAGTATGCAACCAAGGCAACAGCAAAAGCACTTACGGAAAATCCCAAGATTGATTATATGGATCTCTGCATTGCAACACAAAATGCGATGAAGGATTTTATCAAGGCTTATATGAGAATGATTGGTTCCAGCGGACGTTATATTTTTGATAAAGATAATGGCCCGGAGTTTGATTAGGTGAAATACCGGAAACGGTCTGCGAAGCTTGCAGACCGTGCCGGAAACTGGACAGAGGGAGGATGAAATGTGGGTTTGGAGCGAAGTTTTGCTGGGGACAGCTCTTGTGGCAGGCGGATTCTGGCTTGTTAAAACTGTTTACTGCTGGATACGGTTCAGAAAAAGCATACAGATGGAAGTTTATTCCAATTATCTGGAATATTCCATAAGAAGAAAAAAGATTACCAGATTATCTGAGAGCTGGTATTTTAAATCCGAATTTGGAAAACACAGGATTTTTTATCAGCTGGCTCAGACAAAGAAAGAAAAGGTTCCGCAGGCTTATGTGCTTATCATGCTGACCAGCGGTTTATATATATTAAATGTAAAAAATCAAAGTGGAAAGATTTACGCGAAGAAAAAAGGTGATTTCAGGCAGATTTATACGGAAAAAGGAAAAAATGGGACAGAGCATACTTATCTGTTTAAAAATCCTCTGGAGGAAAGCAGATATTTTGAAAACCAGATTCGAAAAAGACTGACTGAGGAGACAGTTCCGATCCAGTCTCTGGTGGTGTTCCCGCAGAAGAGTGAAATAATATGGGAGCAGGAGGAAGATGCGGAAATTCCTGTTATCCATAGAAAACAGCTGTTTGAATGGATAAAAACAGATTTTGAGGTAAACCAGGGCAGACTTGCGGAGAAAAAAATCGATGGCATTTATCAGGAACTTGCAGAAGAATCCATTGCAGCAGAAAAGGAGATGTGAAGATGATAACAGGACATGAAGTATGGAACCAGAGTGTCTCACAGGACATGGGTGTGAGAAAAATAGGAGAGAAAGAAGTTTTTACTTTTCTGCATATGAGAAATAATTTCTATGAGATTCTGGAGGATACCGTACAGCGGTTTCCGGATAAGACAGCGTTCTGTGACAACTGGAGCAGAAGCTATACCTATCGGGAATTTCAAATACTGGTTGACAGTATGGCAGCTACTCTGGAAGCACTTGGCGTGCGGAAAGGAAGCCATGTGGGGCTTTTGCTTCACAATAGTATTGAATTTTGTGCCTCATTTTATGCAGTCTGTAAACTTGGGGCAGTAACCGTTCCGTTTCCAAGCAAATACAGGAGGACAGAAATCCGATCATTGATAGATAAGGCGGATCTTTCATATTTGTTATGTGCGGAAAAATTCAGGGAATGGGTTTGTGATTATGAACAAAAAGGGATTTTCATATGCTATTCGGAGAATGAAGAAGAGGGTTTTGGATTTCGTCACTTGGAACTAAAAGAAGGAAAGCCCGGGGGCGGGAGAGGTGAACTGACTGATGAGGTTATCCTTATGTTTACATCGGGAACCACTTCGGAAAGCAAAGGTGTGGTCCTGAAAAATTATAACATCATACATGCAGTGATAATTTATCAAAGATTATGTCAGGTGACATCTGAAGATAAAACGATTATTCCGGTACCAATTTATCATATTACCGGATTGATTGCGCTGCTTGGCTTGTTTGTTTATACGGGCGGAACGGTTTATTTGTATCGAAGATATGATGCACGACAGATTCTTCAGTGTATAAAAGAGAATAATATTACGTTTATGCATGGATCACCTACGGTATTTGGACTCCTGATGGATTTCAAAGAAGCGTATCCAAAACTTCCGTCAATTCGGACTCTGCTGTGTGGAAGTAGTTATATGCCGGTGGAAAAGATGAAGCAACTTCATGGTTGGATGCCTTCCATGAAACTTATGACGGTGTTTGGCATGACGGAGACATCGAGTCCAGGTACGCTGTTTCCGTATGATGCAGCTACCAGCATCTATCCATCCTCATCTGGACGGCCGATTCCCGGTATGGAGCTGAAAATTGTAGATGAAAATGGAAAAGAAGTAGAAACAGGACAGGTGGGGATCGTGTTTGTAAGAGGGGCAAATGTTTTGGAATACTACTACAATATGCAGACAGATCTTATCACAGAGGATGGTTGGCTGAATACCGGCGATATGGGGTATGTCAATGAAGATTCCTATGTATTTTTTGTAGACAGAAAAAAGGACATGATTAACCGGGGTGGAGAAAAAATCTGGTGCACGGATGTTGAGGATGAGCTGCTTGCGCTGGAGGGGATTCGGGATGCTGCCGTTGTAGGAATACCAAGTGAGAAATATGGGGAGGTGGCAGCTGCAATTGTGGTATGCGAAAAAGGATGTTTTGAGAAGGAAGAAGATATCCGACAGGCGCTTGGACAGAAAATGGCACGTTATAAGATACCCGAACGAATTCTGTTTGTGGAGGAAATACCCAAAACTCCGGGTCTGAAAGTGGATAAAAAATATATTCGAACACTTTTTAAATAATACAAGGTTAAAGCATTTTGACCAAACAGTTTTGAACAGGAGGTATATATGTTAAAGGCGAATTTTATTACAGCGCAGGAAGCGGCTGCAAAAATTCAGGATGGAGATACGCTCTGTACCATTGGAATGACGCTGGTAAGCGCCAGTGAATCCATACTCAAGGCAATTGAGAATGATTTTGAGACAACTGGTCATCCGTCAAATCTTACGCTGGTACATTCCTGTGGACAGAGTGACAGAAAAGATGGCATCCAGCATCTGGCGCATGAAGGGTTGGTAAAAAGAATTATAGGTTCTCACTGGGGACTTCAGCCGAGATGGATGGAAATGATAGCAAATAACCAGGTGGAAGCCTACTGCCTGCCTCAGGGGCAGATTGCTCAGCTGTACCGCAGTATGGCATGTGGACTTCCGGGAAAAATGTCAAAAGTCGGTCTGGGAACATTTATCGATCCGAGATACGAAGGTGGAAAGATGAATGAGAGGACCAGAGAACTGGAAGATATCGTAGATATTATTCATTATGATCAGGAAGAATATATGTTTTACAGACAGATTCCCCTTGATGTGGTTCTGATACGCGGAACGGTCTGTGATGAAACCGGAAATTTGACAACCACGGAGGAAGCAATGAAGCTGGAAGTTCTTCCCGCTGTCCTGGCGGCCAAACGGTATGGCGGAAGAGTGATAGCACAGGTAAAGCAGGTTGTCCAGACAGGAACCATTAATCCCAAAGATGTAACTGTTCCTGGTGTGTTTATTGATGATATTGTGGTATGTGACAATCCAATGACAGATCACAGACAGACTTCCTCATGGTATTTCGATCCCTCCTATTGCGGACAGATCCGTGTTCCTCAGGCAAACATTCCCCCGGCGCCATTTAATGAACGCAAATTTATTGCCAGAAGAGGAACACAGGAACTGTACCGTGGAGCAGTGATCAATCTGGGCACTGGTATTCCAAATGATATGGTTGGTAAGGTCTGCAATGAGGAAGGCGTATCTGATGATGTAATGATCACAGTGGAATCTGGAATTTACGGAGGTGTTCAGGCTGGAGGAATTGATTTTGGTATCGGTCAGAATCTTTGTGCGATGATTGGGCATCACGAGCAGATGGATTATTATAACGGTGCCGGTGTGGACATTACCTTCATGGGGCTTGGTGAATTGGGTGAAGACGGCAGTGTGAACTCAACCAAAATGGGTCCAAGATGTACGGGTGCCGGAGGATTTATTGATATTACCCAAAATGCCAAGAAGGTGGTATTTCTTGGGACTTTTACGGCAAGTGGTGCAAAATACGAATTTAAAAACGGAAAGCTGTCCATTCTTCAGGAAGGAAAAATCAGGAAGATGGTAAAAAAGGTGGCTCAGATTTCGTTCAACGGACCTATGGCGAGAGAAAAGAAGCAGGAGGTACTGGTGGTTACCGAGAGAGCAGTATTTGAGCTTTGCAAAGAGGGAGTAAAGCTGATTGAAATTGCACCAGGAATTGATTTGCAGACGCAGGTGCTGGATCAGATGGATTTTCAACCGCTTATCAGCAAAAACCTCAAAGAGATGGATGAGGCACTCTTTATTCAGGATGGGCCTTTCGGGCTCAGACTGAAAGCGTGATAAAGGGAAATGCAAATTAAATCATAGAAAGAAAAAGAGGTAAGAAACGATGGAAACAAAGAAAGTAGCAGTAATTGGAGCAGGATTAATGGGTAGTGGTATTGCACAGGCATGTGCTCAGGCAGGATATGAGGTAGTAAATATTGATACTTTTGCGTCTGCAATTGAAAAAGCAAAGGAAAATATTACAAAACTTTTTGAACGAAAAGTTGCCAAAGGATCCATGACGGAAGATAAGAAGAAGGAGATTCTTGGACGATTGAACTACAGCGAAAATTTTGAAGATGTAAAAGGCGCATTTCTTGTAGTGGAGGCGGTGCCGGAAAAGATTGAAATTAAGAAAGATACTTTTAAAAGGATTGATGCTGTCGCTGACCCGGAAACCATTATTGTCTCCAATACATCCGGACTTAGTATTTCCGAAATCGCATCGGTGACAAACCGTCCGCAAAAGGTGATGGGTGCACATTTCTTTTATCCGGCACCTGTTATGAAGCTTTTGGAGCTTGTTCGCGGGCTTGTGACATCGGATGAGACCTATGATACGGTTAAAGAGTTTGCAGCGGCAATCGGGAAGACAACTGTGGATGCACCGGAATTTCCAGGATTTATGGTAAATCGTATCCTGGTTCCCATGCAGAATGAGGCGGCATTTATGGTTATGGAGGGAAGTAAACCGGAGGATGTGGACAATGCAATGAAACTTGGCTGTAACCATCCAATGGGACCGATCGAACTGACGGACTTTGTGGGAATCGATACGATGCTTGCAACTATGACTGGTCTTTACAATGGATTCCATGACAGCAAATATCGTCCTTGTCCATTGCTTGAGACAATGGTTAAATCAGGCATGCTTGGAAAGAAGTCCGGGCAGGGATTCTATAAATATGATGAAAAAGGTAATAAAATTGGTTCTAGTTTTTAAAGAAAGCAGGAAAACATGCTGCTAAACAGAAAAAATATAAGATAGAAATGGAGATTAGAAGAATGAGAGATGTTGTAATTGTAAGTGGTGTAAGACTTCCTGTCGGAAGCTTTGGCGGAAGTTTAAAAAATGTATCTGCGATTGATATGGGTGCAATGGTTGTGAAGGAAGCAGTGAAACGTGCAGGAATTGAACCAGACGTTGTTGATGAGGTAATCATTGGCCAGGTCGGTGAAGTAGCGGAAAATGGATTTGTGGCAAGAGCGATCAGCCTGAAGGCCGGCATGCCGAAGGAGACAACGGCATATTCGGTGAACAGACAGTGTGGTTCTTCCCTACAGTCTATCGCAGATGCAATGATGGAAATTCAAACGGGACAGGCTGATGTAATTGTTGCAGGTGGTGCAGAAAATATTTCTCAGCTTCCATATTATGTGAAGGATGCTCGCTGGGGTGCGAGAATGGGACATAAGGTTTTTGAGGATGGAGTTATCGATATCCTGACCTGGCCGCTGGACGGAAATCACAATGGTGTCACGGCAGAAAATGTTGCGAAAACATATCACGTATCCAGAGAAGAACAGGATCAGTTTGCGTTAGAAAGCCATCAGAGAGCAGTTGCAGCCATAAAAGCCGGAAAATTTAAAGATGAAATTCTCCCGGTAGAATTAAAAGACAAAAAAGGAAATGTGACAGTTTTTGATACCGATGAAGGGCCAAGAAACGGGCAGACCATCGAAAAGCTGGCAAAACTGCGTCCATGTTTTGTAAAGGACGGAACGGTTACAGCAGGCAATTCTTCCAGCTTAAATGACAGCGCGGCAGCAGTGGTAATCATGGCCAGAGAAAAAGCGGAAGAGCTTGGTGTGACCCCGAAGCTGAAAATAGAAGGTTATGCAGTAGCTGGATTTGATGCGGAGTTGATGGGTTATTCTCCTAAATTTTCCAGTGAAAAGCTTGCCAAAAAGTTGGATCTCAATCTGCGGGATATTGATATGTTTGAGATAAATGAAGCATTTGCAAGCCAGGCTTATGCAGTCAGAAGGGATCTTGGTCTGGATAAAAATAAGGTCAATATTTATGGTGGAGGTATTTCTATTGGACATCCCATCGGAGCAACAGGAGCAATTCTTACGGTTAAGGTTCTGTATGAGCTTATGCGAACGGACAAAAAGGATGCTATGATCAGCATGTGTATCGGTGGCGGACAGGGAATTTCCATGTACTTCACAAAATGTTGATTTCAATCATACGATTATAATATGCACCAGAATGGAGTGAGTTTCACCTGTTTTAGCTGATTTTAAAATAGAAATTATCGATAGGGTGGATTTGAAGTATATATGAACAATGACCAGAAAATAGAAAACCTTTTAAATCTGGCGTTGGAGGCCAGTGATGCGGAACGGGAAAAGTCACTGAATCTCAATCAGGGTTATGACAGGGAAACCAAGACCTGGGAACTGATTGTCCGGTATCACGGGGATATCTGGAAATTTCAGAATCAGGTGAGAGAAATCATTACGCTATCCGGTGGGTATGCTATTGTAACGGTGGAGGAAAGTCTGGTTGACTGGCTTTCCGCACAGCCGGAAATAGAATATGTAGAAAAACCAAAGAGACTGTTCTTCTCTGTTGATCAGGGAAGGGCAGTTTCCTGCGTGAATCAGCTCCAGACCGGAGAATATAATCTGAAAGGCCAGGGGATTCTGGTAGCGGTGATTGATTCTGGAGTGGATTATTTCCATCCGGACTTCCGGAACGAAGACGGGACGACCAGAATTGAGGCCATATGGGATCAGACTGCGGGCAGACGAGATGTTCCGGAAAGAGGAGTGGAGGAAAGTATGGCGATTCCCGGAACAGAAATCAGAGAAGAAAATATTCTGCCGGAAAAGATTCGAGGTGTGGAATACACAAAGGAACGGATCAATGAAGCGTTAGCAGCAGGAAGCCGTGAAGCAGGATATCGGATCGTTCCGAGCCGCGATGTGAGCGGTCACGGGACGGAAGTGCTTGGAATTGCGGCTGGAAATGGCAGGGCATCCGGAGGACAGTACCGCGGAATGGCACCGGAAAGCAGGATTCTTGTGGTAAAGCTTGGTGTGCCTGGTCAATCCTTTCCGGGTACGGTGGAACTGATGCTCGCTCTGGACTATGTACTCCGCAAGGCGCTTCAGCTTGAAATGCCGGTTGCGGTGAATTTAAGCTTTGGAAACGTATACGGACCACATGACGGTACTTCTCTTCTGGAGACCTATCTGGATATGACAGCCGGTATGTGGCAGAATGTCATTTGCGTGGGAACGGGAAATGAGGGAAATACTGGCGGACACATTTCCGGATTGCTCCAGGAGGGACAGGAACGGACCATTGAATTTGGAATTGCAGACAGTGAGCCGACCGTAAATCTCCAGCTGTGGAAATCCTATACAGACCAGTTCGGGATTGTTCTGGTACATCCAAACGGTGATACCTTCGGGCCCCTTCAGGAGCGCCTGGGAGCTCAGAGAATCATTGCGGGACGTACGGAAATCCTGGTGTACTACGGGGAGCCAAAGCCCTATACAACGGCGCAGGAAATTTATTTTGATTTTATTCCAAGAGGAAACTATGTGGATTCCGGTGTGTGGAAAATCCGTCTGATTCCCAGGCGGGTTGTGGAAGGAAGGTATGATTTCTGGCTGCCCTCTTCCGGCGCCTTAAACCCCAATACCAGATTTTTTGGACCTACGGTAAATACAACTCTGACCATTCCATCCACTGCACAGAAAATTATTGCTGTAGGCGCCTACGATTCGCGGCTGATGACTTATGCAGCATTCTCCGGCAGAGGAAACACAAGGGATGAGAGGCAGATCAAGCCGGATCTGGTAGCACCGGGAGTCAGCATTACCACTACGGCTGTGGGAGGCAGCTATACAAACGTCACCGGCACCTCCTTTGCCACACCATTTGTGACAGGGGCAGCAGCCATAATGATGCAGTGGGGGATCGTTGAAGGGAATGATCCTTTTCTATATGGAGAGAAAGTGCGGGCCTATCTGCAGCGGGGGGCAATGCGTCTGCCCACGCTGATCGGGTATCCGAATCCGATTGTAGGGTATGGGGCGCTGTGTGTGAAAGATAGTCTGCTGCTATAAATTGCCTTTTAGTGTATACAATTAAAATAATAATTTGCCTTTATGTGAAAAAATCTGTTAGAATGGAAAGAAAAGGATAATGGAAACTGTGCATTGTTATTAGAT
>JALEJP010000051.1 GCA_022769625.1 Lachnospiraceae bacterium | reverse complement strand
GATTTAATATTTTGGGGCATTCGTTCCCGAGTTACTGGACAATGTTCTGCGTTGGATTGCTTTTGATGATGGCGATAAACGTTTTAAGAAGGAGAAAATTACAGTTTCACTGGTATCAGGCAGTGTTGTATACGCTGTTCCTTGCTCTGTTCAGTCTGGCAGGGGCAAAGCTTCTGTACGCCATGGAAAACTGGCAGAAGTTTTTGAGCAACGGAGTGACTCTGGACGGGGTTTCTTTTTTTGGAGCTGTTTTCTTTTTACCTTTCAGCATGTATCTTGTCTGCAGATGGAGAAGGATACCGTATGGGGCATTTATGGATTATTGTGCGCCCTCACTTATGGCAATGCTGGCTGTTTTGAGGGTGGCATGCTATCTGAACGGATGCTGCGGGGGCATTACTTATCATGTAACGGAATATACAACAGCGGTGGTACCTACGCAGATGATTGAGTGTGTGGGTGATTTGACGATTCTCGGCATATTGCTTTTAGTGGAGTGGCATTATGAAGGAGAAGGGCTTCTTTATCCCTGTATTCTGGTTTTGTATGGATGTCTGCGTTTTGTTCTGGAATTCTTCCGTGATACCCCGAAGGACTGGCTCCATTTGTCACATGGACAGTGGTTTTCTCTGGTTTCCATTGCGGTGGGAGGATATTTTCTGCACAGGCTGATGAAAAAACTTCTGGAGAAGGCAGCCCTGCAGAAACGAAAGAAAGGAAATCAGAAAAAGAAAAGATCACGAGGAAAGAGAAAATAAGCATAAAGAGAGGTGTGAGGAAAATGAAAAAAAGATTACTTTGTATTATGGTAAGTGCAGTCTTGATTCTGAACACAGGACTCACTGCGCTGGCAGGAGAGATTTCCGTTCCGGCGGCGGAAAATCCCGGGGGAATTGAGGAAATTCTCGAAAGTATGGGGGATCAGGAAGGCTTCTCTGTGATTGTGGAAGAAATGGAATCTGAAGAAAGGGAAACGTCTGTATCGGAGGAAACCGGAATCTCACAGGAGGATGAGTGGATCGCACCGGAAGATATGGAAAGTGAAGCATTCTTACCGGAAAATGGCGAGACGCAGTCGGAAGAGACGGAGATCCGGTCGGAAGAAGAGACTTTTTTGCAGGATACCGAAGTGCAGACAGAAGAGGAAGAGTTCGTTGAAACGGAAGTTTCTGCGGAAAGTGAAGTGACAGAAGAAGGTACACTGGATAAAAAAGATGACGGAGCAGCAAAATCAGGAACCTGCGGAAGCAATCTGAAATGGAAAATATCCGGGACCAAACTTACGATTACCGGAAAGGGTGAAATGACAAACTGGAGCAGAGGCTGCGACAGCAGCTATCCCGGATGGTATGATTACCGTGCATCCATTACGGAAATATCCATAGGAAGCAATGCGACCAGTATCGGAAACTATGCATTTGAAGGCTTTGTGAATTTACGGAACGTTTCGACCGGATCCAAAGTGTCTGTTGTGGGTGCCTACGCTTTTCAGGGCTGTACAAATCTTACTACCGTTACCATTAAAAAAGAAGTAAAAACCATCAACGAGCATGCGTTTGCAGATTGTGCAAATATCAGGATACTTTCTTTCGCCAGCGGCAGCAAACTTACAACCATTGGAAGTTCCGCGTTCAGCGGATGCTTTAATCTGCGTCAGCTTACGATTCCGTCAAAGGTTACGGATATCGGAACATCGGCTTTCAGCGGATGCAGCAATATGGGAAGTCTGAAGCTGGGTGCAGCGGTGAAAAATATCGGAGATTCTGCATTTAAAGGATGTTCTTCTCTGACGGGTGTGACAATTACCGGAAGTGTGGAGAATATCGGGGAATCAGCTTTTGAGGGAGACAGTGGCATCACAAAGCTTACCATCGGAAGTCATGTAAAAACCATCGGTAAAAGTGCATTCCGTGATTGTACTTCTCTGCAGTCCATTACTGTGAACTCAAAAGTGCTTGGCAGTATTGGCAATTCGGCATTCCAGAACTGCCAGTCACTGACCGCACTGAATATGCCAAACAGCCCGGCTGATATCGGAGATTCTGCGTTCCGTGATGATACAAATCTGGTTTCCATCAATATTACATCGGCAACCAATGTTGGCAGTCATGCATTCCGGAATTGCCCGGCACTGAAAAATATTACGATGGGCGGCAGCCTTTCATATATTGGGGGTTATGCCTTTGCAGATAATCCGGGACTGGTCAGTGTATCTGTGCCGGGAGGAGTGAAGAGCATCGGAGAATATGCGTTTACGAACGATGAAAATCTCAAAAATATTTCCATCTCCAATGGAGTTACAAGGATTGAAAAAGCAGCTTTTGAGGACTGCACAGCTCTGACTGAGATTGTTTTGCCGTACAGTATGACTTTTGTCGGTGATTACGCATTTAAAAACTGTACTGCTTTGAAACGTGCTGTAATTAACAACTGTGTGACCACGATTGGCAGGCAGGCATTCTACAATGACAGCGCACTTTCCAGTATTTCCTTTGGAACAGCCCTGAATGAAATCGGGGAGGAGGCGTTCCGAAACTGCAGCAGCCTGCGCTCGGTTCTGATTCCAAACAGTATTCTGACTGTGGGAGATTCTGCATTCCGTGACTGTACGGGACTGGAACAGTTAAAGATTGGCTACTCGATTAAAACAATGGGAAGCTATGCTTTTGCAGGATGCGGAAGCCTCAGGACAGCCTATGTTTATGGAAAGGCAGCAGAATTTAAAAATTCTGTATTTTCATCGGGAGAGAAACTTACCATTTACGGATATGAAGATTCCACAGCAAAGGAATTTGCCGGAAATAATGGCAACAGCTTTTCGGTCATCGTACAGAGCAGTCTGAACGCTTCGGATTTCTCGTTGGATAAGACAATTTATACCTGGACAGGAGGCTATATTCTGCCGACGGTGAAAAACAGCAAGAATCTGGTAGAAGGCATAGACTATGACGTTGTTTATGATTATGAAAAATATGCCGGAACACATAAGGTATCCGTATATCCGTGCAACAGCTATAAAGCATCCAACAGTCAGGGATATTTTGACCTTGCATATAAAGTGGTAAAAGGAATCCAGATCATTGGGAATGTCGCAGATCAAAAAGTGGAGTATGGAAGTAAGAGCTTTTTGCTGGGGGCAAAGCTTATTGCGGGTGATGGAAGCCTCAGCTACAGTTCCGGAAAAACCTCTGTGGCTTCCGTAAATAAAACCACAGGCGAAATAAAAATGAAAGGGATTGGAACCACAACGATTACCATCAAAGCAGGTGCTACCAAAAACTGCAATGAAGCGAAGAAGCAGATCAAACTTACAGTGATAAAAGGAACCCAGAAGATCAAGGGTGTAAAAAGTTCTTATACTAAGAAAAAATCATCGGATCCGTTTACTTTGAAAGCAAGAGCAAAAGGAAAGATAACTTACCATTCTACAAATAAAAAAGTGGCAAAGGTAAATTCATCCGGTCAGGTTACGGTTAGAAAGAAAGGAACCGCATATATTACGATTAAAGCGAAGGGAACAAAAACCTATAAGACGGCAACAAAGAAGGTGAAAGTTGTTGTAAACTGAAAATAAGGCTGGAAAGGCGGGGCTGACACACCTTTTGATTGTTATCAACTGGTGCGTCAGCTCCCTTTTCTTCGTACATGGGTTTGTTGATGAGGAGGAAGAAAATACGTGCGGAAAAGAAAAACGGTAATGATAACGGCTCTGCTTTTTTTCGTCATTCTGTTGTCGTGTGATGTATATGCCAATGATTCCGGATATGATAACTCTTACGATGCAAAGATAGAGGATGCCATTGCGGAACTTCAGACGGAAATCCCGGTCACAGGCAGTGGGATTACGAAGGATAATGTTACGGAGATTATGAATCGAATCTGGAATACAAATCCTCAGTTTTTTTATCTGGAAAAATGGAATTATTCCTATTATCCTTCCACTGGCCAGGTGACAAAGCTGATGTTTACCTATACCGGTTCCAGGGAAAGAATTCAATATCAAAGAGAAGAAATTGAAAAAGCTCTGGCAGAGACAGAGGAAATGGTGGACCGGGAAAGGATGACAGAAGAAGAGATTGCCCTGGCTCTCCATGATTATCTGGCTGTTCATGTAAAATATGCCTATGACGATTATCTGGATGATACAGTCAGTGACTCCGCTTACAATATTTATGGCGCATTGGTAGAAGGGGAGGCAGTATGCCAGGGATATGCGCTGGCTTATGAATTTCTGTTGAAACGATACGGACTCCAAAGCTGTGGAATTGCAGTAAGCAATAAGGCGAACCACGCATGGAATGTTGTGAAAATCGGAAAAGTCTGGTATCACGTGGATGTGACGGGAGATGATCCGGCATATGATAATCTGGGACAGGCACTGCACAGTTTTTTTCTCATCAGTACGAAAACGCTTCTGGCGCTTGAACCGGAGAGGGCAGATTATGTGACTGTGATTCCGGGAACGGATTCCTGTGAAAATGCGGCAGAGGATTCCTTTGAAAATGGATTCTGGAGGGAAAGCAGTGCTGCCATGTATTATTATAAAGGATTCTGGTATTATGCGGACAGGCAAACCTTTGAGATTGTGGAATATGATTATCATAGTAAGAAAAAGAACATACTTGTGGAGATAAAAGACCGCTGGCCGGAGTGGGAGGATCCTTTGGAATTGCAGGAAGAAAATTTTTGCCGAATTGTCCGACTGAATAATCTTCTGTATTATTCCACTCCATTTTCCATATGCACGGTTTCTCTGGATGGAAAGGAAGAGACGCTGGTATTTTCACCGGATGTTTCCGGTGGGTACTTATACGGTTTGGGTGTGATGGATAATACAGTAGTTTATGTGTTGAAAACAGAGTTTTATTCGGATCAGAATGAGACCGTTCAGGTAATAAAGCCGGAAGAAAATAATATGAATAATCCAGACCGTCCGGAAGTGCCACAGGAAACAGAAGATAAAAATCCGGCGCCGGTGAATGCTGCTTTAAAAAAGCAGAGCATCTGTGGACTGAAAAGTAAAAAAAAGGGATATCTCACTGTGACCTGGAAAAAAGACAGTAAGGCAGACGGATATCAGGTATGCTGTTCACGGAGTAAAAATTTTGTTCCGAAAAAAACCCGGGTTGTAAGAGTTTCGGGAAAGAAAAAGCGGAATTATACTTTTAAGAAACTGAAATCAAAAAAGAAATACTACGTAAGAGTAAGAGCTTATAAGAAAACAGGATCCGGATATCGTTATGGGAAGTACAGTGCCAAAAAGGTGATAAGAGTGAAGTAGAAGAAGAGTCTGGAAACAGATCTGACCTTGAAAAAAGCATATGAGTATACTATAATAATGTGTGATATACTTCAGAGAGAAATAATTGGAGACAAATTATGAGAAAAAGAAAATTTCTGTTCTTCTATCTTCTGATTGCCGCGATGCTGCTGTCGTCAGCGACGCCTGCTGTCTCTTATGCAGCCGAGGAGACCGGTGAGGAAGATACGGAAGAATATGTGGAAGAAACTCCCGAGGCATATTACTGGACAATAGAGACAAATGAAATTAATAAATGGCCATCCGGTCCGCGGGTTGAGGCAGAGGCGGCGTCTGTTATGGATATTGACACCGGTGCTTTTTTGTACAGTAAAAATGCAGAAGCAAAGATGTACCCTGCCAGTATTACAAAAATTATGACAACGCTGGTGGCCATTGAAAATATAGAGGAGTCTGACCTGGATAAAAAGATCAAGGCATCTGAGACGGCACTTGCCCCCATCGGATCGGACAGCAGCCAGATCTGGCTCTCAGTGGGCGAGAAAATCACCATGCGTTCCGCTCTGTATGCGATCATGCTGGCATCGGCCAACGATGCGGCCAATGTCGTGGCGGAGAAGGTGGGCGGTTCCATTGAAAATTTTGTACAGATGATGAATGACAAGGCCAAAGAGCTTGGCTGTGTCAATACGCATTTTGTGAATCCCCATGGACTCCACGACGATGATCATTACACCTGTGCCTATGATATGGCGCTGATCGCTCAGGCAGCATATGCCAACCCGCTGTTTCGCCAGATTGTAAAAACCGTGGAGTACCGGATTCCAAAGACAAAATACATGAAGGAAGACCGCTGGCTTTTGAATCACCAGAAGATGCTGTATGAGGACGGTGAGTTCTGTTACGATGGCTGTACCGGCGGTAAGACAGGATTTACGGACGATGCCTGGAATACCCTGGTTACTTATGCCACAAAGGATGGAAAGACACTGGTCAGCGTGGAACTGAGGGTAAATGGATCCTGGAAAACCTTTCGTGAGTCTGCAGCCCTGCTGGATTACGGATTCCAGAATTTCAGACATGAGGAGATGGAGGAAAAAGCAGACCGTACCACAATCGGACGGCTTGTGGGCGTCTGCAGATTTGGACGCGCCTCTTTATTGAATCAGCCGGAGATTGGAAAGTCCGCTGTGGAGAGCAAAAATACGGTGACAGTCACGATTCCAAAGAAAGCGAAAAAAAGCAGGCTGGAGCGTGTGACACAGAATGGCAATGAGATTTCCTACTGTTATCAGGGCTGGGAAGTCGGGGAAGGCAACCTGCATTTTAATAATCCTGCCATTTCGATACGTATGCCGGAGGTGTCTGCGCAGGACTCTGCTCAGGCAGTGGACAGTGAGATGATGGTTCCGGAGACAGAGAGCATTTCCGAAGAAAATGCAGAGGTTTCCGATCAGGGATTTGAAGAGAAAGTTGATGGATATATGGATAATGTAACATTAGGATTCCTTCATATATGGGATTCCTTTAATAACTGGGTAAATGCAAATGAGATTCTGGCGGCAGGCATTGGTCTTATCTTGATCCTGCTGTTGATACCATTGCTTGTGATCGCCTATATAAGAGACAAAAGTGCGCGACTGACCCGCAAAGAGAGGGAACGCGACGAGGAAGAACGCAAAAAGCTTGAGGAAAACATCGAGAATAAATCGGTTCAGGAGATCGAGGCAGAAATAAGGGCTGAGCTGGAAAAGGAGCGGATTGCCCGGGAAAAAGAGGAACAGAGAAAGCGGGAAGCAAAAGAAGAGGAAATGCGGATGGCGGAGATGGAAGCTATCATTGACAGGCAGAATCAGCCTCAGACAGAAGCCGCTGCGGAAGAACAGAATCAGCCTCAGACAGAAGATACCGTTACACAAAACCAGGAAGGTAATCAGGAAAAGAAAGAAGAACAGGATCAGGAAGGGAAAACGGATACTGACCTGTCAGAAAATGCGGAGGTAAAAGATGAACTGGGTAGCACCGATTAAAGATGACACAACACTGGAAAAATTCAAAGAGAAACTGCGGGAAGTAGACGATAAGTATTACATTCTGTTTGAAATAGGAGTGGGCACGGGACTGCAGCTCCAGGAGATTCTGAAATTTAAGGTGAAGGTTATCAGAGGAAAGGACAGCATTGAAGCCTGTATTGGAACAAAGAATATCAAAAGAATCTTCAAGATTCCGGAGGAGCTGAAAAAGATCATTGAGGAATATACTGATGGAAAAGATCCGGAGTCTTATCTGATCCTGGGACATTCCGGTTCCACAGCCCCGCTGTCCAGGGAGCAGGCATACCGTGTGTTCAAAAGCGTGGGAAAAAGTATGGGACTGAATGCCATCGGAGCACAGACGATGCGAAAAACTTTTGCGTGGAGATATTATAAGGCAACCAATGATATCTATTATATCCAGAATCTGCTGAACCATGCTTCTCCTTCGATTACATACCGTTACATCGGTGAAAAACCGAATGTGGAAGTGGTTCTCAAGAAAATGACGCCGGAAGAAAATGAGAGAAGCCGCTATATGCTCTATAAGGACGATGCGGGAAGAAAGAGAATCCATGCACTGACGGATGAACTTTTCCGCATTGAAAAAGAGCTGGACAATCCAACCAACAACGATGCTTTTTATGGGCGGGTGGACTGCCTGCTGACAGAGCTTGAGGAGCTGATGGATAATTTTAAAAATGCAAAGTAGCAGAAATTCCATATAACAGTAAAATGGATCATAATTTCGTCAAATTGTACACAAAAATGAGAATATGTTGTTAAAAGTGCTGTGCTGTTAAAAGAATGGAAGACCATATAAGCAGAATTTACAAGCAGGGCAAAAAATCTTTAGTTAAATCTGGTATGGTGCAGAAGAAAGGATTCCGGTATACTATAGGCAGTTCAAATTGAAAGATGCAAAGACATTTGTATTGATTATAGGAGGAGAGAAGATGGCAAGTTTATCATTGCAGCATATTACAAAAAAATATCCCAATGGATTTGAGGCAGTTAAGGATTTTAATCTGGAGATCGCTGACAAAGAGTTTATTATTTTCGTAGGACCGTCAGGCTGTGGTAAATCTACTACACTTCGTATGGTTGCCGGCCTGGAGGAGATCAGCGGCGGAACACTGAAAATCGACGGCAAGGTTATGAATGATGTAGAGCCTAAAGATCGTGATATCGCAATGGTATTCCAGAACTATGCTCTGTATCCGCATATGACCGTATATGATAACATGGCATTTGGCCTGAAGCTGAGAAAAGTTCCGAAGGATGAAATTGACAAGATGGTAAGAGAAGCAGCAAGGATTCTGGATCTGGACAAGCTGCTTGAGCGTAAGCCAAAGGCTCTTTCCGGTGGTCAGAGACAGCGAGTTGCTATGGGACGTGCGATTGTTCGTAATCCGAAGGTATTCCTGATGGATGAGCCGCTGTCAAACCTGGATGCAAAACTGAGAGTTCAGATGCGTACTGAGATTTCCAAGCTGCACGACAGACTGGGCGCAACGATCATCTATGTAACACATGACCAGACAGAGGCTATGACACTGGGTACCAGAATCGTTGTTATGAAGGACGGCGTGGTACAGCAGGTAGATACACCGCAGAAGCTTTACAATGAGCCGGGCAACCTGTTTGTTGCAGGATTTATCGGTTCCCCGCAGATGAACTTTGTTGACGCAAAGGTTCAGGTTTCCGGTAAGGATGTAACACTGAAGGTTGGTGAGTATACACTGAAGCTGCCGCCAGCAAAGGCAAAGGCTCTGATTGATGGCGGTTACGACGGAAAGACGGTTGTTATGGGTATCCGTCCTGAGAACGTACATGATTCCCAGATGTTTATCGAGACCTCCAAAGACAGCGTGATCGAGGCTACGATCAATGTATATGAGCTGCTGGGTGCAGAAGTATTCCTTTACTTCGATCTGTGCGGAGCTTCCATGACAGCAAGAGTGGATCCGCGTACAACAGCCAGAACAGGCGACAAAGTTAAATTTGCACTGGATATGGAAAAAGTACATATCTTTGACAAAGAGACAGAGTTGACTATTACAAACTAAAAAGCATTTTAATAGGGGGGCTGCTTGGCAGCCCCTTTTTTGACAAAGAGAGGGGACAGCAGATGATTACAAATCAGGTTATTCAGACGTCGATCGATGAATTGCGTGCAATTACACGTGTAGATTTATGTGTTATGGACATTGACGGAAGAGTGGCAGCGACAACATTTGAAAGCAATGACATGGAAGCCAATCTGGTGACTGATTTTGCAGAATCAATGGCAGACAGCCAGGTTATCAATGGTTATCATTTTTTTAAGATAGTTGATGAGGGACGGGTAGAGTATGTTCTTGTATCAAAAGGGAATACAGAAGATGCCTACATGGTTGGAAAGATAGCAGTAAGCCAGATTCATAATCTGATGATTGCATACAGAGAGCGTCTGGATAAGGATAATTTTATTCAGAATCTGCTTTTGGACAATCTGCTTCTGGTGGACATCTATAATAAGGCGAAAAGGCTTCACATTGATGTGGAAGCGAGGCGTGTGGTCTTTCTGATCGAGACCAGAAATGAGAAGGATAATATGGCTCTTGAGACATTAAAAATGCTTTTTGTGTCCAGGGTGAAGGATTTTATTACGGCTGTGGATGAGCGTAATATCATTTTGATACACGAGCTGAAGGAAGGGGAAGGCTACGAAAATCTGGATGAGATCGCCATGGTGGTACGTGATATGCTGAATGCGGAGGCAATGTCTGCAGTTCGCATAGCATATGGTACAATTGTCGATGAAATAAAAGATGTATCGAAATCCTATAAAGAGGCAAAAATGGCCCTGGATGTGGGTAAGATTTTTTATTCGGAGAAAGTCATTATGGCTTATAATACACTGGGCATTGGACGTCTGATCTATCAGCTTCCCATGTCTCTCTGTGAAATGTTTATAAAAGAGGTTTTTGGAGACTGCCTGCCGGAAACGTTTGATGAGGAGACTCTGGTGACAATCAACAAGTTCTTCGAAAACAGTCTGAATGTATCGGAGACATCCAGACAGCTTTTTGTCCATCGCAATACGCTGGTTTACCGCCTGGAAAAAATTCAGAAAAGTACCGGGCTTGATATCCGTGTGTTTGAGGATGCCATGACGTTTAAGATTGCTCTGATGGTGGTAAACTACATGAAGCATATGAAAAAAGATCCATATTGAGCAGTCAGGTGGAAGTGAAATGAAAAATGACGAATCGCATCTTGCTTTTTTGGCAGGATGCGATTATACTTTATCTCATAGAAGCGGTAATATAGAAAATACTGCATACTTTAAAATCCGAGGAGGACGAGATATGGTGAAGTTATATGACAGCGGTGTTTATCTGGTAAACGGCACCGAAGTAGTAGCAGATAATCAGGATGCGGAAGCAATATTGAAGAGTAAAATGGGCGATGGTGTTCCTTCAAAAGCAGAAGCTGCGAAGAATACAATCGCTTATAATATATTACGGGATCATAATACCTCCGGTAATATGGAAAAACTGAAAATAAAATTTGATAAACTGACCTCACATGATATTACCTTTGTAGGTATCATCCAGACAGCACGTGCATCCGGACTGGAGAAGTTCCCCATTCCTTACGTACTCACAAACTGCCACAACAGTCTCTGTGCGGTGGGCGGCACCATCAATGAGGATGACCATATGTTTGGACTGACCTGTGCGAAAAAGTACGGCGGTATTTATGTTCCGCCTCATCAGGCAGTCATTCACCAGTTTGCACGTGAGATGCTGGCTGGCGGCGGCAAGATGATCCTTGGTTCCGATTCCCATACACGTTACGGTGCGCTGGGTACCATGGCCATGGGCGAGGGCGGACCGGAGCTGGTAAAACAGCTGCTGTCCAAAACTTATGATATCAATATGCCGGGTGTCATTGCGATCTATCTGGATGGTGAGCCGGTGAAGGGAGTAGGTCCCCAGGACGTTGCTCTGGCAATCATCGGAGCAGTATTTAACAATGGTTATGTGAAAAATAAGGTTATGGAGTTTGTAGGACCTGGTGTAGAGAAGCTGAGTGCAGATTTCCGTATTGGTGTCGATGTTATGACCACGGAGACCACCTGCCTGTCCTCTATCTGGAAAACAAACGATGAGAAAATCAAAGATTTTTATGAGATTCATGGCAGAAGCGAGGATTACAAGGCTCTGGAGCCTGGTGCAGTGACCTACTACGACGGTATGGTTTATGTAAACTTAAGCGAGATTCGTCCGATGATTGCAATGCCGTTTCATCCAAGCAATACCTACACCATCGAGGAGCTGAATGCAAATCTGATGGATATTCTGGATGATGTGGAGAAGAAAGCTCTGGTAAGCCTGGATGGTGCAGTGGATTATTCTCTGAAGGATAAAGTACATAATGGAAAGCTTTACGTGGAGCAGGGAATCATCGCAGGCTGTGCAGGCGGCGGATTTGAAAATATCTGTGCGGCAGCCGATATCCTGAAGGGCAAAAACATCGGTTCCGATGCCTTTACTTTAAGTGTATACCCGGCAAGTACACCGATTTATGTGGAGCTTGCGAGAAACGGCAGACTGGCTGATCTGATGGCTGCAGGTGCCATCGTCAAGACGGCATTCTGCGGACCATGCTTTGGCGCAGGCGATACGCCGGCAAACAATGCCCTCAGTATCCGTCATTCCACACGTAACTTCCCGAACCGCGAGGGCAGCAAGCTTCAGAGCGGCCAGATTTCTTCCGTAGCCCTGATGGATGCACGTTCCATCGCAGCGACAGCGGCAAATAAGGGCTATCTGACTCCGGCAACGGATATGGATGTTGATTTCAGCAGCCCGAAATATTTCTTTGACAGCTCCATTTATGCAAACCGTGTATTTGACAGCAAGGGTGTGGCAGATCCGAATCAGGAGATTCAGTTCGGCCCGAATATCAAAGACTGGCCGGAAATGGCACCGCTTGCGGACAATATGGTACTGAAGGTCGTTTCCGAGATCCATGATCCGGTTACAACTACGGATGAGCTGATTCCATCCGGAGAGACATCTTCTTATCGCTCCAATCCGCTGGGCCTGGCTGAATTTGCCCTTTCCAGAAAAGATCCTGCCTATGTGGGCCGTGCAAAAGAGGTACAGAAGGCAGAAAAAGCGAGAGAAGCCGGAAACTGTCCGTGTGAAGCTCTGGATGAACTGAAACCGGTATGGGATACCATCCAGAAGGAATATCCGGATATGAACAGCCAAAATACCTGCATTGGAAGTACGATTTTTGCGGTGAAACCGGGCGACGGTTCTGCACGTGAACAGGCGGCTTCCTGCCAGAAGGTACTGGGCGGCTGGGCAAACATTGCCAACGAATATGCCACAAAGAGATACCGTTCCAATCTGATCAACTGGGGCATGCTGCCATTTATTGTGGATAAAGGGGAACTGCCGTTTGCGAATGGTGATTATCTGTTTATTCCGGATGTCAAAAAAGCAGTGGAGGATAAACAGAAAGAGATTAAGGCATATGTGGTTGGAGAAGGCCTCAAGGAGATTACCCTGAAGATGGACGAGTTGACAGATGACGAGAGAACCATCATCCTGAAGGGCTGCCTGATCAATTATTACAGAGGGTAATAAAATGGATGAATTTATAAAAGAAGTGGAAGAAAAGGCGGGCATTTTAATTGATGCCCTGCCTTACATCCGCGATTTTCATGATAAGATCATCGTGATCGAGTATGGATGCGGAGAGGCGCTGGACGGGATGAAGGAACGCGCCCTGATGAAGGATATCGCCCTTCTGCGTTCTATCGGGTTGCGTCCGATCGTTGTGCATGATACCCGGATGGGCATGGATAAATTCCGTGAGAACAAAAGAGTGGCCAAGCTCATTGAGCTCTGCGGAAGAAAAGCCATCGGTGTCTGCGGCATTGATCTGCAGACTCTGAATATCACGATAGAAAATGAATACATACCTGTCATTGTGCCGAATGATATTGACAATGAAAATCAGTACATTGATCCCAGAGAGACAGCCAAGGAGGTTGCAAGCCTTCTGAAGGCGGACAAGCTGATCTACCTTATGCCTTTTACCGGGATTTATAAGGACGAAAGCCAGGAAGAATATTATGGACAGCTGTCTATGGAAGAATTAAGAGAGATCTTAAGAAGAGGACAGCTTCCGAAAGACATGCGAATGCTGTCGGATATGTGTCTGGAGGCGACAGAGCGCGGTGTTTATCGCGCACATGTCATAGATGGACGCATGGATCACGCATTGCTTCTGGAGCTTTTCAGTGTAAATGGTATCGGCACGGTTATTATGCGGGATAAGCTGCATCGATATCCCCATGAAATTGCGCGGATGCAGGGTGAAGTCTGAATTAAAATTGACAGAGAGGCATTTGCCGTGAAGGTTGAAACGGCAGATGCCTTAATTTTTTTGCAACCTTTTATCTTTCCAGAACATCTAACCTACAGAAAGCA
>JALEJP010000029.1 GCA_022769625.1 Lachnospiraceae bacterium | reverse complement strand
CGTGAAAAATAAGAGAAAGGAAATAGAGGCACGAAAAAATACTGGACATTTCTATTGCATTCATATATAATAAAAACATCATACAAACTCTATGAGAAGTTCTATTCATATCCATTATTATCTATACAGTTTTTGTGAAATTTCACACATTCTATTCTTGTTTCCCATTGCACACAGATCATGCCTATGTTAAAATGAAGGAGGAAAATATTTGACAAGAGACCGAAGACAAATCAAAAAAGAGCAGAAGGTTATGAAACCGCTGAAAGAGCTGAACCTGCTGGACCGTTTTCTCTTTGATGAGGTGATGGAGGACCCGCAGACGGCTCAGGATATCCTGGAGATCCTCCTGGGACGGGAGGTTCTCCTCCTGGATCACAATGAGACAGAGAAAGAGTATCGGAGATCCCCGCAGTACCGCTCAATACGGATCGATGTCTTTGCGTTGGATGCGGAAGGGAACATATATGACGCAGAGATGCAGGGTAAAAATACGGGAAAACTGCCCAGGCGCAGCAGGCTGTATGAGAGCCATTTCAATGTGAGCCTGTTAGCACCCGGGGAGACGGATTTCAATAAGCTCAATGATGTTTATGTGATCATCATAGCGCCGTTTGATCTGTGGGGGATGGGGAGGTACCGCTATACGTTCCGGATGGGATGTGAGGAAGTACCCGGCCTTCATCTGGAGGATGGAGCTACCAGGATCTTCCTGAATACGAGGGGGACAGAGCCCGATGGTGTCAGCCGGGAGCTGGTTGACTTCCTGCATTACGTGGAAGACAGTTCTTTAAAGGGAAGAGATGCAGAGTTCAGTGAGAAGCTTTCCAGAATTCATGACCGTGTACAGCGAGTGAAAGAAAGCAAAGAAGTCGGGGTGAAATATATGCAGAGGTGGGAAGAGCTGGCATACGCGAAAGCGGAGGCGAGAGAAGAGGGCTTACAGCGTGGAATTGAACAGGGCAGAAAAGAAGAGAGGGTTAATACGGAGCAGGAGCGGAAGCGTGCGGAACATGCCGAGAAGGAGTTGGAGGGCCTGAGAAAAGAGCTTGAGGAGCTCAGGAAGCGAGTAGCTGAGAATTAAGAATATGTCTGGCGAAAGTCAGGTATATTCGCAAGGAGAAGAAATGGATCATGTTATATCAGAGATAAAAGTCATACGCAGCAGTCGTAAAACGATGGTACTTGAAATAATAAAGGATGGGACGATACTTGTGAGAGCTCCCTATCGGATGCCGGAGTCAGAGATCCGGCGGTTTATTCAGGAAAAATCAGATTGGATTGAAAAACATGTGCAGAGGATAGAGGAAAGGCAGAGAACACTTCCGCCTGTGGAAGGACTTACCATGAAGGATATCCGGAAACTGGCAGATCAGGCTTCTGTGGTGATTCCGAAACGGGTGGAATATTTTGCAGAGAAGATTCCGGTCACGTATGGCCGTATTACGATCCGAAACCAGAAAACAAGATGGGGGAGCTGCAGCAGCAAAGGAAATCTGAATTTTAACTGCCTGCTGATGCTGGCACCGCCTGAGGTTCTTGATTATGTGGTAGTTCATGAACTGTGCCACCGGAAAGAGATGAACCACTCAGAGCGATTCTGGCGTGAGGTGGAGAATATTCTGCCGGATTATCGGGAGCGAAAGAAATGGCTGAAAGAAAATGGCGGACGCCTGATTGCCAGGATGCAGGTGCATGAGACGATATGAGAAGAAGATACAGCAGAGATGTTTTTGATAAATAAAAACGCCTGTCGTGACATAGGTCAGGCAGGCGTTGATTATTACATAGGAAATTCCTTCGAATTTCCTATGTAATAAAGGCACTTCGTGCAAACGATGCGCAGCTTCGCGCGCGGAACAAAAGCTGCGTTTTCAAAGGTTTATATCGCGAGAGTGCAGGTTAACGCACTTTTGTTCTATGCGGGTTTGAAGTGGTCATTCCCTGATTTCATTGAGCATTGCGATGAGTTCATCTGCTTCCTTGTTTGAGATGGTGTTGCCGCCGTTCAGTGCAGCGATAAATTTGACCAGGGAGTTATCATAGCTGGCCTGCAGGATTTCCTTCGCATGATACTGACGGTAATCATCCAGTGAAATAGCAGGGATGTAGACCGTTCTGCGGCGTGTTCCCTCCGTTCTGAGGAAACCCTGATCCATCAGAATGGTCAGATAAGTGTACAGAGTCTGGCGTTTCCAGCTTCGTCCTTCCTCCTCCGTGAAATGCTTGTAAATCTGACGGAAAGAGGTTCCTTCGGGGAAAGTCCAGATGTAGTCCATGATGACTTTTGTGGTTGCAGTTAAATTATAGCCCGGAATAAGAATCACCTCCTGAATATTATTATTAAAAATTATGCTCACATAAATAATACTATTTTAGTAAGAAAAGCACAAGAGAACATTTAAAAAAATATTTGAGAATCAACAAATAAATGATACAAATATACATAGATATTTGTCATACAGGCGGGAAACCGGTAAACTTTTTACTTGAAAATTTAAGTTTCCTGCGTTAAAATGGTAAACAAGCTATGCGAAAAAGTCCTGGAAATGTCCCGGGCTTTTTCCTATGTTAGTGCACCGGATCGTTCCATCAAAAAGCGGAACTGTCACGGTCAACACATCTTACAGGAACAAGGGTTTCTGCAGAAGAAAGATCATGCCGTCCACCTGGACGACGGAATGGAGTTGTTTATGGAAAATCTGATTTTCTGTCTGAATGCCACACTGCCGATATTTCTTACCATGCTGCTTGGATGGTTTTTTAAGAAGATCGGGTTGATGGATGACGCATTTGTGAGTAAAATGAATAAATTTGTGTTTCAGGCGGCACTTCCTGCACTGGTTTTTCAAGATCTGGCTACGGTAGATTTTTTTGATGCCTGGGACGGACGTTTTGTGGCGTTCTGCTTTGCAGCAACGTTAATCAGTATTGCGGCAGTCACGGCACTCTCTTACCTGCTCAAGGATAAAAGCCTGCAGGGAGAGTTTATCCAGACCTCATACCGCAGCAGCTCTGCCATTCTGGGTATTGCGTTTATCCAGAATATTTACGGGAATGCAGGAATGGGACCGTTGATGATCGTGGCGAGCGTGCCCCTCTACAATGTGATGGCAGTGACAGTACTTACCGTGATGAAACCAAAACGCGGGAAAGTGGATGCAGCACTGATCGGGAAAACTCTGAAAGGGATTGCGGCCAATCCGATTATTCTCGGAATTGTTGCAGGCGTTGCATGGTCACTTCTGAAACTACCCATGCCGGTCATTCTGGAGAAAACGGTAAAAAATGTAGCGGTACTGGCGACCCCGCTTGGACTGATGGCCATGGGTGCTACCCTTGAGCTGAAACGCGCCTTTGCCAAATTGAAGCCGGCAGTTGCGGCAACCTGCATCAAACTCCTGCTGCTGGTAGCCATTTTCCTGCCAATCGCCATTCACATGGGCTTTACCAGAGAAAAACTGGTAGCAATCCTCGTCATGCTTGGTTCCGCCACAACCGTAAGCTCCTACATCATGGCCCGCAACATGGGTCACGAAGGCACGCTTACCTCCAGCGTGGTCATGCTCACTACCTTTTTCAGTGCATTCACCCTGACCGCCTGGCTCTACCTCCTGAAAACACTTGCGCTCATATGATGATACCAGGGTCTGTCTGTCTTTTGGATTCTCCCGTCGTTTTATAAAAAGTTCACTTGTTTCTTGACAACTTATGAGCTATAATGATGGTCAGTCATACTGTAACCATCATACAGTAAGTATACCGGAGGTTAGCTATGTCAGATGAAAAGAACCATGACGTGGATTCAATAAAAAAAGAAAAAGAAGAATTTGAGGATATCTGCTTCGTCTGCAGACGTCCCGAGAGCAAAGCGGGCAGGATGGTACACCTTCCCAATGATATTAACATCTGCCAGGAATGTATGCAGAAGGTTTTTGATTCCGTGGGTCAGTCCAACATGAACTACCAGGATCTGATGAACATGCCGAATATCAGCATGATTAATCTGAATGATTTGAGGAACAGCATCCCACAGAGGCAGAAGGTGAAAAAGAAAAAGGAGGATGCCAAACAGGCACTGGATCTCAAAGCCATCCCGGCTCCTCATAAGATAAAGGCAAAGCTGGATGAGTATGTGATCGGTCAGGAGTATGCCAAAAAGGTGATCTCCGTGGCAGTGTACAATCACTATAAGAGGGTTGCCACCGGCACCATGGATGACATTGAGATTGAGAAATCCAACATGCTGATGATCGGACCAACCGGAAGCGGCAAAACCTATCTGGTGAAGACACTTGCCAGACTGCTGGATGTGCCGCTGGCCATCGCGGATGCCACTTCCCTGACGGAGGCGGGCTATATCGGTGATGATATTGAGAGTGTTGTCAGCAAGCTGCTTGCAGCGGCGGGCAACGATGTGGAAAAGGCAGAACAGGGAATTATTTTCATAGATGAAATTGACAAAATCGCAAAGAAAAAGAACACGAATCAGAGAGATGTCAGCGGCGAATCGGTGCAGCAGGGTATGTTGAAGCTTCTGGAGGGTGCTGATGTGGAGGTGCCGGTGGGAGCGAACAGCAAAAATGCCATGGTTCCGCTGACTACGGTAAATACCAGAAATATTCTGTTCATCTGCGGCGGTGCATTCCCTGGGCTGGAGGATATCATCAAGGAAAGACTGAACAAGCAGGCATCCATCGGATTCCGTGCAGACCTGAAGGATAAGTATGACAATGACCCTGATATTCTGGAAAAGGTGACTCTGGAGGATATACGTAATTTCGGCATGATCCCGGAGTTCATTGGCAGGCTTCCCATTGTCTTTACCCTGAAAGGACTTACGAAAGACATGCTGGTCCAGATTCTCAAAGAGCCGAAAAATGCGATTCTGAAACAATATCAGAAGCTGCTGGCTCTGGATGAAGTACAGCTTTGTTTTGAGGAGGGCGCTCTGGAGGCGATTGCAGAGAAAGCCCTGGAGAAAAAAACGGGAGCCAGAGCATTGCGCGCGATCATTGAGGAGTTTATGCTGGATATCATGTATGAGATTCCAAAGGATGACAGCATTGGTAAGGTCACGATCACAAGGGAATATATTGAACACAAGGGCGGACCGGTCATCGAAATGAGGGGCGTTCCGGCACTGGAGGGATAATATGGCATGGCTGATCTTGCCGGCAGGCATATTTACGGCGGACTATTTTATGAAAAAAAAGGCGGAAAGCTGGAGTGAGGAGGAGCCGCCGCGTAAAGTGCTTGGAGGGCATATCATTCTGCAGAGGCTGCATAACCGCGGCGCTGTGCTTGGATTTTGCCAGGCCAGACCGCATCTGCTTGCGGGATGTACGGCAGGACTGACAGCGGGGCTGGCAGCGGTTTATGTCTGGCTGATGGGCAGGAGCACAGATGCACTCCTGAAAACGGGAGTGGGGATGCTGCTTGGAGGTTCCATGAGTAATGTCTGGGACCGTCTGCGCAGACACTATGTGGTTGATTACTTCAGCTTCAACACAAAGTGCGCGCGCCTTCGGAAAATTGTGTTTAATTTGTCGGATTTGTTTATTTTTCTCGGTGGGTTTTTAGTGATTTGCTGGAATGCACTGCGGAAAAGTTGACAGGTGCCACCAAAGATGATATTTTATTCATGGCAGTCGGAAACGGGCAGATCGTGTTTCTGTTTGCCGAGATGTAACAGACCATGTCGTCACAGGCGGCAAAACCATTAGGAGAAATTGAAATATGGATGAATTACAGCAGGAACAGTTTACGAAAGCCTTACTTGGTCTGGTAGACCTGGCAAAGACGAAAAAAAATGTATTGCAGTATGGTGAGATTAACGACGCATTTAAGGGACTGGAACTGACAGAAGATAAAATGGACCTGGTACTGGAGTACCTGGAAAAGCAGAAGATTGATATCGTAAATGCCGAGGTCGGTGTCGATGCTGCGGAGGATCTGATCCTTGACAGCGATGACGACATTATTCTGACAGAAGAGGACGAGGTTGAGATCATTGATGATGTGGATGTGCTGGAAGGTGTCAGCACGGAAGATCCGGTCCGGATGTATCTGAAGGAAATCGGCAATGTACCTCTGCTTACCACAGAGCAGGAGGTGGAGCTTGCGAAGAGAGTCGAGGCAGGAGATGAGGAGGCAAAGAAACAGCTTACGGAAGCAAACCTGCGTCTCGTTGTCAGCATTGCAAAGAAATACGTCGGACGTGGTATGCCGTTTCTGGATCTGATCCAGGAAGGAAACATGGGTCTGATGAAAGCGGTGGATAAATTCGACTACACCAAGGGATATAAGTTCAGTACCTATGCCACCTGGTGGATTCGCCAGGCCATTACCCGCGGTATTGCAGATACGGGGAGAACCATCCGTGTGCCGGTACATATGGTGGAGACCATCAACAAAACATTGCGTATGACCAGGACACTGCTGCAGGAGCTGGGGCGCGAACCCACCCCGGAAGAGGTGGCAGAGAGACTGAATGTGTCTGTGTCACGTGTGCGTGAGGTGCTTAAGATTTCACGTGATCCGGTATCCCTGGATACGCCCATCGGTGAGGAGGATGATAGTCACCTGGGAGATTTTATCGAGGATGATTCTGCACTTTCACCGGCTGATTCCGCTGCATTTTCCATGCTGAGAGCCGAGCTTTCCACAGCTCTTGAGTCTCTGACCGAAAGAGAGCGTCAGGTGGTGAAGCTGCGTTTCGGGCTTGAGGATGGAAGAGCCAGGACACTGGAGGAGGTTGGAAAGGAGTTCAACGTAACCAGAGAGCGTATTCGCCAGATTGAGGCAAAAGCACTGAGAAAGCTCCGTCACCCTTCCAGAAGCAAAAGACTGAAGGATTTCCTGATTTAACCGGGTATTGCCTGATATCATTAATATGCAGATAAAAAAGCCTGCCGCAGGATAATGCGGCAGGTCTTTTTTTGCAGCCATAACAGATATCACAGGGAATATATGAGGATACCTGTGATGATCAGCAGATTTCCGATCAGTTTTCCGCGGCTGATCTCTTCTTTTAACAGAATACGGGAGAAGAGAAGTACAAATACATAGGTGAAGGTATCGATGATTGAGCCGTATTTGTAAGGTACCTTCGTGTAGGCGTAGGTGTTCAGAAGCAGCACACCGGCGAAAATGCCGTAGGCGAGAATCACGCGCCAGTTCAGATATTCATACAGGCCGCTTTTGTGCTCCCTGTTTGCACTTTGCTTCAGCAGGATCTGTGAGATTGCGGAGAAAAAGGTCGCCGCAAACATGATAAACATGAAAATGTGTGTCGTATTACTCATAATGCTGCACCACCATAACTCCGGCAAGGACGATCAGCATGCCGATAATATTGTTCCAGGAAAGAGATTCATGGAAAATCAGGACTGCCCACACCTGTGACCAGATCAGGTAAACGCTGCGGTGTGCATACGCAGTCGATAGAGAAAACTTTTTTATGATCTTTTGCCAGGCAAGGGCATAAATGCCGCAGTTTGCCAGCATCAGAAAAGCAAATACATACAGAAGCGGGGAAGTAAGCCCGTGCTTGTTATACTGAATGGAAGCCAGCTTCGAGAAAATACCCGTAAAAGAAAATAACAGGATATTCAGGTGAAGCTGGATATATTTTTTTATCGGTTCCATAATAGTTCCAGGTCAACTCCATCTATTCTTATCGTGTGCCGCACAGCGGACATCATCTGTTTCATCTCACGGGGATCACTCGTTCGCAAAATCACCTGTCCGATGCGGCTTGTGCCGTTCTGAACGGCAGGGACTTCGTCTCCAATCCGGTAATCCAGAGAAATCCTGGCCCCTTTGTCTGCCAGACGCTGCAGGCCAGATTCATCGATGGATGTGATCCGCCCATCCACGGTGGAGAATAAAAGCCGCGCCATACAGGGGTTGGACTGAACCGTTTCCGGAAGAATGTGAACCGTTTCACCCAGCGCGCAGCGAATCAGACATCCGTAGTAGTCAAGCCCGGTGTAAATGGATATCAGCTCGGGAATACAGGTTGCTCCGGCTCTTCCGCCCATCTCCAGAATGTAGGCTTTCTCATCAGTTACCAGGACATCGGAATTGAAGGCGCAGTTATCAAGACCAAGTGCCTCTATAGCCATCTTCACTTCCCGGGAAATGCTCTGTCTGAGCTTTTCGCTGCAGGAATAGGGAAAGCAGTGACCCTCCGGCAGGGTAGTACTGCCTGTGGTGTGGGTAAATTTGTCATGGGGCAGAAGCAGCTGGACTTTTCCACCGGATACCAGACCATCCACGCCAATCTCGTGTGCAGTGATGAAGTCTTCCACCAGAACATAATCCTTGTGGGTGACGCTGTGCGCCTTTTTCAGAGCCAGAAACAGATCTTCCTCGGTATCCGCCCGGTTGATGCCGCGGCTTCCGGAGCTGTCCACTGCCTTTACGATCACCGGAGCTTCGAGCCGGTGAAAAGCATCCAGCGCTTCCGCCTCGTCGGAGACCCGGTAAGACCTCGGAGTGGAGACGCCCCGGGAGAGAAACGCTTCTTTCATGGATGCTTTGTTGGTCGCAAGGCTGGCTGCACGGAAGGGAATACCACAAAGACCAAGTTCCCGGCAGAGATATCCCACCGATATCACGGAGACATCCGTTCCGGTGGTGCACACACCATGGATTCCGGCCTCCTTTGCCTTTGACAGAAGTGCCCGGTAATCGGTGGTGTCGATCTCCCAGGTTTCATCCGCAATGGCAAGTCCGGGGTAAGGACCGGCATAGCTGGCTGCAATGGTGTACAGCCCCATTTCTTTTGCCTTTAAAATCAGAGGCACCTGATAGACTCCGGCGCCCAGTATCAATAGTTTTTTCTGCATAGATCGCTACTCTTTTCTGTCGATGTTTACCGTTTCCCGTATAATGTACTGTGGTGTATTGTTGATACAGAGCATTATTTTGCCCAGATATTCGCCCATGATGCCAAGAACCAGCAAAACAAATCCGAAAAACAGCATCATGGCGCACATGATGGAAGCCCATCCAATGGCAGAGCTTGGCGCGATAAGCTGACGGATAAAGGTTGCAATTGCCATAATAAAGCCTGCTACGGAAAAAAGAATACCCAGCACGGAAGAAATCCGCAGCGGGATCACGGAGAAATTCCAGTAGGCAAGCCAGAGTTTAACAAGCTTGCGGAAGGTGTAGTTTGAGGTACCCTGCTCGCGCTTGTGGTGCTCTATGGTCACATCGGCGATGTTGCTGGTGACGCGGTAAAAAATAGCGTCAATATAAGGATTGTAGTTGGTATATTTGATGACCTCATTGCGGACACGTCTGGTGATGACCCAGTAATTGCTGGATACGATGTCCTTGGGACGTCCCAGAAGAATGCGGGAGGTCACTTTGTTGAACTGGCTGGAAAGATTCTTGAGAAATGAATTTTTCCGCCGGGCGTAATTTCCGTAGACCAGATCATAGCCTTCCTGGATCTTGTCAAGAAGCTTGTACATCTGGGAAGGGTGCGTCTGCAAATCATCATCCATGCCGACGATCAGGTCACCACCGGCATAATTTAAGGCTGCCATCAGTGCATTGTGCTGGCCAAAATTTTTGCCAAGGTTAATGCCGCGTACAAACGGATATCTGGCGGCCAGCTCACAGATGGAGTCGTAGGTATTGTCTTTGGAATAATCGTTCACCAGTATAAACTCACAGGTATACTGAGGCATTTTTTTAAATTCTGCAATCGTCAGCTCGACTGTCTGTTTGATGGATTCCTGCGAGTTGTAGCAGGGGATAACAACAGATACTAACATTTCAGAAATCCTTTCTGTGAAAGTTCTTTTTTGATCAGTTCCAGCGTCTGCGCGGAATCTGCCCGGATTGTGTGGTAATGTACGCCGGAAGTCAGGTTTTTCAGAGGAGATGCCTTGCCGTCCTTTATGTCGGCAAGGAAATTTTTCACATCTCTTCTGGAACGGATGGGGAGAGGCGCCTCCAGTCTGCCATAGACGGCATGCTCCACAAAGACATCCTCCACACATCCGCCGGTGTCCACGATCAGGTTCAGCTCTTCTTCGATCTGTTCATCGGTGTGGCTTACACAGACCACACAGGAACAGGTGTCTGCATTCTGAATCAGATAACCGCGGTTCGTGGAAATAATGGAATGGTTTGCAGCGCGCAGAAGTGCGATATCCTGCACGATCACCTGGCGGCTCACATGGAACCTTGCCGCCAGAGCTGTGCCGGATACGGGTGTGTCTGCCGAACTGATTGTCTTCAGGATTTCTTCTCTGCGCTTTTCTCCGCTCATACTTACCTCCATTATCATTTATATGACTACTTTACTTCGATAAGTTCGTATTCCCGGTTGCCAAGACCAAGCTTTACTGCATGATCGATGGCGGATACCCAGTTGGTTTCCGGTGAGATCACATGGAAGTGATCGTGATCCTCCGGATGCTCCTCTTTGTGCTCTGCAAGAAGGGTGTTGGCAATGGCAGGCTGGCGGTTTACTGCGTCAGCGCAGGCCATATCCAGTGCCACCGGGTCAAAGGAAGCAAACATACCCACATCCGGAACCACAGCAGCGTCGTTTTCTGCATGGCAGTCACAGTACGGTGATACGTCAATGACCAGACTGATATGGAAGGAAGGACGCCCGTCTACCACAGCCTTTGCGTACTCGGCAATTTTGCAGTTCAGGATATCATTGGACTCATCTGACGCCGGGAGAATGGCATCCTTTGGACAGACACCGATGCATCTGCCGCATCCCACACATTTGCTGTGGTCTATGCGCATTTTTTTGCCGTCCAGAGTGGTGCCGCCGTGTGCGCAGACTTTTGTGCACATCCGGCATCCAACGCAGAGATCCTGGTCAACGTGAGGCTTTCCGGCACTGTGCATTTCCATCTTGCCGGCGCGGGAACCGCAGCCCATACCGATGTTTTTCAGGGCACCGCCGAATCCGGTTGCCTCATGGCCTTTGAAATGGCTCAGGGAAATAAAAATATCGGCATCCATGACAGCACGTCCGATCTTGGCTTCCTTCACATACTCTCCGCCTTCTACCGGTACCAGTGCTTCATCCGTTCCCTTCAGGCCGTCCGCAATCAGAATGTGGCAGCCGGTGGAAAACGGGGAGAAGCCGTTTTCGTATGCGCTCTCCAGATGATCCAGCGCGTTTTTGCGCCCGCCCACATACAGGGTGTTGCAGTCGGTCAGAAACGGCTTGCCGCCAAGCTCCTTTACCACATCGACGACTGCTTTTGCGTAATTGGGACGCAAAAATGCAAGATTGCCGGGTTCGCCGAAATGGATCTTGATTGCGGCATAACGGTCTGTAAAATCAATGTCGCCGATTCCGGCGGCTTTGATGAGACGTTTCAGTTTTTTCGGAAGGCTGTCTCCTACAAAGGTACGCAGATTGGTAAAATATACTTTAGATGTTGGCATAATAGTATCCTCCTGTTCTTTCTGATTATCCGTTGATACGTTTTTTAAAAGCTGGCAGCTGCTCGCGGCGCAGCGGCAGTGCAATACTCTGCGGATTGAGAATGAAGCCTTTGGCATCGGTCACCAGGAATTTCTCCAGATCGTCGAAAGCTACGGCAACCGGGCGGAGCTTCTTTTTCGGATCAAATTTCTGAAGCTCATAGCCATCGGTGAAGATCGCCTGGTACATCTCACCCTTATCATTTTTAATATAAGGAACACGAACATTGTTTTTGCCGTTTTCCAGTTTTTGCTCTTCCTCGACTACGATACCGCTGAGGAAACGGCCGCGCACCAGATTGGCCACCAGCTCTTCATCCAGCTCAGCCAGCCCCTTTTTTTCCTCCTGAGGGATCGGACGACGCATTTCCTGCAGAAAATACAGGGAAGTGAGCAGAAGCTCCGGGTTGAGTACCGGACGTTTCTCTTTCGGAAGCTCATCCGGATTCTGACGTCTGTGTACGATCTCCTCAAGAGTAAGCTCCGTATCGGAATCGCTGTCGTGCAGGATCACGGCGTTGATGCCGATGCTGTAAAGCGTTCCGTAAAAATGAAGGAACTGCTCCTTTGAAACCTTTACGGCGATCACAGGATTTTTCTGCTGTTCTGCCTGGTCTTTTACAAATGCCTGTGCTTTTTCCTGTTCAGTGTAAATATGTATCTGGTCATTGAAGGATTCTTCCCCGCAGGTCACGTAGGGGTGTTTTGTCAGCTGAGAAAAAATGACAAACATCTCAGGCAGATTCTGCAGTTTTCGAATAATAAAACTATGGTCAATAGACATAGAAAGTACCTCGCATTTCTTTTATTCTGTATGGTCGGCGGAGTAAAATCCGCTCTTTTCTGTCACGTGCTGCCGCACTATGGTTTATTGTAGCATATTTCCAGATAAAAGAAAACAGAAAAAACAGTCTGTCCAAATCTTCACTTGATTTTCACAGAATAAGGTATTAATATGAAATGAAATTGTTTGGTTCGGACAGGGACAGACAGGAGGAGAATATGAAAAAAGGACAAATGAGAAATTCTCTGCTGCTTCTGCTGACGGCATGCATCTGGGGCGTGGCGTTTGTGGCACAGAGTGTGGGAATGGAATATGTGGGACCCTTCACCTTTAACTGTGTGAGGAGTATCATCGGCGGGCTCGTATTGATCCCGTGTATCTGGTTTCTGGATCGTCTGGATCGGGATAAGACAAAACCGGAAAAAACAGAAGGGGAACGAAGAACAGAGCGGAAAACACTGCTTGTCGGCGGAATCTGCTGCGGAACGGTGCTCTTTCTGGCAAGTAATTTCCAGCAGTTCGGTATTCAGTACACAAGTGTTGGAAAAGCTGGCTTTATCACGGCCTGTTACATTGTGATCGTTCCGGTACTTGGCATTTTCTTTCAGAAAAAATGCAGTCCGGTGCTCTGGATTTCCGTGCTGCTGGCGCTCGCTGGCCTGTATCTTCTGTGTATGACTGAGAGCTTTTCCGCAGGCTATGGTGATATTCTGGTGTTTGTCTGTGCAGTGCTGTTTTCGGTCCACATCCTGGTTATCGATTATTTTTCACCGAAGGTGGACGGAGTGCGGCTGTCCTGCATCCAGTTCTTTGTGTGCGGGATTTTGTCCGGTGCTGCCATGCTGGTGACGGAAGCCCCCAGGCTTTCCGCTATCCTGAATGCCTGGCAGCCGATCCTCTATGCGGGTGTGATGTCCTGCGGTGTGGCATATACCCTTCAGATCGTTGGACAGAAGGGCATGAACCCGACGGTAGCCTCGCTGATTTTGAGTCTGGAGTCCTGCATCTCGGTGCTGGCCGGGTGGCTTATTCTGGGGCAGACGCTGAGTGTCAGGGAAGGACTGGGCTGTGTGGTGATGTTTGCCGCAATCATACTGGCGCAGCTGCCGGTGAAAAACCGTAGCAAGACATGTATGGCATAGACTGCCAGACAGGTGTTTAAGGACAGAGCCTGTGATAAGAAAAGGATACCCCGAACAAAAGACCATTGTTATCAGATGAGTGACAGTAGTCTTTTGTCCGGGGTATCCTTTTTTGTTCGGTAATGATGATAAAAATTTTAAATGTGCTGTCTGTTACTGTTTTGTGATGAGCTGATTTTCTTTCCTCCAGTTTTGTGGAGAAAGACCAAAGACATTTTTGAAGGCGCGGGAGAAATTCAGCTGGTTTGGATATCCGACCTGTTTGGCCACATCTCCTATTGATATGGTGGAGTACTTAAGGAGCTCGGCAGCCTTGTTCATGCGGTAGAAAATGAGAAACTGCTGCAGAGTCTGATTCAAAGATTTTTTAAAAATTTTGCCAAGATAGCTCTGGTTCAGGTTACAGAATAGAGCGATGTCCTCCACCGTGATATTGGAGCGGTAGTAGTTCTGCTCAATAAACGCCACAGCCTCACGCACATAGAGGTCTTTCAGCTTTCCGGCGGTGAATTCCGTCCGATTAAAGGAAGAGCGCACAAGAAGATCCAGAAACAGATAGAGATGTGCGATCAGGTAAAGGGAACTCTGATCAAAACCGTCCGCGACCGCATACATTTCCTTCAGCATTTGTTCGGTCAGTGTGTGATTGACGGAGCGGTAGATGGGCGAATCGAAGGAAAGGCCGGTGGAAGCCAGCACATCTTTGCATTTCAGACCGTCAAACTCGATCCAGATATATTTCCAGGGAAGATGATTATCTGCGATATAGGTGTTGATCTGATTCGGACAGATGAGAAAACCTGATCCGCTGCTTAAGTGATAGAGGTGTGTGTTGCCGTGAGAATCCGTGGAGTCCAGAGTGCCTTTTCCGGAGATTACATAGTGAAAAAGATAATGATTTCTGGCGGCAGGGCCGAAGGAGTGGCAGGGGGCGCACTGTTCATACCCTGCCTGTATCAGGAGCAGATCCATGTATCGTTCATTTGGAAACAGATGAAATGAAAAATCTGACATATTATTCTCCTTTCTTTTGCGTTGTTTTGTCAAAATCACCGTTAATATATAGCAAAATTATACCATACAGAACAAATACTGTACAGATACAGAATTATGATATATTTTGACAGTCCGCCGATATTTACTTGCAAAAATAAGCTATGTATAATGACGACAGAAAGAAAAAATAAAGAAGAAATAACAGCAGATTTAATAAAAACAGGGTTTGGTTATTGTGTACTTCTGGCAATAACTGTATATAAATCCCTGAAAAATATAGATGGAGGAAGAAAATATGGCAATTTTGTATGAAAGCGGAAAAAAGACTTTTACACTTCAGACGCAGAATACCACTTATCAGATGAAAATTGCACAATATGGATATGTGGTACACACCTATTATGGACCGAAGGCAGAGGATGAGGATTTCAGTTATCTGATCAGACATTATGACAGAGGCTTTTCACCGAATCCGTATGAGGCTGGCAATGACAGAACCTTTTCCCTGGATGTGCTGCCACAGGAATTTTCCAGCTGCGGTGTCGGAGATTTCCGCATATCCGGCATAGAGGTGAAAAATCACGATGGCAGCATTGCTTTTTGCGGAACCTATGCGGGACATCGTATTTATCCGGGCAAGTACGGCCTTGAGGGGATGCCTTCTCTGCGTGTGAGGGAGGAGGATCATGTTGACACACTGGAACTTGTGCTTCGTGATGCCGTGACCGGTGTAGAGGCTGTGCTGCTGTATGGTGTATTTGAGGAGAAGGACATCATCACCAGGACAGTCCGGATTGAGAATCATGGAGATCAGGCGGTGCAGCTTGAGAAGATAATGTCTGCGGTGCTGGATTTTATGGATTCAGATTATGACTGGATCAGTTTTAACGGCAGACATGCCATGGAGAGAGGAATGCAGAGAATCCCTCTGTCGTTTGGCGTGCAGAGCTTTGGAAGTATACGTGGTACCTCCAGCCATCAGCATAATCCTTTTGCTGTTCTCTGTGAGAAAAATGCCTGCGAGGATTACGGGAATTGCTATGGCTTTTCTTTTATGTACAGCGGTGACTTCTTCTGCGGAGCGCAGAAGGATCCATTTGAACAGACAAGAGTGGTCATGGGGATTCATCCGGAACATTTTTCCTGGTCAGTGAAGCCGGGGGAGGTTTTCCAGGCACCGGAAATGGTACTGGCATTTTCCGAGCATGGCTTTACCGGACTGACCCATCTCTATCATGATATTTACCGCAGAAATCTCTGCGACAGTATCTATATGGAAAAAAGGCGCCCGATTCTTCTGAACAGCTGGGAGGCAGCCTATTTTGATTTTAATTACGAATCTCTGATCGAAATCGCGAAGGCATCCAGTGAAATCGGTGCAGATCTCTTTGTGCTGGATGATGGATGGTTTGGCGAGCGGAACAGCGATGATGCTGCTCTTGGCGACTGGCAGGTGAATGAAAAAAAGCTTCCGGGTGGACTGAAACGGCTTTCGGAAGAGATAAAACGGCTTGGCATGGATTTTGGACTCTGGGTAGAGCCGGAAATGGTATCTGAGGACAGCAGACTTTACCGGCAGCATCCGGACTGGTGCCTGCATATGCAGGGCAGGCCTTCTGCCAGAGGCAGATATCAGCTGGTGCTTGATCTGTCAAGAAAAGAGGTACAGGATTTTGTTCTGGATTTTATGAGAAACATACTGGATGAGTCCGATATTACTTATATTAAATGGGATATGAACAGAAGCCTCTGCAATATCGGCTCTGCGGCTGCAAAGGAGCAGGGTGAGGTGGCACACCGTTATATGCTGGGCGTCTACAGGATCCTGGAGGAACTGACAAAGGAGTATCCGCAGGTGCTTTTTGAGGGATGCAGCGGCGGCGGCGGACGTTTCGATGCGGCTATGCTTTATTATCATCCACAGATTTGGTGCAGCGATAATACGGATGCTATAAACCGTCTGAAAATTCAGTATGGTACCTCCTTTGGTTATCCTGTTTCTGCCATGGGCGCCCATGTATCCGTGTGTCCGAACCATCAGACCGGGCGTACGGTTCCTCTTAAGACACGGGGGATTGTGGCCATGAGCGGCACTTTTGGTTATGAGCTGGATGCATCCAGACTCGATGAGGAAGAAAAACGGCAATGCAGGGAAATGACTGAGGATTTCCGACGTTTCCAGGAGCTGATTTTCCAGGGAGACTATTACAGGCTCACAAGCCCATACGAAAACGGAGCATTTACCGCCTGGGCATTTGTGGCAAAAGATAAAAAAAGCTGCCTTGCAAATCTGGTGATTACCGACTGTGAGGCAAATGACGCACAGAGATATATGAGACTTCGAGGGTTAGAGAAGCGTCAGAGATATCGCATTGAGGGGATGGAAGGAAGCTATTCCGGCCAGGCACTGATGCAGGCGGGTATTCCGGTTCCCTGTGGTATGAAAGAATATGATGCCGCCTGGTATTACCTGACGGCGGAAGAGATTTAAGTTCATTGTGCGCTACGCTGAAATAACTGATTTTCCGAATGCCGGCTGAAAGGAGAGAAAGGATAGGGAAGTGTGGGGCTGATGATAGAGTGAAAGGAGGATTTTTTCATGAAAAAGAACATGAAAATTGCCGTGTGCCTGTTTATGACGGGCGTGGCGGCGATCGTGCTTTCCGGCTGTGGCGGTCATTCGAAATCAAATGGAAAGATTCAGATCAATATGATGCAGTATAAACCGGAGGCAACAGATTTTTTTGAGGAGTTCGAAGCAAAATTTAATGCAGAGCATGATGATATCGAACTGACCATCGACTCCCCGAATGATGCTATGACGATTTTAAAGACGCGCCTGATACGTGAGGATTATCCCGATATCGTAGGAATCGGCGGTGACATCAATTACTCCAATTTTCTGGATGCGGATCTGTTTCTGGATATTTCGGATTATGAAGGGCTTGCTGATATTAAGGAATCCTATCTTGAAATCGATAAAAATCTGGAATTTGTTCCAACAGAGGGAGTTTATGCGATGCCCTACATGGCAAATGCCGCGGGAATACTCTATAATAAAGATATTTTTGAAGAGCATGGATGGAGTATTCCGACTACATGGGAGGAATTTACAGCACTCTGCGATGAAATCCAGGAAGCTGGTATCCAGCCTCTGTACTTCGGATTCAAAGATACCTGGACCTGCCTTGCACCGTGGAATGCCATTGCGGTCGATCTGGCGGATGCGGATATCTGTGCTCAGGTGAATCGCGGCGATGCAAGCTTTGCGGAAGCCTATGATATGGTTGCGGAGCGCACAAAAGCGCTGCTTTCCTGGTCACAGCCTGAACCGGCAGCTTACAGCTACAACGATGCCTGTACGGCTTTTGCACGGGGTGAGTCTGCGATGTATGTTATCGGAAGCTACGCCGTGCCTCAGATCAAATCGGTAAATCCTGATATTAACATTGATTCCTTTGTATTTCCGGCAAGCAGCAATGCAGAAGAAAATAAGCTGAATTCCGGAAATGACCTGCAGTTTTCTGTGATGGCAGCCTGTGAAAACAAGGAGGCAGCTTATGAGGTACTGCGTTTCCTTCAGAAAGAAGAAAATGTACAGGCTTATCTTGACGATCAGGGAGCAGTTCCCTGCCAGAAAGGAGAGTTCAGGCTTGCCGATACCCTTGCAGGTATGAAGGAATATATTGAGGCAGGGAAATCAGCAGATTACCAGGATCATTATTATCCGAGTGAGATGTCTGTGGATGCAATGATCCAGACCTATCTGCTGGATGAAAGCACCGGGGCGAAAGAAAAATTCCTGACAAAATTTGATACGGACTGGACACGCTATAACCGTGATATTATCAGAAAGGTGCAGGATTACTACGAAGAAAATCCTGACGCGATGTAGGAAGGAGAGGTGTAAATGGATACAAAAAAGAATAACAGACAGCGTACCTTTATGCTGATCACGATTCCGGTGGTGGCGCTGTTCTTCTGTTTTAACACACTGCCGCTGATCAAAGGCTTTCTGTACAGCTTTACCAATTTCAGAGGTTACGGAAGTTACGATATGGTCGGGCTGCGAAACTATCAGGATCTGTTTACCGATGCCAGAGTAGGCAAATCCTATCTGTTCACCATCAAATATGCTGTGGTATGTACCATCATTGTAAATATCATAAGTCTTTTGCTGGCACTTGGACTGAACAGTAAAATTAAGGGAAAGGGTATTCTGCGTGGTATCTATTTTGTGCCGAACGTGCTTGGAAGCCTGGTTGTAGGTTATATTTTTGGATTTTTCTTCACTTATATTCTTCCGGCAGTTGGGCAGAAACTCGGAATCGGTTTTTTAAGTTCCAGTATTCTTGCAAAGGAGAGTACGGCATGGATTGGTATCGTGATCGTAGGTGCATGGCAGTCCATTGCAATGAACACAATCATCTACATATCCGGTCTTCAGACTGTTCCGGAGGATGTTTATGAGGCAGGTTCTCTTGACGGCGCGACTGGCTGGAAAAAATTCAAAAATCTGACTTTCCCGCTGATCATTCCGTTTTTCACCATCAACATGGTACTTTGCATGAAAAACTTCCTGATGGTATTTGACCAGGTTATGGCATTGACAAAGGGCGGTCCTTCCCAGAGTACAGAGTCCATTTCGTTTCTGATTTACAATAATGGTATGGGCGGCGGACAGTTTGGATTTCAGAGTGCCAACGCATTTGTATTCTTCGTGGTCATTGTGGCAATCTCTGTTATGCAGATGCGCTTTATGAACAAGAAGGAGGAGCAGTTATGAGAAGTAAAATCAAAGCAAGTGAAAAGGTCAACTGGCCGGTTACGATTTTGCTGATAATCGGCTGTATAACGATTTTTTTCCCGCTGTACATGACCATAGTGATTGCATTGAAGCAGCCATCGGAGATGACAAATGATATCGCAGGCGCGCTGGCGCTGCCGTCCACCTTCAGCCTGTCAAATTTTGCGGAGGCGATGCGTGTCACGGATTTCTGGCGTTCCCTGGGCAACAGCCTTCTGATCACAGTGGTTACGGTTGCAGTCTGTATTGTCCTGCATTCTCTGGCAGGTTATGCTATCGGCAGATGTATGGCTAAAAGCAAATTTTACAATTTAATCTACCTGTACATCGTCAGTGGTATGTTTGTACCCTTTGCTATCCTGATGATGCCTCTTGTAAAGCAGACTTCACAGATGGGAATTGCAAACCGGTTCGGAGTGATTGTACTGTATGTGGTATTTTATATGCCGATGAATGTCCTTCTGTATACCGGATATCTGAAAAACATTCCGCTTGCCCTGGAAGAAGCGGCTTATGTGGACGGTGCCTCCACCTGGTATACCTTCTGGAAAATCATTTTCCCGATCATGAAGCCCATGCATGCAACAGTGGCAGTATTGACAGCCCTTGGCACCTGGAATGACGTTATGACACCACTTGTTATCATGTCCGGTACGAATATAAATACACTGCCGCTGGCACAGCTGAACTTCCAGACACAGTTCGGGACAAACTATAATCTGGCATTTGCATCCTATCTGCTTGCGCTGCTGCCGATTCTGCTGTTCTATATTATCTGCCAGAAGCAGATTATTAACGGTGTGGTAAACGGGGCTGTGAAATAGGACAAGAGGACAAAAGTATGATATCGGAAGAAAAAAAGCTGTTTGACAGCCGCTTAAACAGACACCGTGATGAGCTGAAATGGCTGTACATGGAGTTGTATGACAGTGATGAATGGTATAAATGCCTGGAGGAGGGACTTTGGCGTTTCTATAAAGAAAGAAACGCCGCCCTCAGGGAGATGGATCTGGAACGGGAAGCAAATCCGGACTGGTATCGGAAAAATGACATGCTGGGCATGATGCTTTATGTGGACAATTTTGCCGGAAATCTGAAAGGGGTAAAGGAGAAACTTCCTTATCTGGAAAAAGCAGGAATTAATTATGTGCATCTGATGCCTCTGCTTGAAAGCCCGAAGGGACGCTCAGATGGAGGCTATGCCGTGGCAGATTTCAGAAAAGTTCAGCCGGAGCTTGGAACGATGGAGGATCTGGCAGCTCTGACCGAAAAATGTCATCAGAAAGGCATCAGCGTATGCCTGGATTTTGTGATGAACCATACCTCCGAGGAGCATGAGTGGGCGAGAAAGGCAAGGCAGGGTGATAAAAAATATCAGGACTGCTACTTCTTTTTTGATGGTTTCACTGTACCGGCTCTGTATGAGAAGACAGTTCCACAGGTTTTCCCTACTACGGCACCGGGTAATTTCACCTGGCTGCCACAGTGCGGGAAATATGTCATGACAACCTTTTATCCTTATCAGTGGGATCTGAATTATCGAAATCCGATGGTGTTTCAGGAAATGATGTTCCATTTTCTTTTCCTGGCGAATCAGGGAATTGATATTCTGCGCATTGATGCAGTTCCTTATATCTGGAAGGAACTGGGGACAAACTGCCGCAATCTGCCGAGGGTGCATTCCATTGTGCGCATGATGCGCATGATTACTGAGATCGTATGTCCTGGAGTTCTGTTGCTCGGCGAGGTAGTCATGGAGCCGGAGAAGGTAGTTCCTTATTTTGGAACAGTGGAAAAGCCGGAGTGCCATATGCTGTATAATGTGACTACTATGGCTACTATCTGGCATACGGTTGCATCACACGATGTATGTCTGTTGAAAAAGCAGCTGGATACACTGTGTGCGCTACCTGGGGACTATGTATTTCTCAATTATCTGCGCTGTCACGACGATATCGGCTGGGGCCTGGATTATGCTTCGCTGTGGAAAGAACGTATGCAGGCGGAAATCCCGCATAAAAAATTCCTGAATGATTATTTCCGTGGATGTTTTCCGGGAAGTGTTTCAAGTGGAGAGCTTTACAACGATGATCCGGTAACGCAGGATGCACGATTCTGCGGAACCACAGCTTCTATGTGCGGGATCGAAAAGGCGCTTGCAAAGAAAGATGAGAAAATGCTTGCATCAGCGATTGATCTGGATATCATGCTGCATGCATTTATGCTGATGCAGTCCGGCATTCCGATGCTGTACAGCGGGGATGAGGTGGCACAGCTCAATGACTGGAGTTATCGGGAAGAACCGGAAAAAAGGGATGATTCCCGATACATTCACCGTGGGAAATTTGACTGGGAAGCTGCAAAGAAAGCGGAGGATCCGGACACTGTACAGGGAAAAGTTTTTACACGCCTGAAAGTCCTGGAGGAAATCCGAAGAAAGGAAGCTGTGTTTGAAGGAAGTGCAGCAGCGTGGACGATACAGACCTGGGAGCCTGCCGTTCTGTGTATGGCAAGAGCAGACGGAAGGGACAAACTGATCGGTATCTATAACTTCAGCCCAGAAGAAAAAATGGCATGGATTGATGAAAAGGGAAGCTATACGGATCTGGTTACCGGTGAAACCGGACCGGCATCCGGTGTGCGGATGCCCGGGTACGGATTTCGCTGGCTGAAGCAGCAGTTATGAAAAAGAACGGTCATTCACTGTTTTTGCCCATGCGGCTGCGGTATTCGCGGGGCGTGCATCCCATCTCGGATTTAAATACCTTTGAAAAATAGCATGGATTGGAAAAGCCTGTCAGCAGGGAAATGTCAGTGATACTCTTTGTGGTATTCTGCAGAAGCGGTAGGCTTTTTTCTATGCGGTAATGCAGAAGATAGTCAAAGAGTGATTCATTCATATGGCTTTTGAAAAAACGGCAGCATTCACTTTTGCAGATGTTGATCTGGGCTGCCACATTTTCCAGAAGTATTTTTTCCTGATAGTGGTCGTGCAGATAGGAAAGGATGACTAACAATCGCTCCCGGTCGCGGAGCACAGCGGGCAGTGTCTCATTCTGCGGTTCCGCGTGTTTGTAGAGTGCAAGCCAGATCTGTGACAGGAGGATCTGTATCTGGAAGTCATAACACTCCGGCTTTTCGCGGGAGAGTGTCCAGATTTCAGACAGCCGGTCCAGAACTTCTCTGTGCCAGGCAATCTCCGGACGGAAATGGACGGAGGAAAAATTACCATTTAAAGTGAGGGGTGTTACGTATTTTGTCTGGATCAGACTGGATTCGAAGCCGTATATCAGGCGTGCATCGAAGGTGGTGGAAATGTAAATGCAGTCTTTTTCATTGTGCATCCTTCCGGTATGGGGCATGTTGGCGTTGCAGAACAGCCCTTCCCCTTTTTTTAAATGGTGCGTGTGGTCATTGACCTGATAATCAATGTCCCCTTCCAGGATGAGAGTCAGCTCGATCTCCGGATGCCAGTGCCAGAAAAAGGAGCCGCGCTCGTAGGAAAGAAGCGTTTCGCGGCTTACATTTACCGGGAAAGCAAAGGTTCCGTGGTTTTTTATTTCCCGGCGTTTCTGATTAGTCTGAATTTGCATAGAATACCTCAATATAGTTATGGTTTTTGTAATTATACTTGTTGCATTTTTGAGTTATTCTCATTATACTTATATTAACGAAAACGTCAAGCCGTGCCGGAAGCGAAGCTTGGGCAGAGCCGGGATACGATGGCCTAAAGCGGCAGGGACGGGCGTAATAAAGTAAAAGGAGAAGAGACATGAAAGCTAAGCTGATTGACAAATTTGTTTCCATCTATGGGGAAGGTGGCGAAATCCGTGCGTTCTTTTCACCGGGACGCGTAAACCTGATCGGAGAGCATACCGATTACAATGGCGGCCACGTATTTCCGTGCGCACTGAGCATTGGTACCTATATGATCGTGAGAAAGCGCGAGGACAGAGTGCTTCGTTTCTATTCTGAGAATTTCAGCAAGCTGGGCGTGATTTCCACAAGTCTGGACGACCTGAAGTATTCCGACAGAGCCGGCTGGACCAATTATCCGAAGGGAGTTATGTGGGCCATGGAAGGCAGAGGATATAAGATTCCTGCGGGTATGGATATCCTGATCTATGGTACGATTCCAAACGGTTCCGGACTTTCTTCCTCTGCATCTCTTGAGGTGCTGACCGGTCTGGCAGTGAGAGAGCTGTTCGGATTTGAAGGCATCAGCATGATCGACCTGGCTTTGATCGGCCAGTATTCCGAGAATAATTTCAACGGCTGCAACTGTGGTATCATGGATCAGTTTGCCGTTGCCATGGGCAAAAAAGACCACGCAATCTTCCTGGATACCAGTGATTTAAGCTACGAGTACGCAAGCGTGAAGCTGGAGGATGCAAAGATCGTTATCACAAACAGTAAGGTAAAACACAGCCTGGTTGATTCTGCATACAACGACAGACGAAACGAGTGCGAGACCGCGCTGAAAGAGCTGCAGGCCGTGGTGGATATCAAGGGTCTTGGCGATCTGAGCGAGGAAGAGTTTGAAAAATACAAGGATGCCATCAAGGATCCGATCCGTCAGAAGAGAGCACACCACGCCGTATATGAGAATCAGCGTACCATTCAGGCTGTAGCAGCACTGAACGCAGGCGATGTGGAGAAATTTGGCAAACTGATGAACGCTTCCCACGTATCACTGCGTGATGATTACGAGGTTTCCTGCGAAGAGATCGATGTTCTGGTAGATCTGGCATGGGAGACCGAGGGCGTGATCGGTTCCCGTATCACAGGCGGCGGTTTCGGCGGCTGCACCGTTAGTATCGTAAAGAACGATGCCGTAGACAACTTCATTGCGAAGCTGGGCAAAGAGTACAAGGCAAAGACAGGCCATGAGGCAGAGTTCTACGTAGTGGATATCGGCGACGGCGCAAAGGAGATTTAATCACTGCCGTTATCGGCAGCAGAGAACAATACAGGGGGAACTTACCATGACTTTTAATGAAAATGTAAAGAGACTGGTGCAGTACGGGATCGAAAGCGGACTGGTACCGGAGGAAGAGCGTATTTACACCACCAATCAGATTCTGGAGCTGTTCGGGGAAGAGGAATACATTGAGCCGGAAGAAAGCTTCGCAGACGTAGATCTGGAGGATGTTCTGAAGGAGCTGCTGGACTATGCGGCAGAAAAAGGGATCCTGAAGGAGAACAGTGTGGTCTACCGTGATCTGTTTGACACGAAGATCATGAACTGCCTGGTTCCGAGACCGGCTCAGGTGATCGGCAGATTTCAGGAGCTGTACAAGGAGTCTCCGGTTAAGGCTACAGATTACTATTACAAGCTGAGCCAGGATACCGATTATATCCGCCGTTACCGCATCAAAAAGGACATTCGCTGGAAAGTGGACAGTCCGTATGGCGATATCGACATTTCCATCAACCTGTCCAAACCGGAAAAGGATCCGAAAGCGATCGCAGCAGCCAAGCTGGCGAAACAGAGCGGTTATCCGAAATGTCTGCTTTGCCGTGAAAACGAGGGCTATGCAGGCAGAGTCAACCATCCGGCAAGACAGAACCACCGCATCATTCCGATCACGATCAACGGTACACAGTGGGGCTTCCAGTATTCTCCGTATGTATATTACAATGAGCACTGCATCGTGTTCAACGGTGAGCATGTTCCCATGAAGATCGAGAGAGCAACCTTTGTGAAGCTGTTTGACTTCATCAAGCTGTTCCCGCACTATTTCCTGGGATCCAATGCGGATCTGCCGATCGTCGGCGGTTCCATCTTAAGCCACGACCATTATCAGGGCGGCAATTATCAGTTTGCCATGGCCAAAGCTCCCATCGAGAAATATGTGACCATTCCGGGTTACGAGGATGTGGAAGCCGGCATTGTAAAATGGCCGCTGTCCGTTCTGCGTATCCGCAGCAAAGACGAAAAGCGTCTGATTGATCTGGCAGACCATGTCCTGGGCGCATGGAGAGGCTACACGGATGCAGAGGCAAATATTTTTGCCGAGACAGACGGAGAGCCGCACAACACCATCACTCCGATTGCCAGAAAGGTGGAGGATACCTTCGAGCTTGATCTGGCACTGAGAAACAATCTGACGACAGACGAATATCCGCTGGGTGTATACCATCCCCATGCAGAGAAACATAATATTAAGAAAGAAAATATCGGTCTGATCGAAGTTATGGGTCTTGCCATTCTTCCGGCCCGTCTGAAGACAGAGCTGCAGACCCTGGCAGATTACATACTTGAGAAAAAAGACATCCGTTCCAATGCAGATCTTCAGAAACATGCAGACTGGGTTGAGGGATTCCTGCCGAAATATACGGATATCAATGCAGACAATGTGATGGATATCCTCAAAACAGAGGTTGGCAATGTATTTGTAGGCGTTCTGGAGGATGCCGGTGTGTATAAGTGTACACCGGAAGGCAGAGAAGCCTTTATGAGATTTGTGAACACACTGTAATCCGGACGGTGTGAACCACCGGCCGGTCTGACCGGACTGGTGAGGAGATTTTATATCTTTCCTTGTGATACCTGCAGGTGAAAGCCTGCTTAACCATTCAAACAACTATATAATGATACCAGGGGCAAAAGGTCATGCTGTTCATGCTTGCATGAAAAAGCATGACTTTGGGACCCGCAAAACATGAGAAAGTAGCCATTTTTCGTAGAAAAATGAGCGGATTTCGAATGTTTTCAGGATTTCGTGAGCGTGAAACGCGGAGAAAT
>JALEJP010000026.1 GCA_022769625.1 Lachnospiraceae bacterium | reverse complement strand
AATAACACCCGAACAATACAGAACAAATATACCATTATAATGCAGGTGATTCCAAACTTTCTCACATACTGACTTTTCCGCCGCATCCAGTAGACCATTCCGATCAGGATCCCGCTCCACAAAACAGCCATCAGCACAGAGACCGGTGTTATTCTCATATCACTCTTCCTTTCCCCTCATCTGCTGTATGATTTCCTCCAGCTCACTGATCATCTCCCCGTCCTCATCCTGCTCCTTTGCCAGAGCGACCATAAGCCTGGAAATCGAAGATTTCCCTCCCACTCTGGAAATCATCAGCTTTGCCGCATATTCTTCCCGGGTCATGGTAGGCGCGAGTTTTCTGGCATACTGTGTGTAACAATGCTCCAGTCCACACTCCTTCAGCATCCCCTTTTGCACCAGAGAACGCAGAATATTATGGACAAGCCCATTGCCCCAGGTATCTCTCACCTTCATCTTGATAATGTCCACACTGGTAAGCGGTCCGTCACTGTCCCAGAAAATATCCATCATCTGCTCTTCACTCTTTGTCAACGTCTCCACCTTTGTTTTCATCTGTTCTCCCTGTCCTTTCTTTTTTTAAAATAGAACCATTCTCCGCTGCTTTCATGCGGTTTTATTATTAACCATTTTTGTTAATTTTATATTAATAAACCGACTTTCCCTTGTCAAGTGCCTCTTTCAAAGTTTAAAAAATTGTAATAAATCATAGCGCATAAAGCCGCACAAAAGCAGCCTCACCTCCCCACGGATCGTTCGGCTGCTTTTTTCCGCAAGAGATCTGTCCTTATCCTTCCAGAATCTCTTTTAATATTTTATTGACGCTTCCCGGATCTGCCTTTCCTTTCATGGCTTTCATGGTCTGGCCTACCAGGAATCCGATGGCTTTTTTCTTTCCCCCGCGGTAATCTTCCACTGACTGTGGATTTTCTGCCACGATCTTTTCGATCACCTCCCGCAGAGCTCCTTCATCGTTGACCGTTTTTAATCCATGTTCTTCGATATAGGCTTCCGGATCCACATTTTCTTTGAAGACATGTTCAAATACTTCTTTCGCGACGGAGCTGTTTACCGTGCCCGCATCTGCCAGATCCACAAGCTTTGCCAGGTTTTCCGGTGCAAAGGTAATGTCCTCCGGCTCCATGCTGTTTTCTTTCAGCAGACGAAGAGTCTCCACCATAAGCCAGTTGGATACTTTTTTCGGCTTTTTGCAGATGGCTGTCGCCGCCTCGAAGAGGTCAGCCAGCTTCTTGGAGCCTGTGATGATATCGGCATCATAGTCCGGGATATCAAATTCTTTTTTGTAGCGTGCCAGTTTTTCGCTGCGAAGTTCCGGCTGACGGGCTTTTACCTCCGCGATCCACTCATCGCTTATGATAACCGGTGTCAGGTCGGGATCCGGGAAGTAACGGTAGTCCTGTGCATCTTCCTTGGAACGCATGGCAAAGGAGCTTTCCTTGTTGTCATCCCATCGTCTTGTCTCCTGAATAACCTTTCTGCCGGCTTCCAGCAGTTCAATCTGGCGGGCGCGTTCGCCCTCTATGGCATGTGCGATTGCCTTGAAGGAGTTGATATTTTTCATCTCCGTTCTGGTACCGAATTTCTCCGAACCAACCTCACGCACGGAAAGGTTCACATCGGCACGCATGGAACCCTCCTGCAGCTTGCAGTCAGATGCGCCCAGATACTGGATGGTCTGGCGCAGCTTCTCCAGATACGCAATGACCTCCTCGGCGCTTCTCATATCCGGCTCGGACACGATCTCGATCAGCGGCACGCCGCTTCGGTTGTAATCCACCAGAGAGCAATCCTCCCACTCATCGTGAATCAGCTTTCCGGCATCCTCCTCCATATGGATTTCATGGATCCCGATGGTCTTCTTACCGGATGCCGTCTCGATCTCCACACCACCGTCATGACAGATGGGCAGATAGAGCTGGGAAATCTGATAATTCTGTGGATTATCGGGATAAAAATAATTCTTGCGGTCAAATTTACAGTACTGATTGATCTGGCAGTTTGTGGCAAGCCCCACTGCCAGCGCATACTCTACCACCTGCCTGTTCAGCACCGGAAGGGAACCCGGCATGCCGGTACACACCGGACAGGTATGGGTATTGGGTGCTCCGCCAAATGCGGTGGAGCAGGCGCAGAATATTTTTGTCTTTGTGGCAAGCTCCACATGTACCTCCAGACCGATGACAGTTTCGTATTGTTTACTCATCTTATTTCGCCTCCCCTTCTGCTGCTTTTGCAATTTCCGGTGCCTCATAGCTCCTTGTCTGTTCAAAGGCATAGGCTGCACGGATGATTTTTTTCTCCTGGAAGCAGTCGCCGATCAGCTGCAGGCCGATGGGCAGCCCTCTGGAATCCTTTCCGCAGGGAACCGTCATACCGGGAAGGCCTGCAAGGTTCACGGAAATCGTATAAATATCGCCCAGATACATCTTCAGCGGATCGCTCAGGGAGGAGCCAAGCTTCGGTGCCGTATTTGGTGCCGCGGGTCCCAGGATTACATCGTATTTTGCAAATGCTTTGTCAAAGGCCTGCTTGATCAGTGCCTTTGTGCGCAGCGCCTTCAGATAGTAGGCATCGTAGTAACCGGAGCTCAGGACGAAGGAACCCAGCATGATACGGCGTTTTACTTCCTCGCCGAAGCCCTCCGAACGGCTCTTTTTGTACATATTGTGGAGTCCTTCGTAATCTTTGGCACGGTAACCGTATTTTACCCCGTCAAAACGTGCCAGGTTGGAGCTTGCTTCCGCACAGGCAATGACATAGTATGCAGGGATTGCATACTCCACCAGGCTTAAGTCAAACTCTTCCACGATGGCACCCTTTGCCTCCAGGGCCTTTGCGGCTGCCAGAATGGCATCCTTTACCTCCGGATCCAGACCCTCGCCCAGATAATCTCCCGGAATACCGATCTTCATACCTTTTACATCATCCACCAGAGCGGAGGTAAAATCATAATCTTCCCTCTTTACCGAGGTGCTGTCCTTTTTATCATAGGAAGCAATGGCCTCCAGGATCGCCGCACAGTCTGTTACATCCTTTGCCACCGGCCCGATCTGATCCAGGGAGGATCCATAAGCGATCAGTCCATAGCGGGAAACCGTACCATAGGTTGGCTTGAGTCCCGTCACACCGCAAAAGGAGCTTGGCTGACGAATGGAACCGCCTGTATCACTGCCCAGGGCAAAGCTGCACTCGCCTGCTGCCACTGCCGCACAGGAGCCGCCGGAAGAACCTCCCGGTACGTGTTCCAGGTTCCAGGGATTTCTGGTCACCCCATAGGCAGAAGTCTCCGTGGTGCTTCCCATGGCAAATTCATCCATATTGGTCTTTCCGATGATCACTGCACCTGCTTTCTCCAGATTTAATACGGCTTCTGCCGTGTAGGCAGGTTCAAAATTGAAAAGTATTTTGGAACTGCAGGTGGTCCGTATTCCTTCCGTACACATATTGTCTTTGATGGCCACCGGGACTCCGGCAAGAGGCCCCTTCAGCTCGCCTTTTTCGATTTTTTCCTGCACCTCTGCCGCTTTTTTCAGGATCGTCTCCTCATCCAGAAGGGTCACATAGGCATGAACATCCTTTTCCACTGCCCTGATCTGCGCAAGCACAGCCTTTGCAGCGTCCACTGCCGTCACTTCCCCGGCTTTTATTTTTTTACCCAGCTCAACCGCTGTCCATTCTGTTATCCTCACTGCGCGCCTCCTATTCTACCGTGCGTGGAACCTTGTAAGCTCCGTCCTTGCATGCCGGTGCATTTTTCAGCATATTGTCCCTGTCGTCACCGTTTGCCACCACATCTTCCCGGAATACATTGTGTACCGGAAATACATGGGACATCGGCTCCACACCTGTGGTATCCAGTTCGTTTAATTTATCTATATAATCCAGCATGCGCTCCATATCCTTCTTTGCAGCCTCCTGCTCTTCCTTTGAGAGCTCCAGCTTTGCCAGGATCCCCACATACTCCATCGTTTCATCCGAAATTACATTCGCCATCTCTTTACCAATCCTTTCTGTTACGGTTCCAGTCTGTTCAGGTCACGCGGGAACATCGTCGTCTCTCTTACATTATCTTCTCCCAGAAGCTGCATGGTAAGCCGCTCCAGGCCAATGCCAAGTCCTCCGTGAGGCGGCATACCATGTTTGAAGGTATCCAGATACTGTTCCAGCCCTTCTGTGGTCATGCCTTTTTTGCCGATCTTTTCAAGCAGCATCGGATAGCTGTGGATACGCTGTCCGCCTGTGGTGATCTCCAGCCCACGGAACAGCAGGTCAAAGCTTAAGGTGAAGCGCTCATCCGCCGGATCGTCCATGGCATAGAACGGACGTTTTTTGCTGGGATAATGGGTGACAAACACAAAGTCCGCACCGTAATCCTCTTTGAACAGCTGTCCGATCAGATGCTCCTCTTCCGTCTCCAGATCGTAAGGGTTGCGGATCCTGCGGTCGTATTTTTCCGCAACCATCTCCTTGGCACGGTCAAAGCGTACCACCGGAATCCCTGAGACATCCGGAAGAGTCACACCAAGGATGTCCAGCTCTTTCTGGTAATCCTTTGCCAGAAGCTGCATGGTATACTGGAGAAATCCGGTCTCCATAGCCATGATATCTTCGAAGCTGTCAATATATCCCATCTCAAAATCCAGGGAGGTGTACTCATTGAGATGGCGTTTTGTATTGTGCTTCTCGGCGCGGAATACCGGCCCGGTCTCAAACACACGGTCAAACACGCCAACCATCATCTGTTTATAAAGCTGCGGGCTCTGCTGCAGAATGGCCGGTCGGTGAAAATACTCCAGTTTAAACAGGTTGGCACCGCCTTCAGCACTTTTCGCGCCAAGCTTCGGCGTGTGGATCTCCGTAAACCCCTGCTCATACAGGAAATCCCGGAACCCGCGTACCAGTCCCTCCTGAATTTTAAATTTTGCACGTTCTCTGACATTTCTCAAGGAAATGGGGCGCATGTTCAGCTTGGCTTCCAGGGAAGTGTTCAGCTTCCATTTGGAAATCGGCAGCGGCAGGGGCTCTTCCGGCTCACTCAGTACTGTGATCTCCTTCATTCTCAGCTCGATGCCGTGGGCTGCGCGCTCCTCTTTTCGGATCTCTCCGGTCACTTCCACCGTGGATGCTTCTTTCAGGTTTTTCAGTTCAAAGTTTGTCACGCCCTCCTCGAAGACACACTGCAGAAGTCCGTCCTTCTTCCTCAGGATCACAAATGCCACGTTTCCCATGTCACGGATCGCATGGACCGCACCGTTTACTTTAACGATATCTCCTTCCTGTGCCTGCGTCAGCAGCTCTTCCAGTTCCAATATCTCTTTCTTACTTACACCTTTCAAAAATTCCATCGTTTTGTCTCCTTTCCACTTTCCGCCGTTTCGGGATAAAAACTTTTTGGTATAAAAAAGCCCCGAAACAGCAATCACTGTTCCGGGACGGATAAACTCTGATTATCCGCGGTACCACCCGCATTGCAGATGTAACATCTGCCTCTCTTAACGCTTAACGCGCGCCTACGTACCGCCCTAACAGAAGAATCTCTCGAACGGTCTGCTCCGGAGTGTTCCCATATTGCCGCTTCCGCTAAATGGCGCTCTCAGTCGGTGACGCCATATTCCTGTCAGTTTTCACGTGCATGAGTCTCTTTCATCGCATTTCTGTTTTATGATGCCTTATCATAGCACAAATATTTTTTGTTTGCAACCCCTGTTTTTCAAAAAATAATTAAATATTTTTCAGGTTTGTCAAAATTATTTTTAAAAAAGGGTGACTTTATCAAAACAATTCCATCGTGCGATACAGCAGGAATTGTCCGATGCGCCACCCTTGGCGCTCTTATTTTACGCGAGTAATGAACCAGAGTTCCTATTACAGCTTTTTGATACGGTCGATGGCTTTTACCGTGTTCTCGTAGGTGCCGAATGCAGTCAGACGGAAATAGCCTTCTCCGCTTGGTCCGAAACCGGAACCCGGTGTACCCACCACATTGGCCTTCTCCAGAAGGTAATCGAAGAATTCCCAGGATGTCATCTGATCCGGCGTCTTCAGCCAGATATACGGAGAATTCACACCGCCTGCAACGGTATAGCCTGCCTCTTTCAGTCCGTTGTAAATGTAATGTGCATTTTTCTGGTAATAAGCGATCTGCTGCTGAATCTGTGCCTTTCCGGCCTCAGAATACACTGCCTCCCCCGCTCTCTGAATGATGTAGGGTGCTCCGTTATATTTCGTTCCATGTCTTCTTGCCCAGAGTGCATGGAGGGATACCTCACCGCATTTCAGTTCCTTCGGAATAACCGTGTAGGCAAGACGCAGTCCGGTGAAGCCTGCTGTTTTGGAAAAGCTGCAGAGCTCAATGGCACAGGTTTTTGCGCCTTCACACTGATAGATGGAAACCGGGATATTCTCCTGGGTAATATATGCTTTGTAAGCTGCATCGTAAATGATCACAGCACCCACTTTATTGGCGTAATCCACCCACACCTGGAGCTGATCCTTTGTAATGGCCTCTCCGGTCGGATTGTTGGGGAAGCACAGATAGATGATATCCGGTGTCTCCTTCGGAAGCTCCGGACAGAAATGATTCTCTGCCGTACATGGCATGTAGATCACGTCACTCCAGGTCTCGCTTGCAGGATCATACGTGCCGGTTCTGCCTGCCATCACATTGGAATCCACATATACGGGATAAACCGGATCGCACACTGCAATTTTATTGTCCAGGGCAAATATTTCCTGAATATTTCCGGAATCACACTTTGCACCATCCGAGACAAAAATCTCGTCCGCCTGGATATCACAGCCGAAGGCTGCATAATCGTTTGTGGCGATGGTCTCTCTTAGAAATGCATAGCCAAGATCCGGCGCATAGCCTTTAAAGCCTTCTGTGGTAGTCTGCTCATCCACTGCCTTGTGCAGAGCCTCGATGACTGCCGGGGCGATGGGCTGCGTCACATCACCGATACCCAGGCGAATGATCTCTGCTTCCGGATTGGCTGCAGAATAGGTATTTACTTTTTTTGCAATAGTGGAAAACAGATAGCTTCCCGGTAATTTCAGATAATTGTCATTAATTTTAAACATAATCTCCTCCATACTGCAGCGCCACTCCCTGACGCTGCGTTATCCTTTTCTTTCCGGCGGAACGAGCCTGAACTCTCCGCCGCACAGTACAGCCTTTTATGCAAGATCTATCTCTCCGTCAAATACCACTTCAGCTGGCCCCGTCATAAATACCGTATTTTTTTCTCTGTCCCAGAAGATCTCCAGATCTCCGCCCAGCAGCTTTACCGTAACCGGTTTTTCTCCGTTCACCTTCCCATTTAATATAGAAGAAACAGCTACCGCACAGGCTCCGGTGCCGCATGCCAGCGTCTCTCCGGCACCGCGCTCCCAGACGCGCATCTGAACGGTATGATCGTCCAGTACTTTGACAAATTCGGTGTTCACACGGTCCGGGAAACAGGGATGGTGCTCAAATCCCGGCCCGATCTTTTCAATATCCAGCCCGTCCACATCCTCCAGATAGACTACCGCATGGGGATTGCCCATGGAAACACCTGTCATGTGATAAACCTGCCCATCCACTGTGATCGGCTCATCCAGCACCTGGGGATGCTCCGATACAATGGGAATCTGTCCCGCGTTGAGTATGGGGGCTCCCATATCCACACGTACTGATTTTACTTTTCCGTTTTCCACCTGAAGATCCAGGTATTTGATCCCGCTTTTTGTGGAAATACGGATGCTGGTCTTGTCGGTCAGGCCGTAGTCATAAACGTATTTTGCCACACAGCGAATCCCGTTCCCGCACATGGCACCCTGAGAACCGTCGGAATTATACATATCCATCTCAAAATCTGCTGTTTCAGAGGGTTTGATCAGAATCAATCCGTCGGATCCGATGCCAAAATGACGGTCACTGACTTTTTTCGCCACTGCGCAGGGGTCTTCTACTTTCTCTTTCAAGCAGTTGACATAAACATAATCATTTCCGATTCCCTGCATTTTCGTAAATTTCATATGAACCGTTCCTTTCTCTTACTTTCTTTCCATACATTTTCTTTCTATACATTTTCTTTTTATTGATTTTTGTTCGGGCAGCACCATGCCCCCCTGGTTTTACGCAGCACATCAATATTTCATAAAAGCAAATACCATCTTTGCTGTCTCCACCAGATTGTTGCCGCTGTCCATACTGCATTTCTGCATATAACGGTGTGCTTCTTCCTCCGTCAGATGGTTGCGCTCCATGAGAAGCCGCTTGGCATCTGCAATGATCTTCTTTTCCTCTTCTGAGCGCTCCTTTGGCCTGGATCTCTGCTTTCTCCGTCTCCGGTACATATTCCCTTCCATCATTTCCAGGGTATTGATCAAATCCCGGATCCGAATGGGGAGCGAGAGCCCCACCACATTGTCCATATCGCAGGATTCCAGAACATGCGGAGAAGCAACCAGAAGCAGCTCAAAAGAAGAGGGAAGATTCTCCCGCAGTTCTGAGTATATCATATCATGAAACCGGTAACCACACACAATGATGCCCTCATCCAGCCGGTCTGCGATCTGGAGCACCTGAGCTCCGGTAGAACACACGCCCATCACCTCATATCCGTTCCGAAGCAGCAGGTTCCGGATATTTCTGGCGTCATCCAGCTTTGGAAATACAACTACTATATTTACCATCCTGACCCCTCCCGTTTCTGTCCGTCTGATCTGCCAAGGGAGAAGTTAAATACGGTAAAGATATTGCTCCAGCTCCCAGTTTGATACCTGGCTGCAGTATTGAGCCCACTCCTGCTTTTTCGCCATAATATAACGGCTGTATGCATGGTCACCCAGCACTTCTTTCACCAGATCATCTTTTTCCAGCTCATGGATCGCTTCCAGAAGGTTGTTTGGCAGTGAATCAATGCCCTCCGCATCCTTCTGTTCCTCTGTCATGGAAAAGATATTTTTATCCACGCCTGCCGGCGGCATGATCTGATTCTCAATGCCGTCCAGACCGGCTGCCAGGCAGACAGCCAGCACCAGATACGGGTTTGCGGACGGATCCGGACAGCGCAGTTCAATGCGTGTGCCCTCTCCGCGCTCCGCCGGAATGCGGATCAGCGGACTGCGATTGGTTGCTGACCATGCGATATAAACCGGGGCCTCAAAGCCCGGAACCAGTCTTTTATAGGAATTAACCAGAGGATTGGTGATCGCGCACATTCCTTTGATGTGCTTCATCAGTCCTCCGATAAAATAATAGGCTTCTTTGCTCAGCCCCATGGGATCGCTCTCATCTGCAAAAATATTTTTGCCGTCTCTGGAGAGGGACATGTTGATATGCATACCGGAGCCATTGATGCCCGTCTTTGGTTTTGGCATAAAGCTTGCATGGAGGCCGTGACGTTTTGCAATGGTTTTCACAGCCAGCTTGAACGTCATGATATTATCTGCTGTGGTAAGTGCCTCGTCATAACGGAAATCAATCTCGTGCTGTGCCGGTGCCACCTCATGATGGGAAGCTTCGATCTCAAATCCCATATCCTCCAGCGTAAGCACCATGTCACGTCTTGCATTTTCCCCCAGATCCACCGGACCCAGATCAAAATATCCGGCTCTTTCATGGGTTACCGTAGTAGGCTGTCCATTGTCATCGGTGTGATACAGGAAAAACTCACATTCCGGTCCCACGTCAAACTGACAGCCCATGTTCTTTGCCTTTTCCAGAACCCTCTTCAGGATATAACGCGGATCTCCCTCGAACGGCTGTCCATTTGGACGGTAGACATCGCAGATCAGACGTGCCACCTTTCCCTGTTGGGGGCGCCACGGAAATACCACCAGTGTGTCCAGATCCGGATAAAGATACATATCCGACTCCTCAATGCGGACAAAGCCCTCGATTGAGGAACCGTCAAACATACATTTATTGTCCAGGGCTTTTTCAAGCTGGCTGGAGGTGATCGCCACATTTTTCAGCGTACCGAACATGTCGGTGAACTGAAGACGTATAAATTCTACGTCTTCCTCCTGCACGAGGCGCAATACATCCTGTTTTGTATACTTCATATTCTACTCCTTCATCGTCCGCCGGCTGCGCGGCGGTGTGTCTGTGTATTCGTTTCATTTTATCCATTTTTCTGTATTTCAGAACTTCAAAGCTCATAAATCACATGGATCATCGTCTGCACGGAGTGCTTTTGTTACAAAGGAATTCTCTATGTAACAAAAAAAGGGTGCACTGAATAAATCAGAACGCCCTTGTTCTTTTAACATAATAACAGCGCTGTCAAAATTTGTCAACCTGAGGTTTCATCATCCAGTCCGATCGGGCTGCGGACATACTGAAATCCCGCAGACCATGCTTCGCCGGTTACTACGCCATTCTGACTGGAGGAACAATGTGCCACCAGAAGACTGCCATTATCATTAACGCCGATCACAATGCCCACATGGTTGTCGTCCCCTGCGCTGCCGGGGCGATAAAATACCAGATCACCTGGTTTTGCTTTCCGGCTGTCCACCATCTCAGTGGCATCCCACTGGGTCGTGGTATGATTGCCGATCCCTGCATCTTTTCCATTCAGGCCGTTGTAGTAGGACCACGCCACAAAACCGCTGCAGTCCAGACCGTAGGAACGGACCGTACCGCTGCTTCGACTTCCCGAGGCAGAAACCGTCATGGGATCTCCCCATCGGTCATCCCAGCCCATGGCATAGGATTTGCCGCCCCAGAAATAGCCGACTTTTCCGATCAGGCTGCAGGCTGCAGAAACGATGGCGATCCGCTCTTCGCTTACGCCTTCCCCCGCCTCACCGCGCACAAACCCTTTTGCCGCTGTGACAATCGCACAGAGCTGTCGGCATTCGGTGGAAGTATATTTCTCCAGAAGCTCCTTTTCCTCATCCTCCGCGCCGTAAAGTGTAATATAATCCTCCACCGTCAGCGCATAAGTTTCCTTCTCTGTCTCAGAGTCTTCTTTTTCCGTCTCTGAATCTTCTTTTGCCAGCTCAGAGTCTTGTTTTTCTCCGTCGGAAGCTTTGCTGCCTGCCGCACGCCGGTTTGTCCGCACCGCACCGGAATCATCCGCTGCAGGGCTCTCCTCTGCTGTCTTCTCTTCTGTGCTCTCTGCCGCCTGGGTATCCTCTTCTGTTTTCTCCTCTGCAGGCTGGACATCCTTTTCTGCTTTCTCCTCTGCAGACTGTGCCTCTGCGCGGGCTGTCTCGATAGCAGCCTTCGCCGCCGCGTCCGCCTCGCCGCTCTGCTCAGCCTCCAGTCTGCGCAGCATGGCAGAATTGCTCCTTATATTCATCAGGAAAAAGATCTTCTCCAGCTCATCTCTGCATTTGGCATTGAGTGTGATGCCTCCCTCGTCCATCCCGTGACGCAGCACGTAAACGGCCAGAACATCCTGCCAGTTCTCCGCCACAAACTCCTCCGGATACTCCAGAAAAGCACGATAATCCTCCTCGATCCCGTCCATGATCGTCTCGAACCGTTCTGCAAAGGTAAGACCATACTCGTCTGAGAGCTCACCCAGATAGATGTCATTCCCTGCAATGATATTGGAAGTATATCCGGCTGCCGCATCCGAGTGATCCGTCTGCGTTTCCTCCCCATCCGGTTTCTGGATGGTACTTCCCTCATCCGCTATCTCCTTGACAGTCGTCGAACCGCGTTTCTGCTCCTGATTTTCGGAACCATCCTGCTCTGTTCCCGGAAGCTGCAGCGGAACGGAAGCATTGCCACCGGCATTCTTCTCCGACTCCTCTCCCGGTGCCAGACCGATGTCCGAAATTTCATCCGTTCTCGAAACCGCATCCGTCTGTTTTTCCGTCTCAACCGGAATGTCCGGTGTCTCCGTCGGATCCGTCTCCGACGTTTCCAGCTCCGGCAGATCCTTTAAAGAATCCGTCTCCGACTCGCTCTCAGGAAGCAGTACCTCCGTATATGGCTCCTGCTGTGCCGCAGTGGCCACAGCAGGCATGGACAGCAGCATACTGCCGGCCAGCACAACGCAGCCTAATTTATACAAATACTTATTTTTCATTCATGAAACCCTTCCATTTGTTGCCCTGTCAACTATCCCTCCGGCATCATGGGTCAAAAGTCTTTGACCCTGATATCATATTTGAGTTACCCGACAAATGAGCCTAACGTCGATTTTTCCCTTGGCTCATATTTTTTAATTATAATGGGAAAAATGGTAGATTTCAATAGGAAACACATAAAATTCACACTTGCAGGAATATGCGGGAAGGCCGAAAAAAAGACCCCATCGAAAGGATGAGGTCTTCTCTTCATTACATGAGCTGCTTAGTCATTGTACCCGTTGGGGTTCTGGCTCTGCCATCTCCAGGAATCTGCGCACATATCCTCGATACCGTACTCTGCTACCCAGCCAAGCTCGTCTTTTGCTTTCTTCGGATCGCAGTAGCACATAGCAATATCACCAGGTCTTCTTTCTTTGATCGCATATTTGATCGGATGTCCGCATGCTTTTTCGAATGCGTGTACCACCTGCAGTACGCTGTAGCCGTTGCCGGTACCCAGGTTGTAGATGCTTACGCCTTCTTTGTCAGCCAGTTTCTGGATTGCTTTCACGTGACCGCGTGCCAGGTCTACTACGTGAATGTAGTCACGAACGCCGGTTCCGTCCGGTGTGTCATAGTCATCACCGAAAACGCCCAGGCACTCCAGTTTGCCGATGGCAACCTGTGCTACATACGGAAGCAGATTGTTCGGAATACCCTTGGGATCTTCGCCGATCATGCCGCTCTTGTGTGCGCCGATCGGGTTGAAGTAACGAAGCAGGATCACGTTCCATTCCGGATCCGATTTCTGGATATCGGTCAGGATCTGCTCCAGCATCCATTTGGTCCATCCATACGGATTGGTGCAGGTACCCTTCGGGCACTCCTCGGTAATCGGGATCATAGCCGGATCGCCGTATACGGTTGCGGAAGAACTGAAAATGATGTTCTTTACGCCGTGATTTCTCATGGAATCGCACAGGGTCAGTGTGCCGGCGATGTTGTTCTGGTAGTACTCTACCGGTTTGGAAACGGACTCACCCACTGCCTTCAGGCCGGCAAAATGAATCACTGCATCTACTTTTTCCTTCTCAAAAATAGCATCCATCGCTTCTTTGTCACAGATATCCGCCTCATAGAAGGTTACCTTTTTGCCTGTGATCTCTTCCACGCGGTCTACTGCTTTTTTATTGGCATTGTACAGGTTGTCCACGATAACAACCTCGTAGCCTTCATTCAGCAGTTCTACGCAGGTATGGCTTCCGATATATCCAGCTCCGCCGGTTACTAAAATTCTCATAATGTTTCCCTCCTGAAATAATAATATGATGTTGGGGTCAAAAGTCATTGACCCCCCAGATACCTACGGATTTCTCCGCGTATCACGCTCACGAAATCCTGAAAACAATCGAAATCCGCTCATTTTTCTACGAAAAATGGCTACTTTCTCATGTTTTGTGGGTCTCAAAGTCATGCTTTTTCATGCAAGCATGAACAGCATGACCTTTTGACCCTGGTATCATACTACCAGTATAAACAAGAATTCCATAATTTATGCCTGTCCTCTCATTCCCCTGCCGGAGTATAAAAATTGGTCATCAAAACTGCACATCGTGTGCATCCCGCAAAGCGTTTTATGATATAGGAAACGAAGTTTCCTATATCATAAAGAAAACCTCTGACATCTCTGTCAGAGGTTCACCTGCACATATTTTAGTTGTATTTACGCTTGCGCGCTGCTTCGGATTTCTTTTTTCTTCTCACGCTGGGTTTTTCGTAATGTTCTCTCTTACGAATTTCCTGCTGAATACCAGCCTTTGCGCAGTTTCTTTTGAAACGGCGTAAAGCGCTGTCCAAAGTCTCGTTTTCTTTTACGATTACATTTGACATAATTTCACACCTAACCTCCCTCCAGTTGTAGATTGTGCATAATACAACTGTCTGGGTATTTTATTGCACTTCTGATATTATAGCATATTTTCTCGAAACGTCAAGATTTTTCTTCTTTTTTCTTGACCATATTTTTCATTTTTTTCAGGCTTTGATCTGATTTTCCAGAATACCTGCTGCTGCCTGGATTGCTTCCGGAATCCTGGCCGGATTTTTACCTCCTGCCTGCGCCATATTCGGACGGCCGCCGCCACCACCGCCTACGATCTGAGCCATCCCTTTCACAAGGTTTCCGGCATGCGCACCTTTCTTCTGGGCACCATCGGTAACCATAGCCATCAGACATACCTTACCGCCGTTGTTGGAGGCCAGTACGATCACACCGTCACCAAGCTTTTCCTTCAGCTGGTCTCCCAGCTCACGCAGGCCGTTCATATCCACATCCTCCACAGAGGTTGCCAGAAGTTTTACTCCCTTGACTTCTGTCACCTTATCCATGACATTTCCAAGGGCACCCTGGGCCAGCTTGCTCTTTAAGGATTCATTCTCGCTCTGCAGGGTCTTGATCTCGGCCTGCAGATGAGCGATCTTGTCACAAACCTCATGTGTGCCTGACTTCAGCATCGCTGCCGCCTGTGCAAGTCTTGCCTCCACATCTCTATAATATGCAAACACACCTTCACCGGTCAGCGCCTCAATACGTCTCACTCCGGCTGCAATACCTGCCTCGGAAACAATCTTGAATGCGGAGATCACGCCTGTATTGGCCACGTGGGTACCGCCGCAAAGCTCTTTTGAGAAGTCACCCATGGAAACCACACGCACATTCTCGGAATATTTCTCTCCGAACAGTGCCATAGCTCCTGTCTTCTTTGCCTCTTCAATGTTCATGATCTGAGTCACAACCGGAAGATTTTCCTGGATCTCCTTATTCACCAGAGCCTCCACCGAAGCAATCTCCTCCGGGGTCATCGCTTCAAAATGCGCAAAGTCAAAACGAAGTCGGTCCGGTGTCACAAGAGAACCTTTCTGCTCTACATGGTTTCCAAGCACAGTCTTCAATGCTTTCTGCAGAAGGTGGGTTGCACTGTGGTTTTTACAGGTATTGGCTCTTGCCGCTTCGGCAACCTTCAGTGTCACGGTGTCACCGACCTTAAACATGCCTTTTGTCACACGGCCCACATGACCTACCTTGCCGCCAAGCAGCTTGATGGTATCTTCAACCACAAACTCCGCATCCTCCGTGCAGATTACACCGGTATCGCCTTCCTGCCCGCCCATGGTTGCATAAAACGGCGTTTTTTCCACAAAGATGGTTGCATGTTCCCCATCCGATACGGCATCAGCCAGCTCTTTGTCCGTGGTCAGGACGGTGATCTGTGACTGACCTACCAGACTGTCGTAACCTACAAATTCTGTGGTGACAGACGGATCGATCTCATCGTAAACCGTAGCATCCGCACCCATGTAGTTGGTGGTCTCACGGGCATTTCTTGCTTTTGTACGCTGCTCCTCCATGGCTTCCTGGAAAGCCTTCTCATCAATGGTGCAGCCCTTTTCTTCCAGAATCTCCTTGGTCAGATCCAGCGGGAATCCATAGGTATCATACAGTACAAAGGCATTGGTACCGGAAAGCACCTTCTCTCCCTTTTCCTGCATATTGGCTTCCATACCAGCCAGAATATTCAGACCCTGATCGATGGTCTTGTTGAATTTTTCTTCCTCTTTTGCGAGAACCTTAAAGATAAACTCTTTCTTTTCCTCAAGCTCCGGATATCCGTCCTTTGAGCCCTCGATCACGGTCTCGCTGAGTTTTCCAAGGAAGCTTCCCTCAATGCCAAGCAGTCTTCCGTGACGCGCAGCGCGGCGGATCAGGCGGCGCAGCACATAGCCGCGGCCTTCGTTTGTTGGCATAATACCGTCGGAGATCATAAACGTCGCAGAGCGGATATGATCCGTGATGAGACGGATCGATACATCCTTTGCCTCATCGCTCTTATATTCAACCTTTGCAAATTCACAGACCTTGTTGCGCAGAGCCTGAAGCGTATCCACATCAAAAATAGAATCCACATCCTGAACAACCACAGCCAGACGCTCCAGTCCCATACCGGTATCGATATTTTTCTGTTTCAGCGCGGTGTAATTGCCTTCCCCGTCATTATCAAACTGGGTAAATACGTTATTCCAGACTTCCATATACCGGTCACAGTCACAGCCAACGGTGCAGCCCGGCTTGCCGCATCCATATTTTTCACCGCGGTCATAATAGATCTCAGAACAGGGGCCGCAGGGGCCTGCGCCATGCTCCCAGAAATTATCTTCCTTACCAAAACGGAAAATACGTTCCGGTGCGATACCGATCTCTTTGTTCCAGATCTCAAAAGCCTCGTCATCATTCTCATAAATAGACGGATACAGTCTTTCCGGATCCAGTCCAACCACCTGGGTCAGAAATTCCCAGGACCATGCAATGGCCTCATGCTTGAAATAATCTCCAAAAGAAAAGTTTCCAAGCATCTCAAAGAAGGTACCATGTCTTGCTGTCTTTCCCACATTTTCGATATCACCGGTACGGATACACTTCTGACAGGTGGTCACACGTGTCCTTGGCGGCTTCTCCGCCCCTGTAAAATACGGTTTCAGCGGTGCCATACCAGAATTGATAATCAAAAGACTCTTATCATTATGCGGTATCAGTGAAAAACTCTTCATTGCCAGATGTCCCTTGCTCTCAAAAAATTCCAGGAACATCTTACGCAGCTCATTTACTCCATATGCTCTCACAACAAATCCTCCTGTGTGTCTCAAAATCTATTTTTCTGACTGCTCTGCAGCCTGATTTTTGGCGTCCTTGCGGTCACGCAGAACCTTTCCCAAACGGATCCCGCCGTATGCAACACATGCGATCAGAATCATTTCTATTACGGTTGTGATAAATGTCGATAAAATCTCCATCTTCTGCCTCCTTCTTTCATACAGATAACCTTTTCCGTTTTCCGGATCGCATCAGTCTGCTTTTACCTGATGGTATCCCTTTTTCCCTTTTTTAATCAGAAGCACTCCGTCCTCATCAAAATCCGCACTTGTAAATACCCGGGCAAAATCCGTCACTTTCTGATCGTTGACTGAGACACCGCCCTGCGTAACCAGTCTGCGCGCTTCCGAACGGTTCTTTGCAAGTCTGGTATCCACCAGAAGGGTAAGAATGTCTTTACCTGCCTCAAGCTCCGCTGCCGGGTAGCTGGTGGTTGGCACATCGGCCGTCTTTCCGCCCTGGATAAACAGTGCATGAGCTGCTGTCTGAGCTTTTTTTGCCTCTTCCTCTCCATGAACGATCTTTGTGATCTCATATGCCAGTACTTCTTTTGCCTTATTGATTTCTGCTCCTTCAAGAGCGCCAAGCCTGCGCACCTCATCCATAGGCAAAAACGTCAGAAGTCCAAGGCACTCTTCAACCTTCACATCCTCGATATTTCTCCAGTACTGATAAAACTCATATGGAGAAGTCTTCTCCGGATCCAGCCATACTGCACCTTTCATGGTCTTGCCCATCTTGATCCCTTCACTGGTCGTCAGAAGTTTAAAGGTCAGACCGTATGCCGGTTTATTTTCTTTTCTGCGAATCAGATCCACACCACCCAGGATATTGGACCACTGATCATTTCCGCCAAGCTCCATCTGGCAGCCGTAAAGCTGATTCAGCTTCAGGAAATCATAGGACTGCATCAGCATGTAGTTGAACTCAAAGAATGTCAGACCTCTCTCCATGCGCTGTTTGTAGCACTCTGCCGTCAGCATCTTGTTGACTGAAAAATGTACCCCAATCTCCCTTAAAAACTCCACATAATTCAGATCCAGAAGCCAGTCTGCATTGTTTGCGATAATGGCATTGTCATTGTCAAAATCAATGAAGCGGGAGAGCTGCTCCTGAAAACGCTTTGCATTGTAATCGATTTTTTCCTTCGTCATCATATTTCTCATATCGGATTTACCGGAGGGATCACCGATCATCGTGGTTCCGCCGCCAAGCAGTGCGATCGGTCTGTGGCCTGCACGCTGCATGTGCATCATCGCCATAATCGTCAGAAAATGTCCTGCCGTCAGACTGTCTGCCGTCGCATCAAATCCGATATAAAATGTAACCTTTTCTTTTCCAAGCAGCTCTCTGATTTCTTCCTCATGAGTGGTCTGCTCAATAAAACCTCTTTCCTTCAGGACGTCAAATACGTTCTGCTCCATCTTACTCATTTCCTCCTTAGCTTTCCATTCGGTTTCCAGGTGCGTAAAGCCAGAAAGCTCTCGCCCTTAACAAAAGGACGAGAGCCAGAATCTCGTGTTACCACCTTTATTCACAGCCGGCTCACACCGTGCTGCCTCAGCAAGTACTGTCCTGCCCCGAAGGACAGCTCCAATACTTCGACCGTTTAACGTGTGTCACTCCGCTGCAGCCTACAAAGTCTCCCCTTCGGTGCAGAGCTCCAGGATGTATTTCACGGAAACCTTCCTGGCGCCTCTCACCCTCCGGCAGCTCTCTGTAGTGCAGTCACTCCGCTACTTCTTCCTATCACAGCTTTTTCTTTTCCTATTTGAGGAATTCGTGATTCCATCGCTGTCATATATTATAGTGAGCGCTTTTTCATTTGTCAACCCTATTTCACCCACTCACCTTCCACAAAACCGAAGGCTGTCGTTGACCAGTTATCGTGGTCATTTCGGATGACAAGCTTAACACCTTTCGCATAATTAAGCTCGATTGTCTGTACCCTGGCCACATCCTTTGCATCCAGTGGAATCGTCTGACTGGGCTCCGCCTCACCGTCCAGATAAACATACAGCTCAGACGAAATCGAAGATGTGGTATCCACATGACCGATTCGGACCTTCAGTTTTGAAAACCTGCCGTCCGTATGGAACATGGCAGCCGATCTGCCCCACGCACTCATCACCGACTGTGTGGTCAGCTTAAAGCCTGTATCATAAGTAATACCCGACATTGTGAAGGTATTTTCGGGATCTCCTGTATAAGTGGTACAGCTGATTCCTTTATATGGCGCGCATACAGACATGAAATCTGCATTCCAGTCCACACCTTCGAACGGATCTTTAAAATTCACCGTACCTTCCGCACCATTTTCACCGTACCATACACCCTCCACAAATCCAAAAGAAGAGGTTGCCCAGTTGTCCCACTGTGTTTTCTTCAGCGAAAATCTTGCCGACTCTGCATGATTCAGGTCAATGGTATACACACGGCTTACATCCTGGCAGTCCAGATCAATGGTCTGGCTGGGATCTTCCGCTCCATCCAGATAGATAAAGAGCTGTGCAGACAACAGCTGGGTATCATCCAGATGACCGATACGAACCTTCAGAGAACTGTATTTTCCCTGGAGATTCCACAGCGCATCGGAGCTTCCTCCTGTCCCCTGATTTCCGTTGTTCAGATAAAAGCCGGCATCGTATTTTACACCGGAGATTGTCATGGTTCCGTTGCCGTCTCCAAGGTATTCTCCATAAATCTGCGTGTACTGATATGGCTTGCACACATTCAGCCAGTTCTTCTCCCGTATGGGCTCCACATAATAATCCTTTGTGATATCCGATCCCGAAAAAGTTACCGTGTCAACAAGTTTCTGATATCCTGCCGTCTTTATCAGCACGGCATAAGATCTTCGGCCCATTCCTTCAATCTGATAAGCGCCTTCCCCGTCGCTCATCCCTTTAAAATCTTCCTGACTGCTTTCCAGCAGTTCTGCCGTGATCTCTTTTCCCTCCGGCAGCTTCTCTTTATCATACAGGTACAACTCTGCATTCTGTAAAACGGGATGGTCTTTTACCGTCTTATCTGTAAGATCATAAAGCATCCCTTTCAGAGTGAATGTAGGATAATCAAGCTGGAGATCAAAAATCGGAAACTCTTTGGATTTGCTGTATTCCAGTCCTGCGCCGACACTTGCAGATTTGAAATGTCTGGAAAGCACTTTGACCGCAAATTTCAGATCTGCACCCACGGCAAAGAATGTCTTGAATTTTCCGCTCACCCGCAGACTGGGATCGGCAATAGTCTGATTATTGGTTTTCCATGTGACGGTAAGCTTTCCGTCCACATCCACGTCCACCTCACCTTTACATTCTCCGTAAAAATCTCCCGGTATCATGCCAAATACCATGACACCTCCCATTGCTCCCACACCGATGCCTGCCTTCGCCTCCACCTTTCCTTCCACGATAAGCTTCGGCTCCGGATCCTTATACTCTGTTTTCGACTTTCGTTTGTTCTCGTAGGTGGAAATCCGATAACCTCCGGCCAGCTCCTTTGTCTCCGTATAAAGTACAGAATTTCCCCACTGGATATTATTTGCTTTGGTGTTATACAGGTTAAATCCACTTTCTTTGTACGTTTCATCCTGAAAAGCCACTGTCACTTTCGAAGTGATGCTTCCGCTGACATCCAGATATACGGCAAGAAAATACATGGGTGCCATGGTAAGCTTTGTGGTGGTTGCCGCCTCATGTATCGTATAAGTAGACGGCGGTGTGATAAAATTCAGGCCGATCAGCCCAAGCATCAGCTTGTCGCTCATATCAATACCAGACAGCTCAATACCGGCCATTTTTACCTTGTTTTGGAACTTATCATTGGCGTCCTGTACCAGCTTTTTGAAATCTGCGGTGCCACCGCCTTCCAGCGCGACGTCCACCTTTGACTTGTAAGACAGATCCACTTTAATCTGCTGGGGCAGGATCTGAAGCCCCTGATCCTTCCATGCCATATTTCCATCGAAGGAAATATCAGAGAATTCAATGCTTCCCTTCAGTTTGATCTGATCTGTCGTCGTTTTCTTTTTCTTATCCTGATCAAACAGGAGCACATCTGCAAGATTCAGTTTTACCGTAACTGCTCCCTTCCCGGAAACGGTTATACCGGGCTTGAAAAAGTCAGAAACTCCGTTCGGAAGAACCTGGCTGTCATATTCGTCGCTGCCGGCCCGGTATACCCGCTCGCCCTGCTCTGTCACAGCAGAAACCTCACTGCCATCCGGCACCATCACAAATGCCACCGGATCATCCGGATTTACGCCGCCGCCAAAATCAATGCAGCCGTCTCCTTCAAACAGATCCTCCAGATCCGGTTCCTCAAAGACTACTTCCACATACTGTTCCGGATCCAGCAAAGAATCCTTTGGCTCTCCCCAGGATACGACCACTCCGGAAAACCCGGTGGGAAGCTCCTCACTGGAAGGCAGCAGATATGTATCGTCCTTTTTCACCTCACCGCTTTGCAGCTTTTTCACCAGTTCAGAATCCTTCTCCAGAATTACCGTGACGGTATCCGGATCATTGGACTGCTGTGCTTCTTTTCTGGTAATATCATAAGCATTTTCCGAAAAATCGACACTTTCCGCCTCATCACCGGAAACCACCTGTTCACTCAGTGTGATCCGGTCACTGTAACGCACAATGGTCAGCGTACGGCTCACCTGTGTCCCGGCCTCCTCCGATGCCGTGATCACAAAGGTATTCACTCCAACTGCCGGTTTCAGATTTACAGACCAGGCATCCTGCTTCGCAAGGCTTCCCTGCGAAAGAAGTGTTTTCTCCGAATCATACAGCTGATACGTGATTCCGGTAAGAGCCGTCTGCGGATGTATCACCTTTCCGGAGACAAGAATGACCTCATCTCTGGTGGAAAGCACCTCCTCCAACTGTCCGGTACTGGAATTATTCTGCTGTTCAATGGCTGCATTGTCAAATGTGATATCAAGCAGTTTTGTACCTGCTTTGATAACCTGTATCCTGCAGCTGTATTTTTTCTTTTTAAAGGTTGCCGTGATTTTGGCTGTACCGACAGCCTTTGCCGTCACTTTTCCTTTTTTTGTAACCTCGGCAACCTTTTTATCACTGGTTGACCACTTGACGGTTCCTTTTGCATAGTTAAGTTTCAAAGCCAATGTACTTCCAGGCATCAGGACCGCCGATGTTTTACTCAGTTTCGGACTGCGGTTTTTCACCGTAACCTTACAGGTAAGTTTTTTGCCCTTTACCGTTGCCGTAATTCTGGCTGTTCCGGCTTTTTTCCCTTTTACCTTTCCTTTGCTGCTCACCGATGCAACACTCTTTTTACTGCTGGACCATTTTATTTTCCCTTTGGAATTTTTCACCTGCAGCGTTTTGGTATCGCCCACATACATCGTAAGCCTGGATTTACTGAGCTTTGGTTTTCCTGCTGCCTCCACCTGCAGCCCGGAGCATGCCGGAAGACAGATGCCAAGCACCAGCGACAGAATCACCAGCCACACAATCTGTTTTCTCATTGCCTCTCTCATTTCTTTCTCTCTCCTTTCCCATCGTTATCATTTGTTTTTTCCGTTCAGTCCCTCATCCACAATCAGATCATCGCCGTCCGCTGCAGCGGTTGCCAGCCGGTCGCAGCGCTCATTCTGCGGATGACCGTCATGTCCTTTTACCCAGATAAATTTCACCTGATGCGGCTCCTTTGCCAAAAGCAGCCGCTTCCACAGATCAACATTTTTTACCGGCTCATTTTTCCCCCGTGTCCAGCCTTTCCGGATCCAGCTATCCACCCATCTCTGGTTAAAGGCATCCGTCAGATATTTGGAATCTGAGTAAAGCTCCACCTGACAGGGCCTGGTAAGCTTTTCCAGCCCCACAATGGCTGCCATCAGTTCCATGCGGTTGTTTGTGGTACGCACATAGCCCTGGCTGTATTCCCGCTCATGCAGCACACCTTTGCCGTCCACGTAATTCAGAATCGTCCCATATCCACCGGGGCCGTCCGGATTTCCTCTGGCCGCCCCGTCCGTATAGATTTTTACCAGCATGACAGCATTCTCCCTTCCATAAGTTCCTTTGCTCTCTGATCCGCGCGCTCAATCACCTCCGGGTTATACCCCATTATTTTCAGCAGGCGGATGGCATTTCTGGACTCTGCCCTTCCTTCACAGAGGCGATAATCAAAGCGGATATCATCCTCTGAAATTTCTTCCTGAAAATGATAATTATCAAAATCCTCCTCCAGAATATAGGTCAGTTCAATATCGTGGGTTGCCGCAAAACAGAGCACCTCTTTTCCCTTCAGACTTTTCAGCACTTCCGCAGAGGCTGCAATCCGTTCTATGGTATTGGTGCCCCGCAGCACCTCATCCACAAAGCAGAGCACCGGTGCCCCTTCGCTTCCTACCGTATCCAGGATCCGCTTCAGCGAACGGATTTCGGCAATAAAATAGCTTTCACTGTTTGTGATGTCATCCCGCAGTGCCATGGAGGAGTACACACGAAAAAAAGATGCGCGGTATGACTCTGCGGCACAGGTATGCACTGTCTGGGCCAGGATCGCATTCACTGCCGCCATTTTCAGAAATGTGGATTTTCCGGAGGCATTGGATCCGGTCAGCAGTACACTGCGTTTCGCACAGATGGAATTGGCCACCGGATGCATCAGAAGGGGATGACATCCCTCCACAATGGAAAATTCCGCCTGCCCGGTATCGGTAAATTCCGGGATACAACAGTCAGCCAGGGTCTCTCTCCAGGAAGCGATGGCCGCAGCTGCTTCCAGCATCCCGATCCCGTCTGCAAGCGTATAAATTTCATCATTCAGATTCTGGACCTCCCGCACCAGCCGGTAAAAGCTCAGAAGATTCAAATGAAACGTACAGTTCAGATAATCCAGCAGTACTTTTTCGATCCCGCCTCCCGCCTGTCCGCTCATCACCACAAATTTTCCATCTGACGCAAATTTTTTAAATTTTGCGGCTGACTCCTCTATTTTTTGAATTTCTCCGGCAAGCTCCGGCTGTGCTTCCCATTTTTTCAGTACTTTGGCTGTCTCAAGCAGGCGCATCAGGCAGCGGCAGGAAGCAATATAAGGCTCAATTCTCCGGTTTTCTGCAAAATAACGTGACCAGCTGAAGGCTGCCGCCGCAATCAACGCAACAACTCCTGTTCCCACATTCCAGAAAATCAGGCAGGCCGCCAAAATCACCAGGCCGATACAGAGAAAATGCTCCGCCTGATTTCCCGGCGTAAATTCCGTCAGATTGTAAATATAGTCAAATACCGAATATTTCCCGGTCCGTCCGTTCAAGGAAAACTCATACTGCATTTCTTCCCGTTCTTTTTCATGGGAAACCATATAACGGATCAGTCTTTCCCGTCTGTTCAGTTCCGCCTCATCCATCTGTGGACGGCGCAGGATATCATACAGTACGCTCTCACCCACACAGGACCAGGTGTGATTGATATCCTGAAAGATGCGGTCCATGTCCAGATCATTCCACGTGATATCATCAATACAGAAGCCTTCTGCTTTTTTCAGCCTGTAATATCTCCCGATGGCCTGAAATTCTTCCAGCGAATACTCTCTCTCCGGAATCTTTCCATAACACGCCCGTATTTTTGCCATACGCTGCTGTTTTCTTTTATAGTTATTCCAGAATGCAAATGCCGCAAAAGCGGCAAAGCCGCCAATTATGAAAATGGCGGCTTTTAAAATTTCACTGTTCATATCATTCTCCGTTTTCCATGCATGATCGAATCAGCACTGATTGTAAATCGTATAGATCAGTTTCTCGGAATCATCCCAACCAAGGCATGGATCTGTGATTGATTTACCATAAACATGAGGCACACAGCCAATCTTCTGGTTGCCACCCTCAATATAGCTCTCAATCATAACACCCTTTACCAGCTTTTTGATATGCGGATTCACGCTGCGGCTGTGAAGTACTTCTTTCACGATGCGCACCTGCTCAACATACTGTTTGTTTGAATTGGAATGATTTGCATCCACAACAACAGCCGGATTCTTCAGATTGCGCTCTTTGTAGAGACGATCCAGAAGATTCAGATCTTCATAATGATAATTTGGAATACAGTTGCCGTGTTTATTGACCGCACCGCGTAAAATCGTGTGGGCAAGTTCATTTCCTGTGGTCTTTACCTCCCAGGAGCGATAGATAAAGCTATGGCTGCACTGAGCTGCCACAACAGAGTTCAGCATAACCGTCAGGTCACCGCTGGTAGGATTTTTCATGCCGGCCGGTACATCCATACCGCTGACAACAAGACGATGCTGCTGATCCTCCACAGAACGCGCACCAATTGCCACATAGGAAAGAATGTCAGACAGATATCTCCAGTTTTCCGGATACAGCATCTCATCCGCTGCTGTCATTCCTGTCTGCTCAATGGCATGGATGTGCATCTTACGGATAGCCAGCAGGCCGGCCAACAGATCCGGTTTCTTCTCCGGATCCGGCTGATGCATCATGCCTTTGTATCCCTCACCTGTCGTACGTGGTTTATTCGTATAAATTCTCGGAATCAGGACCAGCTTGTCACCGACCTTTTCATTGACTCTCGCCAGACGTCCCACATAGTCCAATACCGCTTCTTCATTATCCGCAGAACAGGGACCGATAATAACCAGAAATTTATCAGATTCTCCTGTGATTACTTTGCGGATCTCCTCATCCCTTGTCTTTTTGATTGCCGCTACCGCTTCTGAAATCGGATATTGTTCTCTGACCTCGGCCGGCGTCGGCAGTTTTTTAATAAATTCGAAACTCATGTCAATCTCCTCATCTGTATCTTTTGATAAAGCGAATCCCCAGACATTTCTCTGGATATTTACGCTCTTTGCGTTCATTATACCATAACTCTTTCAAATATCCAGTCCTCTTTTAGACCAAAAATTCAGAAATACTTGTACTGTTTTCAAATTTATTATATACTGAAAGAAGATTTTCGGGCTTCTGCCCGCAGGATACAGCAACACAGGAGTAATGAAATGATAAAGAACAAGAAACCTTATTTCCCAATTTTTGTGGATTTAACTGAAAAACAGGTCATCGTGGTTGGAGCCGGGACGATCGCCAAGCGACGGATCCGTACTCTGGTGGATTTCACCAATCATCTTACCGTTATCGCCCCGGAAGTAAACAGGGAACTGATGGATATGGAAAAAGCCGGACTTCTGACCATCAAACGAAAAAACTATGAACGTGAGGACATTTACCATGCCGATTACGTGATCGCAGCCACCAATGATCACCAGATTAATTCCGATATTTACAGCGTGTGCAAATGTATGGGCATTACGGTAAATGTCTGCAGCGACAAAAACAAATGTGACTTTTATTTTCCGGGCATTGCGCGAAAGGACAATGTTGTCGTAGGTGTCACAGCCAGCGGTACCAACCACAGACAGGCCCGCACGACTGTGGAACAGATACGCGGACTTTTCAATGGTCAGGAAAGCTGAACCTGTTTAAAAAGGGGGCATATCACTTTTGATATGGCCCCTTTTCTTCCTTATGATTTATTTCTTATTTGATGACTGCTTTTGCGCTGACACCTTTTGCTCTTAATAAGCTCTTGTAGGATTTTACCTTTGCCTTCGGTACTTTCACAACGGCTTTAGCCGAAATGCCCCGGAATGCTCTGCTTCCCACATTTTTCTTCGTCAGACTCTTTGTCTTAATGGTAATGCTCTTCAAACGTTTGCAGCCGCAGAACGCCTGCTTTCCGATTTTCTTAACCTTCGCTCCAATCGTCACCTTCGACAGCTTTGTACATCCATAGAATGCATTGCTTCCGATTGATGTCACATTCTTACCAATGACTGCACTTTTGATCTTCCTGTTATTCTTGAAGGCGGACGGTGCCACCTGAGTAACCTTAAAGGTCTTATCGCCCAGTTTAACCGTATTACAGATCTTAACAGCTGTCACTGACCTCTTAAGGCCTACCACCTCTACTGTCATTTTTGTCAGACTGGTCACTTTATATTTAAAGTTTCCGCTTTCATAGATCTTTCCAACCTCAACAGCCGGTTTCTGGTCATCAACTGGAGGTGCAGGCTTGACTTTCAGTCCTGCTTCCGCTTCTTTCAGGGCCTTCAGTGCTGCATTGATCTCTTCCTGGGAAGCGTCCGTATTTGCCAGAACTTTTTCAGCGTCTGCCTGTGCCTTGCGGTATGCGTTTGCACTTTCCTCTGTATATCCGGACAGATCTTTTGCTTTTGCACTGTCCAGTGCGTTCTTCAGTTCTGTGCTGTCTTTCTTATCTTCATCTCCACTGTGATCAGATTCTACTGTCACTTTACAGCTTGCTGTAAAGCTTCCGTCCTCTGTGGTTACGGTGATGACTGCTTCTCCTTCTGCAACTGCTGTCACAAGACCATTTTCATCTACGGTTGCCACTTTATCGTCGGAAGTGCTCCAGTTTACCTTCTGATTGGCCGCGTCTTCCGGTGTTACCGCTGCAGTAAGCTGTCCTTCTTCGCCAGCCTTCAGCGTCATGGTTTCTTTGTCAAGTGAAACTCCCTCCACAGACTGTACAGGTGTCGTGTTGTCATAGAACTGAACCTCACGCAGGCCGAGCTGCCTGAATCCTGTAAACTGGAAGCGAACTTTACTTCCCGTTACCATTTCAAATTCAGATCCCAGCTGTGACACTTCTGTCTCTGCGGTCACATCATTCAACCACTGTACCTGAGATGCACCCAGTTCATCCGCCTTGTACTGGTCTGCTATCTTCCATTCTGTTCCGTCGAAATACTCCAGTTTATATCCGGTAATATTGTACGTCTGTGTTTTTTTCACATATTCCGCAATATATAAACTGTTGAAGCTTACTTCTCTGCCAAAATCAATCTCGTATGTCCAGTCTGTACGCGCCGGATCACCATTCCACCAGGTTCCAATATTTCCGTCTACAGAATCCGGCAACGGCCACACATCCCAATGTGCATCGTGCTCACTGGATGGTGTGGCATTCAGTGCCAGGTTGTCCCCCTTGTTTACCATGTACTCTGCCTGTACCGTTTCTCCAACTTTTTCTCCTTTATAGAAAGCTGCAACCTTTAACCGGGTCACTCCATAAGGAATCTTAATGCCGTCCACATAGACATCGGACTGGTCTGTAGGCTCACTGCCATCCATGGTATAGCGAAACTCAAGACTGGAGCTTTCTGTAACAACCGTGGCGGTCTTTGACTCATTGAAGCAGCCGGATGCCGGTTCCAGTGAAAAATCGAAATTCTCTTTTACAAAAACATCTATTTCACAGGAAGCTGCCTCGCCGTCCAGGCCTGCGCCATTGGAAGCTACTACCTTATACTGATACGTATTTCCATCCTCTACTGTCGTGTCGGTGTACTTCAAGTCTGTTGTTACATCCAGGAATTCATCATCCCGATAAATCGAATAGCAGAATATGCCGGATTCCGCGTCAACTGCTTCCTCCCAGCTCAGTGCAACCGCAGTCTCACTTCCTGTGCCTGTCAATTCTGCAGTCAGATTCTTTGGTTCACCCGGTGCTGTCGTGTCAGGCTCTGAGCGATATACATTGATTTCCGCAAGCGAAGCAAAATCATTGTGGCTTTCATCTACATAAACCTTTACATAACGTACTGTGACTTCTTCAAACGCAAAGCTCAGCTCTGCAATTCCTGCCGGAAGCTGTTTCTGGTCTACCAAAACGGTAAAGTCTTCGTCCTCTGTTCCGGTATTGCTGTAGGAAAGTGTCACTTTCTTAAACAGGCCGTTTGGCTGATCACCACTTCCCTGTCTTGGCAGCATCGTGATTGTATTGATCTTATAGCTTCCACCCAGATCCAGGATGAACCAGTGAGGTGGTTTTGCAGTTCCGCCATTCCACTGTGAGTGCCAGAACGTATTGGCATCCCCGTCCAGAATAGCTGAGATATAACCGCTCTTTGGTCCCTCTCCTCCGGCTTCCTGACTGGAGAATTTCGGAACCGACATGCTGGTCTGCGGGATAATGTATGGATTGCCGGCAGTGGCTGCTTTGACACCATCACTCCACTCACTGTATCCGCCATAATTTTTTGCACGGATACTTACTTTATATACGGTGCCGTCCGGCAGACCGGTTTCCACAAACGGACTGCGGATATTGCTGATAATCTTGTCGCCAATCTGCAGATCATAATTTACTCCCGGAACCTCCGTCCAGGAAAATTCAATCTGTCCCTCTTCCAGTCCTTTTGCTTTGAGTCCCTGCGGAACTGCAGGTGCCACTGGCTGTTTGCCTGTTCCAAACATAAACCAGTTAAACTGACAGGACAGAGCCTTTCCTTCTTTGTATACCAGACAGATCTTCTGGATTCCTTTCGGAGAAGCTGTTTTCAGAGGAACGATAACATTCTGGTAGGTTTCCAGGCTTCCCGTATTTGGCACATCCACAACCGCCAGAATTTCTCCGTCGGCATCATTCTTATGTACCTCGATCTTACCGCCTTCAGCCGTTCCGGATACACGGATGTTGAACCACTCTGCACCCTCTCCAAAGTCGATCTGATTGTACTGAACCCAGTTACCGTCCCGCAGATTACCCAGTGCCAGATCATAACCGGTTCCCCAGTTCTGCAGCATATTCGTATATACATAGTCTGCTGTCCATTTGGTCAGAGGATTGTAGATACGGCTTGGATCTCCAAGACTTACATCGTAACTCTGTACATCATAGCGCTCTGCCTCAACCTTCTCATTCAGTTCATGATAATTACCATGGTCATCCGGCATGTCCATGCGGAAATAGTCCATATCCACATATCCGCCCAGTTCCTTTGTGGCATAGTTGAACGCACCGAATCCCATTCCCACATAGTTGCCATACCGCATCTCATATTTGCCGCCTAACTGCGTGAAATTCTCCCCGTCAAGGCTGTAGAAATATTCCACCCGGTATTCAAAACGGGGCATGGATGCACGGAACCAGATCTGGTTCGTGTCATCTGGAACAGAAACAGAAATCTGCTCCACATCTTTATCTCTGACCATAACGCGCTTCTTTGTTCCCTCCAGGGTAACTCCGATGTAGTTATAATCTCTCTGGATGACAGAAAGGCCGGCAACATCGCCATCTGCCATATTGGAAATATCCAGCTTGATTGTAGCAGAACTCTCCGGCCCTACTACACGCTGACGCAGCGTATTCTGTGCTGTTGTAAGATTATTTGTAACGGTAGCCGTATAGAGACGCATATATCCCGGCCTCTCCGTCAGACTCCATTTCGTGTGATCCGAAACATGATTCCACTGCCAGTGAAGTCCCAGCTCTGTGCTGTCAAACTCATCTGAATCAGCTGGCGGTATCGGCTCTGTCACAGCACCCGTATGAGGTTTCTCCATGGTAACGACAGCCTGGTCACCATTTTTGCCCTGCACGCCCATGATCGGCCAGTTCAGTCCATTCTCATCCTCTTCCCAGTAAACCGGCTGAAGCGTAGGAACGCGTCCCAGCTTATTACGGTCCTGGAAGATAACGGACCACCACTCTGAGGTACCATCTTCCTGCGGCACATCCACGATTCCCCCCTGATGGATGCCGTTTTCACCGAAATTCATAAAACTGCGCATGATATCCTTGACTTCATACGGTCCCTTTGTCAGATCCTTTGTCTGGATTGCAATGGACTTTTTGGAAGGAGTCCCACTCCAGGTCGGTGTACTGATGATGTAGTAAGTGTCACCGAACTTGTAAGCATGGGATCCTTCATTGAAGCTTCCGCCGGTATAATTATAGATTGCAATATTGCGCTCTTTTTCATCAATGGCCAGTTCCCCTGTCTCTTCATCCACCACATTAAGCCTGGATACATAAAGACGTCCCTGTCCGTGAACGACCCAGATATCTCCGTTTTCCTCTCCTGTCACCGGATCTTTATCAAACAGCAGACCTGGATCATACAGACCTTTGATCGCACCGGTCGGATTGTCCAGGCGGTAAGCCTTCCATGGACCGGATGCCTGATCTGCCACACACAAAACAGCATATTCTGCTTCCACACCATCCTGCATATTGACAAGAAGATAGAATTTTTTCAGTTTCTCACTGTACCGCAGACTGGTCGCCCAGGGTCCCTTGTCATAGACATTATATCCCTGTTTCAGTGTAAGGCCCTGATCATAATTTGCGAGCCTGAGAGCATCCTCTTCAGAGAATGCATAACTTTCGTATTTCCAGTTCACCAAATCCTTCGAGCTCATGATCGGACATGCCGGAAACAGATGCATACTGGTAGAAGACATGTAATAAGTGTCACCTACGCGGATAATATCATTATCCGGATAATCTCCAAACATAAGCGGGTTGGAAAATGTTCCATCACCATTGTCCGCTGTCCATGCAAAAGCATTTGCCGGAAACAGAAGAACCATTGCGAGAACAAATCCCAAAATTGACAGTAATCGTTTTTTCATCTTATCCTTCTCCTTTTCTAATGATTTTGAAGTCAAAAATATTTGGCTCCATGTAAAAACTGTGACAGCTGTTGATTTACTGAATTTCCTTTTTCTCAAAAAAATAACCTGACACTGGCAATTTCCTCCGGATGCATGATAACGTCAAAAAAGCAGGGAGAAGTGTGCTGCTTCGCGTTACACTTCTTCCTGCTTTCTGTATGGGACTGTTCCGCTTTCCGACAGTCCCAATTATGCTCTTGGATGGGCTTTCAGATAAGAATTTCTCACCTTTCCCACCGCCATAGCCATATATATCTGTGTTGTGGAAATATCCGAATGTCCCAGCATCTCCTGCACATCATGCAGATCTGCCCCATTTTCCACCAGATGCGCCGCAAAAGAATGTCGGAATGTATGCGGCGTAATGTCTTCCCTGATGCCGGCCTTCTGTGCATATTCCTTCAGATTTTTCCAGAAGCCCTGCCTGCTCATGGGACTGCCGAAGCAGTTCACAAACACATAATTTCCTTTTTTCCCTTTCATGAGCTGTTCACGTGCGGTTTCCAGATAGCGGATCAGGGCTTCCTTTGCCTTTTTCCCCATGGGAATCACTCTCACCTTATCCCCATCCCGGCACACCACATAGTCCAGCTTGAAATTGATATCCTCCATCTGAACGGAAATCAGCTCTGTTACACGCATACCGGTTGCATATAAAAGCTCCAGCATTGCCTGATCCCGGATCCCCTTTGGCGTATCCAGTGCAGGCTGTTCCAAAAGACTCTCCATCTGCTGTCTGGTCAGGATACCGGGTGTTTTCTTTTCAATATGAGGTGCTTTTATGGTACTGGTAGGATCCTGATCCACCAGTCTCTTTCCAAAGGCAAAATGAAAAAAAGCTTTCATCGATGCTACATTTCTGGAAACGGTGGAAATGGAAAATCCGGCTTTTTCCAGATACAGAATGTAAGCATTTAAACTGACTGTCGTAACATCTTTTGCTTTTTTGATTCCTTTTTCACTCAAAAAACGGAACATTCTCTGCAGATCTCTGCAGTAAGATGACACCGTACTTTTTGATGCATTTCGTTCGTTTGTTAAATATGTGATAAAATCCGGCATAATCTGTTCCATCGTTTTTCTCCTGTTCCCTCATTTGACCCTGGTATCATAATTTGATGTTGGGGTCAAAAGTATTTGACCCCCTGATACCTGCGGATTTCTCCGCGTTTCACGCTCACGAAATCCTGAAAACATTCGAAATCCGCTCATTTTTCTACGAAAAATGGCTGGTATCATAATATGCAATAAGTATAATCATTTTTTGTTTCATTGCAAATAGGGAAAAATGCCGAATTTTCTGCCTATGCATTTTGCACTATATCCTGACACAGTTTTTTATATTTTACCAGATATAGTGAATCATTTTC
>JALEJP010000021.1 GCA_022769625.1 Lachnospiraceae bacterium | reverse complement strand
CATTCGGACTAGTCTCAATGTTAGATTACTACACCGAAAGGTGTGTTACTTGTTAAGTTGATTGAACCGCCGTGTACGGAACCGTACGCACGGTGGTGTGAGAGGTCGGGGATTTAATCCAAATCCCCTCCTACTCGATTGCGCAAAAATGAAGAAAAAGTCCGGGAAGCAGCAGCTCTGCTGCAGATGTTTCAAAAAAAGATATCTCTCTGAAAAAGAAAAAGACATTTCATTTTTACTTTCTGCATAGTATGTCCTAAGAGGTGAGGGCAGTGAAGGATGCAGATGGATTCTTAAAAATATTTTCCATTTCCATAAGACAAATATTACAGAAAGCTCCGCTGGAGTTTAAAAATCTGCAGGAAGTCAGGATGCGGGTAAACGGGCCGCTGTTGGTTCGATATGAAGGGAGGGAATATGCTCCCACGGAGAAAGGAGAGCTTCAGATCTGTAAAGGGGAGCAGATATCGGTCCCGCAGGAAGTCCATTATGTGACACGGCGTGAACTGGTGGAAACCATGGAGTATATTGCCGGCTACTCGCTGTACGCCTATGAGGACGAGCTGCGTCAGGGATTTCTGACCATTCAGGGAGGACATCGTGTGGGAGTGGCGGGGAAAATCCTCATGGAACAGGGAAAAATCAAAAGTATCCGCCATATTTCTTTCCTGAACGTTCGTCTGGCGCATCAGATCGAAGGCTGTGCAGACCGGGTGATTCCATATATTGTGGAGAAAGGAGAAGTCTGCCATACGCTGATCATTTCACCGCCCTGCTGCGGGAAGACGACGCTTTTGCGGGATGTGGTACGACAGATTTCAAACGGAACCACATGGTGTGTGGGGAAAAATGTGGGTGTGGTGGACGAACGTTCGGAGATTGGAGGGTCGTATCAGGGAGTTCCCCAGAATGATCTGGGAATACGGACGGATGTGCTGGACTGCTGCCCGAAAGCGGAGGGAATGATGATGCTGATCCGCTCCATGTCCCCGGAGGTGGTGGCTGTGGATGAAATCGGTGATTACGGGGATATCAAAGCCATAGAGTCGGTTCTGAACTGTGGATGCAGACTGATTGCGACGGTACATGGAAGCTCCATTGATGACATTAAAAAAAAGCCGCTGCTGCAGAAAATGGTGCAGGAGCATGTGTTTGAACGCTATATCATTCTGAATGGAAAAAAGCAGATCGGAACCGTCCGCGGTATTTTTGACGGGAGAGGGACAAGACTTTTCGGGGAAGGAGGAGCCGTATGCTGAAACTTCTGGGGGCGGGACTCACGATTGCAAGCTGCAGTGCAGCAGGTTTCCGGGTGTGTGCCGGGATGAAACAGCGGATCCGTGTCCTTTTGCAGCTGCGCAGAATGGCAGTGATGCTTTCCGGGGAGATTACCTGCGCAAATGCAGCGATGGAAGAGGCTTTTTACCGGGTTTCCCAAAGAGTGGAGGATCCGGTGCGGACGTTTCTCGGACATGTGAGGGATCGGATGGAAGCAGGTGAAAACGGTCTGCTTGGAGATATTTTCTGTACGCAGATGGAAAAAGATCTGAAAGGGTGGGGATTAAAAAAAACAGACCTGGAAAGCCTTGGAACACTGGGGTCTCAGCTTGGGTATCTGGATGTACAGATGCAGAAAAAAACGCTTGACTATTATCTGGAACAGGTCAATGATGCCTGGCTGCTTGCAGTGCAGGAATACCGGGAAAAAGAAAAACTGTTCCGTTGTCTGGGGATCAGTGCAGGGGTGTTTCTGGTGATTTTGCTTTACTGAGGGGAGATGAAAATGAGTGTCAATCTGCTGTTTAAAATCGCCGCGGTGGGAATTCTGGTTTCTGTTCTCGGACAGGTGCTTAAACACAGCGGCAGAGAGGAGCAGGCATATCTGTCAAGCCTTGCAGGCCTGATTCTGGTGCTGTTCTGGGTACTTCCTTATATCAGTCAGCTTTTTGAAAGTATAAAGGAGTTGTTTGCGCTGTGACAAAAATCGCGGTTCTTGGACTGACCGGAATCCTGCTTGCTATGTTTCTGAAGGATACAAAACCACAGTTTGCTGTGTTTGTGAGTATGGCCACCTGTATTTTGATTTTCTTTTATGTGGTGGAAAAGCTTCTGTATCTTTCCGGGACGCTGAAAACGATACAAAGCTATATTAATCTGAAAAGTGCCTATTTTGATACTCTGATGAAAATTGTGGGGATTACGTATGTGGCAGATTTTTCGGCAAGTCTTTGTAAGGATGCGGGATACGGAGCCATCGCGGGGCAGATTGAGTTTTTTGGAAAGATATCCGTGCTGGCCCTTGGCACTCCGGTGCTGCTTGCTTTGTTTGAGACGATTCAGGCATTTCTGAACTAGAGGTTTGAAACCGGGATCTCATTTCCCGGATTGAGGGCGGAGAGTATGGACAGGTGTTTTCTGGGTATCCTGATTGTATTGCCGGTGTTTGCAATGCTGATATTTGCCGTGCCGGGAAAGGTTCTGGCTGCGGAGGAGGAAGGAATTCTAAAGCTGGATGATTTCGGGCTGGATGAAGTGGAAGAAAGCTTAAAGGAGCTGTCCGGCAGTGAGATTTTTCGTTTTACAGATGCCGTGCGCAGTCTGATGAAGGGCGAGATTCCGCTGGATTTTGAAAGCATCCGCAGCCTGATTTCCCGGGTGCTGTTTTCTGAAATGCAGAATCAGAAAACAACGGCGCTTCAGGTTCTGCTGCTTGTGATTGCGGCGGCGGTTATTCTGAATTTTACAGACATCTGTGAGAAAAACAGTACAGCCGGAGTCAGCTTTTATGTGATGTACCTGCTGCTCTTTGCCATGCTGATGAAAGCTTTTTACGGGATGAGCCAGATGATGGAGACATCGCTTGAACATGTGACAGGTTTTATGAAAGCGTTGATTCCGTCTTATTTTGCGGCCTCTGTCTTTGCGGCTGGGAGTGTGGGCGGAACGGTATTTTACGAGTTTACCTTTGTGCTGATCGGAATCATCCAGTGGCTTATGAAGCATGCACTGCTTCCGGGGGTGGAGCTGTATGTTCTGTTTCAGATGCTGAATCACCTTTCAAAGGATGAACGTCTCTCCAGAATGGCGGAATTGATCCGCACACTGATTGAATGGACGCTGAAGACACTGATGGCTGCGGCTCTTGGCCTGCAGGCGGTGCAGAGCCTGATTTTGCCGGCGGTGGATTCTCTGAAAAATACGGCGGTAAACCGGGCAGCGTCGTCGATCCCTGGAATTGGAACGGTGTTTGGCGGTGTGACAGACATGGTTCTGGGATCGGCTGTGCTGCTGAAAAATTCCATCGGGGTATGCGGGATGATTGCCATTCTTTTTATCTGCGCAGCGCCAGTCTGCCGTCTGGCCCTTTGTGCGCTTCTGTACCGGACCATGGCGGCCGTGATACAGCCGGTCAGTGACAGACGGCTGAATGCCTGTGTTGCGGCTGTATCAGATGGTGCCGGTCTGCTTCTGAAAATCATGCTGGACACCGGAATGCTGTTTTTTCTGACGCTTGCCATGGTGACGGCATCCCTTGGAAAGTGAGATGAGAGAGTGGATTTTCTGCGGGAATGGGTGAAAAACATCGTATGTTATCTCTGTTTTGCACAGATTGTGGAGCAACTGCTGCCCCAGGGGAATTATCGGAAATATGTACGTTTTTTCTGTGGACTTTTGCTGATTGTGATCGTGATCTCGCCTTTTCTGGACGCAGCAGGTATGTCGGAAACTCTCACTTCCCAGTGGAGGACGATCATGCTTCGGGAGGAATGGAACTCTCTGGAGCGGGAAAGGGAGGGACTGGAGCAGCTGCGCAGTGAGACCATAACCAGAGCCTGCCGGGAGGAGATACAGCGTCAGGTGGCAGCGGTGGCGGAGGGAAACGGGATGGAAAACGTTCAGGTACAGGTCACCTTTTCAGAGGGAGAAGGGAGCCTGCAGATGGATTCGGTGCGGATCACAGGACAGTATCCGGATGAAACAAAAAGAGAAATGATACAGAAAAATATTCTTGGGGAGCTTTCGGATATTTATCAGGTAAAAGAAAATCAGATTGTGATCGGGTAAAATCTCCCGGAATTTGGGACAGGACGCAGGGAAGGATGCCGGAGGTGGAGAATGGGGGAGAAAAAGGGCAGCTTTTTGCGAAAATTTACAGAGGGAAAGGGAAATCCCTGGGTGATCGGGCTTCTTTTGGGACTTCTTTTGCTGGTCATTGCCATACCAACGGAAAAATCGTCCACAGATAACAGCGGATCATCCGGGATGGAACAGAGCCAGACGGACACAAAAAATGATGTGACGGAAGAAGAGAAGGTGCGAGATCTGGAAAAAAGACTGAAACAGGTACTTGCTCAGGTGGAAGGTGTAGGGGAAGTAGAGGTGATGATCACCCTGCGTTCTTCCGGCGAAAAAATAGTGGAGAAGGATGGCAAAAACTCTGAGAGTAAAACAGAACAGAGCCAGAGCGAACAGGAGAAAAGCAGCAGTCAGTCCAGGGAGCAGGAGGAAGCTACCGTGTATACAAGGGATCAGGACGGAGTGGAGATCCCGTATGTGAAGGAGGTGATGGAGCCTGAGGTGGCGGGGGTGATCGTGGCCGCCCAGGGGGGAGGAGATTCTGTGGTTGCAGCCGATATTACCGATGCGGTCATGGCATTATTTGGCATTGAAGCGCATAAAATCAAAGTGATGAAGAAGGTATGTAACTAGTCAGAACCGCGTAAAACAGGTCCGGGCTATCCGGGTGGCAGCAAATGCCTGCAGGGGTGCTGAACGGTTACGAAGGTTTAAGGAGGGAATGTGTGAAACATATGTGGAAAAAGAATCAGGTCATTATCACAGCCCTTGCGGCTCTGGTTGCAGTGGCAGGCTACCTGAACTATTCCGGCACAAAGCTTGGGGGAAATGCGGTTCCGGCTGCGTCACAGGAGACAGAAGTGACACTGACAGACATCGAAAGTCTGGATCAGGATATTACACTGACTGATTCTGCGGACGGAGAGGTATATCTGGGTGAGGAGAGTCTGGATTCCGGAGAAGTGGCCGCATCGGAGGAGGTAACGGATACTCCGGGGGAGGCCGTACTTACCAGCTCAGGCGGAAGCAGCAGCTTTGCGGCACAGGCGAGGCTTTCCAGGGAGCAGGTACGTGCCAAAAGCAAGGAAACACTGATGGAGATTATTAATAATGAAAATGTCACGGAGGAGCAGAAACAGAATGCCATTAATGATATGACAGCGCTTACGGAAAATGCGGAAAAAGAGGCGGCTGCGGAGCTTCTGTTAGAATCCAAAGGCTTTGCGGATGCGGTGGTGAGTATTACAGACGGAACCGTAGATGTGGTGGTGGCGCAGAGCGAGCTTACCGATGCACAGCGGGCTCAGATAGAAGATATCGTAAAACGGAAAACGGAGATTTCCGGGGAGAATATTGTCATAACGACCATGCAGCAGGGAGAATAAACACAGACCAGAGCGCGCCGCAGGTATGCGGCGCGTTTTTTCTGTTGCCATGCATCCATGTTTTCTCCAGGAAATCTTTTTCCCTTATTGACACTGTCTGCCGTGCTTGTTAAAATAGCGGATGGCTGTAATTTATGAGAGAAAAAGAGTATGGTAAAGAGATTAATGGAGGAATTGTCGTGACTGATATAGCAAGTGAAATAAAAAAACGTAGAACCTTTGCGATTATTTCGCACCCGGATGCGGGAAAAACTACATTGACAGAGAAATTTCTGCTCTATGGAGGAGCGATCAATCTGGCTGGATCGGTAAAGGGAAAAGCTACCGCGCGCCACGCCGTTTCGGACTGGATGGAGATCGAAAAAGAGAGAGGTATTTCGGTTACTTCCTCGGTGCTGCAGTTTAATTACGACGGCTTCTGCATCAATATCCTGGATACGCCGGGCCATCAGGATTTTTCGGAGGATACGTACCGTACACTGATGGCGGCGGATTCTGCCGTGATGGTGATCGATGCTTCCAAGGGTGTGGAGGCACAGACAAGAAAGCTGTTCAAGGTATGTGTGATGCGTCATATTCCCATCTTTACCTTTATCAATAAAATGGACCGGGATGCCAACGACACCTTTGATCTGCTGGATGATATTGAGAAGGAGCTTGGCATTGCCACCTGTCCCATCAACTGGCCCATCGGCTCCGGAAAGAATTTCAGGGGCGTGTATGAGCGGGGAAGCGGAAAGATCACGGTATTCACAGACACGGAAAAGGGAACAAAAGAAGGCGAGGCAAGGGAAATTCCGCTGGATTCTCCGGAGATCGATGAGATCGTGACCAGCGACCAGAAAGCACAGCTTCTGGAGGAAATCGAACTTCTTGACGGTGCCAGTGCCGAATTTGATCAGGAGCTGGTAAGCAAAGGAGAGCTTTCACCGGTATTTTTCGGTTCTGCGCTGACGAACTTTGGAGTGGAGATTTTTCTGAAGCATTTCCTGAAGATGACGACCCCACCGCTTCCCAGAAATGCGGATATCGGGCCGGTGGATCCGGTGAAGGAGGATTTTTCTGCCTTTGTATTTAAAATTCAGGCAAATATGAACAAGGCTCACCGGGACCGTATCGCATTCATGCGTATCTGCTCCGGAGAGTTTGATGCAGGAATGGAGGTCTACCATGTGCAGGGAAATCGTAAACAGCGCCTTTCCCAGCCACAGCAGATGATGGCTTCCGAGCGTCATATTGTGGACAAGGCCTATGCCGGAGATATTATCGGCGTGTTTGATCCCGGTATTTTTTCCATCGGGGATACCATCTGTATGCCGGGAAAGAAATTTGCCTATGAGGGGATTCCAACCTTCGCCCCGGAGCATTTTGCAAGGGTACGCCAGGTGGATACCATGAAGAGAAAACAGTTTGTTAAGGGCATCACGCAGATCGCCCAGGAGGGTGCAATCCAGATTTTCCAGGAGTATCATACCGGTATGGAGGAAATCATCGTGGGCGTTGTGGGTGTGCTGCAGTTTGAAGTGTTGAAATATCGCCTGGAAAATGAATACAATGTGGAGATCCGCATGGAGAACCTGCCTTATGAACATATCCGCTGGATCGAAAACAAGGACATTGATCTGAATAAGCTTGTGGGAACCTCGGATATGAAGAAGGTGAAAGACCTGAAAGGCAATCCGCTGCTTTTGTGGGTAAATTCCTGGAGCATCGGCATGACGCTGGATCGAAACGAAGGCCTGATTCTCACCGAGTTTGGCAGAAATTAAAAACAAATATCTTTGCAAAATGTGCGGCAGGTGTTATAATATAGCGTATGAGACGCTGTACTGTTTTCGGAAAGACAGACAGAGTAACGAGCAAAACCAGGCGCATGCAGATGGCGCGGACGATAGGAGGTTTACCATCATGGAAAAAGATGAGATGCAGACTGGCTATACCCTGGAGGAAGGAAGCATGGGCCAGGTTCAGATAGCAGATGAGGTGGTTGCGATTATCGCAGGTCTGGCAGCTACCGAGGTGGAAGGCGTTGCCAGCATGGCAGGCAATATCACAAAAGAACTGGTAAGCAAGCTGGGGAAAAAGAGCCTTTCCAAAGGCATCCGTGTGGATGTGGAGGAAGGCGTGGTGCACGTGCAGGTGGCACTTAACATTGCATATGGCTACAGTGTCCCCAAAACCTGTAAAAAAGTGCAGGAAAAGGTTAAGACTGCGATTGAAAATATGACAGGTCTTGAGGTTTCCAGAGTAGATATCCAGATCGCAAATGTGAGCATGTCAAAAGAAAAATAACCAAAAAGGCTGTTTCGGCGAACAGCCTTTTTTATACCATATGTGAAGGATGATCGGAGGGCAAAGTGACTAGAAGAGAAGAAAGAGAACATATTTTCAAACTGCTTTTCCTGATTGAGTTTTACGGGAAAGAGGAGCTTGAGCAGCAGGAGCAGCTTTATGCGGAGGAGCTTGCCGGGGCGAAGGAGAAAGACAGGAGCTATATTCAGGAGAAGTATGAGCGCATTAAAGAAAAACTGCCACAGATCGACGAACTGCTTGGCAGTGTCTCCAAAGGCTGGAGAACGGAGCGTATGGGAAAGGTGGAGCTGACTCTTCTTCGGCTGGCAGTCTATGAGATGAAGTACGACGATGATATTCCGGTGGGAGTAGCGATCAACGAAGCCGTTGAGCTGGCAAAAACGTTCGGGGGAGACGGTTCCCCTGCATTTATTAACGGCATTCTGGCAAAACTGGTGTAAAAGAGGTGGCGTCGCGTGCAGAATGTCTATTCCGTTGGCCAGGTAAATGCCTACATCAAATCCATGTTCACACAGGATTATGTGTTGAGGCGCATTTACGTGAAGGGTGAGATTTCGAACTGTAAATATCATACATCGGGACACATTTACTTTTCTCTCAAGGATGAGAGTGGAACCATTGCGTGTGTCATGTTTGCCAGTGCCAGAAAGGGACTGGCTTTTAGCATGAAAAACGGGCAGCAGGTGATCGTGCTTGGAACAGTGAATGTCTATGAACGGGATGGCAGATATCAGCTCTACGCCAGTGAGATCATTCTGGACGGCGCGGGACTTCTCTATGAGAAATTCGAAGCATTGAAGCGGGAACTGGAGGAAATGGGGATGTTTGCGCCGGAATACAAACAGCCCATTCCACGGTTTATACATAGGCTTGGTGTGGTGACGGCACCTACCGGTGCAGCCATCCGCGATATCATCCAGGTCTCGAAACGCCGCAATCCCGGGATTGAGATTATTCTTTATCCGGCACTGGTGCAGGGAGAAGGAGCAGCAGAAAGTGTGGCGAAAGGGATCCGTATGCTGGATGACTATGGGGTGGATCTGATGATCGTGGGACGCGGCGGCGGTTCCATCGAGGATCTGTGGGCTTTCAATGAAGAGATCACGGCCAGGGCCATTTTTAACTGCAGGACTCCGGTCATCTCGGCAGTGGGTCATGAGACAGACACGACGATTGCCGATTATGTGGCGGATCTGCGTGCACCCACACCATCAGCGGCAGCGGAGCTTGCGGTGGCGGATCTCCGTTCGGTACAGGCCGATGTCTGCAGGCAGAGCCAGCAGCTTCAGGAGGCGATGCTTCGGAAGCTTTGGGATGTCAGGGAAAAGGCGGCAGGCAGAGAGAGGATACTTCGCATGCTGGGACCGGACGGACAGATCCGTGAGAAAAGGATGCGGCTTCTGGATGCCCAGGAGCGTATGTCCAGGTGTATGGAAGAAAAGCTTCAGGCGTGCAGACAGGAAACACAGCAGCGTGCCCACAGGCTTGGCCAGGGGATGGAGGAAAGGCACCGGGATCTTTGCCACCGGATGAAACTGTACATCGAAAAGATGAAGGGACTGTCGCCGCTTAACCGGCTTGATCAGGGATATTCCTATACCTCTGATCTGCAGGGGAAAAAGGTGACACAGATTTCTCAGGTAAAAGCAGGCGATTTGCTTCAGATCTTTGTTTCGGACGGACGTATTCTGGCGGAAGTGAAGCAGACAGAGCGCCATGAGACAAAGCCCTGATGGCTGTAACGATAAGGAAGGTGTTGGCTATGGAAAAGCTGGAAGAAAAGATAACGGAGCAGAAAAAGGAAATTACACTGGAAGAAGCATTTCTGCGCCTGGATGAAATCATAGGGAAACTGGAAAACAGGGATACGACCCTGGAAGATTCCTTTGCCGGCTATCAGGAAGGAATGGAACTGTTAAAAATCTGCAATCAGCGGATCGATACGGTGGAAAAGAAAATACTGGCTTTAAATGAGGATGGAGAGACGTATGAATTTTGATATGGAAATGGAAAAGCGTCTGGCGGAGATTACAGGAATTCTCGAAAGCTATCTTCCAAAAGAAGAGGGCTTTCAGAAAACGGTGCTGGAGGCTATGAATTACAGCATGCGTGCGGGCGGCAAGCGTCTGCGCCCCATGCTGATGCAGGAAACATACCGTCTGTTTGGCGGAGAAAGCCGGGTGATTGGGCCATTCATGGCAGCGATGGAGATGATCCACACACATTCTCTGATTCACGATGACCTTCCGGCATTGGACAATGATGAGTACCGCAGGGGGCGAAAGACCACCCATGTGGTATACGGTGAGGCAATGGCGATTCTGGCAGGGGATGCTCTGCTGAATTATGCTTATGAGACGGCAGTGCGTGCTTTTGATCTGGAACCGGGGAATCCGGCAGTGGGAAAAGCCCTTGCCGTTCTGACGAAGAAGACAGGTGTTTACGGTATGCTGGGCGGCCAGTGTGTGGATGTGGAGGCGGCAGGCAGAAACATGACACGGGAGAAACTGGATTTTATTTACCGTCTGAAAACCAGCGCGCTGATCGAAGGCTCCATGATGGTAGGTGCCATACTGGCCGGTGCATCCGATGAGGAAGTAAGCGTCATAGAGCAGGCGGCAGCAGATATCGGTCTGGCCTTCCAGATTCAGGATGATATTCTGGACGTGACCAGTACGACAGAAGAGCTTGGAAAGCCGGTGCTCAGTGATGAAAAAAATGAAAAGACAACTTATGTAACGATAGAAGGCATTGAAAAGGCAAAAGAGGATGTCAAAGAGATTTCAAAGCGGGCAGTTGGCACGCTTCAGTCTCTTGGACGTAAAAATGATTTTCTGGAGGAATTGCTGGTGCAGTTGATTGACCGGAAAAGATAAGGAGCGATGCACCTATGGTATTAGAGAAGATAAACAGACCCAATGATATCAAGAAGGTCGCTGCAGAGGAACTGTCCATTCTGGCAGATGAAATCCGGGAATTCCTGATTCGAACGATCAGTACGAGCGGAGGGCATCTGGCCTCCAATCTCGGTGTGGTGGAGCTGACGATGGCGATGCATCTTGTATTTGAGATGCCGAAGGACAAAATAATATGGGATGTGGGGCATCAGGCCTATACGCACAAGCTTCTCACCGGACGCAGAGATGGATTTGACACTCTGCGCAAATTTGGCGGTATGAGCGGTTTTCCGAAACGCTGTGAAAGTGAATGTGACTGTTTTGATACCGGGCACAGTTCCACCTCGATTTCTGCCGGACTCGGATATGTGAAGGCACGTGATCTGAAGGGAGAGGATTATTCGGTTATTTCAGTTATTGGCGATGGCTCCCTCACCGGTGGGATGGCTTATGAGGCTATGAACAATGCCGGAAGTATGAAAACGAATTTTATCATCGTGCTGAACGATAATAATATGTCCATATCGGAAAATGTGGGCGGGATGTCCGAATATCTCGGAAGTATGCGCACCAATGATGCCTATATGGGGCTGAAACAGGGCGTTACGGACACGCTGAACCGGATTCCGGTCTATGGCGAGAAGATGGTGCGTCATATAAAGAAGACAAAAAGTGGTATTAAACAGCTCTTTATTCCGGGTATGTGGTTTGAGGAAATGGGGCTGACCTATCTGGGACCGGTGGACGGACATAATATAGACCGGCTGGTGCACATGTTCCGGGAGGCAAAAAAAATAAATGGTCCGGTGCTGCTTCATGTGATGACAAAAAAAGGCAAAGGATATCTGCCGGCGGAACGTCATCCGGCCAGATTTCACGGCGCGGAGCCATTTGACATCGGAACGGGTCTCCCGCTCCACAGACGGGAGAAAGCCAATTATACGGATGTGTTTTCCACGGTCATGCGTAAGCTTGGAGAGCAATGTCCGCAGCTTGTTGCGATCACAGCTGCCATGCCGGATGGAACCGGCCTGAAACGTTTCAAAAATGTTTTCCCGGATCGTTTTTTTGATGTGGGAATTGCGGAACAGCATGCCGTAACTTTTGCGGCAGGTATGGCGGCTGGCGGAATGATTCCGGTGGTTGCCGTCTACTCTTCCTTCCTGCAGCGGGCCTTTGATCAGATTGTGCATGATGTCTGTATTCAGAAACTGCATGTAATTTTTGCCATAGACAGAGCAGGACTTGTGGGAAGTGACGGTGAGACGCACCAGGGAATCTTTGACTTATCGTATCTGTCTCTCATCCCGAATCTATGTGTCATGGCGCCCAAGAATAAATGGGAGCTTTCGGATATGATGAAATTTGCAGTTGATTACGAAGGTCCCATTGCCCTGCGCTATCCAAGGGGCGAGGCTTATGACGGACTTTCCGGGTTTCGGGCACCCATTGTGTGCGGGCAGAGCGAGATCCTTTACGATGAAGAAAAGATTGCGTTGATTGCAGTGGGAAGTATGGTGAAAACCGCGCACGAAGTGCGTCAGAGACTCAAACAGAAAGGTTTTTCCTGCAGCCTGATCAATGCCAGATTTGTGAAACCTCTGGATGAGGAGCTTTTGCTGGAGCTTGCAGCAGAGCACAGCCTGATTGTGACGCTGGAGGAAAATGTGCTTGCCGGAGGCTTTGGCGAGCATGTGACAGAGTTTTATGTACAGGCAGGAAGCGAGGTTCAGGTCATGAATATTGCGCTGCCGGATGATTACGTGGAGCATGGAAATGTGGATATTCTGAAAAAAGAATGCGGCATTGATGCGGAGACGGTGGAAAAGAAAATCATAGCTGCCGCAATCGGTTTGTAAAGCAGCAGGAGGAGTGTATGAAGGAGAGACTGGATGTGCTGCTTGTCAGCAGAGGGCTGGCAGCATCGAGAGAAAAGGCAAAGGCAGTGATCATGGCAGGCTGTGTCTATGTGAACGGGCAGAAGGAGGACAAGGCCGGATCCATGTTTCCGGATACCGCGAAGCTGGAGGTAAGGGGAAATACGCTCCGGTACGTAAGTCGTGGAGGATTAAAACTTGAAAAAGCCATGAACCATTTTGATATTACGCTGGAAGGAAGGGTATGTATGGATGTGGGTGCCTCCACTGGAGGATTTACGGACTGCATGCTCCAGAACGGCGCGGTGAAAGTTTATTCGGTGGATGTGGGGCATGGACAGCTGGACTGGAAGCTGCGAAACGATGAGCGCGTGGTATGCATGGAAAAGACAAATATCCGTTATGTGCTGCCGGAGGATATCGATACCCTGGTGGATTTTGCATCCATTGATGTCTCCTTTATTTCCCTTACCAAGGTACTGCTTCCGGTGAGAAATCTTTTAAACGAAAACGGGCAGATCGTATGCCTGATCAAGCCGCAGTTTGAGGCAGGGCGTGAAAAGGTCGGGAAAAAAGGAGTGGTGCGGGATGCCGCGGTGCACAGGGAAGTGATTGAAAAGGTGATCGCTTATGCGAAAGAACAGTATCTTGTACCGCTGGCACTGGAGTTTTCCCCAATCAAAGGACCGGAGGGGAATATTGAGTATCTGCTGCACCTGCAGAAGAGGCCGGAACAGACCGTACTTCCGGAGAGTACCTTTGATGTGGATGGTATTGTGACAAAAGCACACGAGACACTGGATAAATGACAAATACAGTCATCATCTGTGGAGAATGCAAATGGACAGATTTTATGTGATATCAAACAGTATGAAAGATCCCGAAGGACGGACAGCCCGCAGAATCCGGGATTATCTGGAATTAAAAGGAAGGAAATGTCAGATTCAGGAGCATGGTGTCGGATCGGCAATACATGCCTATAAATACACAAACGCAAGTCTGATCCCGGAGGATACGGAGTGTATCCTGGTTGTGGGTGGGGACGGTACGCTGCTGCAGGCAGCCAGGGATCTGATTGAAAAGAATATACCACTTCTGGGCGTAAATCTGGGAACCCTGGGATATCTTGCGGAAGTGGACAGTGACAATCTGGAAATGGCGCTGGAGCGTCTGATGGAAGGCAATGTGGCCGTGGAGGACCGCATGATGCTGGAGGGATGTGCTTACAGCCACAGGAAAAAGCTTCTTCAGGATTTTGCGTTGAATGATATTGTAATTGCCAGAAGCGGAAGACTGCAGATTATTGATTTTAATATTTATGTGAACGGTGAGTTCCTGCGCTCCTACAGTGCAGATGGAATTATTATTTCCACCCCTACCGGCTCTACCGGATACAGTCTGTCTGCCGGGGGACCGATTGTTTCTCCGGAGGCATCGTTGATTCTGATCACACCGATCGCGCCCCATACGCTCAATACCAGAAGCATTGTACTGCCGGCAGATGCCGAGGTCACGGTGGAACTGGCAAATGAGCATACATCCGGCTGGGAGGATGCGGAGGCTTCCTTTGACGGGGATACCTGTGTGAAGCTCGGGCCTGGTGATACGATCCGGATCTATCGTTCTTCCAGAATGACACGCCTGGTGAAAATCAATAATATCAGTTTTCTCGAAGTACTCAGAAAGAAAATGAATGATCAGTAGAGAGGTGAGAAGGTGAAAATAAACAGACATGCCAAAATATTGGATATCATCAGCCGTTATGATATTGAGACACAGGAAGAACTTGCGGACAGACTGAATCAGGAAGGATTCCGCGTTACGCAGGCTACGGTTTCACGTGATATACGTGAGATGAAGCTCACAAAGGTGGCAAATGACAGGGGCAGACAGGTATACAAGGTACTGCAAAGCGGTGAGACCGGTATGAATGAGAAATATCTGCGCGTTCTTCAGGATGGATATGTATCCATGGATATGGCGCAGAATATCCTGGTGGTAAAAACAGTAGCAGGCATGGCGATGGCAGTTGCAGCGGCTCTGGATGCCATGAAGTGGCCGGAAATCGCTGGCTGCATTGCCGGAGATGACACGATCATGTGTGCCGTTCGCAGCGTGGATGAGACTCTGATCGTGATGGATAAGATCAAAAAAATCGTGGCAGCCAGAAGATAAGGAGTTTTGGAATGCTGGTAAATATTCATGTGAAAAACATGGCGCTGATTAAAGAAGCAGACATTTCGCTGGGGAAGGGATTAAATATTTTAAGTGGAGAAACCGGGGCAGGAAAGTCTATTCTCATGGGAGCGGTAGCTGTGGCGCTGGGGCTTCAGGGGTTCAAAGGTTTTGCAAGGGAAGGGGCAGATTATGCGCTTTCCGAGCTTGTCTTTGTCCTGGATGATGCAGAACAGAGGAATGCCATCGACGCACTTGAGATTCCGGTGGAAGAGGATGAAGTGATCATAACGAGACGTCTGTCAAAAGGGCGTACGGTGAGCAAGATCAATGGTGAGACGGTTCCGGTGTCCGTGGTGAAGAAGGCGGCAGCTGTGCTGATTGACATTCACGGACAGCATGAAAATCAGGTACTGCTTCACAAAAAGAAACATCTGGAAATTCTGGATGATTTTGCCGGGGATACATTGGTTCCGGTCATGGAAGAATATCATCGATGTTATCAGGAATATGGAAAGCTGAAAAAAGAGCTGGAAAATGCCCGTGTGGATGATACGGGAAGAGTGAAGGAAATGGATTTTCTGTCCTTTGAGATCAATGAGATCGAGGATGCAGCTCTTTGCCGCGGTGAAGATGAAAAACTGGAAGAGGAATATAAAAAGCTTGCCAATGGGAGAACCATTCTGGACGCTGTCATACAGGTGCATCAGCTGACAGGCGCAGACGGCGCAGCAGAGGCTACAGGCCGGGCACTGCAGAGTCTTTCCGGTGTTCTGTCCTATGACAGCAGTCTGAACGGTCTGTATGAACAGCTGATGGATATTGATAATCTGTTAAATGATTTTAACCGGGAGGTATCTTCCTATGCGGATGAGATTGATGTGGACGAGGAAAGTCTTTACCGTGTGGAGGAGCGCCTGGATCTGCTGAACCGTTTAAAAACGAAATACGGGGATACGATTGAAAAAATCCAGTCATACTGTGAAGAAAAGAAGAAACGTCTGGATGTTCTGAACCACTATGAGGAATATCTGGCAGATTTGGAAAACCGTTATGAATTATGTAAAAGACAGCTTAAGACTCAGGCCGGGAAGCTGACCAGGCTTCGCAGGGAAGCAGCAGTCTGCTTTGCGGACATGGTAAAAAAAGCGCTTGTGGAACTGAATTTTCTGGAAGTGAAATTTGAACTGGCTTTTAATACCCTTTCCGATTACACGGCAAACGGTGAGGATGAAGTGTGCTTCATGATTTCCACCAACCCGGGTCAGCCTCTGCGTCCGGTGCAGGATACGGCATCTGGCGGTGAGCTTTCCAGAATCATGCTTGCGATTAAATCGGTGATGGCGGATCAGGAGAAAGTCGGGACATTGATTTTTGATGAGATCGACAGCGGAATCAGCGGACGTACCGCACAGATGGTATCGGAAAAACTGGCAGTCATTGCCGGAAAACACCAGGTCATCTGCATTACGCATCTGGCACAGATCGCCGCCATGGCAGATGTCCATTTTATGATTGAAAAAAAAGTGGAAGGTCAGGAAACACAGACGGCAATCCGGAGACTGGATGAAAAGGAAAGTGTGATGGAGCTTGCAAGAATTCTTGGCGGTGCGCAGATTACGCAGACAGTACTGGACAGTGCAGAAGAAATGAAAGAATTGGCAGCACGTACAAAAAAATACTAGTGTGAAACAAAAACAGTTTCACATACTAAGAGAGGATGCAGAGAACAGCATTCTCTTTTTTTGCATGCGAAGGCACAAAGCACAGAAGAAATGAGGTGATCTTATGAACAGCATGATCAGAAAAAAGAAAAAGCGAAGACGCAGAGCCTTAAGTTTTCTTCTGATGTTTCTGGCCCTGTCTTTCGCTGGAGGATTATATTATGTCAACAGCAGGCTGCCGGACAGGCTTTGTGTCGCGTCCCTTAAGGATGCGGAAGAGATTGAACTGCCGTTTTCCGGTCTGGTAAAGGATGAAATAGTAGCCGTTTCCGCCTCCGGTGCGTCCAATATTCCGGAGAATGCAGTAAAGATTCGCTGTTCCATTCTCGGGATTGTGCCTCTTAAGACAGTGGAGGTGGAAAAGCAGGTATTGCCGGAAGTGATTCCCTGTGGAAATACCGTTGGTATTTTTATGCATACCAGGGGAATTCTTGTGGTCGGAACCGGAATTGTGGAGGGAATGGACGGACTGGAGTATGAGCCTGCACTTGGAATTGTTCAGTCGGGCGATTATATTGTTGCTCTGAATGGAGAAAAACTGCTCACAAAAAAGGAACTGGTGGAACGAATCTGTGAGAATGGGACCCGGAATGTGGAGCTTACCGTCAACAGAAATGGGGAAGAAATCATCCTTTCTGTCACTCCGGTGCGTACCGGAGCAGAAACATATCAGCTGGGAATCTGGGTACGTGATGATACACAGGGAATCGGCACGCTGACCTATGTGGATCGGGATAAGAACTATGGGGCGCTGGGACATGGAATCAGCGATGTGGATACCGGGCTTTTGATGGAAATACAGGATGGGAAACTGTACCGTGCCCAGGTACAGGCGGTAAAAAAAGGAGAAAAAGGCGTGCCTGGTGAGATTTCCGGAGTAATACGTTATCAGGAAGATCAGGTCATCGGTGACATCAAAACAAACCGTGACACAGGGATAACCGGAACCCTTTCGTCCCTGCCGGAGAATCTGACAGACACAGACTATGTGGAGGCTGCTTACCGCCAGGAGGTGGAAACCGGACCGGCAGTCATACGCTGTGAAGTGGATGGAGAGGTAAAAGAATATGAGATTGAGATTGAAAAAGTAAACCTCAGTCACAAAGATGTGAATAAAAGTATGAC
>JALEJP010000054.1 GCA_022769625.1 Lachnospiraceae bacterium | reverse complement strand
GTATTTAATTGGTTTTGGAGGGGATGAGTCACTGATTCGTCAAAAGATTAAAGAAGCCCAAATGCAAGATTATGTGATTATTCTTGGTAAAAAGGATAATCCTTATCCGTATATAAAAGCGTGTGATATTTATGTTCAGCCCAGTCGATATGAGGGAAAATGTGTATCTGTTATCGAAGCACAAATATTAAATAAACCGGTTGTGATTACAAACTATGCAACGTCGTCCAGCCAATTGAGAGATGGATATGATGGTGTGATTGTTCCGATGGATAATGAAGGGTGTGCGGAAGGTATTTGTTCACTGATTCGGGATAAAGATTTACAAAAAAGACTTGTTGAAAACACAAAAAAATGTGATTATGCAAAGAAAGAAGAAATCCAGAAATTATATAAGATAATCGAAGGATGAATGGTGAAATGAATTTGCAACAAATAAGTATTATTATTCCGGTTTACAATGTTGAAAAATATTTGCCTGAATGTATAGAATCCGTTTTACATCAGACATATAAGAATTTACAGATTATCTTGGTAGATGATGGATCAACGGATTCAAGTGGCAGCATATGCGAAAGATATGCGGAAGAAGATGATAGAATTTTTGTCCTTCATAAGAAAAATGGTGGTCTGTCGGATGCGAGAAATGCAGGTCTTTCCCGTGCAACAGGTGAATATATATATTATTTGGACAGTGATGATTTTCTTGAACCTAATACGATCAGAATATTATTAGACTGCATGCATAGAACTCAGGCAAATATCATTCTTTCGAATTATTATTATCAATATGCTGATAATGAAAAAGCAGCAGAGACAGTCTTTCAAGAAGAAGTAGTATTAAATAATAGGGATGCAATGAAAGCATTGATTGAAGGAAATATACAGACTTTTGCGTGGGGCAAGTTAATTTCTTCAGAGATTGCAAAAAAGTATTTGTTTCCAAAAGACAGATTATTTGAAGATCATTACTGGACACATTTTGTGATTGGTGATGCAGATCGGATAGCAATTGTTCCACAGGCGTTGGTATATTATCGGCAGCGTCAGGATAGTATTTCTTATACATTTACTTTGAAACGATTAGATGTATTGGATGGATGGATGAATCGAAAAGCATTTCTGGAACAAAACTATCCTGAATTGGTTGAATTATGTGAAAAACGATATGCAGAGCAATATGTTAATTTAGCATGGTTGGTTTTGACTAGGATGAAACGAGACAGAGGAGCCGCCTTTCGAAAAATGCGAAATTATAATAGGATATTAAAATTGCAGAATTATGCTGATGGAGAGACAAGAAAATTGATTTGTGCACTGGATAAGAACTGTTTTATATATGCTGTTCAAGCAGTGTGGACTAGGATGAAAAGGGGACATGTAGTGTGACAGGTTGGAAGAATAAATTTATAAAAAAAATATATAGATTGTTCCGATTATTTCCTGTTAAAAAAAAGCAGATTTTGATTTTTAGTTATTATGGAGAACAATATTCTGGTTCGCCGAAATATATTAGTAATTATATAGAAGGAAAAGCGGAGTTTGATGTAGTGTGGGCATTTACTGCACCGGAAAGGTATCGAGATTTAAAAAGTAAAATTGTACGTTATGGACACCTGAATTTTTATCGATGTCTGGCTACTGCGGGAATTATTATTACCAATTATCGCATGACAGAAGAATTTGTAAAGCGTCCTGGTCAAAAATATATCCAGACCTGGCACAGTTCTCTTCGACTCAAAATGATTGAAAAAGATGCCGAAGACACTTTGCCAGTGCATTACGTGGAAATGGCAAAAAATGACTCGAAACAATTAGATTATTTGCTTGCCGGATCCCAAAAGAGTAAAGAGATTTTTGAACGGTCTTTTTGGTATGATGGTAAGATCGCTAATACTGGTACTCCTCAGTGTGATATTTTGTTTGAAGACAGAAACCCTGTCCAAAATAAAGTATTTCAATATTATCACATTCCCATGGAAAGCCATATTGTATTGTATGCACCGACTTTTCGAAAGGATTACAATTTGTCTCCTTATGATTTAAATACGGAGATATTAATTGATAGTTTAAGGAAGAGATTTGGGGGAGAGTGGTATCTTTTGATGAGACTGCATCCACATTTACTGAATCAAAAAAGCTGCTTTCAATACTCTGATAAGGTTTTGCAGGCAACAGATTATGATGATGTACAGGAGTTGTTATGTGCAGCAGATGTTCTGATTACGGATTATTCTGCTATTATGTTTGATTTTTCTGTTACTAAAAGGCCCTGCTTTTTATATACGCCGGATTTTATAGAATATACGACAAAGGATAGAAATTTGTATTTTGATGTTAAAAAATTACCATTTGCAAGTTTCGAAAGACAGGAAGAATTATTTAGGCACATACATACTTTTTCAGAAAGAGAATATGAAAAAAGGATTAATTGTTTTCTGAGCGAAATAGGCAGCTTTGATGACGGAAAAGCCTGTCAGAGAGTGTACAAGTTAATTAAAGGAGAAAATGTATGAGTGTCATTGGTTATACAACAGGTGTTTTTGATTTATTTCATATCGGTCATCTGAATATTTTAAAAAGAGCAAAAGAGCATTGTGATTATTTGATTGTTGGAGTAACAGTAGATGAACTTGTTTCGTATAAAGGGAAACGTGCATTTATTCCATATGAAGAAAGAGCAGCTATTGTTGGAGCGATTAAGTATGTAGATGAGGTTGTGCCTCAGGAATCCATGGATAAAATGGAAGCCTGGAAGAAACTCCACTTTGACAAGATGTTTGTTGGAGATGACTGGAAAGGCACGGATGTATGGAAACATTGGGAAAAAGAGTTTTCGAAAGTTGATGTTGAGATAATATATTTTCCATATACAAAGCAAACTTCATCAACAGAATTAAGAGATGCATTGAAGGCATTAAAGTAGTTTATAATTTAGAATGGATAAGTAGAAAATGGGAAAAAAAAGCATTCTTTTTGTGATTGATTCGTTAACATTAGGTGGAGCAGAAAAAAGTCTTGTGACTTTACTGAATCTTTTGGATTACTCCAAATACAATGTAGATTTGTTGCTGTTTGCGCAGGGTGGGGCATTTCAAAAATTATTGCCTTTAGAAGTGAATTTATTGCCAGTTCCAGATTATTATGCATACAATTCTATTCCATGGTCGAAGTTTGGAAAAAAAATAAAAGAAATCGATAAAATGCTTGCCCAGTTAAGATATTCTGTAGTATTGCGTAAAAGAAAGTATACTCACACAGAAAAAGCGGTTTTATTTTGGAAAAATTCCAGGAAATGTTTTAGTACTATGCCACAACAATATGATGTGGCTATTGCATATGCACAAGGTGTTCCGACTTTCTTTGTGGCTGAAAAAGTAAAAGCCAGGAAAAAAGCTGCATGGATTAATGTTACATATATTCCAACGGGCAAATATTTCAATTTTATAAAACCAATGTATGAGTCTTTTGATGTTGTAAATGCCGTTTCGGAGGCAGTTGCAAGTGAGGTTCAGGATACTTTTGGAATACCAAATTCTAAAATTATGATAATGAAAGATATTTTAGATGTAGATTTTGCAATTAAAATGGCGGAGATGCCGTCAGAAGCTCATGTTGAAATGGCTGGAGATGGGATAAAGATTTTGACAGTAGGCCGTTATGCATATATGAAAGGTTATGATCTTGCGATTGATGCTGCGAAGATATTGTTGGAAAAAGGTATAAAATTTAAATGGTATGCATTAGGGGAAGGTGCCATTCGGAAAGAACTGGAACAGCAGATTGAGAAGAATGAATTAAAAGAGCAGTTTATTTTATTGGGAAGCCGTAATAATCCATATCCTTATTTTAAAGAATGTGATTTGTATGTGCAGACATCAAAGTACGAAGGATTTGGAATTACATTAGCGGAAGCCAAAATGTTTAATAAGCCAATTGTAACAACAAATTTTAATGCTGTGAGTGCGCAGTTTGTTAATGAGAAAAATGGACTGATTGTTGATATTTCAGCGCGCGCCATTGCTGATGGAATTATGAGAATGATAATGGATAGTGAATTGCGAGATTACTGTGTTGCTAATGAGAAATCTGAGAAGAAGGGAAATTCGGAAGAAATTGAAAAATTGTATCAAATTATTGAAGGATGAATAAAGCATTATGCTTTGTGTGTAAGTATAGCCATATAGAAGAAGGAACTTTTTAATAATAAGTATAAAATTAATAGATTAAAGGTGCAGCAATGAAAAATGTTTTATTTGTTATGAATAATATGAATATCGGGGGAACTGAAAAAGCATTTTTGAACATGGTAGATGAAATGTCTCCAGAAGAGTATGGTGTTACTTTACTCTTACTGGATAAATCAGGCGGTTTTTTGCCAATGGTTCCGAAGTGGGTAAATATTGAAGTGATAGATGGATATGATACTATGAAAAGTGAAATTATGGATCCACCACTTCAAGTAGCTTTTAAATATTTGAGACAGAAGAATTTCTGGAAATCTTTTGGTATTGCTTTTACGCATATATGGTATAAACTCACGGATGATCGAACACTTTATTATCGTTTTGTTTTAAAAGGAAAGCAGCACAAGGAAAGCTATGATGCAGCAATTGCCTATTGTGGTCCTTTTGATTTTATTACAGTGTTTGTTTTATATTGTACCAATGCAGCAATGAAGATTCAATGGATTCACTTTGATGTGAGTAAATTTCAGTTTAACACAAAAATGTGTAAAAAACTTTATCAAAAATTTCAGAAAATATATGTTGTTTCGGATGAAGCACGAACTGAACTTGTAAAAAAAATACCGGAAATTAATGCAAAAACAGAAACTTTTTTTAACCGTGTCTCCCGTCATCAATGCCAGGAGCTGGCGAAGCAGGGAAAAGGGTTTAAGGATGAATATAATGGTATACGTATTATAACGGTTGGACGTCTTGCGGAAGAAAAAGGACAGGACATTATTCCTGAGGTAGCTAGAAAGCTAGTGGATTCCGAAATTGATTTTCGATGGTATCTCGTCGGAGATGGAAAATTACGTTCAGATATTGAAAAAAAGATACAGAAAAATAATGTTAGTGAATATATTATATTCTTAGGGACACAACCGAATCCTTATCAATATTTGAAGGATGCTGATATTTATGTGCAAACTTCAAAACATGAAGGATATTGTATTACGTTAGCGGAAGCAAGGGCGTTTGATTTACCCATCGTTTCAACAGAATGTGCCGGGGCTCATGATCAGTTGGACGGAAGAGCAATGAGTTATGTAGTCAAAAGAGACGCAGAAGATATATATAAAGCTATTATAGAATTGATGAATGCGTGTTAATGTATAGAAAACGATTATTAGTGAAATGGAGAGCAGTATGGAAGCATCGCGAACGAAGAAATCAGTTACCAATACTACAGTATCATTTATATCTCAATTAATTATTATTTTACTTGGGTTTATTTCAAGAAGAGTACTGATTTACAGTGTTGGCGTCCAGTACCTTGGAATCAATGGCCTGATGACAAATATTTTAACTATTTTTTCTTTGGCTGAATCTGGTATAGGTACGGCAATTGGTTATAGTTTGTATAAACCGCTGGCTGAAAATAATATAGAAAAAGTGAAATCTCTCATGCGTTTTTATAGAAACACTTATCGTATATTAGCTGGCATGACAGCGATAGTTGGCTTATTGTTTTATCCATTTTTACCTATATTCTTAAAGGATAATACAGCTCCAGATGCAAATATCATTTATTTTCTGTTTTTAGGAAGTTCTGTTTGTTCTTATTTGTGGTCTTATAAAGTGACTTTAAATAGTTCGGATCAGAATAAATATTTATATACAATCGCAAATACGTTAACTCAAATTTTGGTTCTGATTGTAAAAGTTTTTATACTTTATTTTACACAAAATTATATTTTGTATCTGTGCATTGAACTTGGTTCTACTTTAATCAAGAATATTATTTTTTCAATTATTATGGACAAACGTTATCCATATTTAAAAGACAAGAGTGTTAAAAAATTGGATGAGGTTGAAAAAAACACGTTGTTTGTTAACATTAAGTCTTTGTTCTTTGGAAAAATTGGATATATTTTATCCCAATGCTCAGATAATCTTGTCATATCCTCTATAGTAAGTATTACTTCTGTGGGAATGTACAGCAATTACACGACGCTGATTTCTTCAGTTTCAGGTTTTGTAACGACATTTTCCAGTGGTGTTACAGCCAGTATGGGAAATTTAATTGCATGTGAAACGAAAGAAAAGTCATATGAAGTATATAAAAAAATTGATTTCATTAATTATTGGTTATATACGTTTTCAGCAATCTGTTTGATATGTTTAATGGAGCCGTTTATTATGATCTGGCTGGGGGATGATTATGTTTTGGAAAAAGGAATACTAATAATAGCAGTATTAACATTTTATCTAAAGGGGATTAATTCTGGAATTGAGATTGCCAAAAATGCAGCTGGATTGTATCATCCGGATCGCTTTGTTCCCATTATTGAAGCAGCTTTAAATCTGGTAATTTCTATTGTGCTTGCATTCCGCATCGGATTATTGGGAGTGCTTATTGGAACTTTCGTTAGTTTTCTTTGTTGTTCTTTTTGGACAAAACCTTATTTTGTTTATCGAGATGTATTTAATATTGAATTTTCGAAATACATAAGGTGGGAAGGAAAGAAAATTGTAATTGCGTTGGTTATGGGATGTGTTTTATACGTATTTGAAATGATGATAAGTTTTCAAAGTTTGTATATAGGTTTTATTGTAAAGGCAATTAGTGTGGTAATTTTGTCCAATTTACTTCTTATGATTGTGTTTCATAATACAAGAGAATTTGAATATATTAAGCAATTAGTACATGTTATATTTAATAAGTTTATTTTTTATAAATGAACCAACAAGAATTGTTAGTCTAGAGACTTTATATAGGATAAAAAGACCGGCCAGTTTTCAACTATTGAATATAAGAAAATTAAAAAAGTGCTTAAGCCAATGTTTTTTAACGTTTTGTGCCTTGAGCGAAGCGAAAGGAATGCATTTAATATGAAAGAATTAAAACTTTTGCTTTTAACAAATAATATTAATCAAATCGGCGGGCTGGAACGTGTAATAGCCATTTTAAGTAACTATTTTGCAGAAAAGGAAAATCAAAAAATTACGATTTTATCACTATATACTAAAAGAAATTGTTTGGCTTTTGATTTTTCAAATAAGGTAGAAATTGTGCATGGAAATTTAAATCTGAAAGATGATATAAAGCCATATTTGCGAGATACATTATCTTCAAATACTCATAATATTATTTTTACATTCAATACTGACTTAGGTTTGGAATTTTTAAGAATCAGAAAGCATTTTCCTGAATTAATTTGGATTGCAACAGAACATATTTCCCCATTTGATTATACTTGGAAACGGAGAGCGTTAAATTTATTGGTTTATGCAGGAGCAGACAGATTAATTGTTCTAACTGAATATGCAAGGAAATATTACAGAAATCGATTTATTTATCATACACATACCATTCCAAATGCTTTATCTTTTATAACAGATAAAAAAAGTGATGTTCTCTTACATAAAAGGATTATTGCAATTGGACGCATTGAAAAAGTTAAATGTTTTGATTTGCTAATCGAAGCTTTTTCTCTTATTGCTCAAAAAAATGCAGATTGGAAACTTGAGTTAGTTGGTGACGGGTCACAAAAAACAATTCTTCAAGAAAATGTCTTAGAACTTGGGTTAGAAGATCAAATATATTTTAGTGGGTATCGAAAAGATGTGAAGGAGCTATGTTTAGAAGCATCATTTTGTGTAATTACAAGTAAATATGAAGGATTTTCAATGATAGCCTTAGAGGCTTTAGAATGTGGATTGCCTTTGATTTCCTTTGATTTACCTTCAATAAAAGAAATTGTGGGTGATTATAAAGCAGCATTATTTGTACCCCAAGGAAAAATTGATGAATTAGCGCAAAAAATGCAATGGTTAATGGACAACCCTGAAGAATTGCAATATATGGCAAATGAAGCTAAGAAATGTGCAAAGAATTACCATATTTCTAAAATTGGGAAAAAATGGGATGATTTATTAGATGAATTGAATTGTTATTAATTTTCATATTATACTGGCATATTTTAAATGGAGTAATCTTGAGAATAATCTTTTTTTGATGATGAGGACAACAAGATGGTCATACGCAAAGGAAAACATTGGTTGGAAATATGTGATGAGAATTATTATGATCCGCGAATATGCTATCAGAATGAAATTGATGGATTCTGGGTTGCGTTTTTGTATGAGAACATTCAGATTCCGAATGCAAACATCGGAAGTATTGTCAAGAAGCTTGTTCTGGATCATTGTTTTAAGGCTGCAAAGCTTGCATTGCCATATTATGATCGACTGATTGTCTTTACATCCTGTGATAAGCGGGAAATCTATCGGGTAAAGGAAATCATAGTTAGCAATATAAAGGTGAAAGAAAAAAATCTGTTTTGGAAAGCGAATTTTGAATCGGAGCAGGCCTGGGAGGAACACGGGTATTTGACGGAAGTCAATAAGGTGATGTTGTTGTACGAAAAGTATTTGACAAAGTCAAATGTGAAATATTTAAATAAGAAGCAGTTGTTTCTTCATAAATGCAAAATGCATCAGAAAATTACGGAAGAAATATTGGATGGGAGAACACAGATGATTGTAAAACCGGTATTTGGAAATGTTGATTATAGTATCATTCCGAGATCTATTTTTCTTATTATGCCATTCGGGGAGGAGTGGTCGGATGATACGTTTGATGTCGTCCAGGATATTGCCAATATGACGGATTGCAAACTGATCCGGGGAGATGATCTGTTTGAACCGGCGGTCATTGTGGATGATATCTGGCGGGAACTCAATAAGGCTGAAATTGTAATTGCTGATATCACCATACATAATGCAAATGTATTTTATGAAATCGGAATCGCGCATACACTTGGGAAAAAAGTTATTTTAATCAGACAGGATAAGGGGCAGGATGCGCCATTTGATCTTAAACTGTGGAGATATTATGAGTACAATCTGTCTCCAAGAAAAGTAAAGGTATTTAAAGAAAAAATGGCAATGCTGATTAATAAAATTTTAGAGGACAAATAAAAGGAGCATTCCAGTGAAAAAGAGAACAGCATGGTCGATTTATGTTTTTGTATGTATGATTCTTCTCCTGTGTGGGAGTATTACCGTTCATGCCAAAGGTGTTTATGAAGAACCCGGCAGCATCAGTTCAAGCCACAATTGGGCCAATCCGGTGAAATGCCACACCTTTACAGAAGAGAATGGCAATATTACCATAATGTATTCGGTTTGGTCAGGATCGCAGCAGACTTTAAGAATCAATTCTTATTCGCCAAAGGGAGACAGGATCAGCCGGAAAGAGATCCCGGTACCTGGGGAAACGTGGGGCGGAACGGTGTTCTTTGGGGACGATGGATGCCGTTATCTTACGACAGGAAATGATGGACAGAATGCATTTTATATTCAAAAATACAGTGCAGACTGGGCGTTGCTTGGCACAGCCTCCATTGGTTATGATGAAAGCTATACATATGAAGCGTTTCGGGGTGGAAACAGTGACATGGCAATGGCAGGCAAATATTTGATTGTCCATGCTGCCAGAGGCCGTCAGGATGGGCACCAGTCGAATACGACATTTTATATTGATACCGAAACGATGACTCCCACCTACGTCGCCGGTCCATTTGGCTTTTCTCATGTCAGCCATTCTTTTAATCAGTTTGTCAGAGTGGATCAGGATCAGATGATTTTTGTTGACCATGGAGATGCTTACCCGCGTTCGGTACATCTGCAGGCTTACAGAATTGCTGCAGATGAAAATGGCCTGGAGCAGGAGTTTGAGAGCGAATTGGATCTGCTGACAATCAAAGGGAGTATCGGAGACAATAAAACGGGTGTGACCGTGGATGGATTTGAACTGGGAAAAGATTCCTATATTGTGGCCGGAACAGCCATTCCACATGACAGATTTGCGTCGGAGACAGAATTTGAAAACTATGAAGGCAGCAATAATATTTATATTGCCCTTGTGGGTAAGGATTTCAAGTCTTCGCAATGGAAATGGATGACTTCTTTTCCGGATTCTTCCAATATCCAGATTAAAAATCTTAATCTGCTGAAGGTCAATGAGGACAGGTTTCTTCTGCTTTACGGGATATATAAAGACGACAAACCGACTGGAACCTGTTATATGATGATCGATTCTTCGGGGAATATTTTAAAGCAGGGAGAGAAAGCAAAACCATTTTATTGTACTTCAGCTCCCAGTGTGTATCAGGATACTTTGATCTGGTGTCACTATGTAGAATCAGAACTGGGAAGTTTTCTGGTGCTGAACCGGTGGAATACCGGCACAGGTGAGCTTTCGATTCAAAATTTAAGCACCGGGCAGAAATCGAAAATCGACAAAGTGCAGCTGGAGTCTTTGGCAGATACCTTATCAGCCGGAAAGAAATATGAAATAACAGCTCTGGTATATTCATCCGTTTTTGCAGAAGAATTTCCCACTGCGCCTGTTGTATGGTCCTCTTCGAATTCGGATATTCTTGAAATAATGGAGGAGGAAAGTATATTGGAGGATGCCGTGTGGAATCGTTCTTATAAAAAAACGTGCACCACCATAAAAGCCAAATCCAGCGGGACGGTAACAGTCACCATGTCCATAGGAGACAAAAAATGTTCCGGAAAAATAACAGTTGCCGCTCCGGTAAAAAAGCTTTCTCTTTCCAAAAAGAAACTTACCTTGAAAACCGGACAGAGTGATCAGCTGCATGTTTCAGGAAATAATGGCAATGTAGTAAGCTGGACCAGCAGCGACCGCAAAGTCGTAAAAGTCAGCTCCAAAGGGAAAGTGACAGGATTAAAAAAGGGACACGCCAAGATAACAATATCTGTACTCGGGAAAAAAGCCTCTGTCACAGTGAAAGTTTCTGCAAAGAAATGGACACCGCCGACACCTTCGATCACATCCGTAGAAAGAAAATCAGGAAATCAGCTCTCCATAAAATGGAAGCACGTAAACGACGTTTCCGGGTACGAGATCTATTTGTCCTACCAGAAAAAACGGGGATACCAGAAAGTAAAAACAGTCTCCAGAACAAAAACGGTATCCTGCAGCGTGAAAAAGGTAAAGACGAAAACCTGTTATGTCAGGATACGGAGCTACAAAAAATTCGGCTCCGGGAAGCTGTATGGGAAATATTCAAAAGCTGTGGTATGTAGGTAGCGTATCATTAAGTCAAAAGGAAGTGTTCAACACTTGATGGAAATTTAATTGATTTATTTGCAGATATTTCGCAAATAATAGAAACAAACTTGACTGTGCGGCGTTTTACGATTATAGTATTTTCATAGGACAATTATGCGAGGAGGATTTGCCATGTTACTTCAGTTTTCTGTAACAAATCATCGTTCGATAAAAGATACTGCAATCATAAGTATGAAAGCAGCCGCAGATAAAACCATGAAAGAGATTCTGATTTCCCCGGATGGAAAGAAAGAACTTGTGCCGGTTATGGCAATCTATGGTGCGAATGCAGCGGGGAAAAGCAATGTGATTCATGCACTTCTGCTCATGCGGGAAATGGTTTGCGGAAGTTTCGCCAAACCGCTCAAAGGAGCTGAACTTCCCTATGAACCATTTGCTTTCGTGGACGGAGAAACCGACCAAACGGCACTTGAGATTATCTATTACTATGATGGTATCAAGTATGCCTACGGCTTCTCTTTTGATAAGAACAGGATTATAAGTGAATACCTTTATCATTGGCCAAATGGCAGAGAAGCGTTGGTTTTCTCAAGAGAGAAAGATCAGTACGAATTTCGTGAGAGTGTCCAGGAGCAGTTTACCCTTGCCGGACGTACTTCCGAAAACAGATTGTACCTCACAAGTTCCAACGAGTGGAACTGCGCTCAGACGGAAAAAGCGTATCTGTGGTTTCAGCGGAAGCTCCGTGGGTCGATTACAACAGGGGGTTCCAATGAAACGACCATTGACGCAATCCGAAAAGGCGGTGAGGACAAGAAGAATGTTGTAAAAGAAATGATGCTTGCAGACCTCGGCATCTGCGACGTGGTTTTGTCCGGGACAAAGGAGAAACCGATTGTTTCTACGGTGCATCAGCTGACCGATGATAACGGCAATCAAAAGCAATATACCCTGCAGCTTGGACAGGAATCTGTGGGAACACAGCGCTTCTTCTCAAGAATCGGCCTGTGGATGGATGCGATGAATTCCGGTGCGGTGCTGGTGGTGGATGAAATTGAAGCAAGTATGCACCCCCTTCTTACCCGGCATCTGATTGAAATGGTTCAGGATCAGACCATCAACCAGAAACATGCACAGTTGATCTTTACCACCCACGATACGGGGTTACTGGATTTGAAATTGCTCCGGCGTGATCAGATTTGGTTTGCAGAGAAAGACGAAAAGAGTATGCAGACAGACATTTACGCTTTGACCGAGTTTTCTCCAAGGAAAGAGGAGAACATCGCCAAAGGATACCTGCAGGGCAGATATGGTGCAATTCCGTTTATCGGAGGAGGTATCTGAGATGGGAAGAATCAGAGAGATCGAGCGCAAAGCGTTCGGCAGAAGAAAGAGAAATCCTTTCCAGAGAAAGTGATCCAGTCACAACGGTTGCGGAACTGGTGGAATATTTGAACAGCAAACAATAGGAGAGGTATAAGAGCTTTCTAAGTCCTTGTGCTTGACTTGCTATTCACCAGCCTATGCGATAAAATGAATCTAAGTAAGGTGGTGCGGCAAGGGCTGTGCCGGACGAGAAAGGATGAACGATATGCAGAAAAAGAAGCTGCCGGTTGGTATCGATGATTTTGAAAAACTGCGTAAGGAAGATTTTTACTATATAGATAAGACAGGCCTCATCTGTGACTTGCTTCATAATTGGGGGGAGGTCAACCTGTTCACCCGTCCGCGTCGTTTTGGAAAGACACTGAATATGAGTATGCTGAAAAGCTTCTTTGAGATAGGAACGGATAAGACATTGTTTGAGGGTCTGGCCATTTCTCAGGAGACGGCGCTGTGTGAAGAATACATGGGAAAGTTCCCTGTTGTGTTTATTTCGCTGAAAGGCGTAGACGGGCTGAATTTTGAAGAAGCCTATGGAATTCTGCGTCAAATTTTACGTTCTGAGATGTACCGTTTGAATTTTTTGGTTAACAGTGACAGAGTTTTTGACAAAGAAAAAAATGCACTGAAACGGTTTTTGAATGAAGAAGAAACAAAGGAAGATGTGTGGGGAAGCCTCAAGATGCTGTCGTCATTACTTTATCAGCACTTTGGACAAAAGGCAATCCTGCTGATCGATGAATATGACGTCCCATTGGATAAAGCTTTCCAGCATGGCTATTACGCAGAGATGGTATCGTTGCTCCGCGGACTGTTCGGGCAGGCGCTGAAAACCAATCAATTTTTACAATTTGCCGTGCTGACAGGGTGCCTGCGGGTATCAAAAGAGAGCATTTTCACAGGAATGAATAACTTCAAGATTCTTTCTATCACAGACACCAGATGTGATGAGTATTTTGGTTTTACCGAAACGGAAGTGATCCGGCTTCTGAAAGATTATCGGTTGGAGAACCATTTGGCGGAAACGAAAGAGTGGTATGATGGTTACCTCTTTGGAAACGCAAACATTTACTGTCCGTGGGATGTGATCAGCTATGTGGACCACCTTTCGGCAGATCCTTACGCGGAACCGGAAGCCTTTTGGATCAACACCAGTGGGAATGACCTGGTAAAGCGATTTATAGATAAGGCGGATAAAACGACGCAGAATGAGATCGAGCGTCTGATCGCCGGAGAAGTGGTCGAAAAAGCGGTTCGCCTGGATCTGACTTATGACGAGCTTGATTCCAGTATTTTAAATCTGTGGAGCGTACTTTTTACCACCGGGTATCTGACACAGGCAGACAGGGCGGTAAAAGGAATCTATAAACTGATTATTCCCAACCGGGAAGTACGGGAGGTCTTTGTCCTGCAGATACAAGAGTGGTTCCGGGAGAGTGTGGTAGATGACGAGGAGCCAATGCGTGAGTTTTGTCAGGCATTTCTGGAGAGAAAGCCTGAGGATATACAGAAGCAGCTCAACGTAATCCTGAACCGTATGATCAGCATTTTGGATACAAAGGCTCCGGACGATAAGAAAGAGAATTTCTACCACGGTTTGCTGCTTGGGTTGCTCCGAAGCAAAGCCAAATGGCTCATTTTGTCGAATGTGGAGTCAGGCGATGGATTTAGTGATATCCTGGTTGAGCCGGAAGAACCGGATGCGGGGATTGTCATTGAGGTGAAATATGCATCAAGCATTGCAGGGCTGGATAAAGCCTGTGAGGAAGCGCTGACGCAAATCAAAGAAAAGCGATATGATGAAAGGCTTCGCAATGATGGGAGGACAGAGGTGCTGACCTACGGCATTGCTTTCTGTAAAAAGCGCTGCAAAGTAGTATGCGGGGAGTGTGAGAATAAGGTACCTGAAGCGCAGGCGTTCCTGGACACTGGTTCAGAGGAGGATGAGTGATGACGAAAACAGCGGTCAAACTGAAAGAGATTATTGATAAAAATGGCCCAAACTATCTGATGGATGAGCCTTATCAGGTTTATAACGAATTGATCAGATCCAAAGCAGCAGACAGAAAAAAAGCCGGGGCAATCCTGTGCTATCTGGTTAGCAACATAGCCGGCGAAAACGAGGCACACTGTGAATTGGCAGGATTGTCAAAGGCAATACAGAAGGAATGCAGCTTCAATAAAAAAATGGCAGATCAGCTTGCGGAGATATTTCTTTTTCTTTATTCGGATGAGAATAAATCCGAATGGAAACAGAAGGATATGGAAGGGCTCTCTGCTTTCCTGAATGAAGACTTTAAATGTACATGGAAAGGCTTTTCTGTCTGGGATGGAGGAAACGGAACTGTCGATTGTCATTATGAAGCGGAAATAGTCCTGTCTCCTGGCAAAGATGTGGCTGAAGATGTTGAATTAGCAGGGCTTCTCAAGAAGAATCCGTTTATGAAAAAAGAAGCAATCCATGACTACTTCGAAAAAAAGATCAGAAAGCATCTTGATTATGAATTTGAAGAGTACTGCACATGCGATGATTATTATCAGCCGGTTGTGGAAGACTTCGAAATCGAATACCAGGTGACTGAATGGGGCAAGAAGAACGGGTTCGAGGTTATCTCTTGTGAGGGAAATGGGGATGACGATGGATACGAGCCAAAATTTAGAAAGGGCTGGTATTAATCATGTCCACTGAGGTGTGATATTTTTGCCCATTTCGTGAGCGTGAAACGCGGAGAAATCCGTAGGTATCAGGGGTCAAAGACTTTTGACCCCAACATCATAATTTTTACTTGCACTTTTATCACACTGCTGTATAATTATAGATACATGGATGACGAAGCATTTGAATGCAGGTATATGGTCCTGGTTATTGCTTTAGCAATGGGGCAATAGGCAGAGAGGTAGCTTACATAAAAATGTATACGTGATTTTTGTTAACCTTTATCACGGGGATATTGGTACAGGGTACAGCTGTAGCGATATCCTGGTTTGGGTATACAAAAGAACACTGTCCTCCATGTGAAAATATATTACAGGAGGATATTATTATGTCAAAAAAAAGAAAAAAATGGCCGGAGAACTGTGTTTGGCCGGCACCGATCGATCCATACAACGGAGGAGAATCCTATGATCCGGACATGTATCTGGATTATAACAACGATGAATTGAATGAAATGATGGAAATCAAAGAGTATTTCGACGAGTTAGTGGAGGAAGAAGTGCTGGATGATGAATATCATTTGATGGATGCGGGGCATGAATGGATACCGGAAAAGGGAGATTGTTACTGGTATGAGGATTCTTTTGATATGGAGGCATGGCATGACGATTTTGAGTGCATGATGAATCAGTATTACATACCATGTACAGATATTCAAAACGATCCGGTTTGCATGATCAGAGAAATAACTGGCTATACTTTTGTGAATGAAAATCTTCTTAGACAGGCATTTACCAGACGGGCGTTTGCCATAGAATATGGTCTTGACGGATGCAATGAGGAATTAGAATTTCTGGGTGATTCTGTTTTGAATATGATGGTTACCCATGCAATGGTGGATCAGTATGCGGAACTGGATGCAGGAAAGACAGAGGCACCATTTTACTCCCCTTATGATGAAGGATTCTTAACAAGATACAGGTCTACCTTTATCTGTAAGGAACATTTGGCAGCAAGAGCCACAGAGCTGGGACTGGATCGGTTTATTTTATATGGAAGCAGTGAGAATGAGAGTGACAGTGCGAAAGAGGATGTAATGGAAGCTCTTATTGCGGCTGTTGCCCTGGATTCGAAATGGAACTATGAAGTAATCGAACAGGTTGTGGAAAAGATCGTGAGTCTTCAGATTCAAAGACCAAATAGCCAGTTGAAGAAGAGTTACTATGACATCTTTAATGCATGGCATCAGAGAAAATACGGGGTTATGCCGGAATACTATGTATATAAAAAATCAGAAGGCAATTATGAATGCGCCGTAAAGTATTCTGCATCGGTTCCGATGAATTGCGTTGGACAGGGAAGAACCAGAAGTCTTGCGAGAGATGACGCTGCTTTTCTTGCTTACCGCATTATGTATAACAATGGCTTATGGCTCGATCTTTCGGAAGCGGATATGGAACCGGATCTTGACAGGAGCATAAATCAGCTGCAGGAACTATATCAGAAAAAATATCTGGAGGAGGCACCGGAATATGTCTTTGAAGAAGGCATAGATGGTACCTGGCACTGCGATTGTATATGCTGCGGTTTGTCGGGATTCGGCAGGGGGGAAAGTAAAACGAAAGCAAAGAAGAAAGCGGCATATGGACTTCTTGTACTGCTGTTCAAGGGATCAGGGATCACAAAGGAAGAATGGGAAAGAAAAATGTACAGGGGATTTTTATAGATGACCAGAAGGGAGAATTCCTATGCCATCTCTTGTTATCATAGCTGGTGCCGGTATCTCAATGGCGGCACCATCGAATCTGCCCGGTTGGTGGCAGTATAATAAAAAGCTTATTGATGTGATAAAGGAACAGGCAGCAGCTCTGTGCCCGGAGGCCTCCGGGCTGATGGATTTGATTGATGTGGAGAGGGCTCTGCCTGTTCAGTGTATTTCGGACGTTATCGTAAAGCAGGGAGCGGGGAAGAGTTATTTTCCTTTGCTCGGGATGCTGAATTCGGCCATGCCGAATGCCAATCATTTTGCACTGACACAGCTGGCGAAATCCGGCAGGCTGAAGGCTGTGATTACCACGAATTTTGACACGCTGATCGAGACGGCATTCCGGGAGACGGCGGTTCCGCTGATGACGGTTGTCCGGGATGAGATCTACTATGAGGCAGCCCGGGTATCGGAGTGTCGGCTGTTCAAAATACATGGATCTGCACTGGATTTTGATACGCTGATTGATACGGTTACGCAGAAAGCCGTTGGCTTATCTCCGGCGAAGCGCATGATTCTGGAACGTGTTTTTGCAGGAAGTGAGATCGCTGTGCTTGGATTTTCCGGGGCAGATCTGGATTTTGACCTGGATTACATACCGATTCTGCAGGCGCTGGAAAGTGGTGCCAGAGTTAACTGGGTGATTCGTCCCGGAACAACATGCAATCCCAACGTGGAATTGCTGATGCACAGGTATCCGGAGCGTGTCCAGGTTCTTGAAATGGAGCTTTCCGCGTTTTTTGCTTCCTGCGGGGCAGATTATGCCGAGGCAGAAAGACAGGCCAGGAAGAGGGCGCAGAAAGATGCGCAGAAGGAAATGGAAACGCGGATGGCGGAACAGATCCGACAGGTGTTTCGTATGCCGCATATCGGGCAGCATGGATGCATGGGGTACTGTATTTCGCTGCTGAACCGGATGGGGCTGGAGAGTAAAGCCAGTGAATTGGCGGATATTTATGAGAAAAAGCTTCGACTGGATGGTGTGGATATTTTTTCTGTTGCCGGTCTGAATGCACTGGCACTGCAGAAAATGCAGGATGGTAAATTTGAGGAAAGCATCCGGTATCATCATCTGATGATTGATTGTATGCTGCGGATGAAGGAATTAAGAGAGCAGGCGATAAAGGAAGGCGGGATTTCCAGGGAAGATCCTGCAAATCTGGAGAGTGACCGGGAAATTCTGCGAAACATGACTGCGGCATTTCTGAATATCGGATCTGCGTACTTTTACAGCGGGGATCTGGAGCATGCGGAGGCCTGTTTCAGGCAGGCAAGAGAAATGGCGGAACGGACAGGTGATGAAAATGCACTTGGTTTAAGCCTGTTTCATCTGGCAAGACTGGATTATCAGAAAGAGAAGGACTTTGACCGTTATCTGGTTTCTCTGAAGAAAAGTGCGGAATATGAAAAAAGAGCGGGGAATCTGGACAAGCTGGTGGAAATTTTGCTGGAGGAGTGCAGCATAAGGCTGCAGATTGGCGAATATGATCTGGCCCAGGATCTTCTGGAGCGCTGCCAGAGTTACAATAAAAATGTGGGGGATGCGGTGCTGGAGATCCGGCTGCTGCTTCAGAAAGCGCAGTACCAGCTTCGAAGAGGCCAAAGAGAGGAATCCAGACATTTCTTCCAGGAAGCGGTCTCCCGGGTAAAAGAGATCCGCCATAAGAAAATGGAAGGGATTCTGTGGAAGAACGAAGCAGAAATGTATGGTTATGACACAGAGATGCAGGATCCTTTGCCTGTGTTTATCCGGAGAACATTGCCGGAGGATAAATGGAGACGGATGATCATTGCTTCGGAATATCTGCAGAAAAAGGAAATGCTTCCGCAGCTGTTTTTACAGTTGTGCCTTTCTTATATGAAAAAAGGGGACTGGGCAAGACTGGCAGATGTGGCCAGATGCTTTGCCAAAACGGCAGTTACCGAAAAAGACCGGTCGATTGCCAGGTATCAGCAGGGCTGTGCCGCCATGGAAATGCAGGACTTTCCAAAGGCACAGCAGTATTTTGAGGAAGTGCTCCGTTTTGGCAGTCAGGCCAATCCGGTTCATCTGGGATGGGCCAATGTGGAACTTGCAGTGATTGCAGTACACAGGGGAGATCTGACGGGAGCTGCGCCGTATTACAGCAGCGGTTCGTGCTGCTTGAGGAAACAGGGCGAAAAGAATCAGCTGGTTTTGGCAGGGATCGCTTATGTGAGAGCACTTTTTGAACGAAACCATTTGAAAGAGGCGCTGGATTGCTGCGAAAGCCTCTTGATGGAAACAGATGATCCGGATCTTACGGAATTCCTGAAGGATATGCAAGATCAGCTGAAGGCTGCAGTCGGGAAAAAGAGAACGTATGACAGCCTGGATGTACAGACGGCTTCGCCGCAGGAAATCGGAGATGCAGCACTGTATTACTATGAAACGGGTAAGCAAGATCATGCCTGGCAACTGATCGCTCTGGCAAAGGAGAAATATCAGAAGAGGGGTGATCAGGCTGGAATCGGCCGCTGCGAAAATAATATGGCCGGTTTTTGCAGAATGGAAGGGAAACTGTCCGATGCAGTCAGACATTACGAAAATGCCAGGAACATCAAGGAACAGGAGAAGGACACGGATGGTGTCATAGCACAGCTTTGTAATCTTTTGTTTTTAAATCTGACGGATCCGTCTGTCAACGTGGATCCATATGCGGAGTATGCATGGCTGCATTTGCCGGAATATGAGTCTTCGGTGGAACGATATCGGCTGTACCTTGCGTTATCTGTATACCACCTGAATCAGCTGCACTATGCAGAGGCCCTTCAGTTTGCAAAGCAGGCATGTGAGGGAGCAGAGTACATTCCGCAGATGGATGAAAAGGTATTTTCCATGATGAAAGAAACCATCTGTCTGCTGGAAGACCTGTTCGCGGAGAAAATTACCAATTCTGCCCATCTGGATGAGATAGAACAAGCATTGAAAAATATACAGGAGTTAAGGAGCTGCCATGAATCAGACCACGAATGATATTTTAGAGTTACTCCGGAAAAGTGACAATCCGATATCAGATCCGGCAGGCAGATGAAATATGAGAATTACAGCAATTTTACCATTTCTGGTGAGGAAATGCTTCCGTCTGCTTTCGATTTTAGTAAAATAGAGAGTCACAGAGAATTGATCGCTTATCTTACAAATGCGAATGCCAGGCTGAGCCGTACTACGGTATTGTGTCAGTACACCAGGCTGGATGCAGTGGTGAATATCATATCTGACCGGAGCTGGTATCTGGGAAGTCCCAGGAATATGAATGACGGACTGGAGCTTCAGCAGGGACTGGAGGGGAGAGAAGACATTTTCTTTTCCAGCTTTATGGCGGAACAAAGAGAAAGCATTGCGATGTGGAGTATGTACGCGCAGCCCTGGGAAGATGGCATCATGATATCCATTCCGGTGAAAACGTTTAAACAGTGGATGAAAGAGATTAAGAAAGTCTATCGTGCAGATCTCAGGACAAAAAAGGCAGACAGAGAAGATTTTGTTTACTTAAATAAGGCAAGAGTTACGGCAGCGAGAGTGGCCTATATCAGTCAGAACAGATCCGGAGAAATACAGAGCCTGACCTGCGGCGGTGCAAAAAATGAATGTCTGAAACCAGATCCCAAAATGGACCCGTCGTTAGTCGGATATATCAAGGACGAGGCATGGTCCTACGAAAAAGAAGTCCGGCTGAGGGTGGATCTCGGTGCAGGCATTGCTTATGAAGGCGTGGCGGTGGACGTTCCGGACTATGTGGTTGATGCCATGGTGATCACAAAAGGACCGCGGTTTGAGGGGGAGCTGTTGGATCGTATGAGAGAAAAGGTCAACTGTAAGGTGGCAACGGAGGCCAGTTTGTTTTATAATAAATTAAACTATACACCGTGTGATGGATGTGGCTATAGAAAAAAGAGTTGGTGAAGCGTACAGGTCTTTCTAAAATGGTATGGAGCTGTCAGTAAAGTATATTACGATTATTGAATGTGAGGAATACATGATATGATTTTTCTATCTTATTGCTGGTCAGAATCGGATTATGCAGACCGCGTGGAGGAGTACCTGTTAGAAAAGAATTTTGAGGTGCTTCGTGATAAAAGTGCGTTGAAGAAAACGGACTCTATATCGGACTTTATGGATCGGGTAAAGGAGTCCGATTATGTGATTCTGCTGATCAGTGCGTCATACCTGGCATCCTATAATTGTCTGTATGAGGCTTTTGCTGCTTATGAAGGAAAGAGCAGGGAAAATATGATACCGGTCGTGTTTCCGGATGCGCATTTATTTGATACAGAGAAGCAGAAGGAATGGATTTGTTTCTGGAATAGAAAGAAAGCACAGCTGGAGGAGAGTTGTGCGGATGTGGATCCGGTCTGCAGGATCGATATTTCCAAAAGGATACGTCAGGTGGAGTATATTTCAAATTATCTTGGGGATCTTATGGCGTACCTTTCCAGTCGAAACTGCATTCGGACAGATGGAGATGAGAGGGCTCTGGAGGAAGTTTATACCTGTCTCTGTGACAAAATACTTTCGCGGGAAATCAGGAGCGGGAAGGTGCCGGTGAATGCTTCGATTCTTTTGCCGGATGAAATCAGAGTGTGCATTGACTTTGGGACAAGCTATACGCTTGTGTCAGTGGTGGATCTTTATGGAAACCGACATTTGATCCCGGCTTTGGATGGACGGAAAATGGTACGTTCTTCGGTTGAATGGAAGGAAGATGGAACATATCTGGTCGGAAGCAGCCACGCGGACGCTCTGACGAATATGAAACGGTTAATCGGGGCAAAAGAGTATTTGAAATTTGGACGGGAGAAGATGGACATCCGGCTTCTCATTGCAATGATTCTCAAATCGGTACTCAGAAATGCCGGAGAATATCTGAATGTTGAGATATCGGAAGTTCTGATGGCAATACCGGCAGATTTTGATCTGTTCCAGAAGAAGATTTTGAGAGAAAGTGCGGCTCTGGCGGGTGTCCGTGTCTATCGATTTGTTCCGGAGCCCTCGGCAGAAGCATTTTTGATGGAACAGAAGAAGGATGGCTATTTTGCGGCCATCATTGATCTGGGTGGTGGGACACTGGATCTTTCACTGGTGGAAGTGTTCTACGGTATTTATGAAACGGTGTATATTGATGGAGATGATCGATTTGGCAGCATTGATTTTGACCATGCAGTTGCAGCTTATCTGACGGATAAGGTGGGAAATAGGGTATCCTGCGAAAAGGAAGCTTTATTCAGACAAATGCTTCAGTATTCGGAACATATCAAATGCCAGATGAGCAGTCAGGAGACGGTTCACTTATCTTTCGAAATCGACAGTGACAATGGCGATATCTGTATGATGCCATTTTCTGTGACCCGGAAGGAATTTGAATCCGTTACAAAGGGCCTGACAAAAAAGTTCAAGTCGAAATTAGAGCGGTTAAAGAAAGCGTACGAGGAAATCAGTGAGTTATATGAAAACGAGCCTCTGGTGATATATCTCACCGGACAGGGAACAAAGCTTTCTATTTTAAAAGAACTGATTTACAAAGTGTTTCCCGGTGTTCCTGTAAACAGCGATTATCAGGAAAGTGCATTGATTCAGGGATTGTCAGAACAAAGCAGATGTCTGTGGGCCAATCGGAAGATGGATAAAAATGTGGATGGTCTGCTTTTAAATCTGTCTTATATTTCTCTGGTTCTCAAATGTCAGAGATATGACGAAGAAGAACATGCGGCAATTCTGTCCCGTGCAGGGAACCACAACGATCTGGTTTTTCTGGAGCAAGAAACGGTACCATGCAAATCGTCGGTAAAGCTGATGTTTACGGATTTAACTGGCCTGGAAGAGACGGAAGAATACGACGTGATCCTTCAGCAGAAGAAGCAGGATGGAAGCAGACAGCTATTGAAATGTCTGAAAGTGAAACCGCAAAGAGACAAGGATTATATTCTGGAGTTTGATGAAGATGCAAATCTGGATGTCATGATCAGTCTGTATGAGGGGACAAAGGGATCATGGCACAGCAGAAAACTTCTAATAAGAGAATTATTCTAACAAAATTATACATTTCTATCAAATCATTCATATATCATATGAGCCAAGGGACAAATATGCTTTGTGCACTTTCAAAATCGACGAAAACATTCGCAACCCGCTCATGTTTTGCGGGCCCCATAGACATAAAAATACATGCAAACATGTATTTTATGTCCATTTGTCCCCTGGCTCATCATATTCAGGGGAAAACGTGCATAGAATACAAAGTGGAGGCAAAGTGTTTGTATTTTTAAGGTCAGGATTTCCCTGAATAAATCGGATGGTATTCTTTTTTGTTCATTCCATTTTGAGAAAATGAGAAAAAAGGTGATTGACATTGCTTTTTCGTTTGTGGTATACATAAAAAAAGGATTTTAATCTGATAAAGTGCGTTGACAACCTGACACCCGGGGTAGGGAGGCTACGGGATGATTGAAAAAGGGATGGATTTTTTTTTCGGTGCCGCAGGAGATTGATTGGATGCTTTCTCTGGCAGCAGGTGATTTGCAGACGCCATTGATGGAGGGCATGGACTGGCAGCGGTTTGCTGAACTGGTTTCAAAGAATCGCCTTGAGCCGCTTGTTGCTGTGGGTATAAAAAAACTGCCGCAGGAAACCGTACGAAGGATACCCGGTTCAGAGACGTATGCGAAGGTAAAAAACAGTCTGGCACTGCTCAGTATGAGACAGATACAGACTCTGGCTTGTGTGATGTCAGATTTTGCTGCGCATGGAATTCGAGCGCTTTCCTTCAAAGGACCTCTGTTGGCTTTGGACTTGTACGGCAATCCGGAGCTGCGTTATTCTCATGATCTGGATATTCTGATTGCAAGGACAGATTTTCCCAAGGCATGTGAACGACTGGAGGCAAATGGTTTTCAGGAGGAGATCACGGTTCTGAACAAAACAGAAAAACGACGCAGAAAAGTGGAAGGTCCCATGGGAATTATACATACCAAGTTTTTTCGCGGTGATCTGTGTATTGAGCTGCACTGGAAAATTTCACACCGTATTGCAGAATCTTTTGATGCATTCTGGGAACGCCGCAGTCAGAAAAAGCTGCTTGGACAGACCATCCATTGTCTGGGGGATCTGGATAATATCAGTTACCTGATCTGCCATGCAGCCGGACACGGGTACATGAGGATGCGGTGGCTGGTTGACCTTTATATTCTGTTACAAAGGCCAGACCTTAATTGGCTGGCATTATATCAGGATATGAAAAGGAAGGGAATCCAGGAGATGCTGCTGGAAACCTTATTTTTGCTTTATCGCTGTCCACGTTTTGCCATGCCTCCTGTGGACAACTCTTTGTTTTCGATAGGCAGAGAAGATGGGCGTGTAAGGTTCCGGTATCGGGAAGATTTGCAGGCGGATTATGAACATGCGCTGGCTCTGGCGGAAACCGTATGGCCTATGATGCTGATGACAGACGAAGAACGCCAGAGAAGTTCGCAGAGCAGAAAATATGGTGTTCTGCTTCCGGTTGATGGGAAAAGGCAGAGTTGGCTTGAAATTCTGATCTCTTTTTTCAGACCGGGAGAAGTGGATTTCCAACGTTTTGATTTTCCGGATTCTCTGTATTTTTTATATTATGTGGTACGCCCGTTTTACAGAGTGTGGCGGATGACTCCCTTTTATCATCCGCAGGAATAATTTTGGGAAAGGCTGTGCAGATGTATGGCTGTAATATGCGGATTACGGATACGGATTTAGAGCCCGTCCGTATCGTTTTCCGGTCGAAGTACTGCTTTGACTTATAGATTTGTGGTTTTTCATGTGGAAGGAGGAGATTACTGTGAAAACATGGAATACTCCTGGAAAGGCAGTGCGCCGGGGAACTTTTTGACAGGATAGTGAATGAGATTGGAGAAGATGGAAATGTTGGAACAGACTGTTTTAAAGCGTAAAGCGGGAATTATGACGGCGGATATGGATGGATCCACGGTGATGATGGATATTGAAACCGGCAAATATTATAATCTGGGAGAGACCGGAGGTGCGGTCTGGGAACTGCTGGAAGAGCCGATGTCAGTGGGCGATCTTGTGGACAGGCTGCTTCAGGAATATAAGGTATCGCGGGAAACCTGTATGGAGGATGTCCAGTCTTTTTTGACAGCTCTTATGGAACGCGGACTGATCGTTGAAGAAGTATGAGAATCTGGTGGAAATTTATCCGGATGCCGCTTCAAAAAAAGCAGATGATTCTGGAAGCATTAGTTTTATCCGGGTATTATCGGATCCAGATTCTTCTCAGACCATTTGCCAAATTATCCCCATCGATCGGCACGCTGGGTTATGAGACGGAAAAAGAGGACAGACAGGATATTGTTCTGTATGAAGTTTCTCATGCAGTCGCTGCGGTGTGCAGCCGGACTCCATGGGAAAGCAAATGTCTGGTGCAGGCATTGACGGCCAAGAAAATGCTGAACCGGCGGGGATTTCCCTGTACGCTGTATATGGGAGTCGCTTTGGATGAAAAGGGAGAAATGAAAGCCCATGCCTGGCTCCGCTGTGGAAACGGGTATGTGACCGGAGGCAGAGGGGCACAGAAGTTTACGGTCACAACAGTTTACGGAGACAGGGAAGAAGAATAGAAAGATCAGGAGGCAGACTTCAGGTCTGATCCGGAAAGAGATGGTAGTATGACACGGATGATTTATCATCTGATCTATGGGAAAGCATTGTCCAGTATTGTGATGTTGATTGCATCCGCAGTATTGCTGTGGTTTCTGGCCGCTTTTCTGGCAGAAAGGTACAGAAAGAACAAAATATGGATATGGATCAACCGGGCGGCGATGCTTGCAGCATTGGCCGCTGTTGTTGGTGTTACCATCTGTTCCAGATCCGAAACGGAGGCGGAGATGATCCTCATGCCTTTTTCCAGCTTCGTTGAGGCCAGGATACAGCCGGAGATGTATCGTTCCATGCTGATGAATGTGTTTCTGTTTGTACCGCTGGGACTGGCCATGCCCTTTGCACTGCCGCAGAAATGGAAGCACAGGGCATTGTTTACGGTTCTTTTTGCCTGTGTGTTGTCTGTCGGGATTGAGTATCTGCAGTATCGTCTGTCACTGGGGCGCTGTGAAACGGATGATGTGATCTGCAATACGTTTGGAGCTTTCCTTGGGACGCTTTCGTTTCAGGCGTGGTGCAGGATGAAGCTGTGGTTCTCTTCGAGGAGAGGCTGAACAGAGAGAGGAAAAAAGGCGGAAATATGGGCTTCTGAGTGGAAAATCAGGAAAAAATAGAAACCATTTTTTACGGAATATGTGCTATTTTTGAAAAGGGAAAAGGAGGTCTATTGACATTCCGGGGGTTTTGTATTACCTTATTAGTATATTTTGATTAAACGGTCAGGACCGGTAGGACAATGGCGTGTTTCAGATAGGAGGATTAGATGAAAGTAGAGAAGGAATTTGTTCTGCGCGAGATCGCAGGGGACAATATTCTGGTACCGGTAGGGGAGACTGCTTTGGATTTCAATGGATTGATTACATTGAATGAAGTGGGTGCCTTTTTATGGAACAAGCTTCAGAATGACATTACGATAGATGGACTGGTACAGGAGGTTTTGAACGAATACGAGGTGGATGAGGACACGGCAAGAAAAGATATCCTGGAGTTTGTAGGTTATCTGCAGAAAGCCGATATCATCTGTCAGGATGGGGAAACACCAAAGAAGATAGGATAATGGTGAATCTGCCTGCGGCTGTGGCAGGCAGTTTTTTTTGAGGTGAATATGCATTTGCTGAACGGGAAATTACAATGTCTTTCGGTTTCGGATATGGTAGAGAGACCACGGATTTATCAGTTGATGGAGGAAAGTTTTTCCGGATGTCCGGTGCTTTTGCTTTATGGGGCAGGCGGGATTGGAAAAACGGCAGCAGTGAGTCAGTTCCTGAAAAATTATGTGCGGAAAAATTTTGGTTATTACAGTGCAGACGGATGTGACGGCGAGGAAGGCTTGTTTTTGGATTATTTGATTGCCATGCTGAAAAATGCCGGCATCCGCGGGGAACTGGACAGGGAAAAGGATGCATTCGCGGTGATCCGGACAGCCTTTGATGAGATGGAGACAGGAAACAGACAGTTTTATCTGGCTTTTGATCAGATGGACCGGATAGAAGATGAACGCATATGGGAGATTATGCGTTTTTTGCTTTCTTATGTGCCGCAAAACTGCAGTATCTTTCTGATCTGCGGGATTCGGATCCCGGAGGAGATCATGCAGCTGATCCTGAAAAAGAGGATTGGGATTTTTCCGGTAAGTGAACTGGCATTCAGTGAAAAGGAAATCAGCAGATATTTTGAGAGCCAGGATATTGTTCTGGGATCGGAGCAGATTGCGGAAATCAGACGTGTGACGGGTGGATGGTGCACAGCCATGCACACGATCGTGCTCAGCCTGCAGATGCACAAAGCTCAGGGCGATATCCTTCATGTGTGGGAGAATCCCCTGCTGGATTATTATATACAGAAGAATTTCTGGGAAAACTGTACGGATCCGGAGAAGGAAATTCTGCGAAAAGGCAGTTATTTTTCCTGTCTGACGGTTCCGTTTATTGAGAAGGTGCTGGAGATTTCCAATATCCCGGAGCATCTTATACATTTGGAAAATACAGGATTTTTACGTTTTGACATGTATGGGCAGCGTTATTATATTGAGGAGATGCTGCTTTCTTTTATACAGCGAAATGCGAAACGAGAGACGGCAGACCAGGAAAGAGCACTGCTGATACGCGCCTGCTGCTGGTACGATGCCAATGGCTATATCAAGGAGGCACTGCAGTGCATGCTGAAGATCGGAGAACAGAAATCACTGGAAAATTATCTGATGCAGCACATGCGCAGTATTTTGCATATGTTAAATGCCAAGGAACTGAAAGCGTGCCTGAACGGGATTGATCCGGATACGCGCAATCCGGTATTTGTCTATATGCGCGGCTGGATCGCATTTCGTGAAAACGACAGAAAACGGGCTGCCCATGCCTGGAATATACTCGAAGAACAGTATCAGGCAGAGCCAGGGAACCGCCGCCGTATCGGAGAGCTGATGCTGAATCTGCTCTATGAAAATCCGGACGTTTCCATTTTGCAATGGCTGGATACGGCGGAAGAATATCTGCCGGAGATCGGTCAGATCACACTTTTTTCCTATACGGCGGATATTCCAAGTGTCAGGCTTGGGGTAAAGGATCTGACTTTGCTGTTTGCCGGCGGCAGCAAGGCAGGAAAAGAATACCGCAGCCGGTTCCGGAAAATATGTGGCTCTGTGGTGGATCGGATCCTTGACCTGGCGGAGATTGATTACATGGTTGAGACGGATCGGGAGGCTCAGGCAGTGGAGTTTCTGAAAAAGATCATGCCGGCGGTCAATGAGGACATGAACTATGCCGAGCTTCTGGGACTGGTGGGCATTTTGTGTAAATTTCAGCGCAGAAACATCGAGTTTGAAAACGAAGAAGATATGATTCATCGGATGGCAGTTATTCTGCAGAAGGAAAACTACGGGATCGCGGCCAGAAATGTGCATGCCTGCAGAATCTATTCCTATTCGGTAAATCATGCAAAGGATAAGCTGGCCCAATGGATGCAGTCGGAGAATACAAAGATTTATGAGCGGATTACCGGGGAGAATGTTTACGTGCAGATGATAAAAGCTAACTGTTCTCTTTCGCTGCAGCAATACGAAAAGGCACGTGTCCTGTTTCAGAGAATTGCCGCTTACTATGCAGTGCGGGGAATTGTACAGTTTCAGGCTCAGTGTATGTTTGGGGAAGCAGTGGCCCTGTATTCCATGGGTGAGAGGGCAGCTGCGCTGAAAATGGCGACCCATGCCATCACGCTGGGAACCAAGTACCGCTATGTAGGCATTTACTGCATGTATGGTAAGATCGGTGTGGAACTGATCGAACAGTATCAGGAGATGCTGCGGGGCGGTGAGGTACATCCGGTCCGGACGAAGAAAAAGTATTATTATGGCAACAACATGAAGGCATCCTGGGAGGGATATCAGAGCATCCTGCTGCGCTGTGCCAAAAAGAAGATGAGACAGACTTCGTCGGAGTTTGAGATGAATAAGGAGACACTGACACTGACTGAGCTCACGATTCTTCAGCATATCAGCAACGGGTGCAGCAATCAGGAGATCAGTGAGCTGATGCACATCAAACTGACTACAGTGAAAACGCATATTTACAGTATTTATCGGAAAATGGATGTAAGCAGCCGGGTGCAGGCGATCAACAAAGGAAAAGAAATGGGACTTCTATAGAAAGTGATGGAGTTATGCTGCAGATATTACATAAATTAAAAAAGAAAAAAGAAGATGGTTCCCTGTGGGATATGGTGGATGAGGCAAAATGGATGTACGGCTTTGCCAGGAAATACTGGGGCGCGATTCTTTATTATATTGTGCTGGGAGTGCTTGGGACGGTTATGAGTCTGGCCTCCAGTGTTGCGTCCAAGTATCTGATCGATGTGGTTACGGGAGGAGAAGCGGGACGGCTGTCTCTCATCATTTCAGTCATGATCGGTATGCAGCTTGGCAGTGTTGGAGTGAATGCGGTGGCAAGCCGGATCTCCATGAAGATCACGCTGCGTGTGAACCGTGAGATTCAGGCAGCGATTTATGAAAAGATCATGAACACGGACTGGGAGTCTCTGTCCGGATTTCGAAGCGGGGATATTATGAACCGTTTTAGCCGGGATGTGGACACGGTTGCAGAAAATGTGATCGGACTGATTCCTTCCTTTATCACGAAAGGAGTTCAGTTCCTGGGCGCACTGGTGCTGATTTTGTATTATGATCCGACGATGGCGCTGCTTGCCCTTGTGAGTGCACCGGTCACCTTCATTTTTGCGAGAATACTCACCAGAAAGATGCGCTATTACAGCAAAAAGATGCGGGAGATGAGCAGCAGCCTGATGGCGTTTCAGCAGGAATCCTTTTTTAATATTCAGCAGATCAAGGCCTTTGACCTGATTCCTGTTTTTGAAAAGAAGCTCTCCGGGGTTCAGCAGGAGTACATTGACACCTCACTGGAATATAATAAATTTTCCATCGCATCCTCATCTGTGATATCCATCGTGGGGATGCTGACAGCGCTTGGCTGTTTTGGATGGGGAACCTATCGCCTCTGGAGCGGCGCCATCACCTTTGGAACCATGACCCTGTTTTTGCAGATGTCCGGGTATCTGAGATCCAGCTTTTCGTCCCTTGTCAATATGGTGCCAGGTACGATCAGCGCCACCACGGCAGCAGGCCGTATCATGGAGATTGCAGAGCTTCCCAAGGAAAACGAAGGTGCCGATATTGATATGGCCTGTACGGCAGATTTTCATCCGGAGATGGGGATTTCCGTGAGTATGAAAGATACCGGGTTCCATTATCAGACCAGTGATGTGGTTTTATCCGGAGTGAATGTGGAGGCACATCCGGGGGAAATCATCGCGCTTGTGGGGCCTTCCGGACAGGGCAAGACGACGACGATCCGTATCCTGCTGGGACTTTTGAATCCGCAGCAGGGGCAGTGCTGCATCCGGGATCAGGCGGGAAACCAGCTGCCCATCTGTGCCGGAACCAGGAAATACATGGCTTATGTACCGCAGGGAAATACGATTTTTTCGGGAACCATCGTGGAAAATATGCGTATGGTGGCACCGGAAGCGACAGATGCCCGGATCAAGGAGGCACTTCGCACGGCCTGTGCCTGGGATTTTGTGAAGGAGCTTCCGGATGGCATCTACAGCAGGATCAATGAGGGCGGCAATGACTTTTCGGAAGGACAGAATCAGCGTCTTTCCATTGCAAGGGCGCTGCTGCGGGATGCACCCGTTCTGCTGCTGGATGAGGCCACCTCGGCACTGGATGTGGCCACTGAGCGAAAGCTGCTCCGCAATATCATGCGGAAGGAACAGAACCGAACCTGTATTCTGACCACACACAGACCCACGGTGCTGACTATGTGTGACCGTGTATATAAAATAGAAGATACCAGGATGGATCTTGTGGCGGAGGACCAGCTGGAGCAGATGATGAAGGAGTTTTAATGCCGAAAAGGTGCAGGATACCGGATCGGCCGGCGCTGCTTTGGGACATTAACGGTTGACGGAGCAGGGAAAAACAGTATAATAAGGGCATAGATACAGAAAAGAGTGGATAAATATGAAGGATAACAAGAAGAATTCCGGTTTCTGGATGGTCATTCTCTGTCTGGCGCTTCTGGTGTGCATTGGATGCGTAGGCTTTATCGGATTCCGATTGTATGAGAATGATAAGGCAAAGAAGCAGTATGAGCAGCTTCGGCAGGAAGTGGAGGAGACCGAAACAGAAAGCGAAACCGATGCAAAGACCACACTGGAGGAAATTGAATCCAGACCCTTTGACGGATGGAATGACGGAGATACACCGACACTTCCGGATGACGTCCGGACAGAACTGGCGGATAACCCCATTGATTTTGAAAAACTGCAGGAGATCAATCCGGAAATCTATGCCTGGATTGAGATACCGGACACACAGATCGATTATCCGGTGGCGCAGAGTACATATGACGATTCCTATTATCTGAGCCACAATATTTATGGAGAACCGGAGTTCGCGGGATGTATTTATACGGAGATGGCAAACAGACTGGATTTTTCGGATCCGGTAACGGTGATGTACGGACACAATATGCGCAATGGTTCCATGTTTCAGAACCTTCATCTGTTTGAGGATCCGGAGTTTTTTGAGGAAAACCGGTATGTGTATGTGTATACGCCGCAGCGCAGGCTGACGTATGAGGTTTTTGCGGCGTATTCGTATGATGACGTACATCTGCTGAATGCCTTTGATTTTTCAGATGAGGAGGTTTTCCGGCAGTATCTGGAGGATGTACTTGGCGGTATTTCCATGGGGCAGAATACACGAAAAGATGTGACGGTGACAACGAAAGACCGGATTCTGACACTCAGCACATGCATGGGAGGTCAGACCGGGGCAAGATATTTAGTACAGGCGGTGTTGCGTAAAAATGAAAAAACGAAATAATGCAAAAAAACAGATCAAACAGAAGAAACCGGAGAAGGTAGCACAGGCAGCGGAAGTAACAGCAGCTGCAGAACCGGAAACGGTGGAAAGCAGGCCGGAAGAAAAAGAAGCTACTCCTCAAGCAGGGAAAGCCGAGACAGCAGAACCGGAAACGGCGGAAAGCAGGCCGGAAGCAAAGGAAAAGGCTTCGTCAGCTGGCCCGGAAAAGAAAGAGCGTGACGGGGAAGAAACAACCAGGGAGCTGTGGATGGGAGAAGAGGAGGATATCTCACAGAGTCTCCAGGAGGAACTCCAGAAAAAGCTGCAGGAGTCTCCGGATCTGACGGCAGGAAACCGGTTTTATGGTCACGATGTGCGCCAGCACGATAAGGAGCCAAAGAAGAGGATCCGCCCGCTCAAGGTGATACTGATCCTGCTGGCGGTCATCCTTGCGCTGATGCTTCTGGCCGTGGCAGCTTTTGCCCTGATCAGCAGCCGGGGGAAAAGTGAACTGCTCAGAAAAAAAGAAAGTGACGTGGAATTCCGTGTACCTGACAAAGTTGATGCAAAAATTGCAGATGAAAATACGGGAGACGTTATTTACAAAGGGAAAAAATATTGTTATAATGACAAAGTGACCAGCATACTGTGTATGGGTATTGACCGTGAGGAGCTGAACACCACCGGCTCGGTGGGAGCAGGAGACAGTGGACAGGCAGATTCGCTGTTTCTGCTTGTGATCGACACAGAGACAGGAAAGACCACGATCATCAGTATCTCACGAGACAGTATGGTGGATGTCAACGTATATTCCAACACAGGCAGCTATCTGAATACGGAAAAGCTGCAGCTCTGTCTGGCCTATACCTACGGGGATGGCCGTGAGATGAGCTGTGAGAACACGGTGCGGTCCGTATCCCGTCTGCTCTATGGTATCCCGATCAATTCCTACGCGGCGATCGACCTGAGTGCCATACCGGTGCTCAACGATGCAGTGGGAGGTGTGGAAGTAACGGTTCTGGAGGATCTGACGATCAAAGACCCGTCGCTGACTGCCGGAGAGCGTATTTTACTGCGGGGACAGCAGGCAGAGTGGTATGTGAGAAGCCGTCTGGTGGAAGAAAAGGAAGCAACGGCTGATGCCAATAATCTTCGTATGGAGCGTCAGAAACAGTACCTCAGTGCATTTGCACATAAAGTACTGCAGGCTTCAAAAGAGGATATGACATTGCCGATTACCTTATATGATGTTGCTTCAGACTATATGGTTACCGATGTATCTGCAGCGAAGGTGGCTTATCTGGCCTCCCTGATGGTTCAGAAAGGATTTGATGCCAGCAGTATTCTGACTGTTCCCGGTGAATCCACCATGGGTGAGACCTATGCTGAATTCCATGTGGACGAAGAGGCGCTGTATGAGATGATCCTGGATGTGTTTTACACAGAACAGGTCCAATAGTTGAATGGAAAAGGAGACGATTATCATGAGAAAAAGACTGGCAGTTATGTTAAGCGTTATGGCCATGGCATGCATGCTGTGTGTACCGGTAAATGCTGAGAATGTAGTTAGCCCGGGCAGCGAGAACACAAAGTCAGGCTATACAAATAAATCTGCTACATCACCGAAGACCGGAGAGGGCATGGAAATCGCTTATGCGGCTTTGATTGCAGCAGGCGCAGCAGGTATTGCGGCAGGCGCAAATAAAAAACGGAAAGAAGCATAACAGGTGGTGGGTGTTGCAGAAGCGCAGCACCCTTACTTTTTTTGCGTGAATTTCCTGAGAATGCAGCGGGCAGGTGAAAAATGTCTGACAGGCTGTAGATTACAAAGCAGAATACTGTAAGGAATTGCAGATTTTTCTGTATTACGAATATAAGGGGATTATTATGGAGCACGCATCCTTGATTTTTCTGGATATGACAAAGGGATGGCTTTTGGGAAAGCCTCTGCAGGAGGAGCCTCTTACGGAAGAGGAGTGGCTGCACATTTATAAACTGGCATGTCAGCATAAGCTGGATCTTGGTATTTTTGAAAGCTGTTACCGGTCAGAAGGCTTTGCGGGCATGCCTTCCGGCCTGCGGGAATACTGGCAGAAATCCGCCCAGATCAACGGGGCGCAGGAGGTACAGAAGGTATATCGTTTTTTAAATGTCTACCGTGAGCTTGTGGCACGGGGACTGAAGCCTTTGGTGGTTAAGGGAATCCTTTGCCGTATGCTGTATGCAAAGCCCTACACGCGTCCTTCTGCCGATGAGGACATGTATGTGCAGGGAGACGAATTTGAACGTTGCTGTGAGATTCTGATGGAACTGGGATTTCGGCGGGTATCCGGGGAGGAGGATTGTGTGGCTGCCATGCAGGACACCTGCAGCTGCCTGCATCTGGAGATACACCGGGAGCTGTTTGATCCGGGTAAGCTGACAGATCGTTTTCAAGGCTGGATAAAGGGCTGCTTTGAGCGCTGTGAAGTGTATCGTTTCGAGGGAGTGCCGGTCTACGGTATGGATCCGCAGACGCATTTTCTGTATCTTCTGGCTCATCTGATGAAGCATTTTGTGGGACCGGGGATCGGTATCCGTCAGCTCTGTGATATCTCCCTCTGGCTCAACCGCTATGGTGACCGGATCGAATGGCTTAAGGTGCAGAGAAAACTGCGCGAGGCAGGCTGCGAGTTGTTTTGTCTGAATATTCTGGAACTGTGTGTCCGCTATTTCGGACTGGATCGAAAGAAGATCCAGTGGCCTGCGAAGGTATGGGATCAGACGGATCCGGAGGATCTGCTGGAAGATCTGCTGGATGCCGGGATTTACGGAAAAAGCAGCCAGAGCAGACTGCACAGCAGTACCATGACACTGGCGGCCGTGCAGGATGGAAGAAAAAAGTTATCGGTCCGCAGCGCAGTTTTTCCATCGGCGGAGAAGCTGAAGGGCAGATATGGGTTTCTTGGAAAATATCCGTTTCTTCTGCCGGCGGCATGGATGCACCGGATGGCGGGCTATGCAGTGGAGCTTGGCAGAAAAAACAAAGACGACAACTCTCCGGCAGAGAGTGTCGCCATTGCAAACAAGAGAATTCATCTTCTGGAAAAATACGGGATGATTTCCTGATATTATTCGGAATCGCCGTCGTCTTCGGCAGGAGTGTCCAGGACGGTTACGTCCATGGTTGTTTTTGCTGTGAGACCGGATTCCGGACCGGTTACGATGTAGGTTACCGGATAGGTGCCGGGGGTATCCCGTTCTATATAACCTTCCAGCTCCACGGATTCGGTGTCGATTACGGTGCCGTCGGTGTCGATGGCAGTTTTAATATAGTCTCTGGCGTTGAAATTTTCATCGTTAAGCGGGATGGAAACCTTCGTCTGTGTCAGTACGATCATCGGACTGGAGAGCTCTGCCTCAACGGATGCTTTTGCGGAAGCGTTGTCGGAAAAACGGTTTTCCACCGTGAAATTTAAGACAAACGATCCGGGATTGCTTTCATCAGCAGTCCAGTTTACTTTCACAGCAGAGGTGATATCGTTGCCGTAGCCGTCTTCCGCGTGCAGAGCACCGGAAGATGACAGAGTGGAAACGGCATCGTCCAGCTCGGATTCTTTGAGCGTGGGAAGATTGCTGCTGACGGTGATAAAAGGACCGTCATAGTTTTCCAGACGGAGAGTTCGCTCTTCTTTGAGCTTTGTACCGTCGGATGCTTTGACGCTGTAGACAATGGTCTTTTCATTTGGAAAATTGGTGGCCTTAAAAGAGGTCTTTACCTGGTCCGTGATGTCGCTGCCGTCGGAATCCACTGCTGTGACACCGTCCATCAGAATCAGTGCGATATCGCCTGTTCCGTCGTAGCTCAGAAGATCTGAGGTAAACTGGATGGATGCGGAAGTGGTTTCTTCCGAAGGCTGGGCAACCGGCTCATAGACATCACCAGGAAGCCAGTAATCAAACAGAAAAAGTGCTGCCAGATTTGCGGTTGCCAGTGTGACCAGCACAATTTTAACGATTTTTGATGAAAAAATTTTTTTGATTTTCATTATGGTACTCCTCGTATCCTGTATATTAGAATCATGCAGAGGCTGCAATAACAGCTGTCTGATAATAAATATAGCACAAACAGGCTTTTGATTTCAACCGGTATCCGGTATAATGTAACCGGTTGTGTAAAAACTGGCAGAAGATTCTGTCAGAAAGTGAGGAAAGAAAGGAAGGTACGTTCCGGAATGATTGATATTCATACGCATATTATACCGCGGATCGATGACGGTTCCGACAGCAGGGCGGATTCTCTGGCAATGGCCCGGATGGCGGCGGAGAGCGGAGTGACGGCTCTTGTGGCGACACCCCACTGTAATATGGAAGGATATTATGACAATTTTAATACAGGAGATCTGGTCCGGGCATTTGCGGATCTGTCCGGGCTGATCCGGGATGAGGGGATTCCCCTTGAGGTTTTACCGGGAATGGAAATTTATTACTCCCAGGATCTTCCGCGGAAAATAAAAGAAAAAGCGGTGATCGGCCTGAACCATTCCAGGTATTATCTGGTGGAGTTTCCTTTTGATATTTCGGCATCAAGGATGCAGAGAAATCTGAATGAACTGCTTCAGATGGAACAGGTGATCCCAGTGATCGCACATCCGGAGCGCTATTACTGTGTACAGAGAGATCCGCAGGTTCTGTATTCCATGGTGATGGATGGCTGTCTGACGCAGGTGAATAAGGGAAGCATCGCCGGCAAATTCGGGGAAGAACCCTTTGTTGCGGCTATGGAGCTTTTGGAGTATAATCTGGTAGGATGTGTCGCCAGTGACGCGCATACCCCTTATATGCGCACCACGCATATGCGGGATGTATACCTGTTTTTACAGGAAAACTATTCAACGGAGTATGCCAGGCTGATGCTCAAAGACAATCCCGGAAGGATGATAGAGAACCGCAGGGTGGATATGCGTGCGGCAGCCAGACCGGTGCGGAAACGGTATTTCCGGTAAGCAGTAACAGGAGGATATTATGAAAAGACTGAAAATATTTAGTATCATCTTATTGATCCTATCCATCGTTGTATGCGTCGGATATGAATTCAAATGGAGCAGAGGAACGGATAAGCTGGGACCTCAGATCTCCATGGATGAGACACTGATCCATGTGAGTGTTAAGGCATCCGACAAGGAGCTGATGCAGGGTGTGACTGCATGGGATGAAAAGGATGGAGATGTGACCAATTCCATCGTAATCGAGAATATCTCAACTTTCCTGGATAAAGGCCGCAGACTGATCTCGTATGTGGCATTTGATTCGGATAATCATGTGACAAAGGCGTTCCGGCAGATTGTTTACACGGATTATACCTCACCGCGGTTTCAGCTCACGGAACCGCTCTGCTTTATCGTAGGCACAGATGAGATCATGGAAGGAATGCGGGCAAAGGACTGCATCGACGGTGATATTTCTGACAAGATCAAAATATCTTCCGATTCTGTGATTTATACGGGTGTGGCAGGGGAGTACAGCATCAAACTGCAGGTGACAAACAGCTGCGGAGATATGGTGACCCTGCCGGTAACGGTGGAAATGTGCGAACGTTCAGATTACGCTTCACGCCCAAAGATCGGGCTGACAGATTATATCGTGTATACGAAAACAGGAGAGAAGCTGGATACTTCTTCCTATCTGCAGAACGTCACGATCGGGGATCAGGAATATGCCCTGACGGACGGAGAAGAGACCTACGGGACAGAAAATGCCCGGAACTATCACACCATCAGCAGATCAAGGATCGAGATCGATGACAAGGTGAATTACGACAAAGCCGGGGTTTATGAGATCACATACACCATGTCGGGTCTGGAGGGCAGCAAAGGAAAGACACGTCTGATCGTGGTGGTTGAGGAGACACAGGAAACCGATACGGAATCGTCAGAAAAGGAGGAGTCATAATGGCAGAGAATAAAAATGAGTACGCTCCGCGTGATGAATGGAATATTGACCTGTACAGTATCGTAACAGATATCTGCCATGAATGGATGACTATTCTGTTTTTCTGCATTGCGGCAGCGCTTTTGACCAGGGTGGTGGTGACGGAGAGATATCAGCCCACCTATACGACCCAGGCTACTCTGTACGTCACGAAACGTGGAACCCAGAGTACGATTTATGACAATCAGTATTCTGCGGAGACCATGGCAACCAAATTTGAACAGATCTTAAACAGCAATCTTCTTCAGAAAAAGGTGGCCCAGGAGGTTGGACTTTCTTTCTTCCAGGGAAGCGCCACGGCGGAGGTGATTCCTGAGACCAATCTGATCTCGCTGAAGGTGACGTCCTATTCCCCGGGTATGTGTTTTAAACTGATCAATTCCATCATGCGTAATTATGGCGTGGTTTCGGATTACATGGTGGGAGATGCGATCCTGGAGACGCTGCAGGCACCCGAGATTCCGGTATCTCCCGATTATCCCTTAAATGCCGGAGATGCAATGAAAAAGGCCTTTTTCTATACGGCAGCGGCACTTTGTCTGCTGATTGCGGTTTTCTCTTATATGCGCGATACCATACGCAGCGAAAAAGACATTACCAGAAAGCTGGATGCGAAAAATCTGGGTACACTCTGGCATGAGCGCAAGTATAAAACGCTTGGCTCCTGGATCCGGAAAAATAAAAAAGGAATCCTGATCACCAATCCCACCTGCAGCTTTCGCTATGTGGAATCGGCCAGAAAGCTGGCACGCCATGTGAAAAACAAGATGGATGAAAAAGGTGCAAAGACTTTACTTGTGACCAGTGTACTGGAAAATGAAGGAAAATCAACGGTTGCGGCAAATCTGGGTCTTGCACTGGCTCAGGAGGCGGAGCGTGTGCTGTTAATCGACTGCGATTTCCGTAAGCCTTCCCAGTATAAAGTGCTGGAGATGCAGGATGTCCGGATTGATGATCTGGGCAATGTGCTCAACGGAAAAGGATTTGCCAACGACCTGATTCATAAGGCGCCTGGAAGTAATCTGTATACGATCCTGAATACGGTGGCATTCGAAAACTCCACGGAGATGATCCTGTCCGGTATGCTGCAGAAGATTATTGATTATTTCCGCGAAAGTATGGATTATATTATTCTCGATACCTCTCCGCTTGCACTGGTGGCAGATGCAGAGGAAATTACCCAGATGGTGGATGCGACGCTTCTTGTGGTGGAGGAGCACACCGTGGAGGCAAAAGACCTGAATGATGCCATCGATACGTTAAACGGAGACCGGAAAAAGAATCTTGGATGTGTCTACAACAATGCCCATGTTGGAATCCTGAAATCGGCAGGTTCTTATGGCTATGGATATGGTTACAGTTATGGAGGTCATTATGAGCAGTGAGACAAAAGAGAGTAGAAATGAAGAGCTGATTGATATCAGTACGATTGTGGATGATCTCTGGAAAGGGCTTGTCAAATTCTGGTGGCTGTTTTTCGTGCTGGCCAGCATCTGTGCTTCGCTTTTCTATTTTAAAGAAAGAAGAGCGTATTCTCCGGTTTATACAGCGTATGCCACTTATATTGTAACCAGCGAGGATATGTATAATTACAGCGATTCTTATAACCAGAAGGCGGCGGAACAGATCGGAACGATTTTTCCATATATATTATCCAGTGATGTACTGCAGCAGCTGGTCGCGGAGGATATGGGTATGGAACAGGTTCCGGGAAGTATCTCCTCGGAGGTTATGGAGGGAACCAATCTGATCAGTGTGAAGGCAAAAGCCGGTTCTCCCCAGACAGCCTATGATCTTCTGATGGCAGTGATTGACAATTACCCCACCGTGGCAGCTCCTGTGATCGGAGAGGTCAACATGAGTCTCATGGATGAGTCCGGGGTACCCATCGGACCGGATAATCCGTATAATTTTAAGCGTACTGCATTAAAAGGAGCCATGGTGGGCATTATATTGACACTGATTCTGGTTCTGATCTATGCGCTGACGCGAAATACCATTAAAAAGAAAGAGGAACTGAAGAAGTTTTTGAATATCAGCTGTCTGGGTGTACTTCCCAGAGCACGGTTTAAAAAACGCGGCAAGGTGAAAAAGCCACGTGTTATGATCGACAATGAAATGATTCCCTGGGCATTTCTTGAGGCAAACAGGACAACACGCACACGTCTGGAACGAACCCTGAAGGATAAGAATATCGGCAGTTTTCTGGTGACAAGTGCCATTGCAGGTGAAGGAAAGACGACAGTTGCCTGCAACCTTGCCCTTGGTCTGGTGAAAAGGGGACATTCAGTGCTGCTGGTGGACGGAGACCTGAGAAAGCCGGCAGTGGCACCAACCCTTGGAATAGAGAATGGAGAGTATAGTTTCTATGATGTTCTCACAGGCTGTGCTACGTTTCGGGAGGCGGAGGTAAACTATCTGGATACCGGGCTGCGTGTGATCACAGGAGGACGTCCGATCATGAATACCCAGCGTCTTTTGAATGCAAAGAGTGTGAAGGATATTATGAAGGAGCTTAAGACAGAGGCAGAGTATGTGATCGTTGATACTCCGCCCAGTGCTATCCTTTCCGATGCGGCTGTCATTTCCCAGTATGTGGATGGGGCGTTGTTTGTCGTGCGTCAGGACTATGCGAAGGTGGATGAGATTCTGGAAGGCATTGAGAGCCTTTCCGATACCGGCATCCCGATCATGGGATGTGTCCTCAATGCGGCAGAGGTGGGAATTACGGGCTATGGTTACGGAAACGACTATGGCTACGGCCGCTATGGCTACGGTTATGGCAGATATGGCCGCTACGGCAGTTATGGCCGTTATGGCTATGGAAGCACCGGGAAAAAAGCAAAATCAGCGAAGGGGCAGGAGACAGAAGAAGCCGAGGAATAAACCATAGAATCTCCCGGAATGAAAAAATCCGGTATTCCTCAAAAAGTAAATCGAAATATTCGGTTTTTTGTGCATAATTTCTATGTATGATTGACTTTCAGGCTCTTTTTTGGTATGATTGAGACACTGAAAGCATTTTATAACGAAAAGGTGGGATTTGTGATGAAACAGTTTACTTACACGATTCAGGATGCAATGGGTATTCATGCAAGACCGGCTGGTCTGCTGGTTAAGGCAGCAGCAGCTTATAAGGATACCGTGATCAAGATCAGCAGCAACGGCAAAGAGGCTGACGTAAAGAGAATCATGGCAATCATGAGCATGGGCGTAAAACAGGGCGCAGAAGTTACCGTTACCTGCGAAGGCGGCGATGAAGAGGCAGCAGCAGCAGCGATGGAGACATTCTTCAAAGAGAACCTGTAATGATGTTCCAAAGGAGAGACAGGATCCTCTCCGGGATGATATCCGTATGATACGTGCAAGGAAAAGCAGACTCCGAAAGGGGTCTGCTTTTTTGGCGACGGGAAATATAGACATCATACTCTTGCAGCAGGCAATCCTTGGGAGTTTCAGTTTAATTTCAGCTTCCGTCCAAATTTTTGACACATCCGTCCGATAAACTGTTTCAAAGAGAAGTAATAGAACTGGTGCGCAAAATCAGGCTGCGCAGGAAACAGGAGGTTAAGATGAAAAACAAAAAGTGGGTTCGCCATTTTGGAAAGGTTTCGGGTGGAAAACTGAAAAAACATTCCGGAAGAAAAAAATGGATTGCATTGGGGTTATCGGTTGTTTTGATTGGAGGTGCAGCGTGCGGCGCCTTTTTTCGCTTTCGCAGTCATTCACTTCAGGCAATGGCAGAAGATATGGCGGCACAGTCAGCAGTAGTGGAGAAAGGTGATATTTCTACGACCGTTGTCGGAACCGGAAATCTGACCGGGCAGAGTGCAGAGGATGTGATGATTCCAACGGGAGTCAAAGTGGAGAGTGTACTGGCAGAGAGCGGGGATCATGTCAAAAAGGGAGATGTACTGGCTATGCTGGATGCAGCTTCCGTAAAGCAGGCCATGCTTGAGGTACAGGAAGAAATCGAAACGCTGGATGAGGAGATTGAGGAGGCAAGAGATGACACAGCATCCTCTTCTGTTTCAGCCGGAGTTTCCGGTACGGTTAAGACGATTTACGCAAAAGAAGAGAAAAAAGTCAGTGATATCATGGCAAAAAAAGGTGCACTGATGATTCTTGTGATGGACGACGATTCGGAAACAGAGATTGCAGTGACCGGTGCACAGGGTACGATCAGTGAGATCTGCGTTTCGGAAGGAGATGAGGTGGATGCCGGAGATCAGCTGATTGTTCTGGAGGATGTATCGGAGTCTGCTGAATACTTAGGACTTGTCGCTGAGCGAAAAGAGCTGGCAGAGTATCTGGCTGAATTATCATCCGTGGCAGCAACCAATACGGTGACGGCAGAGTTTGACGGCACGATCCAGGATGTTAATGTATCATCCAGTACGGCTTCGGGCAGCACAGGATCTGGTTCCGTCGGAAATGGCGGCAGTGCGGGAGCAAGTAATCAGACGGCATCGGCCGCAAGCAGCAATGGGGTCAGTGTTGTGGCGGCGGTCAGCAGTGCAAAGAGTAAGGAAAACACAGCAGTGTCTGCTGCCGCTCTTATCCGGACAGCTTCCGTAAAGCGAACTTCGGCAGAATCGGAGCAGGAAAGCGAGGAAAAAGAAGAGACAGAGAAAGAAAGCGAGACACAGACTGAAAGCGAGACACAGACCGAAACACAGCCGGAGACGGAACGAATTTCGGTGAAAAGTATCAAAGATATCGTGATTGCTCCGGTAACAGGACAGAAACCACAGGAAACAATAGAAGAGACGGATTATTATACGGGTGAGATCACATGGCGTGATGTGACGGACAGCTTTTTGCCTGGAGTTTCCTACTGCGCAGAAATCACACTGCGTGCGAAAACGGGTGAAGGGTGTCAGTATGTGTTTCCGGCGGACATTGCACTTTCCCAGACCGGTGCGGCCATCTCTGGTGTGACGGTGAGTGATACGGTTCTGAAATATCAGATGATTTTTGAGAAAACAAAAGAGGAGGAAAATGGAGCCGGCGGCAGCCAGACGGGCGACGGAAATAACGGATCAGGCGGAAATAATGGAGAAAGTGCGGAAAACGGAAGTACTGCAATGGGTAATAACGGCGGAACGACAGAAAACGGTGCCGGAAATGGCGGCTCCGGAAGCGGTTCGGCCGGAGTCAGTGTTTCCGGCGGAAGCCAGGGTGGAAGCTCCGGCACAGGCTCTGTTTCCGGAAGTCTTGTGAGCACCTCTGCTTCTTCTTCATCCGAAAGTACGGACAGCACGGCCGGTAATCAGGTTGTGGCTTTTACGGTATCTCCGGATGAGAGTATGACCCTGTCGATCAGTGTGGATGAGCTGGATATTCTGTCGGTGGAAAAAGGCCAGAGTGCAGATATTACCTTTGACGCGCTGGAGGATCAGACCTTTACCGGTACCATTACGTCTATTTCGGACACGGCCAGTGTAAGCGGCGGCATGGCGAAATATACGGTGGAGATCCAGGTGCCGCGGGATGAAAATATGCGCGTAGGTATGAATGCCTCTGCGACGATAAAGGTGGAGGAGAAACAGGATATTCTGCTGCTTCCTTCCATTGCACTTCAGGAAAAGGGAGAAACCACTTTTGTGTACACCAGCCAGGAAGAGGATGGTACACTTTCCGGTGAGGTTGAGGTGGAAACAGGTCTTTCCGACGGTTCCCGCGTGGAGATCATAAGCGGACTTTCCGAAGGAGATACGGTCTATTACACGAGAGTGAAGAATGAAAGCACAACGACAGGCTTTGGCAGAGGAGGTTTTGATCAGGGAGGCTTCAATAAGGGTACCATGCCCAACATGGGAAGTGGCGGCAACCGGGGTAATATGATGCCGCCGGCTCAGTAAGGCGGTGAAGAATATGATTACCTTTCGTGATGTATCGAAGATTTACCATGTGGGCGGGGAGGAAGTGCGCGCACTGGATCATGCCTGTATGCAGATTGAACAGGGAGAATTTGTAGGGATTGTGGGTCCTTCCGGGAGCGGCAAATCTACGCTCATGAATATTATCGGGTGTCTGGATGTAGCAGACGAAGGAGAGTATATTCTGGATGGCCAGTCCATTGAGCAGTATTCCGAGCGGGAACTTGCCAGAATCCGCAACCATAAAATCGGGTTTATTTTTCAGAATTTTAATCTGATCCAGAAAATGTCTGCGGAGGAGAATGTAGAGCTGCCGCTGATCTACCAGGGCGTTTCGTCTGCTGAGCGAAAAAGAAGAGTAAAAGAAGCCCTGGAACGTGTGGAGCTTGGAAAACGGAGCAGACATAAGCCCTCAGAGCTGTCCGGAGGACAGCAGCAGAGAGTGGCCATTGCCAGAGCACTGGTGACAGAACCGTCCCTGTTTCTGGCAGATGAGCCTACGGGAAATCTGGATTCCAGGACGGGGGAAGAGATCATGCGTCTGTTTCATGAACTTCATGATCAGGGCAACACGATCGTGCTGATCACACACGATGAAAAGATTGCACAGCAGGCAGAACGCAGGATTGCGATTTTTGACGGACATGTCAGGGAGGTGGCGGAATGATAGTTCAGTCGATCAAAATGGCCTGGAGTTCCATTGCTTCCAACAAAATGCGATCATTTCTGACCATGCTTGGTATTATTATCGGTGTGGCCTCGCTGATCGTACTGGTTTCCATCGCAAACGGGGCAACGGGTTCGGTTACCGATGCCATTTCCTCCATGGGAAACAACCTGTTGACCGTGACGATCCAGGATGACAAAGAAAATCCCCTTCGTCTGTCAGAACTTTCTGATTTTGTGGATGAAACGAATATCAGTATGGCGGCGCCGATCGCTCAGGCAAGTGTCACGGCAAAAAGTGGTTATACCAGCGAAGATGCGACGGCGTATGGAACCACCGGTCCTTATTATGATATTCAGGGGCTGGAGCTTGCTTTTGGACGCTGGCTGAAAAAATCGGACGTAGATAATAATACGTATGTTGTAGTGTTAAATGCCTATGCTGCCACACAGCTGATTGGGCGCACCAGCTGTGTGGGGGAGAGCATTGCGCTGAATGGAAAAAAATATGAGATCGTAGGGGTACTGAAAGAAGAGGAAAATTCACTTTCGTCGGAAAGCAATGAGCGGCTGGAAGCATACATTCCTTATACCTCGCTGACGCGTCTGGCTGATAATGTGCTCTACGTGACCAGCTTCTATGCAGCCTCGGCAGATGAAAAAAGCATGGATGCAGCGGAGAATACCCTTACGCAGAAGATGCTGGAACGGTTCGGAAACGATGAGGAGGCGTTTACCATAGTCAATCAGTCAGCAGTCATGGAAACCATGCAGAGCGTGACCAATACACTGGCCTGGATGCTTGGCGGTATTGCTGCCATCTCTCTTGTGGTGGGCGGAATCGGGATTATGAATATCATGCTGGTGTCCGTCACCGAGAGAACGAAAGAAATCGGTATCCGCAAGGCCATCGGGGCCGGACGGGGCAGTATTATGGCACAGTTCCTCATTGAGGCACTGATGATCAGCCTGATGGGATGTCTGATCGGGCTGGGATTGTCTGCCGTGATCCTGAAAATCGTAAGCTTTTTTGTGACAGATATGAGTTTTTCCATTTCACCGCAGGTAGTGGCTGTGGCTGTGGGCTTCTCCGCGTTTATCGGTGTTGCATTTGGCATTTATCCGGCAAACAAAGCGGCCAGAAAACATCCCATCGATGCGCTGCGCTTCTCCTGATCAGGGCAGTATTAAACGAAACAGTAGCGAAATCCGGTATTTTTTCTGTTGGTCTTCAGAGAAATGCCGGATTTTTCTTTCTGGTGTTGCCAAAAAGGTCATCAGATGGTTATAATGGAGAAAAAGTTCAGGGGGCGATGTATGACAGAAAAAAGAAAGTACAGATTCCGGTCTGTCCTGATGGCTGCTTTTCTGCTGCTTTTGCTGGCACCGGGAAGAGAGATCCGCGTGCAGGCATCGGAAGGGCAGACGTTCCGTGCGCTTCTGGTTACCAGGGGTGATTATCAGGGGACATCCATCGATCTGACACCGGGACCGGAGAATGACGGGGAAAATGTGAAACGTATGCTGGAGAAAGCATACGGGGAGGAAAATATAACAGTTACGGTACGGGATAAAACGGGCGTGACGACAAAAAGTGGTCTGAAAAATGAGATACAGACCGCCTTTTGCGATTCCACCTGGGAGGATATCAACTATTTTTATTATTCCGGACACGGCCAGGAGAACGGGTTATATCTGGAGCAGGGTACGGTACTCACACCGGAGGAACTGTATGACTGCTTTGACGGGATCTGCGGTACAAACGTGATTATCATGGACTGCTGTTACAGCGGATGCTTCAGCAAACAGACAGAGCTCAGTATGGGAGAACAGGATACGGTACAGACCACGGCGGAGGAGTTTGCCGCTGATTTTGCAGAGCGTTTCGAGGATGCGGCTGCCACAGACCGGCAATACCGCACGGTTTTGAATAACAGCCGCTTCCGTATGCTTTTGGCTGCTTCTGAAGAGGAGGTTTCCAATCAGACCATGGAGAACGGCAGTACACCGGCAGTGGGGATGTTTACTTCTTCTCTGGTGTACGGGTCGGGAATCGATGCCATGAAGGTAACTGCGGCCACAGAGAAATCCCAGTATGATCTGGGCGTGTCGCCTGCAGATTTTAATGGAGACGGAAAGATCAGTTTTTCTGAAATCGGCCGGTTCATTGAGAACTGCTGCGTGGCAAATCATCTGCGCATGTATCCGGCGGACAATGAAGAATGTTTTTTGCCGGTGAGGGATGAGCCGGCGGCAGCTGCATTTGGGAAGGCAGCGGTCCTTTATGATACCGATGGCACGGCTCAGGTGGAAATTGATTATTATGCCAGAGAAGATACCACGGCAGATCTTGCCTATTATTATTCCGATGAAGTGTGGGAGATTCAGAACCTGCTTATGCGTCTGACGGATAAAAGCGGGCTTCCGACCCTGTCCATTTCCGGCTATCCCTGGAAACAGGCAGAATTTCGGGGAATCAATCTGAAAAAAGGAGAGGGCAGCTTCCGTTTTCTGGTGAAGGATTACGGGGAAGGGCTTAAGACCGGATTTTACGGGTGCCTGATCCGTCCATCCGGCAGCCAGATTTTATATATGGTGCCGTTTTCCATAGCCAGTGCAGCGGATTCGCTTTTGCAGAATCTGAAGCTTGAGGCTTCGGAAAGATACTGTGTGCAGTCCGGGGAAGAATGGGAGATCATGGCAGATTTTGGCATCTATTCCAAAGAGACTCTGGCACTGCCCGGGCTTGACTGCCGGATTTACGACGGCAGGGGAAATCTGGTGCGGACGCTTGGAGTTCAGGAGACGGCACAGGTGATTACCATTGGGCTTACAAAAACCTACCGTTGTATGCGCAGATTTTACTGGAACGGATGCTCCGATGAGGGAACGCCGGTGCCGTCCGGAACTTATACGGTCAGGGTAACGGCGGAGGATGCGTCGGGAAGCATCGAACAGCAGAGAGAAGTGCAGGTTTGCTGCGGGAAAGATCCGGAGACAGGGGATGGGGAGAGTGAGAAGCCCACAGAGTCTTCGGGGGAAAGTGAACAACAGACTGATACAACCGGCGAAGGTGAGACGGAGACGGAAAGCACCGCCGGTTCAGGAGATACACAGACCGGACAGGCTGCGGTAAAGAGTATCCAGGCGGAATGTGTTTCGGTCTTTGCGGGATCGAAAAAAGGAGTCACCCGGATCGTCATCGGCAAAAAGGAAAAAGTCAGACTTTTGCCTGTCTTTACGCCGGAACAGGCATCCGGCGGGACAGTAACCTATCATTCCAGCAAAGCTTCGGTCGCCGCAGTGCGGGCAGACGGGACTGTAAATGCCAAAAAGGCGGGAAATACGGTGATTACGCTGCAGACACCAAATGGAAAGACCTGCCGCGTGAAGGTCACCGTGCGCAATGCCCCTGCAAAGTTAAAATTGAATGCTGCCGCCAAAACTCTGAAAACAGGGAAGAGCTTTCAGATCAAAGTTACTCTGCCTGCCAAAACGGCAAGCTACAGCAGAAAATACATAAGCAGCAACAAAAAGGTGGCTTCCGTGAGTGCATCAGGGAAAGTGAAGGCAGGAAAAAAGGGAAAGGCAGTCATCACGGTAAAGCTTTATAATGGAAAAAAGGCAAGACTAAAGATAACGGTAAAATAGGAGAAAAGCAGGAAATGTCTACACAAAAGGTCAGAGATTATCTGAAAAAATTCAATCTGGAGGATCGGGTCATGGAATTTGACGTATCCAGCGCTACCGTAGAGCTGGCAGCAGAGGCGGTGGGCGTGGAGCCGGCGCGGATCGCAAAGTCCATGTCCTTTAAAAATGATGAGGGAGCCGTTCTGGTGGTAACAGCAGGAGATACCAAAATCGACAACCGGAAATTTAAGGATTTCTTTCACAAAAAGGCAACCATGCTGTCTGCGGAGGAGGCATTAAAATTTACCGGATATGCAGTGGGCGGTGTGTGTCCGTTTGACAATCCGGAGGGACTTCCGGTTTATCTGGATGTCTCCATGAAACGTTTTGAAACGGTCTTTCCGGCGGCTGGTACGGCAAACAGTGCAGTAAAGCTCACCTGCGAGGAGCTGGAAAAGACTTCAAAAGCAATCCAGTGGATTGATGTGTGCAAAGGTTGGGAGAACTAAAAGTAAACCATTATAAAAAAGAGGTTGACAATTGTTGGCCTCTTTTTTATAATACGATTGTTAACTGGAAAAGCGAAGGAAAGTTGACAATTATAAACAACAAAAGAGTTGCAGCCTGCCATGCAGGTGAACAGAGACGGAGGAGATTATGGACAAAACAACAAAGACAAAAAATATGATCATGACAGGTATGTTTGCGGCGGTTCTTGCAGTACTGTCACAGATTTCGATTCCGATGCCGTCCGGCGTGCCGGTGACACTGCAGACGTTTGCAGTTGCGCTGACCGGATTTGTGCTGGGATGGAAGATGGGTGGAATGGCGGCTGTCATCTATGTTCTGCTTGGCGCAGTGGGTGTCCCGGTATTTTCCGGATTTTCCGGTGGACTGGGGATCCTTTTCGGTAAGACAGGTGGATTTATTTACGGGTTTATCTTTATGGCTGCACTGTGCGGCCTGGGAGCAGACAAGAAAAACAGAGTATTGACAGCGGTGCTGTCACTTGCCGGACTTCTGATCTGCCACTTTTTCGGAGCGCTGCAGTTTGCACTGCTTATGAATATGTCTCTTCTGGAGAGTGCCCTGCTTGTGTCTGTGCCGTATCTGATCAAAGATGTGATTTCTGTCGTTCTGGCTTACGTGGTGGGTGAGGTTCTGAAAAAATCGCTGCGTGCCGCCAATGTACTGACCTATGCAGAGAAAGCTTAGGGCTCACCATCTGCTGTGTGTACCGCTGTTTCAGGGATATGGCTACAGCGATGCATTCTGCAGCAATATGGAGGCGTGTATCGGAAAAATGTGCCGTGATCCGCAGAAGATTGTGCTGACAGCCAGCACCGATGATATCTGCGCCAAATGTCCGAATCGCTCCGAAAAGGGAGAATGTCGTCCGGAGGGAAAGGACCAGGAGCACAAGGAGACGGTTTCCGGAAAGGATGAGATGCTTCTGGAGGCATTGGGGCTTTGCGCCGGGTCGGAATATGACTTTTATGAGCTGCTTGCATGTGCCGGGCAAAAGCTGACAAGGGAAGCGTTTCTTGCATCCTGCAGCACCTGCCGCTGGTATAAGCAGGGGCTGTGTTCCTTTGAAAACTGGCAAAAAGGTATAAGAAAACTGAAAAACCAGTGACCGTGTACAGCGAAAAATACAAGAAAAAGTCCATTTCCGGCAGATAGGAAATGGACTTTTTTTTCGCAATGTGTTATGATAACTACATGTGAGTCTTTATCAATTTAAGATACTAAATGAGCTCCGCAAAAAGGAGCTCCAAATCATAAGGAGGTATAACAAAAATGGCTAGAAAAATGAAGACCATGGATGGTAACCATGCAGCAGCTCATGCATCCTATGCATTTACAGAAGTTGCCGCAATCTATCCTATCACACCGTCATCTGTTATGGCGGAAGCTACAGATGAGTGGGCTACCCAGGGAAGAAAGAACATCTTCGGACAGGAAGTTCAGGTAACTGAGATGCAGTCCGAGGCAGGTGCAGCAGGTACTGTACATGGTTCTCTGGCAGCAGGTGCTCTGACAACAACTTACACAGCTTCTCAGGGTCTTCTGCTGATGATTCCTAACCTGTATAAAATCGCAGGCGAGCAGCTGCCGGGCGTATTTAACGTATCCGCACGTGCACTGGCAAGCCATGCACTTTCTATTTTTGGTGACCATTCTGATGTTTATGCCTGTCGTCAGACAGGATGCGCTATGCTGTGCGAGTCCAGCGTTCAGGAAGTTATGGACCTGACACCGGTTGCACATCTGGCAGCTATCAAAGGTCGTATTCCGTTTATTAACTTCTTCGCCGGTTTCCGTACTTCTCATGAGATCCAGAAGATCGAGACATGGGATTACGAAGATCTGAAAGATATGGCAGATATGGATGCCATTGACGCATTCCGTAAACATGCTCTGAACCCGAACCATCCGTGCCAGAGAGGTTCTGCACAGAACCCGGATATCTTCTTCCAGGCAAGAGAGGCATGTAATCCGTACTACGATGCTATGCCGGCTATCGTTCAGGAGTACATGGACAAGGTAAATGAGAAGATCGGTACCGATTACAAACTGTTCAACTACTACGGAGCTGCAGATGCTGAGAAGGTCATCGTAGCTATGGGTTCCGTAAATGACACCATCGAAGAGACCATCGATTACCTGATGGCAGCTGGCGAGAAGGTCGGCGTTGTAAAGGTACGTCTGTACAGACCGTTCTGCGCAGAAGCACTGATCGCAGCGATTCCTGAGACAGTTAAGACCATTACCGTTCTGGACAGAACAAAAGAGCCGGGCGCTATGGGCGAACCGCTGTACCTGGATGTTGTAGCAGCTCTGAAGGGCTCCAAATTCGATTCCGTTCCGATCCTGTCCGGTCGTTATGGTCTTGGTTCCAAAGACACGACACCGACTCAGATCGTTGCCGTATACAACAACACAGAAAAGAAATTCTTCACACTGGGTATCGAAGATGACGTTACCAACCTGTCTCTGCCGCTGGGCGAGCAGCTGATCACAACTCCGGAAGGAACCATCAACTGCAAGTTCTGGGGTCTGGGCGCAGACGGTACCGTAGGTGCAAACAAGAACTCCATCAAGATCATCGGTGATAACACAGATATGTACGCTCAGGCTTACTTTGATTATGACTCAAAGAAATCCGGCGGTGTTACCATGTCTCACCTGCGTTTCGGTAAGAAACCGATCAAATCTACCTACCTGATCAAGAAAGCTGACTTTGTTGCATGCCATAATCCTTCTTATGTAAGAAAATACAACATGGTTCAGGAACTGGTAGACGGCGGTACTTTCCTGCTGAACTGCCCATGGGATATGGAAGGTCTTGAGAAACATCTTCCTGGCCAGGTGAAAGCATATATTGCAAACCACAACATCAAATTCTACATCATCGACGGTGTTAAGATCGGTATCGAGACCGGCATGGGCCCGACACGTATCAACACGATTCTGCAGTCCGCATTCTTCAAGCTGGCTAACATTATCCCGGAGGATAAGGCAAACGAGCTGATGAAGGCAGCAGCTAAGGCTACATACGGACGTAAAGGTGATGATGTTGTTCAGAAGAACTGGGCAGCTATTGATGCCGGTGCAAAACAGGTAGTTGAAGTTCAGGTTCCGGAAAGCTGGAAAGATGCACAGGACGAAGGACTGGATACCAAGGTTGCTGCAGGCGCAAGACAGGATGTTGTAGATTTCGTTAACAATATCCAGAGCAAAGTAAATGCTCAGGAAGGTAATACACTTCCGGTATCTGCATTCAAGGATTACGTAGATGGTACCACACCATCCGGTGCTGCTGCATTTGAGAAACGTGGTATCGCTGTAAACGTTCCTGTATGGAATCCGGAAAACTGTATCCAGTGTAACCGTTGTTCTTATGTCTGCCCGCACGCAGTTATCCGTCCGGTAGCTCTCTCTGAGGCTGAGGCTGCAGCTGCTCCGGAAGGCATGAAGATGCTGCCGATGACAGGCATGAAGGATTACAAGTTTGCTATGGTTGTATCTGCATATGACTGTACAGGCTGCGGTTCCTGTGCAAATGTCTGCCCGGGCAAGAAGGGTGCAAAGGCACTGGCTATGGAAAACATGGAAGCAAACGCAGGCGAACAGAAATACTTTGACTATGCAGTAGAGCTTCCGATCAAAGAAGACGTAATCGAGAAATTTAAAGAGAATACTGTAAAAGGTTCTCAGTTCAAACAGCCGCTGCTTGAGTTCTCAGGCGCATGTGCAGGCTGTGGTGAGACACCTTATGCAAAACTGATCACCCAGCTGTTTGGTGACAGAATGTACATTGCAAACGCAACCGGATGCTCCTCTATCTGGGGTAACTCTTCACCGTCCACACCGTACACTGTAAATGCAAAAGGACAGGGTCCTGCATGGGGCAACTCACTGTTCGAGGACAACGCAGAGTTCGGTTATGGTATGCTTCTGGCTCAGAGAGCAATCCGTGATGGTCTGAAAGCTAAGGTTGAGGCTGTTGCTGCAAGCGACAAGGCTTCTGATGAAGTAAAAGCAGCTTGCCAGGGATGGCTGGATACCTACAATGTAGGTGCTACAAACGGCGCTGCTACAGATAAACTGGTAGCTGCTCTGGATGGCTGTGACTGCGAGATCTGCAAAGATATCGTTAAGAACAAAGACTTCCTGGCTAAGAAATCCCAGTGGATCTTCGGTGGTGACGGATGGGCTTACGATATCGGTTTCGGTGGCGTAGACCACGTACTGGCAAGTGGTAAAGACATCAACATCATGGTATTCGATACAGAAGTTTACTCCAACACAGGTGGACAGTCTTCCAAATCCACACCTACA